>DATKBW010000033.1:0-5280 GCA_035513575.1 Longimicrobiales bacterium | reverse complement strand
CGGGCCGTCCGTCGCGGAACAGGAGGCCGGGCTGCGGTTCGGGGTGTACCTGCAAGCCCAGCGGATCCGGGCGTACGAGCTCGAGCACGGCAGCTTGCCGGAGACGCTCGAGGATGCCGGCCCGTCGATCCCCGGCGTGTCGTACGCGGTCCCGGCCCCGGGCGTGTACGAGCTGACCGGGGAGACGGACCGGGCCCGCGTGACGTACCGCTCGAATCAGCCGCTGCGGGAGTGGGTCGGGGCGGGAGCGGACGTGCTGGACGAGGGGCTGGTCCCGTGATGCGGACGGGCCGGCACGGATTCACGCTCGTGGAGCTGCTGATCGTCGTCGTACTGGTCGGCCTGATCGTGCGGCTGGCCATCCCCTCCTACCAGCGCTACGTCCTCACGGCCCGGGCGGCGGCCGCCATCTCCGAGATCGAGACGGTCCGGCTGGCGGCCTACACGTACCATTCGGACGCGCTCGAATGGCCGGCGGACGTGGACCGCGGGATCGTCCCGCCCGAGCTGGTGCCGTACCTCGGGGACGGGTTCAGCTTCACGGGTGACCATTACATGCTGGACTGGGACAACTGGACGCTCCCGGACGGCTCGCCCTCGGAGCCGGAGACCGGCGTGCTGGTGGGCATCTCCATGACGACCGCCGACAAGCGGCTCGGCTCGGCGTTCGTGAGGCTGCTGGGCGACGGCGCCGCCAGGGCGACGATCGACGAGCACTACACGCTGGTGGTGGTGGCGGCGGACTGACCCCGCGCTCGCCGCCGCGCGGCGCATCCCTTGCACGCGCCGCCCCGCATGAGCTCCGGACCACCCGCCGTTTTCACGCGTCGTCTCCCGCTGGGCGCGGAGCCCGGCGTGGGTGGGGCCCACTTCCGGGTATGGGCGCCCGATCGGGAGCGGATGGACGTCGTGCTCCCGGAGCGGGTGGAGCCGCTGTCGCCCGAGCCGGAGGGCTGGTTCGGGGGCTGGGTGGCGGACGTGGGCCCCGGCGACCTGTACCGGCTCCGCACGGACGACGACGTGACCCTTCCCGATCCCGCTTCCCGCAGCCAGCCATCCGGTCCTCACGGCCCGTCGGAGGTGGTGGACCCGGGAGCGTTCCCGTGGACGGATGGCGACTGGCCGGGCCCCGTCGCGGAGCGGCCGGTGCTGTACGAGACGCACATCGGCACGTTCACCCCCGAAGGCACGTGGACGGCGGCGATCGCGCGGCTTCCCGCGCTGGCCGATCTCGGCGTCACGCTGCTGGAGCTGATGCCGGTGGCCGAGTTCCCCGGATCGTTCGGCTGGGGCTACGACGGCGCCGCGCTCTTCGCCCCTTACCACGGCTACGGCCGCCCGGACGACCTGCGCCGCTTCGTCGATCGGGCGCACGCCCTGGGCATGGGCGTGATCCTGGACGTGGTCTACAACCATTTCGGCCCGGACGGGAACTACCTGGCGGAGCTCGCCGGCCCGTTCGTCAGCGCCGCCCACCAGACCGCGTGGGGCGCGGCTATCAACTTCGATGGGCCGGGCTCTGAGCACGTGCGGTCTTTCTTCCGTGCCAACGTCCGCCACTGGGTCGAGGAGTACCACGTGGACGGCTTCCGTCTGGACGCGACGCAGGACATCCACGACACCGGCGAGCCCCACATCCTCGCTGACCTGACGCGGGAGGCCCGCTTCGCGGCCAGGGGCCGGCGCTGCGTGATGTTGGCCGAGAACGAGCCGCAGGAGGCCCGGCTGCTCCGCGCGGCGGAGGACGGCGGATGCGGCTTCGACGGGGTCTGGAACGACGACTTCCACCACAGCGCGATGGTCGCGCTGACCGGCCGCCGTGAGGCGTACTACACGGACTTCCGGGGCGCCGCCCAGGAGCTGGTATCGGCCGCGAAGCGCGGCTTCCTCTACCAGGGTCAGTGGTACTCGTGGCAAGGTCAGCGACGAGGCACGTCGACCCGCGGCGTGCGGCGCGATGCGTTCGTCCATTACCTCGAGAACCACGACCAGGTCGCCAATTCGGCCAGCGGCGCGCGCCTGGTCTCGACCGTGGGGCCCGGCCCGCTCAGGGCGATGACCGCGCTGCTCCTCGTCACGCCGGGCATGCCCATGCTCTTCCAGGGGCAGGAGTACGGCTCGACCCGGCCGTTCACCTACTTCGCCGATCACCAGGGGGAGCTGGCCGGGATCGTGCGGCGAGGGCGGGCGGGCGCGCTCGAGGAGTTTCCGAGCCTCGCGACGCCGGAGATCCAGGCCGGGCTGCCGGACCCGTCGGACCCGGAGACGTTCCGGCGCTGCGTGCTGGACGATTCCGACCCACCGGGCGCCCCGGAATGGCGGCGGCTGCACCGGGACCTGATCGGACTGCGGCGGCGGGATCCCGTGCTGAGGGCTGCCGATCCGGAGCTCGATGGGGCGGTGCTGGCCGATGACGCGCTGGTCCTGCGGTGGTTCGACGAGCACGGCGACCGGCTGCTGATCCTGAACCTGGGGCCGGACCTGCGCCTGCGGTCCGTGCCGGAGCCCCTCCTCGCGCCCTGGCGGGGAGCGCGCTGGACGGTCCTGTGGTCGAGCGAGTCGGCCGCGTACGGCGGGCGTGGCACGCCGCCGGTCGAGACGGAATCGGACGGATGGCGGCTCCCGGGGCAGGCCGCGGTGATCATGGCACCGGACGGGAAGGAGGAACGTTGAGCGAAGCGCCTCACGGAGTCACACAGACGCTGGATCGCGCGGAGCTGCTGCGGAAGATGCCGTGGGAGCCCGCGTCCGGCCCCGACTGGGCGCCGCTGGTCGAGCGGGAATGGCTCGTGGCGAACGGGCTCGGCGGGTACGCGTCCGGCACGGTCTCCTGCGCGGCCACGCGGCGATACCACGGCCTCCTGGTGGCCGCGCTCCCGGCCCCGCTCGGCCGCGTGCTGCTCCTGCTGGACCTGGCCGAGACCGTGCGTCTGCCGGGTGGCCGCGAGGTCCACCTCGGGGGCGACGAGCGGCCGGACGCCCTCGAGCTCCACGGCTCCGAGCACCTGCGGGAGTTCCGACTGGACCACGGGCTCCCCGCGTGGCGTTACCAGATCGGGGAGACGGTGCTCGAGAAGCACCTGGTCCTGGTCCACGGCCAGAACACGGTATCCGTACGCTACCGGATCGTATCCGGCCCCGGCGTCGAGCTCTCGGTCCGGCCGATGGTGGACATTCGTAGCCACGACGCCATGGTCGGGGATCAGCTTGGGCGCGACTACGACGTCCGTCCGGTGACGGACGGCCTGGACGTCGGCTGCCGGGGCGGTCCCGACCTGCATATCCGGTTCGCCGGCGCGGGCGCCCGGTTCGACGACGACCCCGCCGTCCTCTCGCAGATCCTCTACCGCGTCGAGGCCCGCCGCGGCTACGCCTCCGTCGGCGACGCCTGGTCGCCCGGCCGGATCGAGGCGCGGCTGGAACAGGGTGCGAGCCTCGACATCCTCGCCACCGCGGAGGAGACCGGGCGAATCGATCCGGCCGGCCACGACGCGCGCGAAGTGGCGGAACTGACACGGCGGCGCGACCTACTGGACCTCGCCGGCCTCGTAGACGAAGCCATTGCCGCGGAGCTGACGCTCGCGGCGGACGCGTTCATAGTCTCGCCCGCCACGCGCGCCAGGGAGGAGTCCCGGGCCCGGGCGGCGGGCGGCGAGACGAAGAGCATCATCGCCGGCTACCACTGGTTCACCGACTGGGGCCGGGACACGATGATCAGCCTGGAGGGGCTCGCGCTCGTCACCGGCAGACACCGCGAGGCCGCGGCGATCCTGCGGACGTTCGCGGACCACATCCGGGACGGCCTCATCCCGAACATGTTCCCGGAGGGCGACGAGCAGGGCCTGTATCACACCGCCGACGCCACACTCTGGTTCTTCCACGCCGTCCACCGCTACGTCCGGGCGACCGGGGACAGGGAGCTGCTCCGGGAGCTCCTGCCGCGCCTGCGCGAGATCGTGGACGCGCACCTGCGCGGCACGCGCTTCGGCATCGGCGTGGACCCGACCGATGGGCTGCTGCGGCAGGGGGCCGAGGGCTACCAGCTCACGTGGATGGACGCCAAGGTGGACGAATGGGTGGTCACGCCACGCCGCGGCAAGGCGGTCGAGATCAACGCGCTATGGTATAACGCGCTGCGGCTGCTCGAGGAGTGGCTCGGCGAGGAGGGCGGGGAGAGCGCTGCGGCACAAGTCGGCGGGCACGCCGATCGGGTCCGGTCGTCGTTCAACGCGCGGTTCTGGTACGATGAGGGCGGGTACTTGTACGACGTGGTCGATGGCGAGGCGGGGGACGACGCGGCGTTCCGTCCCAACCAGGTGTTCGCCATCTCGCTCGATCGCCCGGTCCTGGACGAGGAGCGGTGGCCTGGAGTCATGGAGAAGGTGGAGGCGCGGCTGCTCACGCCGGTGGGACTGCGGTCGCTGGCCCCCGGGCACACGGACTATCAGCCGCGCTATTTCGGGGACCTGCGCGCGCGCGATGCCGCGTACCACCAGGGGACGGTCTGGGGCTGGCTGATCGGCCCCTTCGTGGACGCGTGGCTGCGCGTGCACCCCGGTGATCGGGCGCGCGCGGCATCGTTTCTGGAGGGACTCCTGACCCACCTCGACGAGGCGTGCATCGGCTCCATGAGCGAGGTCTTCGACGCGGAGCCGCCCCACACCCCCCGCGGCTGCGTCGCGCAGGCGTGGACCGTCGCGGAAGTGCTGCGGTGCCACGTCGGGATCACACGGCCCGAGCGCGTCGCGGTGGCGGCGGACGCCGCGGCCGCCGACGGGGCCCCGGGCCCCGCGGCAGTTTCCGCGACTTCGGAGCACCAGAGCTGACGATGGAGGGCGGGTGGAGGGTGTGCTGCCGGCGAGGAGGTCGCGGGTGACTCGGAGAAACATGAACGCGGCACGAGCGGTCGAGCTTCCGCCCCGCCCCTCGCTCGAGGACTACGCGGCCATCGCCCACCTCGCCCCGTCCGTGGAGGCGCTGCGCGAGCGCGCCGCGGCCGTGGCGCCCGCGTTCCGGGGCCGCACCGTCTGGATGGTCAACTCCACGGCGGTCGGCGGCGGCGTGGCCGAGATGCTCCCCACCATGGTCTCGCTCCTCGACGAGCTGGGGATCCGGACGCGCTGGTTCGTGATCGAATCCGACGACGAGTCGTTCTTCCGCCTCACCAAGCGCCTCCACAACCTGATCCACGGGGCCGGCGACCCCGCGCTGGATGGAGGGCCGGAGCGCGCCACGTACGAGGCCGTGAACGCGGAGAACGCCCGCGCCCTGGCGCCGCTC
>DATKBW010000032.1:0-27897 GCA_035513575.1 Longimicrobiales bacterium | reverse complement strand
CGCCCCGAGGCGGTGGGGCTCTCCTCCGAGCGGCTGGAGCGCCTGACCACCGTCCTGCACGAGTACGTCGGGGACGACCGGCTCCCCGGCGGCGTCGTGCTGCTGGCGAGACGGGGACAGGTGGCCTACCTGGAAGCGTTCGGGCACAGAGACCGCGAGGCCGGAGCGCCGATGCGCGAGGACGCGATCTTCCGGATCGCGTCCCAGACCAAGGCCCTGGTGAGCGTGGGCGTGATGATGCTCCAGGAGGAGGGCCGGCTGCTGATCTCCGACCCGGTCGGCGCGTACCTGCCGGAGTTCCGCGAGACCACCGTCGCCGTACCGGACGAAGACGGGGATGGATACGACGTCGCAAAAGCCAGGCGGCCCATCACCATCCGTGATCTCCTCACCCACACCGCGGGGATCGGCTACGGGTTCGGCGTGGCCCGGGATCGCTGGGAAGCGGCCGGGATCACGGGCTGGTACTTCGCGGACCGGCACGAGCCGATCGGGGTCACCGTCTCGCGCATCGCCGCGCTCCCGTTCGATGCGCAGCCCGGTGAGCGGTGGATCTACGGCTACGGGACGGACATCCTGGGCGCACTCATCGAGCGGGTGAGCGGACAGCCACTGGACGCGTTCCTGCGGGTCCGCATCCTGGACCCGCTCGGCATGAAGGACACCCACTTCTATCTGCCTCCCTCCAAGCGGGACCGGCTCGCGGTCGTGTATTCGACGAGGGGCGCAGAGGGGCTGGAGCGTGCGCCGGATCCGGGCGGGATGGTGGGGCAGGGCGCCTACGTGGACGGACCCCGGCAGAGCTACTCGGGCGGGGCGGGGCTCCTCTCGACGGCGTCCGACTACGCCCGCTTCCTGCAGATGCTCCTGAACGGGGGAGCGCTGGACGGGCGGCGGATCCTCGGCCCGAGGACCGTGCAGCTGATGACCGTCGACCACCTGGAGGAGGGCAAGTACGGGAACGGGCAGGGCTTCGGACTCGGCTTCTACGTGGTGGAGGAGCCTGGCATCCGGGGCGTTCCCGGCTCGGCGGGCGAGTTCGGCTGGGGTGGCGCCTACCACTCCGCGTACTGGGTCGATCCGGAGGAGGAGCTCGTGGTCGTCTACTTCACGCAGGTGATCCCCGCCGCGGGGCTGGACGACCACGGCAGGCTGAGAGCCCTCATCTATCAGGCGATCGTGAACTGACCTCCTCCCTGCCGCTCACTCCGTGCGGAGCGCCGCGACCGGATCCAGCCGCACCGCGCGCATGGCGGGCACCCAGCAGGCGACGACCGCCGCCGCCAGGAGAACGGCGCACACGGCGGCAAGGGTGGCGGGATCGGTGGGGCTCACGCCGAACAGGAGCCCCGTCATGAGTCGCGTGGTGACGAATGTCACGGCCAGGCCGAGCACCACGCCCGCCAGGGCGAGGCGCATCCCCTGCGCCAGCACCAGACCGGCCGTCGAGGCGCCGTCGGCGCCGAGGGCCATGCGGATGCCCAGCTCCCTCCGGCGGCGCGTCACGCCGTAGCTCACCACGCCGTAGATCCCGACGGCGCCGAGACTCAGCGCCACGCCACCGAAGAGAGTGAGCAGGACCATGACGAACCGCGGGCGCGCGACGGATTCCCCGACCAGGGCATCCATGCCCGAAACCCGGATGAGCGGCAGCCGCTCATCCATCCCGGCCACGGCGCGGTGGACCGCCGGGGCGAGGGCGAGGGGCTCGCCGTCGACGCGCAGCGTGTAGTACAGCGTCGACGGGCGCCAGGCGGGCTGCGCCACCGGCATGAAGTAGGCCGGGCGGTGCCCGGCGTCGAGCCCCTCCCACTTCACGTCCTCGACGACCCCCACCACCGTGGACCACGGACGGTCCGGGTCCCCGGCGGTGCGGATGCGGCTCCCGATCGGGCTGCGCCCGCCCCAGAAGATGCGCACCGCCGTCCGGCTCACCACCGCGACCCGGGGCGCCTCCACGTCATCCGAAGGGTTGAAGAACCGCCCTTCGAGCATCCGGATCCCCATGGTCGCGGGGTAGTCGGGCAGCGCGAACACGAGGTCCCCGCTGCGCGCGGGCTCGCCGGGGGCGGCGGGCGGCGCGCCCTCGATCTCGAAATCGACGTTCGGCGGCGCTTCGTAGAGGGGCAGGTCCGACGCGCCCGAGACCGAGACGACCCCGGGCAGGGCGCCCAGGCGAGCCGCGAGCTCCGCGTGGAACGCAGCCACGGCCGCGACATCGCGATAGTCCCGCGACGGCAGCGCGAGCTGCGCCGTGAGGACGCCCTCCGGCCGGAAGCCGGGGTCCACGGCGGTCAGCCGCTCGAAGCTGCGAATCATCAGCCCCGCCCCCGCCACCAGCACCACCGCCAGCGCGACCTCCGCCACGATCAGCCCCGCCCGCAGCCTGGACGCGCGGCGTCCGCCGGCGCCCCCGCGCCCGCCCTCCCTCATCGCCGCGCCCGGACTCTGCCGCCCGCCCCGGATGGCCGGAGCCAGGCCGAAGAGAAGGGCCGTCAGCAGCGTGATCCCGAGGGCGAACAGCAGCACGCCCCCGTCCAGCGCCACCGCGTCCGCGCGCGGAATGCTCCCGGCACCCAGCCTCAGGATGGCGCGCATGCCGGTCCAGGCGAGGCCCACCCCGAGCACGCCGCCGGCCAGCGCGAGCACCAGGCTGTCGGTGAGGAGCTGCTGGATCATGCGACGTCGCCCGGCGCCGAGCGCCACCCGGACGGCCAGCTCCCTTCGGCGCGCTTCGTTTCGCCCCAGCATCAGGCTGGCCACGTTGGCGCAGGCGATGAGGAGCACGAAGGCGACCGCGCCCAGCAGCAGCCAGAGGGTGCCCCGGACGCTCCCCACCACGTCGTCCATCAGGGAGTTCACGATCAGGAAGTGGCCCGTGTGAATCTCGGGGTACTCCGCCTCCCAGACCGCCATCAGGGTCCTCATCTCCGCGCGGGCCTCCGCGAGCGAGACTCCTGGCGCCAGCCGGCCGACGAGCTGGAGGGAATGCGCACCGCGGTTCGCGCGGTTGGCGGGATCCAGGCCCATCGGGCCCCACAGCACGGTCTCCCGGGACGGAAAGGCGAAGCCCGGCGGCATCACCCCCACCACCTCGTGCCCCACACCATCCACGATGACCGTCCGGCCCAGGATGTCGGGATCCCTCCCGTAGCGCGTCCGCCAGAGGCCGTCCCCCAGCACCACCCGGTTGCTGCCCCCGGGCGCATCGTCCTCCGTGCCCAGCACCCGCCCCAGCGCCGCGTCGACCCCCAGCGTGCGGAAGAATTCCCCCGTCACCTTCGCGCCCTCGACGCGCTGTGGCTCCGCGTCCCCGTCCGTCAGCGTCACCCCGACGTCCGCAAGGGCGGCCAGCTCCGCCAGCGACCGGTTCTGCTCCCGATAGTCCCAGTACTCCGGCGGCGAAATCCAGAACTGCGGGAAGTCGAACCCGCTCTCCGGCAGGAAACGGCTCCACACCGTCACCAGCGCTCCGGCTTCAGGGTACTGCAGCGGGCGGAGCAGCACCCCTCGCACCACGCTGAAGATCGCCGCCGTCCCGCCGATCCCCAGCCCCAGCGTGAGCACCGCCACCGCGGCGAAGCCGGGCGACCGGCGCAGGCTCCGAACCCCCTGCGTGGCGTCGCGCACCAGGTCCTCCAGCGGCCGCGTCGGACGCGCCGCCCGCGCCGTCTCCTTGTACTGCTCCACTCCTCCGAACGCGACCCCGGCCTGCCGCCATGCCTCCCCTGCGGTCAGACCCCGCGTACGCATCAGCTCCTCCGCCTCCAGCTCCAGGTGCAGCCGCATCTCCTCGTCCATCTCGCGCTCCGCCGCCGTCCTCCGGATCAGTCGTCCGAGCCCCCGTCGCGCCCACCCGAACCACGTCATTACTTCGCACGCCTCCCCTCCGCGCTCTGCCCCCACTCGCTCCTGATCCACCCGCGGTCCTCCAGCCGGTACAACGCCGGGTACAGCGACCCCTGCCCTACCTCCAGCACCTCCGCCGAAAGCTGGCGGATCCGCTTCGAGATCCCCCAGCCGTGGAGCGGCCCCGGTGCCAGCGTCTTCAGGATGAGGAGGTCCAGCGTGCCCTGCAGCAGATCGGCCCGGTCCGTCATGGCGCCTCGCTCGTTGATACCTCGAGCTTCGACAACAGAATGGCAGCGGGTGTTGTCGGATGTCAAGGCATGGACCAGGACGATGCGGCCGCCCCGGTCCGCCGCTGCCGGCGCGGAGCTGGCCGGGCCTCATCGGCAGCTCAGAACTTCTCGCCCTTCGCCTCCCTGAGGTGGCTGCCCACGGGGCGGATGCGGGGCCACATGGTCCAGAAGTACACCGCGAGCCCGGCGACCTGGCCGAGCCCGCCGGCGACCACGATCCAGCCGAGCAGGGGCGGTGGTACCCAGCCGCGCGCGACCTCGGCGACGAAGCGCCCGGCCGTGGCGAACAGGAGGATCCAGTAGGCCGCCGCGGCGCGCTCCGGCCGGTAGCGCCGGTCCTCCTTGGGGGCGCGGGGGAACAGCCAGAGCGCCACACCCAGGATGAGGAACATGACGAACCCGACGAGCACGGCGTGGGCGTGCGCGGAGGCGAGGTACGGATTGGGCCAGATGCCGTAGAGCTCGCGGCGGACCAGCATCCAGGCGCCCAGGAGGAGGCCGGTGAAGAGGAAGGCGATGCCGGTCTTGATGAACCGGCGTACCAGGGAGTACACCGGTCAGCGGTCGCTCGAGACGAGGACGCGGCCCGCTCCGTCGCGGGAGGTGGTAGCCGCGGTGGGGGTGGGCCGGTCCTGCCCATGCGGTCCCCACGGCGCGCATCTCACAAGCGCCGCACGAGCGACACGAGGGCTTCCGCACCGCCCGTGGAGGCGAACGCCAGCCCCCCCGCGGAGTCGACCACGTACACGAGCGACGGGTGCGTGACCTCTCCGGTTGTGGTGTCCCGGGTCCGGGGCACGTCCCACGCGTCGAGGACCGCTTCGACTTCCGCGACGCTGCCGGTGAGGACCCAGGCGCCATCGTCCGGGAGATCCCAGCCCTTCGCCATGGCCGGCAGCCGCGACGGCGTATCCCGCCACGGATCCAGCGTCACGATGAGGACCGCCGGCTCCATCCCGCTCCCGACGAGGGCCCGCCTGGCGGCGAGGACGTCCCTGACGACGAGGGGGCACACGGTCTGGCAGTGGGCGAAGGCGAACGTGACCAGGACCGGCGATCCGCGGAGACTCGCGAGGTCCAGCGGCTCGCCGTGCTGCCCGGTCAGCGCGAGGGAGGGGGCGGCCCGGTCCAGCCGTGGATAGCTCGCTGGCGGGAGGGTCTCGGCCTCGGCCACCCAGCCGGGATCCCGCGCCTGGTGGACCCGGACTCCCGCACTCGTGACCAGGGCGAAAGCGCCGAGGGCGACCGAGGCCAGGGCGGCCGCCGCGGGACGGGAGGTGCGGGCGCGTGACAGGAGATCGCCGAAGGCCGCGCGCCAGCCCACGACGAGGATCAGCAGCATCCCCAGCGGGCCGCCGATCAGGCCGATCCAGCCGCCCACGTCGGGCAGTCCGTTCCCGGCCACGCCGAAGCAGGCGTAGCGCGTGCGCTCGAGCCAGGCGGGGCCGCTCGCCACGGGCCAGAGGGCCAGGGCCCACCAGGCGGCCGCGATGAGGAGCAGGGCGACCACCCCGGCGAACGCCTGTGCCTCCTCCCGGCTCAGCCCGGGAGGAGGCGCGGAGTTCCCGTTCGTCATCCGATCTTCCAGACGAAGGACAGGATCTTCCAGTTGGCGAAGTAGTACACGGCGAACGCCGTCAGGAAGATCAGCACCAGCACCATCGTTCCCGGCGCGTGGCCCAACCGGCCCGACGGCAGGTTCGCCTCGTCCGCGACCGTGACCGGCCGCGGCGGGGCGGTGAGCCCCTGCGGCAGGCCCCGGGCCCCGGGAACGCGATCCGCCTCCGTGAACGGCTCGCCGAAGAACACGGACCAGACGGTGATCAGGATGTAGATCCCGCCGCCCACCGCGGCCACGAGGCCGCCCAGCGCCATGATGGCCATCAGCGCGTCCACGGCCGGGTGGAACGCCTGCTCGAACGGCGCGCCGGAGAAGTTGATGTCCCAGTGGCGACGCGGGACGCCGAAGCCGCCGGAGAACGACATGAAGATCGAGAAGACCAGCATGCCGCCGGCGAAGAGGTACGGCTGGACCTGCGCCAGCGGCCAGAACGCCACCCTCTTCCGGAAGATCAGCGGGATCAGGTAGTAGGTCAGCCCCATGAACGCCATCGCGGTGCCGCTCACCACCGTCGCGTGGAAATGGCCCGGGACCCGGAACGTGTTGTGGGCGACGATGTTGATCTGCTCCGTCCCGATGGTCACGCCCGTGATCCCGCCCACGAACCCGAAGACCACGAGGGAGAGCACCATCGAGCTGAACCCCGGGTCGCCCCAGGGCGCGCGCTTGACCCAGCCGAACAGCCCCTGCGTGGCGCCGCGGAGCCGCTGTCCCACCTCCACGCCCGCCGGAACGGTGAAGCCGTGCAGCATGCTGGCCAGCACCGCCATGTACATGAAGTAGCTCGTGTTCACAACCTTCCACGACGAGCTGAAGCCCGGGTCAACCAGCAGGTGGTGCGCGGACGCCATGGAGATGAACAGGATGTAGAGCACGAACGCCGTCCGGCTGATCTTCTCGTTCAGCACCACGGCGCCAACGGTGAACGCGCCCAGGAGGTACCAGATCGACACCATCGCCGCCACGTTGATCTGCTGCGACGAGTGGCCCAGCCCCCACCAGAGCATCCGGTAGACCTGCGGGTCCACCTCCATCAGCCCGATCGACCACAGGAACGTCGGGATGTACGTGGCCGCGCCGTGGAGCAGCGTGATCACCGCGATGATCGCCGCCGTCACCGCGCCGAACGTGATGAGCGGGAGCGAGCCCTCATACGTCTTCTCCCGCTTCGCGATGACCAGCGTCGCGAAGAACTGGAAGCAGACCAGGAGCGCGCCCACCGCGAAGAAGATGATCCCCAGGTAGTACAGCGGGTCCGCCCGGAGGGGGATGTAGGACGTCATCAGCACGTCCGCCTTCCCGGTCCAGATCATCCACTCCACCAGCACCGCGCCCGTGGTCATCAGCCCGAAGTTGAACCAGCCGAGCTTCGGCGCCGCGATCCGGCTGTTCAGGAGCGGCCCGGCGGCGAAGTAGAGCACCGCCATCTCGAAGAAGATGATGAAGAAGATCAGCATGCTGATGCCGTGCGCGGTCAGCACGCGGTAGAACATCATCGGCTCCAGCAGGTGCACCGCCTGCCAGCGGGTCAGCAGGATCAGGATCGCGCTCACGCCCCCGATCAGCAGCGCCACCGTCGCCGCCACCGCGTGGGCCCGCATCAGCCGCTCCGCCGGACGATGCAGCTTCAGCCCCGTGAACCCGCACGTCCGGAACACCCGGTCCTTCACCGACCCGGACCGCTCGACCGGCCGCTTCCCCACGTCCGTCGTCATCACTCCACCTCCGCGGCCACCGCCGCCTCACCGGGCATCGTTCCGTCCTCGTTCGTCACCAGCACCTTCCCCAGCATGGCGTGGTGCAGAACGCCGCAGAACTCGTTGCAGATGATCCCGAAGTCACCGGCTTCCGTGGGCACGATCTTCAGCCCGTAGTCGTAGCCGGGAACCACCTGGAAGTTGATGTTCACCGGGTACAGCGAGAAACCGTGGTTCACGTCCGCCGACGAGAGGTGCAGCGTGTACTCCACCCCCTTCCGCAGCTTCAGAACCGGGTACCAGCTCCACATCCGCCCCAGCAGGTACACGTCCGCGCCAGGGGGCGGCTCCACCACCGGCATCCCACCCAGCTCACCCACCCGGTAGTCCGCCACGAACTGCTCCACCCGCTCCACGTACGCCGCCGGCTCCACCTTCGTCCGGATCCCCGACGCGTTCTGCCCCCCCTTCCAGTGCCACAACGGCATCATCGCGAACAGCACCATGCACCACGCGAACGCGATGGCGAACCACACCCTCTCCGTCCTGTGCGCCGGCACCCACCACCGACCCCGCGGCGACACCATCCCGGTATGCATCGGCTCACCCCCCAACGGCGAAGGCGAAGACGATGTCGTGTGCTCGCTCATGGCAGCGTCCCCTCCGGCATCGAGGCGATCTCCCACAGACCCCACCCCGTGTAGATCACCGCCATGATCAGGATCCCCGCGATCATCAGCAGCAGCCAGTTGTCGAACAGCCGCTGACCAAGCGGCAGCCGCTCCGGCTCGACCGCCGGCCCGCCCTCCGGCAACGTACCCATGGTCCTCTCCTTCACGTCAGGATTCCTGCGGCGGAGCCCCCTCGCCCCGACGCCGATGCAGACTCGGTCCCGGATTCCACCGCACTCCCCGCCAGCATGGACGCGATCGTCGTCTCCCGGAAAAAGCCCGCGATCTCGTCCGTCATTCCCTGCCACCGCCCATGCAAATCACACGGGTTCGCCGCGTCGCAGGGCCGGTTCCCCAGCAGGCAGATCCGCCGGGCCGGCAGCCGCTGGAACGGCTCCACCACCGCCGCCAGCGTGAGCCCCTCCGGCTCCACCGCCAGGCGGAAACCCCCGCGCGGACCCCGCTCGGAATCCAGCACACCCCCGCGCACCAGCATGTGCAGCACCTTCCCCAGGTAGTTCCGCGGCATGCCCGTCGCCCGCGCCACCACGTTCGCGGCGCACGAACCGCCACCCTCCCGCTGGGCCAGGTACAGCACCGCCCGGAGCGCGTAATCCGCCGATCGATTCAGCATGAGCGGGTTGCGGCGGCGGCTTTACGTGTTAACATCATGGGGAAATGATAATAGCGGGCCACGGCGCGCGCCAGTAGGTTGATCCTGAATTCATCATGGGGGATTTCCCGACACCGCCCGCGGCGACGCCGGGGGTAAATTCGCGTCATGGGACCACGAATCAGCTTTCGCATTCTTTCGCGCGTGGACGCGTGGGCCAACCGGATCTACGGGTCGCGGTGGAACCCGCTGTACCACAGCGGGGCGATCACGGTGGCGCTGCTGGGGGTGCTGCTGGTGACGGGGATCTACCTGCTGGTCTTCTACCGGCTGGGCGCGCCGTACGAGTCGGTGGCGGGGCTGAACGAGCAGGTGTGGGCGGGTCGCTGGATCCGGGGTCTGCATCGTTTCGCATCGGACGCGGCGGTGGTGGCGGCCGGGGTGCACGCGTTCCGGATGTACGCGCAGCGGCGTAGCTGGGGGCCTCGCGCGCTGGCGTGGGTGAGCGGCGTCGTCCTGCTGGCGGTGATCTTCGTGTCGGGGTGGACGGGGTACGTGCTGGTGTGGGACACCCACGCGCAGGTCCTGGCGGTAGAGGGGGCGCGGCTGCTGGATGCGCTCCCGGTGTTCAGCGAGCCGATCAGCCGGTCCTTCACCGGGGAGCGCGACCTTCCCAGCGCGTTCTTCTTCCTGAACCTCTTCGCGCACATCGCGCTGCCGCTCACGCTGGGGATCCTGCTGTGGGTGCACGTCGCGCGTGTGGCGAGGCCGGTGCTGCTCCCTGCGCGGGGGGTGTTGTGGGGGACGATGGTCGCGCTGACGGCTGCGGCCGTGCTGTGGCCGCTTTCCATGGCACCGGCGGCCGACCTCTTCCGGGTTCCCGCGCAGGTGCCGACGGACTGGTTCTACGGCTTCTGGCTGCCGGTGACGCAGCGGCTACCCGCCGGTGTGGTGTGGGCGGCGGGTGCGGCGCTGACGGGCCTGGCCATCGCCGTGCCGTGGCTGACGCGGCCGCGGGTCGAGGAGCTGCCGGCGCCGGCGGTGGTGAACGAGCGGGCGTGCACGGGGTGCGAGCAGTGCGTCAGCGACTGCCCGTACGACGCCATCGCGATGGTGGCGCGGACGGATGGGCGCGAGGGGTATGTGGCGCGGGTCAGGACGGAGCTGTGCACGAGCTGCGGCGTCTGCATCGGGTCGTGCCCGCCCATGGCCATCGGCCCCCTCGGCGTGACGGGGCGGGACCAGCTCGCCGAGGTGCGGTGGTTCCTGGCGGAGGAGAGTCCGGGACCTGGTGACGTGGTGATCGTGGGGTGCGAGTGGAGCGCCGCGCGGGGCGAAGCGGAGCGGTCGGGTGCGAAGCTCCTCACGGTGCCATGCGTGGGGGCGATGCATTCATCGACGGTGGAGTTCCTGCTGCGCGGCGGGGCGGGGGGCGTTCTGGTGGTGGGCTGCCCCGAGCACGACGGCCGGACGCGCGAGGGGGTTACGTGGACGTCCGAGCGCCTGTTCGAGGGCCGCGGGGCGGAGCTCAAGGAGCGGGTGGACCGGAGCCGGCTTCGGCTGGTGGAGGCGACGCTCGGGGAGGGGGTCAAGCTGCACGGCGCGGCCACCGCGTTCGCCGCGGAGATCGACGCGCTCGCGCGGCTGTCGGAGGAGGAGCAGATCGACCTGCTGTCGCTGTGCCGGACGCGGCGCGAGGCGGCGGGCGGACCGGCCGTGGATGGCGGGGAGGCCGCGGTGCCCCCGCGGGCCGCGGGGTCCGGATGAAGGGCGTCGTGTGGATCGTCGTCTGCTCGGGCGCGATGGTTTTCGCGCTGGCGGGGCTCTCCCGCGCCCCGTACACGCCGCCGGGGGCGGACGCGGCGATCCTGCGGTTCTCCTGGCGGATGAGCGTGACGGCGCGAGAGGACTGCCGGCCGCGCACGGCGGAGGAGCTGGCAGCGCTTCCGGCGCACATGCGCACGCCGGAAGTGTGCACGCGCGACCGCGCCGCCTACTCCCTGGTGACCCGGATCGGCTCGGCCGGCCCCGACACGATGCAGCTGACGCGAGGGGGCGTGAAGGGCGATCGGCCGGTTTTCGTGCTCGAGGAGCGGACGCTGCCCGACGGATACCACCGCGTTCGCGTCGGACTGCTCCGGGTGACGGAGTCGTCGGGCACGGAGATCCTGGCGGCGCTGGACACGGTGCTCAGGCTGGAGCGGGGCCGGATCCAGCTCGTCACCCTCGACGCGGACGCCCGGCGGCTCACGACGCGCTCCTCCCCCCTCCGGTGAGCCGGGCCGGCCGTGGGGCCGGCGGCTCTACGGCGACCCGGCCCCCCGTATGGACGTCGACCCGGCCCGCGGTGTGGACGAGGAAGCGCGCGTCAGGACGGCCGTGGACGCGCATCAGATCGAGCATCATCGGCTCCTCGCCGGCCCACGGATAGCCGAAGACCAGGTGGAACTCTTCCAGCGGCAGGCCGAGCTGGAGATAGCCGGAGTCGCCGGACCCGATGGTGCCGAGCCGGCTGTCGCCCCGGCCGTCCCTCCACCGGTAGCCGGTGGGGAGGAAGCTGCCGGCGGTGAAGCGTGCCCGGGACCCGGTCCGGCGGGCGAGGGCCCTGGCCTGCTCGACCAGCTGCGGGTCGATCTCGATGCCACAGGCCTCGAAGCCGAGGAGGTCGGCCATGATGGTGATGACGCCGGTCGCCGAGCCCCATTCGAGGAAGCGGAGACCCGGCGCCCGCAGAGGGATCAGCGCGTCCAAAACGACGTCGTAGTCGGCGGCGACGAAGGGGTGGAAGTCCCGGCGCCGCACCTCGGTGTCGAAGCGCTCCCAGAGATCCCACCCCTCGTCGCACAGCGCCCGGAGGCGCGCCCGCAGCGCCGGGTCCAGCTCGGCCGCGCCCTCGTTCGGTCGTTCGCCCATTCCACCCCCGCTCTCCCTGGGTTTCGCTCCGCGACCCGTTCGAGCCGCCCGGAGGCGCCCGAACGGGGGCGACTCGCCGCGTCCTCCACGCCCCGGCTCACGGAAGATAACCCGCAGCCGGATCGGAGGGGCGTCGGGCCCGTGGCGATGAGCTGCGCGGCGAGGACGATGGGCGGCTGGCGGGGGCACCGGGCGATTTCTGCGACCGCGGTCCCCCGTTATCATCCGGGTTCGAGGCGAAGCGGGCACGGGCGCGGGGGGAGGTCCATGAACAGGAGCCGCTGGATCACGGCCGGGATACTGGGGGCCGTGCTTGCGATCATCGTCGTCGTGCTGGTCCGGACGGCGGCATCAGGGCCGACCTTCCGCGCGGAGGACTACGCCACATACCAGGAGTGCACCCGCAACATCCCGGCGGAATGGGGGCCGGGCAGTCTCCAGCGCAGCGGCGCCGAGGACGCCTGCCGCTACGTGCACCGGGTCATGCCGGGGCGGTAGCAGCGCGGATCCTCAGCGCTGGTTCGAGCCCGGGCAGATCTGCTCACCCCGGTGGGCCCTTTCGAGAATCTCCACGAGCTCACGGAGCGTTTCGCGCCCCGCATCCTCCTCGTACCAGGCCATCTTGCGGCCGATCTCCCGGGACGCTGCGCCCCGCGCCACGACGTCGAGCCAGAACGCCTGGAGGGCCGCGGGCTGCTCGACCCAGCAGCCGCGGATCCGGTACTCGTCGTCCAGCACCAGGATGGTCGGCGTGGCGGGGCGGCTGTCGGGGGACCGATGGGCCTCAATCCAGGGGCGCCCCGCGGCGGAATTCACGAGCCGGAGCTCCAGGGTCGGGACCTCCCGGACGAGCCTGGCGACGTAGGGCACGCTGTTCACCGAGTCGGAGCACCCGAACTCCGTGATGACGAGGATCCGCCACGGGCCGCCCGCGGCGCGGGCTCGCTCCGCGAGCCCGGCCGGGACCACGGCCCCGGCCCAGTTCCGCTCCCAGAGGCCGCGGCGGGCATCGGCCGCGTCGTAGAAGGCGTCCCAGGTGAGGCCGGAGCGGTAGACATCCGCCAGGGAATCCGTCCGTGCCTCGGCCACCAGGGGTGGCGTCGTCGGCTCGTCAACCGTGCCTCCGCCGGCGTTTGCGGGCTCCCCGGTGCAGAGCACGCCGGGGAAGGCGAGGAAGATCAGGGAGGCCGTCATGGTCACGTCCGCAGGAGTTGAGGCGCGGCCGGAGCGCTCCGGCCGCGCGCCCATCAGTATGCGACGGAACGTCGCCGGCTGAAAGAGGCGGGGGGCCGGTGGCGGCGCCCCCGGTCTGCGCCGCCGCCGTGGTCGCCATGGTCGACCTCGCGTTCCCCCATCACGCTAACGCCGGCGGGCATGGAGAAGCCGCTGCACTCCCGGATCGGCCCAGAGCGCGTGCAGCCGCGGGTCCGCGTGGATGCGCGCCTCGATCTCCGGATCGGCGAGGAGGCGCAGGATGAACTCCATGACCGGCTCCGTTTCGTGCTCCCCCTCCCCCATGCCTTCCCGTGCGTGGCCGCCAGGCATGCCGGCGTGCATCTCGTCCATCATCCGCCGGAGCTCCGGGTCGGCGGCGAGCCGCTCGCGGATGACCGGGTCCGCCATCAAGCGCGCGTGTATCGCCATCATCAGGCGCGTGTGCTCCGCGGACATGGAGGTCATCGGCGGCGCATGCCCCATGGCCGCGTGATCCACCCCCTCCCCCGGCTCCCGGGCCTGCTGCTCGTGGTCGTGCAGCTCCTGGCCCTGCTGCGTCTCGCCGTGGTCCATTTCGCCGCCCTGCATCCCGGAGTGGTCCATGCCGGCCATGGACATCCCCCGCGGCACCGTCGGGGTGGGGAGATCAGGGATGAAGCCGACCGCCACGCCGCCCATGTTGTGGACGCCCATCATGTCGCCCATCATCCGCCACTCGTCGACGGAGATGGCGTACGTCGTGTCGTCGCGGAACATCGCGGCGGCGCGCAGGATCTCCGCCCGCTTCCGATCGCGGGGGACCTCGGGCGAGGCGAGGACGTCGGAGATCACGTCGTGCATCATGTGCAGGTTGTCGAAGATGATGGACGCCTCGGGGTAGCGCTGCGCGAAGGCCGGCGCGACACCGGCCGTCATCGGCATCAGGTAGGGCATCGACTCCGGGGCGTTCTCGAGCATCTGCCAGAAGCGCCCCACGGTGGCGTTCACGCCCGCGGTGCGGCTGGCGCCGTCGTCGTGGACGAGGAGCGGCTCGTAGAGCCCGACCTGGAGCCAGTGGTACGCCCAGATCAGCCCGTTGAACTTCGGGTAGCGCTCCCGGAAGGCCAGCGAGTAGTGGTGTCCGTCCATGACGTCCATGCTCCTGGGCACGGCGCTGAAGGCCACCTCGGGCCGGCTCCTGTAGTACGCCAGCACCTCCGCCACCGCGGCGTCCTTCCCGGCCTGCGTGAGCCGCTCGTCCGCCAGGACGTCGTAGAGCTGGCGGTGGAGGATGTGCGCCCAGTGGAACATGTTCTTCGCCTCGGGCGCCAGCTTCGCGTACGCGACCTCGATCGCCCCCTCCTCCAGCGGCACCCGCGGCGGACGCTTCAGCAGCCCCTTCGTCAGGAAGTCGTATTCCCTGACCTCCAGCCGCTCCACCGGGCCGTTCGGCCGCCGGTACAGCTCCTCGTAGAGGATCGCGTGGCCGTAGTCGAACGCGTTGAACAGCCGGTCCGCGCCGGCGTAATTGTCGCGGAACACCCAGTTGTGGTCGGCCGGCAGATAGAACTGCTCGTGGACCCGCGCCCACTGGGCCGCGACGGGCTCGACAAGCACACCGGTTCCGACCGCGAGCGCCCCCGCGGTCAGCACGCCCCGGGCGAGGCGGGACTGTATGGACATCGTGTGTCTCCAGTTCGGCAGGATCATGACTCGATCTCAGCGGCGCGCGATGGGGATGAGCGACCGCACCGCGAACGCCCGGGCGGCCCCGAAGGTCACGAACCACCCCCGCTCCTCGCCGGTGAGCCTGCGGCCCACGCCGGCATCCAGGGCGAAGTACGGGTCCAGCTGGTAGCGAAGCCCGAGCTCCGTCGTCCACGCCACCTCCTCGCCCTCGTGCAGCGGCTGCTCGACGAACGCGTCCGCGATCAGGAGCGCGGAGCGCAGCGGGAAGGTCCTGTCGACCGCGACCCCCGCCATCCACCGCGTCGCCTCCCCCACCTCCTCCCCCACGCCCGGTGCCTCCCCGAACGTGTACTCGCCGTTGAGGTGAAAGCGCGCGAAGGCGAACGTGCGCGTGGCGATCCCCGTCACCGAGGGGTACACCCGGTCGGGAGCGAAGCTTCCCACGGGGAGAACCGCGCTCCCGGCGATGGCGAAGGCCGGCAGCGTCAACGTCTCCACGTTCAGGTTGTACAGCGCGGACAGGTCGATCCCGGCCACACCGAAGCGGCCGCGCTCGTCCGCGGCGTCCAGGAACACCAGGGGAACGCCGACCTCCACGTGCATGTGCGGCAGGAGGCCGTACGCCAGCTCCGGCTCGAACTCCCAGTGGTACGCGCCGCCATCGGAGCGCTCCATGCGCAGGGGCGCCACCTGCGCCTCGAACGCGTACCGCTCCACGGGATAAGCATCCTGGACCCGCACGGGCCTGCCCGCGTCGGTGTTGTAGTAGTCCGTCTGCGCCGCCAGGGGGGCGGCGATCCCCAGCAGCCCGAGCGCCATCGCCGCGGTGCTGACCGAGGCGGCCGCCCGGGTGTCTTTCCTGCCCATTCCCGGTCCATCGATCATCCGAATCGCCTCTCTCAGCTCTTCCACTCTCCCGCGGCGTTGCTTCCCGTGTCTCCACCACGCCGGCGACCGCCACGCCGCGTGCCTGCACGACCTGCGCCGCGAGATGCGGGCGCCTGCCCGACCCGTTCTGGGCTGCCTTCGCCGGCACCGTTATCGCGGGCAAAGTGGGGGGCGCGCCCCGGTTGCGCGACCGGTGGCGTGGGGAAACGGGATCCCGAAGACCAGGCGAGAGAACGGAGCTGAAGAATGGATGGCCGACCGGACGGGACGGAAACGATTTCCTACGGCATCCCGTCGCCGGGGTTCCGCCTGGATGCGGGGACGCGGATCGGGCGGGTCCGGCTCCAGGTGGCGGACCTGGGCCGATCGCTCGCGTACTACGAGGGAGTGCTCGGCTTCCGGGTGCTGGAGCGCTCCGGGAAGCGCGTCTCCCTCGGGGAGGAGGGCACGGACGTGCCGCTGATCGAGCTGCACGAGAAGCCGGGCTCGGCGCCCGTTCCGCCGCGCGGGCGGCTGGGGCTCTTTCATTACGCGATCCTGCTGCCCGACCGTGCCGCCCTGGGCGCGCTGCTGCGGCAGCTGACGGAGCTGGGCCAGCGGCCCGGGACGTCCAACCATCTCGTCAGCGAGGCGCTGTACCTCCAGGATCCCGATGGGCTGGGGATCGAGGTCTACGCCGACCGTCCGCGCGCCGAATGGCGTCATCGGGACCGGCAGCTCGTGATGGCCACGCAGCCGCTGGACATCGCGGGCGTGGTCCGGGCCGCGGGGAGCGCGTCGTGGAGCGGGATGCCCGCCGGCACGACGATCGGCCACGTCCACCTCCATGTGGGGGACCTCGACCGGGCTGCGGCGTTCTACCACGAGGCGCTGGGGCTGGACAAGGTGGTCTGGAGCTATCCCGGCGCCCTCTTCCTCTCGGCCGGCGGCTACCACCACCACCTCGGGCTGAATACGTGGGCGGCCTCGGCCCCCGCGGCCGGCGAGGGCGACGCGCGGCTGCTGGACTGGGAGCTGCTGGTGCCGTCGCCGGACGATGTGGAGGGCGCCATTGCGAGCATGCAGGCCGCCGGCTACCCCGTGGAGCGCGGGGCTGGTGGCGCCGTCCTGCGGGATCCCTGGGGAACGGCGCTGCGAATCCGTGCGGCGGACGCGAGGTAGGCGCTCAGCCGGCGGGCCGTAGCCACAGCGTGAGGCACGACCCCTCGCCCAGACGACTCCGGACGGTCAGGTCACCGCCCATCATCCGCGCCAGCTGTCGGCTGATCGTGAGGCCGAGCCCGGACGCCTTCGGCGAGCGATCTAGCTTCCCGCACGCCTCAGCCGGAGCTCGACTGGACCGGGGTCGAGGCGGTTCCCGACCTCGATGGAGTCTGCGCCCGCCGCGTGGAGCGCCTCCAGGACCGCGGCCGTCGCGAGGGAGTCCGAGACCTCGCTCCGGACGGCGACCCGCAGCCCCGGGTACCGTCCGAGCAGAGCCACCACCGCGCCGAGGCCGCCGGTGTCCCCGGGCTCCAGGACCACCACCGCGGGCCCGGCCCGGTGAAAGGACGTGCGCAGCCCCGGATGGCCGACGGCCCGGCGCAGGACGCCGCCGAGCACCTCCACCGCCTGGGGCTCCAGCGGCGACGGGGCGAGGTAGGCCACCTCGGCGCTGTCCGACGACAGGGGGGCGTCCCCGCTTTCGACGCGCAGCGCGACGCCGACGGCGTGCGCCCCCTCCGGGAAGGGCAGCGACCACGCGGCCCGTTCCAGCGCCTCCCGCGCCCGCTCCACCGTCTCCGGCCAGGGCGCCTCCACCGCCCCGCCTCGCCGCTCCCCGCCGCGCAGCAGCGCCTGCAGCCCCGAGGCGCCCCCCGCGGAGGCCGGCAGCTGCTCCAGGCGGAGGGACACCGGCTCACCGGCCAGCTCGGTGGCGCGCCGGCGGAACGCCTCCCGCGCGCGCTCACTCACACCCACCGTGGTGGCGACCCGCACGCGCGCGGTGGCCGAGTCCGATGCCAGCTCGACCTGCCGCCACAGGATGGACGTCGTGCCTTCCCCCTCCAGCAGCGTCACCGCGTCCGCGACCGCGCCCCGCACCCTGGCCTCCCGGACCACCTCCGTCAGCGCGGCCGTCAGGGGGATGGCCAGCGCGACCACGAAGCCGAGGACGAGCACGGCCCGGCCGAGGGCGGAGCCGAACACGCCCGCCCGGGCCACGCCTGGGAGACGGGACACCAGCCGGGCCACGCCATTCGGGGTGGCACCCGCGTGCCACTGCCGGGCCGCTTCCACCACGTCGCTCCGGTGCATCCCGATGAGGAGGAAGACCAGGACGCCGCTCAGGACGATGCCGGCCAGGTTGGCGCCCAGCAGGAGCGACGCGCCCCAGATCACGCCCGTCTGCCACCCCGCGGCCATGCCGAAGCCGGCGACCGCCAGCGGCGGGATCAGCGCTACCGCCACGGCGACGCCCGGGATCGCCGCGGAGAGCCGCTGCCCCCGGGCGATGGTGACCAGGGCGCCGACCAGCCCGGAGCACACCGCGACGCCCAGGTCCAGCGTGGTGGGGCGGATCCGGGACGAGATCTCGAGCGTCACGGTGTGGAACGGGAGCAGCGCCGTCAGCCCGGCGGCCGTCGCCACAACGACGACCAGGCTGCCGCCCACCACCGCGAAGCTCTGCAGCGCGAGGCGGGAATCGCCCACGGCCAGCGCCAGGGAGAGCCCCATGATCGGGCCCAGTAGCGGCGCCACCAGCATGGCGCCGATGACCACCGCCGAGCTGTCCAGCGCCAGCCCCAGCGTGGCGATGGCACCGGAGAGGACGAGGACCAGCCAGTAGGGGAGGCCGTTGTCCACCGCGGCTTCCGCCGCGTCCCGGAAGATCAGCGGCCGGTCCCACCGCTCCACGCCCAGCTGCTCCCCCGCCACCTCCTCGATGGGGCTCTGCTCGGCCTCCTCCTTCCGCTCCCTACCCACCGTCCGGCCCAACGCGGCCCTCTCGATCCGCCGCTAGACGATCCTGCGCCGGACCGCGTCCCATTCGACCCGCCGCCCCTCGAGGTAGGAGCGCGTGGCCATGTGGGAGGTTATGGCCTCCTCGAACCCGGCCTCGATGTCGCAGCTGGTCCGGCCCCCGTTGCGGATGACGTCGAGCCATTCGGCCAGGTGGAGGTGGTAGGCGGACACGCGCCGGCCGCCGCGGTACGTGTAGAGCAGGCCCCGACTGGCGAAATACTCGGCGGTGGCCGACGTGACGGCGTCGATCCCCTTGAACCCGGGGCGGTACGTGAACATGGGCCGGGTGAGGTCGATGGTGCCGTCGTCGATCTTGTCCTTGAAGCGGGTGGACGCGCCATCGGCCGAGACGGCGAGGGCTCCGCCGACGCGCATGGACGCGTCGTGACCCATGAGGACCAGCCCCCGATTGTTCCCGTTGGCCAGCGTGGCGCTGTACATGAAGGTCACGTCGCGGTCGGGGTACTCGTACGCGGCCTGGAACACGTCGGGGACGTCGCGCCCGTCCTTGAAGTAGTAGATGCCGCCGGAGGCCATGGCCGTCTTCGGGATGCCGAGGCCCATGATCATGTTGACGGCGTCGTACTCGTGGGACAGGAGGTCGCCCGAGAGGCCGGTCCCGTAGTCGAACCAGCAGCGCCAGCGGAAGAACCGCTCGAGGCTGAACGGCACCCGGTTGGCCGCCACCTCCTGGAAGTGCTCCCAGTCGATCGTGCCGGGGCCCCCCTCCTCGTGGATGTCCCACACCCACGCGCCCCACGGCGTGTTCCGATTGGTGGTGGACTCGATGAGGCTGACCGGCCCCAGGATCCCCGCCCGGGCCACCTCCCGCGCCTTGAGGTGACTCTCCGACTGGCGGTTCTGGTGCCCCAGCTGGAAGACGATCCCCGATGCCTTGACCGCGTCGTACATGGCATGGGCCTCGTCCTCCGTCCGCGTCATGCACTTCTCGCAGTAGACGTGGATCCCCCGCGCCGCCGCGTCGATGGTGATGGGGGCGTGCCAGTGGTCGGGCGTGGCGACGATCACGGCGTCCACCTCCCCGCTCTCGAGCATGTCCGTATAGCGACGGAACCGCCGGGCGGGCGGGTTTGCGCCGCCGCCGGGCCGCTCCGCGACCATGGATGCCGCGATCGCCCGGTCGGCCCGGACGTCGAAGAGGTCGCAGACGGCCGTGATGTCCACGTGCAGGTCGTCCTGCGCGAGGTATGTCTCCAGGTCCTTGTCCCGCGGATCCTCACGGCGCCGGGTACGTGCGTCCTCGATCCACTGGGGCGCCGCGTAGCCGGCGAACCGGACCAGCGCCTCGCCCTGCCCGCCGTAGCCGATGATCCCCAGCCGGATCCGCTTCCCGGGGGGCCGCGAGATGGCGTTCTCGATCACCGCCGGGCCCGTCTCCGTCACGCCCAGCTCGTCGAGGAGCGCCTGCCGCCTGAGGTCCTCTGTCGCCCGCCGGTCGAGGAAGGCCGTGACGAACAGCCCCAGCACCGGGATCGAGACCAGGGCCTTGAGCACGCTGCGCCGCGTGAGCCCCCGCCCGCCGTCGCCCGCGCCGCTGTCGGTCGTTTCGAAGTCGTCGCTCATGTCGCTCATGATGTCTCCCTCACGCGTGCACGGGTTCGCGGGGCTCGGGCGCCGCCACGGGCAGCTCCGCGGTCGCAGGGGCTTTCCTCCGTGCCCGGAACCGGTCGAGGAACCGGTCCAGGCCCCAGGTCCGGGCCGTGGGGAACGCCAGCAGCACCAGGAGCGCCCCCATCTCGATCAGGACCTTGTTGACGATCAGGTAGCTGCCCTCGGCGGGCATGGGGTAGGAGAGCCCGGGGAACGGGGGCGCCGAGATGTAGTAGAGGGCGAGGAGCGCGATCGCCGCGATGGTGGCGGTCCGGGCGAAGAGGCCGAGGAGCAGCGCCAGGCCGATGAGCGTGAGCCCCCACATGTTGATGTAGTCCACCGCCGTCACGGCGGCCGGGCTCGCGGCCACGCGGATGAACAGGTCGGCGAAGATCCACTGGGACTCGGCCAGGTAGCCCGCCGACGTCCAGTACGGGTTGGCGAGCTTGGCCAGCCCTTCGTACAGGAAGTGCCAGCCGATGATGATCCGTAGCCCCACCAGGGTGCCGGTCTGGAAATTCGTCATTGCAGCTCCACCTCCTCGGAGTGAACGGGGGCCGCGCTCCGCCACCCCCTGGACCGGTGCATGTGGCCGCCGCGGTCGATGATCAGGCACGCGCACGCGGGCTGCGTCTCCACGAACGCGAGGGCCTCGGCCGGAGGCATGATGAACAGCGTCGTCGCCAGCGCATCCGCGGCCATGGCGCCGGGAGCGAGGACGGTCACGCTCTCGCTCTCCACGGGGGAGCGGCCCGCGCGGGCGTCGACGATGTGGTGATAGCGGCGCTCCGGGTCGAAGTGCCGTTCGTAGCTCCCGGAGGTGGCGACCGCGCCTCGCGTGAGCTCGATCCGGTCCGGCAGCCGCCCGGCCCGCCGGGGGTCGCGGACCCCGATGGACCACGGCCGCCCCCCCTCCTTCCGGCCCGAAACCCGGATATCGCCGCCCGCATCGATCAGGTACCGGCGGACCCGCCGCCCCTCCAGCACGCGCGCCATCCGGTCCACGATGTACCCCTTGGCGATGCCATCCACGGTGACCGCCATCCCTTCCCCGCCGAAGCGTACCTCGCGACGGGACACCGAGACCCGGTCGGCGCCGACTCGCGACAGCGCGTCCGCGACGTCGGCCTCCGATGGAGGCGCGGGGGCGGGGCCACCCAGCCGGGCGCCAAACAGCTCCAGCACCGGCCAGACCGAGATGTCGAACACCCCTCGGGTCGTCCGGTGGTAGCGGAGCGCGCGGTCCAGCACGTGGTGCAGCTCCGGTGGCGGGGAGCCGAGACGGCCGGCGTGGTTGAGCTGACTGAGGGCCGAGCCGCTCTCGAAACGGGACAGGATCCCGATCAGCCGGTCCATCTCCTCGAACGCCCGGCCGATCGCTTCCTCCGCCCGCGCCCGTGACCGGGCCAGCGCCGTGATGGTCACCAGCGTCCCCATCGCCGGCCGCGCTGCGCTCACCCGGATCGTGCGGCGGTCGACCCGCTCCGCGTGGCTGGCGGCGACTGGATCAGGGCTCCGCTCGAATCCAAGCGCGAGCAGGGAGGACAGCATCGGCCTGGGAGAGGTCTCTCCCGTCACGGTGCCTCGGGTGAATGTGCGATCGCCGGATTGGTACAGTTAGGGCCACGAGACCGACGGGGCAAGGACCGCGCTGCCCACGCGCAGGTTGCGCCGGGGTCTTTTCGCCGCCCCGTGGAGCTGCCCTCAGCGCAACTGGAGCGCCCGGTCCACGGGTTCCGGCCGGGGCGCCACGACGACATCCCCCGGCCGGATGATCCTCGCCGCGTGCCGCCAGGGCAGGAAGAACAGCGCCCAGGTGGACGCGGCCCACAGGGTGGACGCGGCCGCGATGAGCAGCGGCAGGGCCCAGGCGAGCCACAGCACGTTCCAGCGCAGGCTCGACAGCCATTTCGCGGTCGTGCGCATCGGCACGAAGCGCTGGCGGCGTTCCGGCGGGCGTCGCTCGCGCCGGGAGCGGACGAGCAGCGCGAGCAGCCCGGCACCGACCAGGCCGATGGTGACCGGGGTCGCGAGCACGGGTCCGAGCCACGGCAGCACGATGTCCGGGATCACGCGAGGCACCCACCGGATCGCGTCCGCCAGGGGAACCGGAAGGATGTCCAGCGGGCTGAGGACCGCGGCGAGTCCCGCCGTCCACGCGAACCGCGCCGCCGACCACAGGTCGGCGGGACCGGTTCCGACGACGGCGAGGGTGATCAGCCCCGCGCCGGCGAGGGCCACGATGGCGACGCTGAGGGGCGCGCCCAGGCGCAGCGCCCGCAGGAACCGCGACGCGCCGGCGTCGAGCACCCGGTCGATGCGGGCCCCGCCCACCCGGTCGCGGGGCAGCGCCGGCTTCGCCCGGTTCCAGTCGTCACGGGCGTACCGTTGCATGAAGCCGCGCGCGAAGCGGTCGGCGGTGTCGTACCCCTGGTTCAGCAGCGCCGCGATCTCGGCCTCTCCGAAGCCGTCGAGGTCGGTGCGGAGCCCGGCGACGCGGCGCGGGTCGAGACCCGTCCCGATGGGCGGGGCGTGGTCCTTCTCCTCGCTTTCCGCTACCGGGATCGACGGCGCCGGCGACGCGATCTGGAAATACGCGACATCGTGGAGCTCGCGGGCCGCCCGGGTCTGCGCCAGCGCCGCGCGGGCGGAGTCGCAGTCCGGGGTGGCCGGAAGGCTGTCCGCCAGGTCGGCGAGCTCGCGGGAGATGCGCTTGCGCTCCCTCAGCCCGAAGCGCTGGAGCCCGCCGACCGCGCGCGTCAGGATGGAGGGGAGCCGCAGCGTCAGCCCGACGTGGTCGGGCGGCGCCGCCGGCCGCTCGTCGAACACGCCACCGGTGTCGCTGGCGATGATGGAGGTGCAACCCTCGTCCAGCAGCGCCGTGATCCCCGCGTTGTCGTACACGCCGCCGTCCGTGAGGCCGAGGCGGGTGACGTGCGCGTCGTCGTACAGCCCCAGGAGCACGAGCGGCGGGAAGACGGGCGGGAAGCAGGCCGACGCGCCGACGGCGTCGGAAACGCTCAGCCGCTCCCAGTCCCGGTGGAAGTGCGGCGAGACGCGGTCGGCGGTCCGGAGCAGGTACAGCTCGACGATGAACTCGCACAGCAGGCGCGCGGCGGGATCGTCGTGCGTGACCTTCGCTTCGCGCAGAGCGTTCGTCAGCTCCCGGTCGATGTCGCCGAGCAACGCAAGCACGCTGCGCCACAGCGCCTTGCGACTGCGGCCGCCGGTGATCTGCGGGGTCCTCTCGTACCCGAAGCGCAGGTACCAGGCGGCGAGTTTCAGCTGGCGCAGGAGCCCGAGGGCGCAGTCCTCCAGGTCCCCGGGGAAGCGCGATCGCAGCGCGGTATGGCCGCGCAGCGCCTCCCAGCCCTCCAGCTTGGCGGCAGACTCCTCCCCTCCTTTCGAGGCTCGCTCCTCCGGGCGCAGGCGAAGCCGCCACCGCAGCGCCAGCGACAGTGTCCGCAGCCGCGCGAGCGCGTCCGGGTCGTCCATGGCCCGGGCGGCCTCCGCTTCGACCCGCGCCACCAGATCCGCGACGTCGCCCTCCAGCAGGAGCTGCCGCCGCGGCAGCAGTTCCTTCACCTCATCGCGGCGGAACGCGCCCAGGTACCAGTCACCCAGCTCGACCGCCGAGAAGAAGAAGCGACCGCCGGAGTTCAGCGACGTCGCGTTCACGATCCACCGCGTCAACACCGACCCGTCCCCGGCCGCCTCCTCCGCCGCGTTGTACGCGTCGAGGCCCGGGCGGACATCCGCGCCGTGGGGGCGGACGCGGAGGTTCCCCAACTCCAGCGCCTCCTTCACCACCCCGCGCTCTCGCCGGCGTCCCAGCCACGACAGCTCGCGGCGCGGCGCGCCCGCGGGGCGCAGGACGGCCTCGTGGAAGATGTGCCGCTCGTACAGGCGCGCCATGGCGCGGCCCATCGAGTCGTGGGTCAGCAGCACCCGCAGCGTCGTGATCGGGTTCAGGAACAGGCGCGTGCGCAGGTTCTTCGCGATGCCATCGCACAGGAGCTCGTCCACCTCCCGGACGAGCGCGACGTAGTCCTGCCGCGACAGGCGCGGCCCGCGCGACGGATCCTCCAGCCACTTCTTCAGTCGCAGCGCGTACAGCGCGCCGGTGATCGAGCCGCCCGACACGGTCGAGAGCACCTGCACGTGGCGGAGCACGTCCAGCTCGGCCAGGCGGTGCAGGACGCCCACGTGGAACAGCGAGGCGCGGAACCCGCCGCCGGCCAGGGCGAGACCGAGCTTGTCGGGGAGCGGGGGCGAGGCGGGAGCGTTCATGAGGCGGCGAGGGTGAGCTGGAGATCGTCGTCGACGAGAACGTCGGATGGGGCTGGCATGGGGGCCTCCGGGCCGTGAGCAGTGGCGGCGTCGCCACACCGGGAAAAGCACTGGCACCACCGAGCAGTTGCCGGGAACGGCAGGGGGTTGGACGGCGCGGAAAGACTGCGCTCGCGCTCGTGACACCGCTCGGACAGCCGCGTCAAAAGTTCAGGTGGGGCGGATCAATGTCAACAGTCCCGTTCAGGCCGCGGGCTGATCCCGCGGACCGGTCAGCGCGCGCCGCCCGCGCCGGTCCGCCCTCCCCGTCCCTCACCCACGGCCGCGACGCACTCGATCTCCACGCGGGCGCCCGCGGCCAGGCCGGATGCGGCGAAGGCGCTCCGGGCCGGCTTGTCGCCGGGGAAGTAGCTGGTGTACACCTCGTTCATGGCCCCGAAGTCTGCCATGTCGGTCAGGATCACCAGGCACTTGAACACTCGCTCCATGGAGGAGCCGTAGCGCTCGAGGGCCGCCTTGATGGCGTCCAGCGCGGCCCGGGTCTCGGCCTGGACGCCCCCCTCGGCCAGCCCCCGCCCCGGCACGGTGCCGATCTTCCCGCTCAGATAGAGGATGTCGCCGACGCGGACGGCCTCGCTGAAGGGCCGGTTGCCCCGGGCTCCGTCGGGGTTCAGGAACTCGAGCGCCGGCCCGTCGCCGCCCTGGGCCGCCGCGGGCCCGGGGGGGGCCGCGACGGTCAGGAGGACCAGGCCGAGGAGCGAGGTGCGGATGATGGTGCGCATCGGGGTCTCGGGGTTGGGGTGGCTCACGGCTCGGCGCCCGCCGGGTTCGCGTCGAACTCTTCCTCGCTCAGGCGGAAGCCCTCGTCCAGCTCCGGGTCGGTGGGCTGGCCCAGGACGCGCCGGGCCACGTACTCGCCGCTCACCGGGCCGAACTTGAAGGCCTCGGCCGACCCGCCGCCCGCGAGCCAGGCGTTCCGCCAGTCGGGGTGGCGGTCGATGATGAAGTTCCGCGTGACGCTGGACTCGTAGTGGCAGGCCCGGGTCTCCACCACCGGTGCCTCGGCCAGGTCGGGGAACCACCGGCGCACGGCCTCCCGGGCCGGCTCGACGTGCTCGGCGTCCAGGCGGCGGGGCGACAGGTCCGGGTCCATGGGCGGCCGCCCTCCCGTGCGGACGCGGAAGCCGCGGTTGTCCGGGGTCAGCGCGGGCCAGCCGGTGCAGCCGGGCACGCCGTAGCTCGGCAGGTTGGGCCAGTTGAAGCGGTCATCGCCCGGCGGGGTGCCGAAGTACACGGTGTGGCCCATGGAGATGCGGAGCCGGGATGCCATGAACGCGGGGAAGAGCTTGGGGAACCAGGGACCCACGGCGAAGACATACTGCCCGGCCCGCAGGCGCTCGCCGCTCGCCAGCTCCACATCGCCGAGCCGGCCATCGGCGCTCGCCCCCGGCCGCACCTTCGCGATCCGGACCTCGCCACCCTCGGCCTGGAAGACCGTGGCCACGGCCTCGCACGCGCGCCGGGCCCGCACCACGCCCGCGCTGGGCTCGTGGAAGGCCACGCCCACGCCTTCGGTGTTCACCACGGGCCAGCGCCGCTTCACCTCGTCGCCGTCCAGGACCTCGTGCTCGATGCCCACGGCGTCCCAGTGGGACTTCGTCGCCTCCAGGTACGGCTCCATCTCCTCCCGGAGGATGAGGTCGCCGGTGGTGAAGAAGAGCCGGGGGAGCAGGCGGTCCCGCCACTCGGCGTCGAAGCGCTTCCAGCGGCGGGTCGCCTCGTCGGCCCAGCGCACCCAGGAGAGGCCGTGCGGCCGGTCGCCGTAGCTCGTGCGGACACCCCGCGTCTCACCCCCGGAGGTCGCCCGGGAGTTCCCCGGCCCGTACTGGTCCAGGAGGAGAACGTCCGCCCCCATGCGGTTCAGGTAGAAGGAGGTCCACAGACCGAAGACGCCGGCGCCCACCACGATCACGTCGGGAGCGGCGCCGGCGCGGACGAGGGGGGCGCGGCCCGATTCGGGCGCCGCGGAGGCGAGCGGGGACGCGCCACCCTCGGCGGCCTTCCCCAGCCCCAGCGCGGCCGCCGCGCCCGCGGCCCCCGCCGCGCGGAGGAAGGTGCGCCGGTCCACGCCCCGCCGGACGTCGCCTTCGCTTCCCGTCATTCCGGCAGCGCCAGCGCGACGAGCTCCGCCTCCACGCCGGCCTGGGCCACGGCGACGACGATGAACTGTCGGCCCCCGTGGCTGAAGCTCATGGGCGCCGTGTTGGTCGTCGCGGGGAGGCGGAGGCGCCCCACCTCCGCGCCGGTCCGCTTGTCCACGGCGTGGAGCCACGGCTCGCCGCCCCGGCCCTCGCCGTAGATCATCAGGGTGCGCGTCGTGATGATGTTCGCGTGGCCGTTCTTCCCCGTGACCGGAAGGTCCACGCCCGCCAGCGCCGGGTGCGCGGCGACGTCCTCGGGAGTGTCCCCGTTGGGGATGCGCCAGAGCTGCTCGCCCGTGTTCAGGTCGATGGCGGTGATCGCGCCGTAGGGCGGCTTGAGGAGCGGCAGCCCCTGGGGGCCGCGGATCCCTCCCGGGCCCAGGGAGACGTAGCCCGCGTTGGAGCCCCGGCTCGCCCCCGGCACCATGGAGATCACGCTGTGCCCGCGCTGGGACGCCACGTAGAGCACGCCCGTCTCGGGGTCCACCGATGAGCCGCCCGGGATGTTGGCGCCGCCGTTGGCGCCCGGCACCACGAACGCGCCCCTGGTGCCGTCGGGCGCCTCGGCCAGGGACGGTGGCGTGAACAGGGGGCCCATGCGGTAGTCGCGGGCGATCGCGAGCGCCTCCGCCCGGAGCTCGGGGGTGTAGTCGATCAGGTCGTCCTCGGTGATCCCCTGGAGCTCGAAGGGCGCGGGCCTCGTCGGGAAGGGCTGCGTGGGCGAGGTGCGCTCCCCGGGGATGTCGGACCGGGGCACGCGACGCTCCTCGACCGGCCACACCGGCTCGCCGGTCTCCCGGTTCAGCACGTAGGCGAACCCCTGCTTCGTGGTCTCCACGACGATGGGTGTCCGTCGACCGCGCACCGTCACGTCCAGGACCTTGGGCGCGTTGGGGTTGTCCATGTTCCAGACGTCGTGGTGCACCATCTGGAAGTGCCACACGCGCTCGCCCGTCGCCGCGTTCAGGGCGATGAGGGACGTCCCGAAGAGGTTGTCGCCCAGGCGGTCGCCCCCGTAGTAGTCGTTGGAGGGGGTGTCGGTGGGGATGAAGACCAGCCCCCGTTCCGAGTCGGCCGACAGCGGCGCCCAGGAGGAGACGTTCCCCGTATACGTCCACGAGTCGTCCTCCCAGGTATCGTGGCCGACCTCGCCCGGCTGCGGCACCACGTGGAAGATCCACTTCATCTCCCCCGTCGCCACGTCATAGCCCCGGACGTGTCCGGGGACGTTCTCCTTGAAGTCGGGGTAATAGCCGCGGTCGTGCGAGTTGCCGACGACGATGACGCCGTTGACGACGATGGGGGGCGAGGAGGACGTGATGTCGCCGAACGGCAGGAGCCCCCGGTCCGGGTGGACGCTGTAG
>DATKBW010000031.1:0-3673 GCA_035513575.1 Longimicrobiales bacterium | reverse complement strand
AGGGCAAGCGTGGGACCACGCCGCCGCGACGGCCGGAAAATGGCGTGGTTCCGCGAAAAAACGCGGTTCGAGCGTCGCCGTGGGGCAGCCGGGATCGGATACGGAATGAAGGGTTCGGAACGTTATTGCGGACCGCTCGTGCGACAGGAGCCGCCGGCCGTAAGCTCCCGGCGCCTGGCTCCACCCCGGGGCGTCGGACCGCGTCCCCGTACGCTTGCCCGCTCCTATTTCGTGGGCGTGGCCGTGTGCGTGGAAAGCTGAGGACGCCGCTCCATGAGGCCCCAGTCCCGGCGGCCGCGGAGGAAGCGCGCGCGGGAGCGGATCTGGAGATTCGCGTCCAGGAGCGCGGTGATGTCGCCGCCTCCGTCGTCCACCGAAGGGACGACGGAGGCATTCACGGCTCAGCCGCCGTCGCTGCGCACGGTGTACAGGTTGTCCTTGTGCATGGTGCACAGCGGCGCGAAGCGGTCGAACCAGTCGGGGTCCAGCTCGGTGGTGCGGGCCAGCAGAGACGGCCAGGCGGTACTGACGAACCGGTCGATGTCGGCGGTGATCAGGTAGAAGTTGAAGTTGTACTCGTCGCCCCAGGCGTGCGTCAGGATCCCCCACTCGCTGATCTCGCCCGCCGCTTTCATCTGCGCGAGAGCGGGCGCCAGCTGCTGTCGGGCGATGTCCATCACCTGCTCCATGTTCTGAGCGGGGCAGACGTGCTGGTTGAGCATCATGAACGATGTCTGCAGCTCCGGCGGCTGGCCGATCTGGGCCTGCGCCGACGGCGCCAGCACGAGAATCGTGAGAAGTGCGGTGAGGATGGCAGGGGTCCGATTCATGGAATGTCTCCGGAGAGAGAGGAAACGGGGCCCCAGGATGTCACCGGAACACCGCAACCGCAAGCAAATTTTTTCCAGGGTCGCGCATCGCCGCGGTGCAGCCGGGCGTGGCTCGAGCAACGGTCTCCGCCAGCCGCGCGGCCTTGAGCCGCAGGTAGTCCCGCTCCGGGATGCTCGACGTGCCGCGGGCGGCGGCGAGGACGCTCACCGCGTGTCTCTTGCGGGTCAGTCGTTGAAGCCTTCCAGCTCGATCTTCTCGTGGCCAGCACTGACGCAGGCGGGAGGGGTTGATCGCCTGTACAGCCATCGATGTCTCGTGTGCATTGCGCTGGATCGACGCGAGAGGGCGACTATTCCTGCTGGAGCGCGGTGATTGGAGCGATCGTGGCGGACCTGGTCGCGGCCGGCGGAAGAGATTGAGAATCTTTGCCACGGCCTATGTCCCCTCGTTGAAGATCAACCGGACGGTCGCTGTCAGTCGGTCCCAGCTCTTCTTCTCGACCGCAAGCTGCCTGTGACCCGCCGGGGTGAGCGAATAGAACTTGGCCTCACGGCCTGTTTCCGACTTGCGCCACTCCGATTTCAGCCAGCGCTTCTGTTCGAGGCGGTGCAGCGCCGGATACAACGAGCCCTGATTGATCTGCAAAGGTTGAGGCAACAACGCTCTCGCCGACTCCCCTGAAGGCGCGGAATGTGCTACAGGAGACGGGTCTGACGGTGCCCACGGCATACCGGCTGGCGGATCCGAGGCAGCGCTTCGGGCGGTTCAGGACCGACACCCTGGACCGGCTCTGCCGGGCGCTGGCTGTACAACCCGGCGACCTCCTCGAATGGGTCTCGGAAGAGCAGGATGAGCGGCGCCGCGTGGCGGGTCGTGAGAAAGCATCCGGCTGAACCCTGGAGGGAATGATGCAGATGATTTCACGACGTAAGCGTCAGCGCGACGGCGGCAAGGTGGAGATGACGCGGGCGGAGGCGCTGCTGAAGGCGGGCGCGCTCCAGAGCGCGATCCTGAACAGCGCCAACTTCTCGAGCATCGCCACCGACGCGGAAGGCGTCATACAGATCTTCAACACGGGGGCGGAGCGCATGCTCGGCTACGCGGCGGCCGACGTGACGAACAAGATCACGCCGGCCGACATCTCGGACCCCCAGGAGCTGATCCGTCGCGCCGAGGTGCTGAGCCTGGAACTCGAAACTCCCATCGCGCCCGGCTTCGAGGCGCTGGTGTTCAAGGCGTCGCGCGGCATCGAGGACATCTACGAGCTGACCTACATCCGCAAGGATGGCAGCCGCTTCCCGGCCGTGGTCTCGGTGACGGCGCTACGGGACGCGGAGGGCGCGATCATCGGCTACCTGCTGATCGGCACGGACAACACGGCGCGGCAGCGGGTGGAGGAGGAGCGCATGAAGCTGGATCAGCGCCTGCGCGACCAGCATTTCTACACGCGGTCGCTCATCGAGTCGAACATCGACGCGCTCATGACGACGGACCCGCGCGGCATTATCACCGATGTCAACAAGCAGACGGAGGCGCTGACCGGCCGGACGCGCGACGAGCTGATCGGGGCGCCTTTCAAGAGCTGCTTCACCGACCCGGTGCGGGCGGAGGCCGGCATCAAGCGGGTGCTCCAGGAGGGCAAGGTCACGGATTACGAGCTCACGGCGCGTGCCCGCGACGGGGCCCTGACGGTGGTTTCCTACAACGCCAGCACGTTCCACGATCGCGACCGCCAGTTACAGGGGGTATTCGCGTCCGCGCGCGACATGACGGAGCTGAAGCGCTACGAGCAGACGCTCGAGCGCACGAACGTGGAGCTGGAGGAGGCGAGCCGGATGAAGTCCGAGTTCCTCGCCAACATGTCCCACGAGCTGAGGACGCCGCTCAACGCCATCATCGGCTTCTCCGAGCTGATGAAGGACGGGCTGGTCGGCCCGCTGTCGGAGCAGCAGGACCGGTTCGTCGCCGACATCTTCAGCAGCGGCCAGCACCTGCTCTCCCTCATCAACGACATCCTGGACCTGTCGAAGGTGGAGGCCGGGAAGATGGAGCTGGACCTGGAGCCGGTCGCGATCGGGGCGCTGTTCGGCAACAGCCTCTCCATCATCCGCGAGAAGGCCGCGGAGCGGCACATCCGCCTGGAGCTGGACGCCGAGGGTGAGCTGGGCACCATCGAGGTCGACGCGCGAAAGGTGAAGCAGATCCTCTACAACCTGCTGTCGAACGCGGTCAAGTTCAGCAACGACGGCGGCCGCGTCGTACTGCGGGCGCATCGCGTCGGCGCCGACGATGTCGGTCGGCGGGCGAGCTCCTGGGCGGGCCGCAGCTTCACGGCCGCGGACGCCGACTCTCCGGAGTTCCTCCGGATCACCGTCAGCGACGAGGGCGTCGGGATCTCGGAGGAGGCCCTCGACCGCCTCTTCCAGCCGTTCACGCAGATCGACAGCGGCCTGGCGCGCAAATTCGAGGGCACGGGCCTGGGCCTCGCGATGGTGAAGCTGCTCGCCGAGCTGCATGGCGGCGCCGTCGCGATGGAGAGCGCAGAGGGGGAGGGCTCCAGGTTCACCGTGTGGCTCCCCGCGCGGGAGCCGGGCAGCCAGGCCACGCGGGCGCGCCCCGCGGAGCCCGTCGCCGTCGACATCACGGATGGCCTCCGCACGGCTCTGGTCGTGGAGGACGACCTCAAGTCCGCCGAGCTCATCCGCGCTCAGCTCGAGGGGGAAGGTTTCACGGTGGTGCACGCTCCCACCGCGGAAGCCGCCCTCGTCCTCGCGCGGCAGCAGCCGCTGTCGCTCATCACGCTCGACATCATGCTGCCCGACATGGACGGCTGGGAGTTCCT
>DATKBW010000030.1:0-2645 GCA_035513575.1 Longimicrobiales bacterium | reverse complement strand
GGCGGCCGTCACCCCGAGGAGGATCCAGAGGAAGACGTCCCAGAGCGGCGGCGCCAGGGTGACCCGGACCATGGCGACCACGACGGACGCGAAGACGCCCAGGGTGAACGGCAGGCCGGCCAGACCCCTCCAGGCCTCGTCTCCGGCCACCCGCGACCGCAGCCTCCGGACCAGGACCCCGAGGAGCGCGGCCAGCAGGATGTGGAAGCCCAGGAGCCCCAGGTGGTCCCGGACGAAAGCGACGTACGCCGCGAGCTCGACGGCGGCCATGGGGTTCCACGCCCGCCACCCCGCCTCCGCCAGCTCCGCTCGGTGGGCACCGGAGAGGAGCACCGGCTGGGATCGCTCGAAGAGCGCCTCCCTCCGCCGGGACCGGATGTCGGAGAGGACCTCGCCCACCTGCGCGATGTCCGCCCGCATCGACTCCACCTCCCGCTGCAGGGCCAGCAGGTCGCCCCCCGCCTCCGAGGTGGCCGTCAGGACGGTGTCGATGCTCGCGAGGGCCCGGGCCACGTCCGGCGCCACCGCGTCGTAGCCCGCCTCGTCCCGCAGGCTGGTCCGCCACGAGCGCCAGACCTCGTCGCGCCGCAGCCACTGCGCCCGCACCTCGTCCAGCTCGTCGAGACGGGCCGTCAGCCTGTTCCGGAGGTTCTCGAGCCGGCCGTCCTCGATCAGCGCCTGGTCCCGGAGCCGGGAGAGCCGCTCCAGCCGGATCACGTCCAGGTCCACCATCGACTCGATGAGCGCCCGCAGCTCGCCCGTGCGGGATGCCGCCTCCCGCACCTCCTCCGCCGGGTCTCCGACCGTGGTCAGGCGCCGGACCGCCTCCTCCGCCCGGGCGGCCGAATCCACCAGCGCCCCGGCCCGCACGGGCAGCTGGAAGAGGCTGGGCGGAGCCGGGGGCGACTCCGGTGTCGGGGCGATCGCGGAGTCAGGATCCTGGGCCGACACCGCCGGCGGGGCCGCGGCCGCGAGCATGGAGAGGACGGCCAGAGCCGTGAGGATGGAGGGCAGGGAGAGCCGGAAAGTGTTCATGGCCGCAAGATAGGGGGCGGACGGCCGCCCGGGCGACCCCGAGCGGATCGCGGGGCAGCGCCCGGCGTCAGAGGAAGGCCTGACTGAGTCAGGATCGCGAACGATCAGCCGCGCGGCAGTCTCATGGCCGCGATGATCCGAGCCACGCGCGGATGGTCCTGCATCCCATCGAGCGACGATTGCGGCCCTCTCCCGAGCATGACGAGCCCCGGGTTGCGCTCCTCGAACGTGCGGTCGAGCCAGTCCATCGCCTGCGCCGTATCGCCGGCCAGCAGCGACAGCTTCGCCGTCCGGAGCGGGTCCTGGAGGTCCGGCTTCTGACGCTGGTCCATGTCGATCCAGGCGCGCCACAACGCGGGCATGCCGCCGCGGTTGAAGGCGCGTGCAGAGCGTCCACCTCGCCGGGCGTCGCGCCGCGCAGCGTGGCAAGGCGCGCGTACTCGTCCACGGCTTCCTGGTAACGGCCCTGCACCTCGTAGACGTTGCCGGGGCCGGCCGGCAGCCACGGACCGGAGCCGATGAGGAGAGGATGAACCGGGCTCGCCAACTCGTCGCATACGGTTCCGATCCTGGCCGAACCGCTGACCATGCGGCACACGTTCACCGACAAGGTCGCCGCACAGATCCGGGTGAAGCCCGACGGTCGCGCGACCGAGGTCATCAACCTCCAGGACGCCTCCAACATCGCGGTCGTGCGATTCACCGTGCAGCCCGGCGTCCGCTTTCCATGGCACTCGCACCCGGCCTCGTCATGGTCAGCGTGACGCAGGGCGAACTGACCTTCGTGTACGCGGACGACTGCGTTAAGCGGTCGTATCCGGCGCGGACCGCGTTCGTCGATCCCGGTTTCGGCAATATCCACTACGCATTCAACCCGACCGCGGGAGAGACCGTCATCGTTGCGACGTTCCTCGGTGTCCCGCCGGCACCCGCTCCGCTCACCAACGTAGTGGACGCGGAGACATCGGCGGCCCTCAACGCGAAGTGCCAGGTGGCGGCAGCGATGCATACCCACTGACGCTTGCGGGTGCTCGGGGGGCCTCTTCGCGGGGGCGTGCGTGAGGGGGCGAGGCGGGCGCTGCCCAGCGCCAGCCCGGCCCCGGCGACGATCCCCGCGGTGGCCGGGCGCAGTAGCGGAGCAGCCGCTCGCGGCCGGCGCGGTCGGAGCCGTGGATGGGAGCGCCAGCCCCGTCCGCCCGCTTAAGGGGCGCGGGAGAGGCCGCCTCGCCCCCCGACGACCTCCCCCGAGAAGTCCTCCGGTCTAGCGCCCGCTTTCCGCCGGCAGCATCACGTGCGCGTACGGCGTACCGCCCCACATCACGTACGCTCCGTCGTGCCGCGGCTCGGTCGGGATTCCGGCCATCGCCGCCTCGTCCGGGAAGACCACCATCACGTGGGGCCCCCACGAGTGCCACTGGTTGTCCTGCGTCGGCGCGGTTGCGGTGGGGTCGGTGTTGCTCCCCTCCTCTTCCGCTGTGACCATGTAGGCGAAGCCGACACGGTCCACCTGCGGCTCCGCGCCCGTGGCGAAGGCTTGCAGCCACTGCATCCACGTCTCATCGAGGCACATCGGCTGGAAGCCGTTCATCCCAGGGTGGTCCGGCAGGCAC
>DATKBW010000029.1:0-10510 GCA_035513575.1 Longimicrobiales bacterium | reverse complement strand
GTGCCAGACTTCAGCCGGGACGTCGCCCGCCGGCGGAAATGCGTCGGCCGCTCACCCGTCGGGTCGCGGCTACTCGGGAATGGGGCAGCTAGGCAGCCGGCCCGGCGGGCCGCGTCGCGAGCGGCAGGAGCGCCGCGGCGGCCAGCGACAGCGCGGCTCCGAAGAGGAACGCGGCGGGGGCGCCCCACGCCTCCCAGATGATCCCGAACACCACGCTCGCGGGCAGCGCGGCGATGCCGATGGCGAAGTGGTACGCGCCGAAAGCCCGTGCGCGGGCGGCGGACGGCGCCATCCCGGCGACCAGCACCTTCTCGGCGGGCTCGGCCAGCCCGTAAAAGAGCCCGTACCCCACGAAGAGCGCCCAGGCGTGCCAGCTCTCCGTGGCGAGGGCGAAGCCCGCGTACACGCCCGCGTAGACGACCCAGCCGGCGACCAGCGCCGGTCGAGCTCCGACCCGGTCCGCGACGGCGCCGCCCACCAGGTTCCACCCCGTCTTGCTCACGTGCAGCGCCCCCCACAGGAGCGGGATCAGGGCCACGCCCACCCCGAGGTCCGCGGCCCGGAGGAGGAGGAACGCGTCGGAGGCGTTCCCGAGGGTGAACAGGACGAGGACGACGAGGAACGCCACGAAGCCGCGGTCCATGCCGCCGCCCTGGAGCGGCGCGGGAGCCGGGACGTCCCCGGGGGCCGGGTCGCCGCGGTCCTCCCCGGCGGGGGCGATCTCGCGGACGCGGGCCAGCACCACGAGGACGGCCAGGGCGGCGGGGATGACGGCGAGGGCGAACACCAGCCGCAGCCGACCGGGATGGAGGAGCAGGATGCCGGAGGCGAGGAGCGGCCCGAGAACCGCGCCGGCGTGGTCGGCCGCCCGGTGGACGCCGAACGCGCGGCCCCGTGTGGCGCCCGGTACGGACTCGGCGAGCAGCGCATCCCGGGGCGCCGACCGGACGCCCTTGCCGATGCGGTCGCCGAACCGGATGGCGAGGACGTGCCACGGGAGGGTGGCGGCCGCCATGAGGGGCCGGGTCGCCGCCGCCCCGGCGTATCCCCAGGCCACGAGGGCGCGGCGGCGCCGGAGCCGATCGGACAGCCAGCCACCCGCCAGCTTGACGAACGCGGCCGTCGTCTCCGCCACCCCCTCGACGAGTCCCAGGAAGGCGGGGCCCGCCCCCAGGGTGCCCACCAGGAAGAGCGGGAGTAGCGGGAAGATCATCTCGCTCGACGCGTCGTTCAGGAAGGACGCGACCGATAGCCAGAGGACGTTTCCGCGCAGGAGCCCGCGCCAGGGCGAGCCGTCGCCGGGCGCCGGCGGGACCGTTCGGCGGGCGTCGGGCGCGGCCGGGCCGGAACCGCGGCCGTCCGGCCCCCCGGTGCGGCCCGGGCTCACGGGGGCGTCAGCCCGCGAGGGCGCGCGTCGTCCGCAGCGAGCGCTCGACGTCCTCCTCGAGCGTGTAGATGTGGCAGCACTGCCGCACCCCCGGTCCGACGCTGCGCACGCGCACTTTCGCCCGGTCCCAGAGCGCATCCTGGAGCTCCGCGGGCGACCGGCCGGCCATCGACCAGATGGTGGTGGCGGAGCGGAGGGCGGGGTGCGTCGGGGAGTGGATGGTCACGCCGGGGATCCCCTCGAGCCCTTCCCGGAGCCGGTCCGCGAGGCCGACGATCCTCTGCTGGACGCGGTCGGACCCGATGGCCGCGTGGAAGTCGAGCGCCTTCTCGAGTCCGACCAGGAGGGACAGGTTCCCGGTGCCGTACTGCATGAGCCGGAACCCCGGGTCCTCCCGGTTGTCCCACTGGTCGCTGGCCAGGGTGGGCCACAGCCGCGGCATCAGCTCGCCCCGGACGTACACGAACCCGGTACCGACGGGGGCGAGCAGCCACTTGTGGGGCGAGGTGAAGTAGGCGTCGCAGCCCATGTCCCGGAGATCCACCGCCAGGTGTCCGAGCGTCTGCGCGCCGTCCACCACGCTGACGATCCCGCGCGACCGCGCCCGGCGGCACATCTCCCGGACCGGGAAGAGGATGGCGGTGCCGCTGGTGAGGTGGGGATGGCCCAGACGCGCGTGCGCGGGGTGGTTTCCCGCTCGAAGAGGTCGATGAGCTGCTCCGGGGAGTCCGGGGTCTCCGGGACGGTGACCAGGCGGACCGCCGGGCCGTGCCGCGCATCGCGCAGCTCCCAGCCGCCACGCCCCCCCGGGTGCGCCCCGGCCATCACCACCACCTCGTCGCCCGGCCCGAGGTCGAGCCCGTTCGCCAGGAAGTTCATTCCGAAGGTGGCGTTCTGGGTCAGCGCGATCTCGTCGGCGGTCGCGTTCACCACGGCGGCGATCTTCTCCCGGATCCCGCGCTCGGGGAAGTAGCCGGTGAAGAACTGCTCGTGGTCGGGGTGGTAGTCCCACGCGGCGACATCACGCTCCACGTGCGTCATGTGTGCGGTGACGGCCTCCACCACCACTTTCGGCGAGGACCCGAGCGTGCCGGTGTTGAAGAAGGCCTGGTCGGCCGGGATCAGGAACTCGCGGCGCAGCTCCGCCCAGAACTCCGCCGGCACCGCCCCGGCGGGCGGCGCGGGCATGCCGTCCCGGACCCACCGGCCGGCGTGGGCGACATCGCCGGCGCTCCGTGCGCGGGCGCCCGCCCGCGCCCCGGCCCCGTCGACCCCCAGGAGGCGCTGGGGCATGGCGGCGAGGGTGACGGTGGCGGCCGCGAACCGGCCGAGGAAGGTGCGGCGGCTGTCGCGCATGGTGCCTCCGGGGGCCCGGGTGAATGGAGAAGACTGCGGCGGTCGCGGGGCCGACGCCAGCCCCGGCGCTGTCCGGGCGATGGATGAGGGGTGTGCGGCCGCCGGGCGGGCTCACGCGAGGAACGCGAAGAACCGCGCCAGCGTGGTATCCGCCCGTCCGGGGAGCGGGTTACCTTCCGGCATGGCGCGCCCCCTGAGCGACCGGGAACGCAGGATCTTCACCGCCGTGGCCGAGACGGTCGCCGGGGCCGCCGCGGGGCCCGGCGTGGCGGACGCCATCGATCCGTTCGTCCGGCGCATGCCCGCGTCGGATCGTCGACTCCTGGGCGCGCTGCTCGCGGGGCTGGAGTATGCCGCCCCCGCGGCGCTGGCGCGGCTCCGGCGCTTCAGCGACCTGGATCCCGCCCGCCGCGAGGCGTGGCTCCGCTCCTGGGCCGCGAGCGCGGTCCCGCTCCGCCGGCAGGGCGCGGCCGCCCTGAGGGCCCTCGGCGCCCTCGCCTACTACGGCCGCGAGGAGGCCTGGGCGGACGTCGGCTACGACGGCCCGTGGCTCGGCCGCGTGGACATCCCCGTCCACGACGCGCCCGCCCTCCGCGCTCCCGACCCGGGCCCCGCCGGCCCGCGGCCCGGCGTGACGTCCGCGCGGGAGCTGCCCGCAGGCACGCGGCTCAGCGCGAAGGTCTGCGTCGTCGGGACCGGCGCGGGCGGCGCGGCGGCGCTGGCGCGGCTCGCGGAGGCGGGGGTGGACGTCGTCGCGGTGGAGGCCGGCGGCCTCTTCACCGCCGCCGACGCCACGCAGCGCGAGCTCGAGATGCTCCCGCGCCTGTTCCGGGAGGCCGGGCTGCGGACCACCGCCGACAGGGGGATCGGCATCCTCCAGGGCAGCGGCGTCGGAGGGTCCACGCTGCACAACACCGGGCTGGTCTGGGACCCGCCCGCGGGGATCCTGGACCGGTGGCGAGCCGAGCACCATTTCCCCTACGACGACGATGCGCTCGCCCCGCTCCTCCGCCACGTTCGGGAGACGCTCGAGGCGAGGCCGATCCCGGAGTCCGGGATCAACGCGAACAACGGCGCGATCCGGCGGGGGGCCGCTGCGCTCGGGTGGCGCTACCGCGTCGCGGACCACAACCGGGACGTCTGCTCCGGGTGCGGCTACTGCGTTCTGGGTTGCGCGTACAATCGCAAGAAGAACGCATCCCTCACGTGGGTGCCCCGGGCGGTGGCGGCCGGCGCCCGCGTGGTGTGCGACGCCCCGGCCGTCCGGCTCGAGGGGCGGGCGGGGGAGCGGCGGGTGATCTGCGACCGGGTCGGCCCCGGGGGCGGGGATGGCGGCGAGCTGGTGGTGGAGGCGGAGGTCGTGGTGGTCGCGGCGGGCGCCCTCGACACGCCCGCCCTGCTGCTGCGCAGTGGGCTCGGAAACGACCGCGTCGGGCGCGGGCTGCGGCTGCACCCGAGCGCCCTCGTCCAGGCGGAGATGCCCGCGGAGATCCGCGCGTGGCGGGGGCTCCCGCAGTCGGTGGTCGTGGACGAGTTCGCGGATTTCGAGACGGACGGGCGCGGCGGGTTCCTGTTCATCGCGCTGGCGCTCTGGCCCGGGACCATGGCCGCGTCGACATCCGGGCTCGGCGTGGCGCACCGGTCCATCATGCGCCGGTTCCCGGACCTCGCGAGCTGCGGCGTGCTGCTCCACGACGAGACGGAGGGCCGGGTCACCACCGCCCGCGACGGCCGGCCCGTGGCCCGCTACAAGCCGGAAGCGCGGGACAGGGCCGAGCTGCGACGCGGCGTCCGCGCCCTCGCACGCCTGTTCCTCGCCGCCGGCGCCCGCACCGTCCACCTGCCCTACGACGACGCCCCGCCCGTCACCGACGAAGCCGCCCTCGACGACGCCCTCGCCCGCGCCCGCGACGGCGTGCACAGGATCCCGCTGGGCTCCGTCCACCCCCAGGGAAGCTGCCCCCTGGGCGGTCGGCGGAGCGACGCCGCGTGCGATCCGGAGGGGCGGCTCTGGGGCGAGCCGGACGTCTACGTGGCCGACACATCGCTCTTCCCCGGCTCCGTGGGCGTGCCGCCGCAGGTGACGACCATGGCGCTGGGGCTCGCCGTCGCCGACCGCATCCTGGAGCGGATCGGGCCGGAGGCGGCAGCATGAGCGGGAACCCGCTCTTTCGCGCGTTCCCGCAGGCGGCGGAGCGAATACCGTGGACGCCACTGGGGGAGTGGCCCACGCCGGTGGCGCGCGTGGGGGATGTCCCGGCGTGGCTGGCGGGAGAGCTGTGGGTGAAGCGGGACGACCGGACGAGCCCGCTGTACGGCGGCAACAAGGTCCGGAAGCTGGAGTACCTGCTCGCCGATGCGCGGGCGAGCGGGTCCCGGCGGCTGATCACGACCGGCGTGGTCGGATCGCACCACGCGCTGGCGACCTCCGTCCACGGCCGCAGGGCGGGGTTCCCCACCACGCTGGTGGTCTTCCCGCAGCCCATGACGGAGCACGCGCGGCAGATCGCGGCGCTCAACGAGGCGTGGGCGGACGAGGTCTGCCGCTGCGGCAGCTTCGCCACGCAGCCGTTCGTGGAGGCCGCCGTGCGGTGGCGGCGGCGGAAGGATGCCCCGTACGCGATCCCGGGCGGCGGCTCGAGCCCGCTCGGGGCGCTCGGCTACGTGAGCGGTGCCCTGGAGCTCGCGGAGCAGGTCCGGGCCGGGGAGCTGCCGCGGCCGGATGTCGTCTGGGTCGCGGCAGGGACGCTCGGGACGGTGGCGGGGCTCGCCATCGGCGCGGCCATGACCGACCTGACCGACCGGATCGTGGGCGTGCGGATCGTACCGGGCGCCATCGCCAACGACCTCGTCCTGGGCCGGCTCCTGGAGCGCGCGGTGAAGATCCTCAGGGCTGCCGGGATCCCCGCCCCCGACCCGCGCCTGGCGATGGACCGCGTGGCGCTGGCGGGGGGGTTCCTGGGCCCGGGCTACGGCCACCCCACCGAGGCCGGCGCCGCGGCCACGGAATGGTTCGCGGCCCGGGGACTGGCGCTCGACCCGAGCTACACCGCCAAGACCGCCGCCGCCCTGCTGGAGGGGCTCCGGGCCGAGCCACGGGCCAGGCACCTCTACTGGCACACCCTCAGCGCGGTCGAGCCCCCGGTCGAGCCCCCGGCCCCCTAGACACCAGCTTGCCGCCGCCCCGCCCCCGCCCTACATCGGAGCCGGGGACCGCCGCGCTCCGACGCGCGCCCCTTGCCGCACGACCGCGGCCCGAGACCGCAACCGAGGACGCGAACGATGGCCAGCGTAGACGACTACATCACCGAGCACATGCCTCGCTTCAAGGACGAGCTCTTCGAGTTCCTCCGGATCCCGAGCATCAGCGCCAAGTCCGAGCACCGCGCCGACATGAGCCGCGCCGCCGAGTGGCTCGCCGACCGGATGAGGGAGGCGGGGCTCGATGTCGGCATCGAGCAGACGGACGGCTTCCCCATCGTCCTGGGGGAATACCGCGCCGCCGGCGAGGACGCCCCCACGGTCCTCCTCTACGGCCACTATGACGTCCAGCCGCCGGAGCCGCTGGACGAGTGGACTTCCGGGCCGTTCGCGCCCGAGGTCCGGGACGGGAAGCTGTTCGCCCGCGGCGCCGTGGACGACAAGGGGCAGCTCTACCTCCACGTGAAGGCCATCGAGGCCCACATGAAGGCCGATGGCGCCCTCCCCGTCAACCTCGTCGTCCTGGCGGAAGGGGAGGAGGAGGTGGGGAGCGCGCACCTCATGCCCTTCGTGAAGGCCCACCAGGATCGGCTCGCCTGCGATTACGTCGTCATCAGCGACACCACCATGGTGGGCGAGGGCGTCCCCACCATCGGGACCTCCCTGCGCGGCCTGACTTACCTCGAGGTCCACGTGCGCGGCCCGAAAACCGACCTCCACTCCGGCAGCTACGGCGGCGCGGTGGTCAATCCGGCCACCGCCCTGGCCCGGATCATCGCCTCCATGCACGACGACGACTGGCGCGCCACCATCGACGGCTTCTACGACGACGTGGAGGCAATGGCGGACTACCGGAAGAAGCTCGAGGCGGTGCCGTTCGACCACGAGGGGTTCCGCAAGGACACCGGCACCGCGGAGGTGGGCGAGGCGGGTTACAGCACTCCCGAGCGGCTCTGGATCCGGCCGACCGTAGAGGTGAACGGCCTGCTGTCCGGCTACACGGGGGAGGGCGCGAAGACCGTGCTGCCCGCACGGGCCATGGCCAAGATCAGCTTCCGCCTCGTCCCGCGTCAGACCCCGGACCGCATCGCGGAGCTGGTGGAGGCCCACATCCGGGCGGTGGCCCCGGAGGGGGTCGAGGTGGAGGTGAAGCGGCTGCACGGCGGCCACGCCTGGCGGGCCACGCTCGGGAGCGAGCTGTACGAGGCAGCGGAGCGCGCGCTGGCGGCGGCGTGGGACCGGGACGTGGTCTATGCCGGCGAGGGTGGCTCCATCCCCATCGTGCCGGAGTTCGAGCAGCTCCTGAATGCGCCCGTGCTCCTCATGGGCTTCGGCCTGCCCGGCGAGAACGCCCACGCCCCGGATGAGTGGATGAGCGTGGACAACTTCGAGAAGGGGACGCGGGCGGCGGCGCGGTTGTGGGCCGAGCTGGGGAATGGCTGAGGGGTCGGCAGACAACGCCCGCAACACCTCGGACCTAGGGCGCGGCCGCCGATCCCACCCTGATGGACTCGTACGTCTCCGGGACCACGTCCCGCCATTCCTTGCGGACGCGCTCGCGGATGCCGGCGACCTTGGCGGGGTAGGTGTGGCAGTCGGGGGTGTTGGTGCCGCGGACGCAGCCGTTGTAGGCGAGGAGGGCCCGTCGCTCGTCGTTGCCGAAGCGGCGGAGCAGCCAGGCGAGGATGCTGGTGCCGTAGCAGAGGTTGTTCTCGATGTCGTACAGGTCCTCGCCGCAGCCCCGCCACTCACCCTGGTGGAGCGGCATCACCTGCATGAGACCCCGGGCGCCCACGAAGCTGGTCGCGCCCGGCCTCCCGCTCGATTCCACCAGTACGATCGCCACCACGGTGGCGGGGTCCAGGCCCCGCTTGTAGGCGTTCTCCACCAGCGGCCAGGCGACCCGCCGCGCGAGCTCGTCTTCGACCCCCCACGCGAGCAGCGACTGCTCCACCGGCCGGACGTGGTTGCGGTACAGGAGGACGTACTCCTCCGTGTCCCGACCGTCCTCCCGCATCAGCCCCATGAACGCGCTGAGGGACTCCAGCTGCGCCGCGGGCGTGTGGGCCGCGGCGGCGATGCGGAAGTCGGCGTCGGCGGGAAGGGCGATCCCGCGGGCGGTGATCTTCCCGAGTCCCCAGCCGCCGAAAAGCAGCACCGGCAGGATCAGGGGGAGGGCGCGGACGCGCCGGACGAAGCGCTCGAGATCCTCGATGACGCCCGTACGGGGGCGGGGCTGATCGGTGCTGCGTCGCCTGAGGGGCATTTCCGCCTGCTTAGATTTTTACCGGGGGGAGTGTAGGAAATCTGGGGCACCGGGGGGGAAGATGCAAGTGTGCCGGGTGTCATCGGTCTCGCAGGGCGGGCCAGTGCCGCCGCGATCAGTTCTTCAGGGCCGCGAGCTGGTCGAGGGTGAAGCGGTAGCTGTTGCCGCAGAACTCGCACTTCACGTCCGTGTGGCCCCGGTCCGCCTGCTGTGCCGCGATGTCGTCGATCTCGGCCGGCCCGAGCAGGATCAGCGCCCGCTCCGCCCGGTCGCGGCTGCACGGGCAGTGGAAGCTCACGGGCGTTCGCTCCAGGACGTCGAATGCGTCCCCGAAGACACGATGGAGCACGTCCTCGGGGGTCTCGCCGCCGCGGATCATGGCGGTGGGGTGCGGGAGCTCCGCCACCTCGCGCTCGATCGCCTCCACCTCGTCCTCCGGGAGGCCACCGAGGATCTGGATCAGGTAGCCGCCCGCGGCCTCCACCGCGCCACTGCGGTCGACGAAGACACCGAGACCCACCGCCGATGGGATCTGCTCCGACGTGGCGAAATAGTAGGCGAAGTCCCGGCCGATCTCGCCCGAGACCAGCTCCACCGTGCTGTTGTACGGCTCGCGCAGCCCCAGGTCCTTGATGACCGTGAACCGCCCCCTCGTGCCCACCACGCCCGACACGTCCAGCTTCCCGTTGCGCGTCTGCGGCACGTCGGGGCGCGGATTGCCCACCAGGCCCCGCACTTCCCCGCGGCCGTTCGCCGAGGCCAGAATCAGCCCCAGCGGACCGCCACCCCGCACCTGCACCGTGACCAGGTGCGTCTCCTTCTTCAGCATCGAGCCGAGCAGCAGCGTGCCCGTCGCCACCCGCCCCAGCGCCGCCGTGGCGGCCGGTACGGTCTGCTGGAGCGTCGCCAGCCGCCTCACGGCGTCCGTCGAGTTGATCGCCAGGGCACGCACCCGGCCGTCGAACGCCGTCGCGCGGACCAGGTAGTTGTCGATCGCTGCAATCATGGCATAAAAAAAGGCCCCGGTCCGGGGCCATGCATCGGGTCAGCCTTCTGGACGCCATTACCAACCCTCGGCCGGCTCCGAAGTTCCCCGTATCAGCACCAGCACGGCGGCCTGCGGGACGACCAGGTAGCGCTTCTCCTCGAAGGTGATCTCCACCGCCGCGCGACGGAAAAAGATGGCATAATCGCCAGCCCGCGCCTGGACCGGCAGGAAGCGAGGCTCGCCGCTGACGATCCGCCACGGCTCCTCATCGAGGTCGGTGGGGGCGGAGATGGGGGTGCCCGGACCGGTGGCGATGACGGTGCCGGTCTGGACCGCCTGGTTGTCCACGGCGGTGGCGGGGAGGTAGAGCCCGACCTTGGTGCGTTCCTCGCCCTGTTCGGGCTCGATGAGGAGGCGGTCGCCGACGACGATGAGCTTCCTTCGGTCCTCCATGGGAAAAAGGTAACGGGCCCGGTGACAGGGGCGCCAGCGAAATCGTGATGGGCGGGCAGGCGCCGGGGGCAGGCGCCGGGCCGGGTCGGAAACCAATCGGGGGCGGGAGCCGTCTGGTCAGGGAGGAGGTGAGACGAATGATCGAGCTGCTGATCGTGGGGGCGGCGGCGGGGGCGTGCGCCGGGGGCTACGTGAAGGTGCGCCGGTTCGTCCGGGGCCGGCTGCGGTTCGTGGACACGGTGCAGGACCGGAAGGCGCAGGTGGCGGCCGGCGCGGTGGCGGCGCTGGCGATGGCGCCGGTGGTGGCGGTGCTCCCGGTGGTGGGAGCGGGAGCCGCGATGGCGTTCGGGGTGGGGGTGGGGGTCGGGGTGGCCCATGGCGCGAAGGACATCCGCACGGACATGGGTCGGCTCCCGGATCTCTGACCGTTTCGGCCATGGTGGGGCCCCGTTTCCGGGCGAAGAATGTTCGCGCCGGGAGGGTGTCGACCCGGTGGAACCGAGCGGAGGGAGCCATGGAGAGACGGGTGGAGAGGGATCGTCGACTGCCGCACACGTTCGTCCTGGATCGCGCGCTGGTGGAGCAGGCGCGGCGGGAGGTCGGGGAGCACGACGTGATCCGCAGCATCGAGGCGGCGCTGGCGGCGGCCATCGACTACCGGAGCTGGGTCCGGGAAGTCCACGAGGGGAAGCGGGAACCTCTGTCCTAGGGTGTCCCATTCCCGAGTAGCCGCGACCCGACGGGTGAGCGGCCGACGCATTTCCGCCGGCGGGCGACGTCCCGGCTGAAGTCTGGCAGTGCCGACGCCGCTCGTTCTCCTTTCACGTCGGGATTCGGCGTCGGAGCGACACAGCATGCG
>DATKBW010000028.1:0-9701 GCA_035513575.1 Longimicrobiales bacterium | reverse complement strand
TCGCGCCCGCTTCATCGGCAGGGACATCATCGCGATCTTCCGTCACGTGGCCGGCGGCGAGATCAAAGAATACGTGAAGATGATGGCGGAGTCCCGCGAGCAGGCCATCGACCGCATGGTCGAGGAAGCGGAGTCCCTCGGCGCGAACGCGGTACTCGGCGTGCGCTTCCAGACCGCGATGGTCATGCAGGGAGCCGCGGAGATCATGGCCTACGGCACGGCGGTGCGCCTCTCCGCCGCCGATGCCGGCTGAGGCCAGGTCCCGCCTCCGGCTCGCTTCCGCCGTGGTCCGCTACAGAGACGGCTCGGCCAGATAGCCCCAAGCCGTCAGCACGATGATGTAGGCTAGGGCGCCGTACGTGACGTAGGTCAACGCGCGGCTGGACCGGCCCAGGGACGCGCCCCGGTCGATGAAGGGGATGAGCGCGAGCGCCACCGCCGCCAGCCCGAACCCGACCACGCCCACGAGCTCCCCGTTCACCCCCAGGATGTGGCTCGGCAGCAGCTTCAGGGTCTGGAACATGAACATGAAGTACCATTCCGGCTTGATTCCCGACGGGGCCGACGCGAAGGGGTCGGCCTTGTCGCCCAGGTGCGCCGGGAAGAACGCCGCCATCGCCGCCAGGATCGTGAGCGCCGAGAGCCAGCCGATCAGGTCGCGTAGGAGGAAGTTCGGGAAGAAGGGGAGGACGCGCCGCGGTCCGCCCTCTCGCTCGACCGACGAGGGGACGCTCATCCCGTGGCGCTGGACCAGCAGGACGTGCAGGCCGACCAGTAGGAAGGCGATTCCCGGGAGCACCCACACGTGCAAGGCGTAGAAGCGCGTCAGCGTGGCCCCCGTGACGTCCTCGCCCCCGCGCAGCAGGGTCCGGAAGAACGGACCGATGACGGGGATGGCACCGGGAATCTCCGTTCCGACGCGGGTCGCGAAGAAGGCGAGCTCGTTCCACGGCAGCAGGTAGCCGGTGAAGCCCAGCCCCACGGCGACGAACAGGAGCCCCACGCCCGACAACCACGTCAGCTCCCGGGGAGCCCGGTACGCCCTCAGGAGCAGGACGCTGAAGAGGTGCACAAAGACCACGAGCACCATGAGGTTGGCCCCCCACGAGTGGATCGAGCGCACGAGCCATCCGAACTCGACCTCCGCCATCAGGAACTGGACGGATTCGAACGCCTCCGCCGCGCTGGGGCGGTAATAGAAGAGCAACAGCACGCCCGTGACGACCTGCAGGATGAACAGGAAGAGCGCCATCCCTCCCATGTAGTACCAGAAGGAGTGGCGGTGGACGGGCACGCTTTTCTTCTTCATCAGCGGCCGTAGCCCGCCGAGCCCGACGCGGTGATCCAACCAGCCGGCAAGCCTGTCCAGTCTGGTGGCGGATCCCCTGGTAGGCTCCGCCGCGGCGCCGTCGGAACCGGGATCCGGCGGGTCGTCCGTCGACGGCGAGGCGGAGGCGGCTTGACGGGAGTCCACGTCAGGTCCTGCGGTTCACTACGACCTCATCCCCTCGCACGTTCACGTCGTACTGCTCGAGCGGGCTGGGCGGCGGGCCGGAGACGTTGCGGCCGTTGAGGTCGAAGTGCCCGTTGTGGCACGCGCACCAGATGTGGGAGATGTCCTCGCGGTACTGGACGGTGCAGTCGAGGTGCGTGCAGCGCGCGGAGAACGCCCTCAGCTCGCCGGACGGGGTCCGGACGATGATGCCTGGCCGCGAACCGAACTTGAAGATCTGCCCCGAGTTGGCGGGGAGGTCGGACGCGCCGAAGGGCAGCGTCACCGACCCGACGGCCGCCTCCCCGGCCTCGGGCGGGATGATGTAGCGGTAGGCCGGGTACAGCACGGCCGCCAGTAGTCCTACGACGCTCGTCCCCAGCAGCCATTCCAGGAAACCCTTCCGGTCCACCTTGCGCGCATCCTGAGAATCGGCCGACATGCGGTCATCCCCTCCGTTCTTGGGGGTTCGCGGCCGTGCGCTCCGGCCTCTCGATTCTACGGATCATCGTCACCAGCCCGATGATGAGGACGAGGGTCGTGGCGGTGGAGGCCGCCAGCCCCAGACGTCGCATCCGGTGCTCGTCGAGCGCCTCCGCCCCACGCTCGAGCGCGTCGTCGGTGATCGCGAAGCCGGCCGCGAGCTCCTCCTCGACTGGACCCACCTGGAAAGAATGAACGGCCGTCCGCGCCATGGTCAGGGCGTTGTTCACCTCCTCCAACTCGAAGATCGCCTGGCTCACCTCCATGCCCAGGTTCTCGGCCTCGAGGAGGACCGCCTCGGCACGCCGGTGCTCGGTTCCCAGCGAGTCCAGCAGCTCGGCCATCGCGAGCAGCTCGTTTCCCTCCGGTTCGTCCGGCGCGTGGCAATCGCGGCACACGGTGCGCGTGCGCGTGGCCAGGTCCTCCTCCTCGGTCCGTTGAATGGCGTGATTGTCGTGACACGTCGCGCACCCGGGCAGGTCTTCCTCCTGGAAGATCTCCACGTGCCCGCTCTCGTCGAAGAACTCCGCCATCGTGGCGTGGCACTGCCCGCATACGTTGCGGACCGACGCCACCTCCGGAGGCGCCGCGCCGTGGTTGCCGTGGCAGTCGTTGCACGTCGGGGCCGACAGGTCTTCCTCCTCGAAGAGCATGCGGCCGTGGATGCTCTCGCGAAAGTCGTCGAGCTGGTCGGTGGCGAGCCCCCGGGGTTCCATCAGCGACTCATCCGCGTGGCACGACCCGCACAGATCGGCCACCCGCAGCGGATGCACCGACGACTCCGGATCCGAGAGAGGCCGGATCTCGTGCGCCGGGTGGCAATTCACGCAGGTGGCGACCTCGGGGTCGTTCTCATCGCGCAGCAGCCGCCCGTGGACGGACGTGTAGTACTCGCTGACCTGGTCGGTGCGGATGGCAGGGTTGAAGTCGCGCATGAAGGCGCCGTCCGAGTGGCAGCGTCCGCACAGCGCGGGGATCTCCCTCCGGTCCGGCCGGCTGAGGAAGCCCGTCGCGGGATCCAGCGTACCGCGCGCCGTCACCGGCCCCCCGTGACACACCAGACAGCCGAGCCCCCGTTGCGCGTGCACGTCCTCGGCGTACCTGACGGCGGGCGCCGCGAGCGCGGAGTCCTCGAGCGTCCGATGACATGAGATGCACTCGTCCGTCTCGGGCAGCGCCTGGGCGCCGGCTCCCGCCGGGACGAGCAGGAGCAGCGCCAGGACACGGGCGCGCATCCAGGGAGGCGTCATCGGAGGATCTCACGCCGGTGACAGCGCAGACAACTGAACGGGTTCGCCTCGCGCGCGGGTCCGGCGTCGAAGCCGGGGCCGTGCGGGTTGATCCTCCAGCCTCCCACGGCCGAATGGCACTGGGCGCAGTCGGTCTGCGTGTGGCAGGTGACGCACCCCTCCAGCCCCTGCCGCGCGGCGGTGGCGTGGCCGAGCAGCCAGAAGGGACGGGCGGAGTGGAAAGCGACGCCGACGTTCCCCTGCGAACCCAGCCCGGCCTGGCTGTGACAGGCCCGGCAGAAGACCTCCGTGTTGTGGCACGCGGAACAGTCCGTCTCCCGGGCATACGCCTCGGGTGCGTGCCGCTCTAGGAAGTTGGGCAGGTGGAACGCGGGGCTCGCCGGCCCATCGTGGCACGCCTCGCAGAACGTCGTCGCGTGACAGCTCGCGCAGGTCTCTGCCTCGAGCGCGGCGCTCGTGCCGTGCTGGCGCGCGTATCCCGGGATGTGGACCGCGACGATCTCGACCGTCTGGACGCCCCGGCGCTCGCCCGCCGGCGCTGCGGGCAGGGAGGCCAGCCCCGCGGGCGCGGCGTCGACGTGGCAGCTCCGGCAGTTGGCCTGGACGTGGCAGTTGGCGCACTGCCCGGGCTCCGCCCTGGCCTGCTCGGCGTGCTCCCGGCTCCACGCGGGATCTTCGTGGCTTCCCGGCTCGGGGTACTCCGGATCGAACGCGACCACCCATGCCGCCACCCGCGCGTCGGGTTCGAGCGCGTCGATGGCGGGAACCGTCTCCGCGTTCATATGGCACCGCGTGCAGCTCTCCCGGGCGTGGCACGTGGCGCACCTGGCGACGTCGCCGCCCGGGTCGTGACGCTGTAGGAAATCCGGCGACTCGTGAGACGCGGGGCGCGGGAAGTCGACGATCCGCTCCACGGGCACGCCGGACGCTTGCGCGAGCGGCACGTGACATTGGCGGCACTCCCTCCCCTCGGCCAGATGCTCGGGAGCCTCGTGCTCGTGACACTCCAGGCAGGCCTCCGCGGTCGCCGCCTGCACCGCCATGCGGCCGGTCGCCCCGGGCTCCCGGTGGCAGGCGACGCAAGCCGTTGGCGTCTCCGCGCCCGCCTCCGCCCGGACGAGTTGCGCGTGATCGGGGTGAGAAAACTCGAGCGTCGATGGGGTCCGCGCCGGGGCTGCCCAATCGACGGGCTCCTCGCGCTCGCCGTCGTGGCAGGCGGCGCACTCGGCCGGCTCCGGGTACAGACGACTCTCCTCCCCCGTCTCGATACCGGCGTGACAGCCGACGCAGAGCGGGAACAGCCCTTCGTGCTCCCGGTGCGGAAACGCGTCCTGCCGGCCAGCCATGGCCCAGACGCCGGAAGCCGCGACCGCGGCCAGCAACGGCGGGAGGAGGAAGCGCGCCCTCATCGGACTCCCGGAGCGCGCCCGGGCTCGGCTCCCACCACCCATTCCAGCATGAGCGAGCCGCGCACCTGGTTCCAGTCGGCGTCCGGCCCCCCGTCGTCGACCGCGTGGAAGTACCAGGTCACCCCTCCGGCCGCCCGCGCGCGCGGCCCGAGCCGCAGGCCCCCGTCGACCCCGAGGCCCCACACCGTGCCCTCCGTGACCCGGAACTCGTAGAGCCTCTGGAACGCGAGCAGCGACGCGGCCAGGTGGGCGTCCGGCTCGAACTCCCGCTCCACGCGCACGCTCCCGTCGGTCCCAGCGGCGCCGAAGCCCACGTCCACTCCCCCGCGCGCGTGGACCACCCAGGACGTGACGGGGCGGAACGCCGCCGAACCGTTCAGGCGCCAACCGCTGGAGCGGACCGATCCGAAGGTCTCCGAAGCCCCGGTGTCCTCGTAGCCGCGCCACGCCGTGCCGCCTTCGACGGTCAGGGGAAGGCGCGCCGGGCGCCACCAGCCGCGGGCGCCGACCTCGTCGAACGCCACGGGGTCGAAGGCGCCCCAGATGGTCCAGGCCTCGAAGAAGGGACGGTAGCGCCGGGCGAGGACGCCGGCCCCGAACTCGGATCCGAAGCGAGCGCGCAGGTCCACGCGCAGCTCGTTCGTCGTCGACGTCGCGAAGTCCCGCTCGAGCGCCCCGGCGACTTCGAACAGCCCCGCGCGCCAGAGCGCGTCGGCGGCCACCCGCTCCGAATACAGCCCGCGCCGGTCCTCGCGCACGTCCCGCTGGTACTCCAGTCCGAGGGCGAAGGCCGAACCCGGCCGCCAGCGGGCCGTCGCTCCGACCAGCAGCCCCCCTTCCTCCGGCGCGAAAGGGTCCACGGCTTCCAACGCGCCGCCCGTGCGCGGCTCGCTCACGCCCCGCAGCAGGCTCCGCCCCCCGTACGCCTCGAGGGCGAGGCCGGCCACGGCACGGACCAGCACGGCCGCGCCGTCGAAGTTGTAGAAGCCCAGGCCCGAGGAGCTCCACTGGCGCCCCGCGCGCACCCGGAAGCGCGGCCGCTCCAGTTCGACGAACGCCGCCAGCGCGTCGAAGTGGTCGTCGGGGCGGGCCCAGATGTCCGACCCTCCGCCCATCACCGTCCGCCCGCGCACGTGACCGTAGGCGCGCACGCCACGGCCGATGCCCCACACGCTGAGGACCACGTCCTGGCTCACCGGCGCGAGCGAGACGGCGTCCACGGACTGGCGGAAGTGGCAGAACGAAGCGCCCTCGACGCAACGGACGACGTGACCGTCCGCGCTGCGGCGCAGGAGGCCCTCACCGCTGGTCTCCTGCACCGGTACGCTGTCCTCGGCGAGGGGGCGGATGTCGACGTACTGAATCCGGGTCACGCCGCTGGCGCGCACGGCCTGCGGGACCGCCGGGGCCGGCCACGCGGCCGCCAGCAGCAGTGGCGTCGGCCACGCGGCGCGCCAGCTACGGCTCACGAACCGGAGCCGTCTTCGGGGCGGACCGCGGACCCCTCTGCGATCCGGTGACAGGGACCACATTCCCGCCCGGGCTCGTGGGCGGTCTGGTCCTGATGGCAGGCCAGGCAGACCGCGCGCGTCAGGGGGAGACTCAGCACCGCGGCGTCGTCATGACAGCCGCTCCCTGCGCACCCCCGGTGCGCCTCTACCGTGTGCGCGGAGAGCGGTAGCGGCGCGTGGCAGGCGAGGCACTGTCGTGTCGGTTCATGGTGCTCCGCGTGGCAGGCGGCGCAGTCGCGCGCTTCCGCGCTGCTCGGCGGGCTGCCGTGGCACGCCTCGCACGCGAGACCCGCGTGCAGCTCGTGCCGGAAATCCAGCGCGCGGGTCCTGCTCGAGGCAGGACTGGCCGCGACGATTCGGACCGGCACGACCGCGACGGGGAGGTCGGCGGGCAGGCCGTGACAGCGGCCGCACGGCTGGGCGCGCACCGGGTCGTGGTGACAGGCCAGGCATTCCGCGGCGGTCGGAACCGACGCCTGCTCGGGGAAGGCGGGAGTCTCGTGACACTCCGCACATTCGATGTCGCGGTGGGTATCGTGACCGGTCACGATGCCGTGGCAGGCCCGGCAGGCGATGTTCCGGTGGGGGTCGTGGGCGAACCCGCCCTCCGCCGGATCCTCCAGCGCCAACCGCAGGTCCCCCAGCACCCGAGTCGTAGTGGAGTCGGCCGCCTCCAGGCTGTCCTCGACTTGCTCGGCGACGGAGTCGCTCGCCGCCTCCCCAGGCGGGGAATCGGAGCCGGGGGAGCACCCCATCAGGGCAACGAGAAGGGCGGCGTGCACTGCCGATGTACGGTGGTCCACGCCGCCCCCTCCTGAACGAGCGCCGATTGCTCGCTCCCGGCCGGCTATCGACCCGTCCCTGGCACGCTGGATGCCGCGGCTCCGGCGGTCAAAGCGACACCGTAATCGTCCATGACCTGCCGGATGCTCGCCCTGAGCAGCGCCTCCGTAAGGAACGGGTTGTGGACCGCCGAGCTGCTTCGGCCCGGGCGCCCCAGGCTCCCCAGCTGCGCGTTGAAGCGAGCCCCCTCGGCCGTCGTGAACACGTTGTCGCCGGAGTCGAACTCGGTGGAGGGGAGCTGGTCCAGGAGCTCACTCAGGTCCGCCACCAGTCCCGCGATCTCATCGGTGGAGGAGATGTAGGCCGACCGCGCCGCGTTCTGGTCCCCATGACAGCCGGAGGGGGTGCACGAGGCGAAGCTGCGCTGCTCGAGCGTGCAGTCGTCCAGCACCGTGGGCAGGCCTTGTGCGTCCAGACACGGGATGGGCTTGAACAGGTGCCCGGACGCCGTCACAGTCACGCCGTCCTCGTCGGTGACCTCGAACGCGTTGACGTGGCACGTGGCGCACAGGCGTGGGTTCCGTTCGGTCCCGTGGGTGCTCACGATCCTGGTCTCATCGTACTCGAAGTTCGGCGGGATCCAACCCACGTTCTCTCCCAGCAGCAGCGGGCCCTGGGGGGAGTGAGGGCCGCGGCTGCTGCCGGGGTCCGGCACCGCGCGCTGCCGGTGGCAACGCATGCACAGGTTTAGCTCCACGTTGGCCACCTCCACCGCGAACCGGAGCTGGCCGGGGTTGGTGGCGTCGTGCGGGTCGTGGCAGACGCCGCAGGTGATGGGCAGGGGCTCGGCCTGGTCCTTCTCGATGTACTCCGCCTTCACGCCCCACGCCGCCAGCGCGCCCCGCCCCTCGTGGCAGCCGATGCAGCTCTCCTGGCTCTGCATGTTCGTGCCTCGCTTGCCGTGCGCTGAGAGAGTCCACTCCTCGACGAACGGATTGTGCGCCTCGGCCGCGCCCCGGTGGCACTCCCCACAGCCGAAGGTCAGGTCGGCCCCGACGTCGAGCGGCGCGAGCGGCTGCGTCGCATCGGGGTTCGTCACGTGATCGAGCCCGGGTCCGTGGCAGCTCTCGCACTGCACGTCGTGGTAGCGCGGATCGGCGGTGGCCGCCCAGGCGACGTTCTGGTCCTCGATCGGGTTGCCCTTCTCGCCTACCGCGTGACACCCCTCGCAGCTCTCGACCGCTGAGCCGCTGGCTTGGAGGTCCTCCCAGGCCCCCGCGTGCGCCGTCTCCCGCCACTCCGCGTGCATCCCTATATGACAGTTACCACACACGGGTTGCCGCGAATCGCTGTCCGTGTAACCCAGGAAGCCCTGGGCCGCGTTTGGAGGGTCCTCGAAGTCCGGGATCCTCTCGAAAATTGTGTCGGTGCACGCAGTGGCGGCGCCGATCAGGACGAGCCAGACCAGACGGGTACGATGGTGTGGCACGAATTCGCTCCTTGGGTCAGTGCCCCGTGGAATGATGCCAGTGTTGCCAGCGGTCCACCCCGCGGTGGAACAGCCGGAGAGCCAGGACCACGACCGGGAGGGCGATCCAGACCGTGGCTCCCAGCGCCAGAACGAACGCCCCGATGCCGGTCACACGCAGGTCGGTCCACCAGATCGTCGGATGTTCGGCGAAGAAGCGCACGAGTAGCAGCGTCAGGACGCCCAGCAGGATCAGCGTGCCCGCCCGGTGCTCGGGCCAGCGCGCGAAGACCCTCCGCATCCTCCGCCACCCCTCGTAGGCGGCCCAGAGGCAGATCGCGATGCCAGCCACCCACGCGAGGCTGGCGGCCAGCAGGAGGTCCCATCGGCGAGAGCCGGCGAAGGAGGGCGTCAGGGCGATCATGAGGGCCAGGCCCCAGCAGATGGCGGCCGCGGGGAGGGCCACCAGAGCGCCGCGCGCGGTGCTGCGCAACGCGTCGACCCCGGTCTCGTGCGGGTACCGGCCGAGAAAGCCGAGCGCGCCGCCGTGGACCATCCCAGCCAGCGCACCGAGGACGAAGAGGGGAGTGACGGACAGGCCTCCGTGGCTGGACGTCCCACCGGCCAGCGCGACGCTCGTCACCAGGAATCCGCCAGCGACCATGCCTCCCGCCAGGGTCCAGGCCAGCAGCACACGCCCGGGCGTGCTCGCCAGGAGGTCCCACCCCTGGTCGGTCCCATCGCTGTCCGGTCCCTTCGCTCGCGGTGGAATGGATCCGCCTCCCCGTGCTGCACGCGGGACGGCACCCCTCTCGCCGGTGCCGCGGTCTCTATCTGCAATCGCCCCCGGTTCCCCGGACGCGCACGGCGCAGGTCCAGCACGAATTCGGCGGGCCACGGCGTGGACCCACCCGGCTTCATGCGGATATCGCGTGAAGCCATTCCACCGCCTCCAACCTTTCACTGCTGCGATAACCGCCGCAAGGTTCGTAAGTTCTTGCGGTATAAATATTTGTAGGGATATTCCCTACAGTCGCGCAAGGAGATTCGCAGACTGCGAACGCCGCCCGGGACGGTTCTCCCCCTTGACACTCTCGGGGAAGCGCGTCATTCTACCCCTAGAACCTCTAGGGGAACTCGCCAGTGAACCAACCGTTAAGCCAGCTTCAGGGCAACGACCTCCTGCAGGGCACCCTCGACATGCTCATCCTGCGCACGCTGGCGCTCGAGCCGATGCATGGCTGGGGCGTCTCGCGCCGCATCCGTGAGCGCTCCGAGGAGCTCCTCCACCTGAACCAGGGATCG
>DATKBW010000027.1:0-9321 GCA_035513575.1 Longimicrobiales bacterium | reverse complement strand
CGGCTCAGCCCCCGGCCGGGGCCGCGAGCGGGCTCGGATCGATGTGGATCAGGTAATCGCGGATGCGGTCGCCGTCCATATGGAAGACGTTGCAGAACGGCGTGGGAATCTCACGGCCGTCCTGCATGAGGTACGTGACCTCGCCCCGGCAGACCCGGGTGTCGCCGCTCTCCACGGTCTCGTGGAGCACGTGCCGCGTGCCCCGGAACATGCCCAGGAACGCATCCACGTAGTCCTTTACCGCCTGCTTCCCCCGGACCGCCTCCTGAGCCCCCCACTGGAACGTCGCGTCGTCCGTGAGATAGGAGACGAAAACCGTGGAGTCCCGGTCGTCCACCGCCTGGAAGATCCCGTCGTACCAGCTCCGGTCGCTCATCCTTCCTCTCCTCTGCTCGTCCACGATGCTGCACGGCCCGCCAGTGTAATCCCCTCATCGCCCGCCGTCCACCCCGCACGGGGCCAATCGGGCTGGTTTCTCCCGCTCTGACGGAATGCCGATGACGGCGAGGAGTACGACGGGGTGAAAACTCGGCAGGGGCGGGATCACGGAGAGGTGAGCGGGTCGGGCCCCGGCCCGCCGTTCCGGTGGTTCCGTTACCGGGCCGCGGGGCGGATCGCGTCGAGGGAGGGCGCCAGGAGGCCGTCCGCGATGGCGGCGATCTCCTCTTCCTGCCGCCAGCGGGTCTCGAGCTCCGCCAGCTCCATCGCCATCAGGCGACGCTCCGCGTCCTCGTTCAGCGCGATCTCCAGCGCGACGGCCTGCGTGCGCCGGTCGCGGTCGAACAGCCGGTCCATGCGGAGCCCCGATCGGGTCAGCTCCCGGGCCAGTGCCTCGGGTGAGCCCACCCGGTCGATGTAGTCCGTGGCCGCCCGGACGCGGGTCTCCGTGGCGCCGTGGAAATGGTGGTAGGTCATCACCCGGCGGAGGACGTGCTCGGCGACGATGCCCTCGAGCTGGTGCTCCCCCACCCGCCCTCCCGCCCTGCACCGCCGGCACTGCACGTGGAGCGCGGGCCCGGTGCCCGCGTTGTCGCGGGTCAGGTGCAGGTACTTCGACGCGCGGAAGCTGATCTCGTGGAGCAAGCCTCCGCACGTGATGCAGGAGACCTCACCCTGCCAGGCCACTGTCCCGAACCTGGTGTAGCGCACCGCGTTGTTGAGGATGTTGCCGCCGAACAGGTAGAAGAGGCCCCCGGTCGCGATGGAGGCGCCGAACAGCGCAACGGTCTCCGTCCACCGGAGGGCGCGGTAGTGCGTCCGGCGGCGGAGCATCTGCTGCCCGTAGCGCCACCACGCCTCCTCCCTCAGCCGGGCCATGCCCACACGCACCAGCTCGATGTCGTCGGCGCGGATCAGGGCGATGTTGTCCGTGCTGGACAGCACGCGGCCCCGGTCCCGGTGGGCCCGCTCCAGCTCCTCCAGCGCCTCCCAGCGGTCCTCGAAGGGAGCCAGGTTCCAGCGCGTGCAGGATGGACAGACGGCCCACAGGCGGCCGCGGTGCGGATCGTAGGCGATGCGTCGACCCACGGGGAAATGCTCGACCGACTCGTTCCCGGGCAGCTTCCCGTGGCAGAAGATGCAGTGTCGAAACACGTAGCCGTTCGTCCAGCGTCATGGCAGGGGGGCGCGGGGCGGGCGATCGGCCCGGTGCCGTAATCAAGCGGCCGTCCCGGTGCCCGGCAAGGGCGGGCCGGGTCCGTGGCACCCGCGTTGCACATGAGCACGCGGCGGACGCGGTGTGGACCAACTCGGGAGGCGCGCAATGAGGATCGGAACGAAGGCCATGCCGGCGCTGGCGCTTGCGCTTGCGACGGGTGCGTGCAGCGGCGGCGGGCTCGCCGACGTGCTGGGCGGGGTGCTCGGCGGCGGTGGCGGGCAGGCGCAGAGCGGCACGGTGACGGTGGAGATTCAGGAGCTCCGGGAGCAGCAGCAGCAGATCATCGTGCGGACAGAGGACGGCCAGACGGGGCCGATCCTCTATGACGCGAACACGCAGGTGGTCTACAACAACGAGACCTACCCCGTGCGCGCGCTGGAGTACGGGGACATCGTGGACATGCGCGTGCAGCAGGTCCAGCGGGGGTACTACACGGACCTGATCCAGGTGCGCACCCCGGTCCAGGAGCGGCAGGGCGGGACGCGGCAGTCCCCGGCGCCGGACGTGTATCGGGTCGAGGGCACGATCGGCCAGATCGACCTGTCGCGGAGCGTGTTCACGCTGAACATGACGCAGGGCGGCACCGTGTCGGTCCAGCTGCCGTCCAACGCCACCACGAGCATGCGCGACCGGCTCCGGGATTACCGGGCGGGGGATTACGTGCGGGTCGAGATCCGGCCGCTGAGCCAGGAGTCCGCCGAGCTGGTTCGCTGGGGCTGGTCCTGATCGGCGCGGCGCGGCGCCCGGGTGCTCGCCCCGCCGCCGCCGCCGTCCTATCTTCCCGCCGCCATGGCCGACCCCCATCCGACGGACCCGACGGCGCAGCGCGGCGGCGTCCACCCCACGCGTAGCGTCGCGAAGAAGGTCCAGCGGCGCTTCACCTGGACCGCCCTGTGGGGAGCGCGCCGGCTGCGGCAGGGGCTGCGCCGCGCCGGCGTCCCGCTCCCGCGCCTGCACACGTTCCGGCGCCGCTCCCCCGTGGGCGCCCCCCCGGGCACCCTCATCTCGCATCCGGAGGCCCGGCCGCCGGTCATCCGCGTGATCGGCTTCTCGGCGGACGCGCACGAGGAGCTGTACGTGGACCCCGCGGACATCGCCTCGGTGCGGGCGCGCTGGCCGCAGGTCTGGGTGGACGTGGACAGCGTCGGCGATGCCGAGGCCGTGGAGGCGATCGGCGCCGAGTTCGGCATCCACCGCCTGGCCCTCGAGGACGTGATGAACGTCCATCAGCGGCCGAAGGTGGAGGAGTACCCGACGTACCTGTTCGCCGTGGCCCGCATGGCGAGCCTGGGAGACCGGGTGGACACCGAGCAGGTCAGCCTCTTCCTCGGGCCCGGCTGGGTCCTCACCTTCCAGGAGACGCCGGGGGACTGCTGGGACCCGGCGCGGGACCGGCTGCGCCAGGGCAAGGGGCGGATCCGGTTGGGCGGCTCGGACTACCTCTTCTACGCCCTCCTGGACGCCATCATCGACAACTTCTATCCCCTGCTGGAGGAGTTCGGCGCCCGGCTCGAAGTGCTGGAGGAGGCAGTGGTGGAGGACCCGCAGGAGGAGCTCGTCGGCGTGATCCACGCCGCCCGCCGGGACCTGCTCGCCCTGCGGCACGCCCTCTGGCCCATGCGGGAAGCCGTGGGACAGCTTTACCGCGACCCGCACCCGCTGATCGCGGACGAGAACCGGCTGTACCTGCGGGATGCCTACGATCACACGATCCAGGTGATCGACCTGCTGGAGAACTTCCGGGAGATGGCCGGCGGGCTCCTGGACGTGTACCTGTCCAGCATCAGCCACCGGATGAACGAGGTGATGAAGGTGCTCACCATCATCGCCACCATCTTCATCCCCCTCACCTTCATCGCCGGCGTCTACGGCATGAACTTCGACCCGGCGGCCAGCCCCTGGAGCATGCCGGAGCTGGGCTGGTACTGGGGCTACCCGCTCATCCTCGCGGTGATGTTCGTTATCGCCATGGCGCTCGTGGGCTACTTCCGCTGGAAGCGGTGGCTCTGACGCAACGACGGGGGGCCTCCGCGCGTCATCAGCAGTACCGCCGGCGAAGCCCCGCCGGACGCCCTCTGCCCCGGCGTCCGCCCATCCACGACCGGACCGGAGAAGCTACACCATGCGCAAGACGTGCCGTGCCCCGCTCGTTGCGGGGCTGGTCCTGGCCCTCGCCGCCCCGCTGGCGGCGCAGGTGGCCCAGGAGCGAGTCGACCTGTCCGTGGTGGCCAGGATCCGTGACGAAGGGCTCAACCGCTCGCAGGTCCCGGAGCTCGCCGGCTACCTCACCGACGTCATCGGACCCCGTCTCACCAACTCCCCCGGGATGAAGCGGGCGAACGAGTGGACCGCCGCCACGTTCCGTGACTGGGGCCTTCGGAACGTCGTCATCGAGCCGTGGGGCGAGTTCGGCCGCGGCTGGGAGAACCTCTCCATCAGCTTCCGCGCCCTGGACCCGTACGCGCAGCCGCTCGAGGCCTGGCCGGTGGGTTGGTCGGGCAGCACGCCGGGCACGGTAACGGGCGAGGCGGTGCTCATCGAGGCCGAAGAGCCCGCCGACGTGGCTCGCTACGCGGGCCGGCTCCGGGGCGCCTTCGTCCTCCTGCAGCCCCACCGCGGCATCCCGCCGGAGTACGAGCCCCGGGATCGCCGCCATTCCCTGGAGTGGCTCCTGGAGCCGCCCGTGGCGCGGGAGGACGCGCCGCCCGCGGACCGTGACCGGCAGATGGCGGAATGGCAGAGGCAGCGGGCCGTGCGCGAGGCGATCGCGGAGCTGGTCGCCGGGGAGGAAGTCGCGGCCCTGCTGCAGCCGTCGGGGTGGACCTACGGCATCATCCGCCTGGGCGGCACGGGGGCGTGGCGGAAGGACACCCCCGTCGGTCCGCCCGAGCTGGTGCTGTCCCACGAGGACTACGGCCAGATCTGGCGGAACGTGAAGCGGGGGATCCCCGTCCGCCTCGAGCTGGATGTCCGGAACAGGTTCCACGAGGACGACCTCCAGGGGTACAACACGCTGGCCGACCTGCCCGGGTCCGACCTGGCCGGGCAGCTCGTGATGATCGGCGGCCATCTCGACTCCTGGCACTCCGGCACCGGCGCGACCGACAACGCCGCGGGCAGCGTGGTCATGATGGAGGCCATGCGCATCCTGAAGAGCCTCGGCGTCCCGCCGCGACGCACCATCCGGATCGCGCTGTGGAGCGGCGAGGAGCAGGGGCTGTGGGGCTCCCGGAAATGGGTGGAGAACCACCCCGAGCTGCACGAGCGCATCTCGGCGTACCTGAACGTGGACAACGGCACGGGGCGGCTCCGGGGCATCTGGGACCAGTCCAACGCGGCGGCGATCCCCATCTTCGAGCAGATCCTCTGGCCGTTCCGTGACCTCGGCGTGGTGGCGGTGAAGCACGGGAACACCGGCGGGACGGACCACCTGTCCTTCGACCGCGCGGGGATCCCGGGCTTCAACTTCATCCAGGACCCCATCGAGTACTCGATCCGGACGCACCACAGCAACGTGGACACCTTCGAGCGCCTGGTCCTGGAAGACCTCATGCAGGCCGCGGTCGTGGTCGCCGCGACGGCCTGGCACCTCGCGAACCGGGACGAGATGATGCCGCGAAAGGCACCCGCGCCGGCGGCGACCAGCAGCCGCTGATCCCGGCCGTGGAGGCGCGTCGACCCCGCGGCGCACGCCCGGGCGACCCGGCCGTTTCGCCTCCGGGACGCCGTGGCTTATGTTGCGACCATGGGAAATCTCCAGCTTCGGGGCGCCGGGGCGGGCAGCGCGCGCCGCGGCGCGCGCTGCCGCCTCGTCACGGCACCCCCCCTCGCCGCGCTCGCGCTCCTGCTGGCGCTGCCGCTGGGCGCGTGCGAGGGGGAGGGTGAGGCGCGGGCGTCGCGGGACGGGCAGACGCCGGCGAGCGAGGCGCAGGCCCTCGTCTTCGAACCCCTCGAGTCGCCGGCCCCGCCGGCGAGCGCGGAGCCCAACCTCGCGGTCGGCCCGGACGGCTTCTACCTGAGCTGGCTGGAGCGGACGGCGCCCGGCCGCCACGCCCTGCGCTTCGCGCGGCTGGGGGCGGACGGCTGGACGGCGCCCCGGACGGTCATGGAGCGGACCGGACTCTTCGTGAACTGGGCGGACTTCCCGTCCATGGTGGTCCTGGAGGACGGCACCCTCGCCGCGCACTGGCTGGAAAAGAGCGGTGCGGGCACGTACGCGTACGACGTGCGGGCAGCGGTGTCCACCGATGGCGGCGCGACCTGGGGAGGGGACATGGTCCCGCACGGCGACGGCGTGGAGGCGGAGCACGGCTTCGTCTCCCTGTTCCCGCTGGACGGCAGGGTCGGGGCGGTGTGGCTGGACGGCCGCGAGACCGCCGGTGGCGAGCCCATGACGCTCCGCTTCACCACCCTCGGGCCCGAGGGCGCGGCGCCGGACATCCTGCTGGACGCCGCGGTCTGCGACTGCTGCCAGACGGGGGCGGCGATCGCGGCGGACGGGCCGGTCGTCGTCTACCGGGACCGTACGGACGGTGAGGTCCGGGACATCTCCGTGGTGCGCCGGGTCGGCGGGGAATGGACGGAGCCGCGGCTGGTGCACGAGGATGGATGGGTGATCAACGCATGCCCCGTGAACGGCCCCGCCGTGGACGCGGCCGGGCGGCGCGTGGTGGTCGCATGGTTCACCGGGGCCCCGGACCCGCGGGCGCAGTTGGTCTTCTCGGACGACGCCGGCGCCAGCTTCGCGGCGCCGATCCGGGTGGACGAGGGCGCGGCCCAGGGACGCGTCGACGTGGTCCTCCTGGAGGATGGCAGCGCACTGGTCACCTGGCTCGAACGGGCGGAGAACGGCGCCGAGATCAGGGTCCGACGCGTGACACCGGAAGGGGCCGCGCCGGCCATGCGGCTGGCGGCCACGTCGGCCGAGCGCGCCAGCGGCTTCCCCCGCGTGGCCCGGCACGGCGACCGGATCCTCTTCGCCTGGACGGAAGCGGGCGATCCCTCCCGGGTCCGGACCGCGCTGGGCCGGATCGCCGGCGGCGGGAGCCGTCCCGCGCGCGGGGCCGGCGCGGGGTCGCGGTGACGCGGTCGCGTTGGACGCTCCTCGCGCTGCTCGGCGTCCTGGCGGCGGGGTGCGGAGGGGACGGGCCGGGGCGCTCGGAGGACGCCGAGTCCACGCTGAGTCCCGAGGCGCCGCCCCTCGCCCTGGTGACGCTGGAGGGGGACAGCGTGACGCTCGCGGGGCTGCGTGGCGCCCCCGTCCTGCTGAACGTCTGGGCGACCTGGTGCGCCCCCTGCCGGCAGGAGATCCCGGAGCTGCAGGAGATCCACGAGACCTTCGGCCCGGAGGGGCTGCGGGTCGTCGGCGTGACCGTGGACAGTCGATCGGCGGGCGAGGACGTGCGCGCGTTCATCGCGGAGTTCGGAATGACGTACGACATCTGGTGGGACCCGGACCAGACCTCCGTCTCCCGATTCGAGGCCATCGGGGTGCCGCTGACGGTCCTGATCGGGCCGGAGGGCCGGATCCGCTGGCGCCACATGGGCGTCCTCCAGCCGGGCGATGCGGCGCTGCGCGAGGCGATCCGGGCCGTGCTGTAGCCTACGGCCAGAGCGACGCGAGGACCTGCGGCTCGATGCGGTGCCCCCCCGCGTACTCCACCCGCCGCGCCGCCACGCCGCGCCCGGCCAGCAGGCCGAGCCCCGCGTCGGCGCGCTCCGCGGCCCACGCATCCTGGTCCCCGACGACGAAGGTGACGGCCGTGCGCGCGAGGGCCGCCGCCGCGCGCTCGGGCTCCACATCCGCGGCGAGCCCCCCTCCCCACAGGACCAGCTCGTGAGGGGGCATGGCGCCCAGCACGGCCCATCGGGAGGCGGTCTCGGCGCCCTGGGAGAAGCCGAGCACGACCGTCCGGCCTCCGCCGGGCCGCGCGTGCGCCCTGATCCGGTCCAGGTACTCCACGTAATCGCGGATCTCGTGCTCCCGGTCCGCCCGGGTCATCCACGCGGCGCCCACGCGGGATTCCGGGCCGTGGGGGCCGGAGGCGTCGCGCTCCACGTAGAAGCGATTCAGGGCCTCCGGCGCGACGATGGCCCGGCGCCCCTCCGCGACGCCGGGGAGCTGGAGGAAGGGGCGGACGAAGCGCTCGGCGAGCTGTCGGTACCCGTGCAGGACGAACCACGCCTCGGGGGCCGCCGCCGGATCGCCGCAGACGATGAACCGCGCGGTGCGGGAGGTGCGCAGGTGGTGCTCGCTGATCCGTGCCATGCCGGAAGATAGGCGCGTGCCGCCGGTTCCACCCGCCGAGGCGGCCGAGCTGAAGCGCTGGCGCGCGGACACGCCCGCGGCCGAGGCCGGGCGCATCCACCTGAACAACGCGGGTGCGGCGCTCATGCCCCTCCCCGTGTCCCACGCGATCCGGCAGCACCTCGAGCGGGAGATGCGGCTGGGCGGCTACGAGGCCGCGGACGAGGTCTCCGGCCGCATCGCGCGGGTTTACGAGGAGCTGGCGGGTCTGGTCGGCGCCCCCGGGCCGCACACCATCGCGGTGGTGGAGAACGCCACCGTCGCCTTCGCCCAGGCGCTGTCGGCGTTCGACCCGGGGCCGGGGGACGTCATCGTCACCACCCGCAACGACTACGCGTCGAACCAGCTCATGTACCTCTCCCTGGCGGAGCGACGCGGCGTGGAGGTGGTGCGCGCGGAGGACCTGCCGGAGGGCGGGGTGGACCCCGGGAGCGTGCGGGAGCTGGTGCGGGGGTGCGGGGGCCGGGGGCGGTCGCTCCTCGTCGCCGTCACCTGGGTGCCGACGAACTCGGGGCTGATCCAGCCCGTGGCGGAGATCGGCCGCATCTGCGCCGAGCACGACGTCCCGTTCCTCGTGGACGCCTGCCAGGCCGTCGGCCAGATGCCCGTCGACGCACCCGCCCTCCACTGCGACTTCCTCGCCGCCACCGGCCGGAAGTTCCTCCGCGGGCCCCGCGGCACCGGCTTCCTCTACGTGTCGGAGCGGGCGCTCCGGGCGGGGCTGAAACCGCTGCACCTGGACATGCGGGGTGCCGACTGGACGGGCGCGCGCGAGTACGCGCTCCGCCCGGACGCCCGGCGGTTCGAGAACTGGGAGTTCGCCTACGCCCTCGTCATGGGGCTGGGCGAGGCCGCCTGGTACGCCCGGGGCGTCGGGATCGACACCGCCTGGGCCCGCGCCCGCGCCCTCGCGGCGCTGCTGCGCCAGCGGCTGGCGGAGATCGACGGCGTCCGCATCCTCGACCGCGGCGCCGAGCTCTGCGCCATCGTCACCGCCGACATCGCCGGGCGGGCGGCGGGGGACGTCGTCGCCGGACTCAGGGAGCAGGGCATCAACACGAGCGCCATCGACCGGGTCTCCGCCGTCCTCGACATGGACGACAAGGGCGCCGCCACCGCGCTCCGGCTCTCGCCGCACTACTACAACACCGAAGCGGAGGTGGGCGCCGCGGTCACCGCGATCGACGCCCTCGTCCGCGAGGCCTAGGCTGTCCTGTTCCCGAGTAGCCGCGACCCGACGGGTGAGCGGCCGACGCATTTCCGCCGGCGGGCGACGTCCCGGCTGAAGTCTGGCACTGCCGACGCCGCTCGTTCTCCTTTCACGTCGGGATTCGGCGTCGGAGCGACACAGAATGCG
>DATKBW010000026.1:0-11206 GCA_035513575.1 Longimicrobiales bacterium | reverse complement strand
GGTGAGGCCCGCGCGGGAGCGACTCAGCGCGCGGCGTCGGGAGCGAGCTCGGTCTGCCAGAGGCGTCGGCCGGTGACGTCGTGGATCGCGACCGTGAGGGCGCGGGTGGCCGGGTCGATGTCGAGGGTGCCGTAGAACTGGAGGTCGGCGCTGGGCGGTCGATTCGGCGGCCGTCGGGAACGGCATGCGGAGAAGGTCAGCGCCCGCTTGCCAGGCGGCGGCTGGCTGGCTGCCTGGGGGGAGATGTGTCGAGCCGGAGTCGGCAGAGGACGCCGAGGAGCGAAGCGAGGCCAGGTACGGTCAAGCGGAGGCCGGACGGCCCGAAACCGGGATTCCCCTTGTGATGCAGGCTACTCGTTGATCCGCCTTCCACGGACCGTCGGAACTTCAGGTCAGCACGGCACGGCGTGCGCGCCAACATGCTGACCGAAATCGTTCGGAACGTCAGCGTCTTGCTGGCGCTGGCACTCCTCTTCGACGTCATGTCCTCGCGGATCCCGCTCCGCGCGCACCCCCTCCGCGCGCTAGCGGCCGGCCTCGCCGTCGGGCTGCTCGCGGTCGGCGTCATGACTGCTCCCCTCCAGCTCACGTCCGGATTGATCTTCGATACCCGGTCCGTGATCCTGGCCCTGTCGGGATTCTTCTTCGGTACGGCGGCGACGATTGTTGCTGTGTTGCTCAGCGCTTCCTATCGCCTCTATCTGGGTGGGAGTGGGACGCTGCTCGGCCTGGCGGTCATCGTCGCATCAGGAGCGATCGGAATCGGCTGGCGGGTGTGGCGGAGCGGGCCGCTGGAGCAGGTCCGAGTCGGGGAACTGTACGCCCTGGGTCTTACGGTCCACGCGGCCATGATCGTGTTGATGGCTGTCGTGCCATCCGGTCTGTCCCCGGCTGCGTTCTGGACCGTGTCCCTGTGGGTCCTCGTCATCTTCCCCATAGCGACCACTGCCCTGGGCCTGTTCATGCTAGGTCGGATCAAGCGAGATCGGGTGGGTGAGCGAGTCGAGGTGAGTGAGAGACGCTACAGAGCGCTTTTCGACAACAATCACGCCGTGATGCTGGTGATCGACCCGGTGGACGGCAGGATCGTGGATGCCAACCCGGCCGCGTCTCGATTCTACGGGTGGTCCCGTGAAGAGTTGACCACGCGCTCGATCGCCGAGATCAACACTCTTCCTGAGGAGGAGGTGCGGGAGGAAATGCGGCGCGCGCGTGCGGGGCAGCGCACGTTCTTCCGGGTTCGGCATCGTGTGGCCTCCGGCCAAATCAGGGACGTCGAGGTGATGAGCGGGGAGGTGACGATCAAGGGTCGCCCACTCCTCTACTCCATCGTTGTTCACGACGTCACGAACGAGCGGATTGCCGAAGAAGCCCTGCTCCTGGTGAGTGCCGCCCTCGACAATGCGGTGAATGCGATCATGATCACCGATCGGGAAGGTACGATCGAGTGGGTCAACGCCGCGTTCAACCAGCTCTACGGGTACTCGGCGGAAGAAGCGTTGGGCAAGAACCCACGGGATCTGCTGAAGTCCGGCGTTCAGGGGCCCGAGTTCTACCAGGCCATGTGGCGAACCCTGCTGGCTGGGGAAACCTGGCGGGGCAACATCACAAACCTCAGGAAGGACGGCAGCCACGTCGAGGAGGATCTGGCGATCACCCCGATTCGAAGCGAGAGCGGTGAGATCGGCCACTATGTCGCAGTGAAGCACGATCTGACGGAATGGCGCGCACTGGAGCGACGCCTTGCCCTGTCACAGAAGCTGGAGAGTATCGGGCAGCTCGCCGGAGGCGTGGCACACGACTTCAACAACCTGCTTACCGTCATCAACGGAACGTTGGATCTCGTGCTGCGCGAGCTCCCGGCAGAGGACTCCATCCGCTCCGACCTCCGGGAAGTGCGGGAAGCGGGAGAGCGAGCGGGGATACTGACGCGGCAACTTCTCGCCTTCAGCAAGATGCAGGTGCTGCGGAGGGAGGCGGTGAATCTGAACGCCCTGATCCTCGACATGAGCAGCATGTTTCGTCGCCTCATCGGGGAAGACATTGACATTTACACCGACCTCGACGAACAGCCTCCGTTCGCCCTGGCGGATCGAAGTCAGCTCGAGCAGGTCCTCGTCAATCTCGTCGTCAACGCTCGCGACGCGATGCCGAACGGCGGAACGCTCCGCATCGCGACGGCGGGTCCGCGACGCTCGGAAAACCCATCGTCAGTGGTTGACCCAGGCGGACATGGCTTCGTCCGCCTCAGCGTCAGCGACAACGGCGAGGGCATGGAACCGGACGTCCAGTCTCGGATCTTCGATCCCTTCTTCACGACCAAAGGGCCCGGGCGCGGCACCGGACTCGGGCTGGCGACGATTTATGGCATCGTAAGTCAGAGTGGGGGCGAGATTCACGTCATATCGGCGCCAGGACAGGGCAGCACCTTCGAGATCCTGCTGCCGGCGACCTCAGAGACTGCAGCGCCGTCCAGTGCGGAGGAACGCTCCCATACCGGTGGCGGATCGGAGACGATCCTGGTGGTAGAGGACGAGGCGGCGATACGGAACCTGGTCGTACGGATTCTGAGTCGAGAGGGCTATACCGTCCTGGCCGCAAGGGACGGTCGGCAGGCGCTGGAGCTAATGGCTCTTCAAGGCGACAGCGTGGCGCTCCTCTTCACCGACGTCGTGATGCCCAGCATGAGCGGGCCCGAGCTGCTCGGCCGGGCCCGCGAGCTCAAGCCTGAATTGAAAGTACTATACGCTTCCGGGTACACAGCGGATACCCTTCATAAACACGGTGTGCGCGAGGAGTCGTTCCATTTCCTGGAAAAGCCGTATACTCCCAAAGGGCTCGCGGTGGCCGTCCGGGGGGTGCTAGACGAGCAGGAGTAGCTCGACCCCCGGGTCACATCACGCGATCGGTGCACCATCCGATGTGACTTCCCGGGCCCCTCAATCGTGCATACGTAGACCCGGCTCTCCCCGCCTGGCACTTCGACATGAGGAGAATCGCGATGAAGCGATCGACCCTGCTCTCCGTGGTGGCTGTCATCATCATCATGGCCGCGTGCGGCGGCGATGACGGCACCAGCCCGCGGCTCACCGCGCCTACGGTCACCTCCGTCAGCCCCACGTGGGGCGCGACCGGGACCGAGGTGGAGATCCACGGCACGGACTTCAGCGCGGACACGCCCGCGGTGGCCTTCGGCACGACGCCGGCCGCCGCCGTGACGCCCGTCTCGGCGACCCTCCTCCGGGCCGTGGTGCCCGGCGGATTCAGCAGCCCGTCGATCGTGGACGTGCGCGTGACGAACCCGGACGGCGGGTCCGCCACGCTCCCGGACGCCTTCGAGGTGGTGATCCCGCCGGTCCTCGATTCCGTGGCTCCGGCGACCGGCACCATCGGGACGGAGGTCCGGATCTACGGCAGCGCGTTCGCGGGCGACAGCCTGCAGGTCTTCTTCAGCGACCTCGAGTCGCCGCGCGTCATCCAGGAGGGCGGGAGCGTGTTCGCGCTGGCGCCCGAAGGTCTCGCCACCGGCGCGGCCCACGACATCCGCGTGGTCAACCGCGCCAAGGGCGCCGACACGATCCCGGGCGCGTTCGAGCTCGTGGCCCCCACGGCGCTCCGGATCAACGGCGTGAGCAAGCCCACGGGGCTGGTCGGCATGACCATCATCATCGACGGGAGCGCGTTCGGCGACAGCCTCGCCCTCTCGCAGGGGAAGGTCTTCTTCACCGATGCCAGCGGGCTGCCCATCGAGGCCGTGATCGCCGACACCGTCAACGACTGGAGCAACACCTTCATCGTCACTTCCGTGCCGCAGAACACCGCCGACATCTCGCCGGTGTGGGTCGAGACGGTCACGGGCGTGAGCGACTCCATCGAGTTCAAGCTCATCCAGAGCGGCGTGTTCAGCCCGTCCACGATCAACTGGACTTCGACCACCTCGCTCCCCCAGGGCCTCCAGGGCCTCGGGGCGGCGTTCGTCCCGGTCGAGGAGGGCGCCACGCTGGCGAACTACGTGTTCGCCATCGGCGGCGCCGATTCCCTGGCGGTGCCCACGACCGCGGTCTACCGCGCCGTCGTCGAGCAGACGGGGGCGCTCGGGGCGCAGTGGGACGCGGTGACGGACCTGCCGGAGGCCCGGGCGTACCACGCCACCGTGGCCGCGACCGGCTACACGGCCGCGCTGGATACGACCACCACCGCCGCGTACCTCTACGCCCTCGGCGGCCAGGACGGCGCCGGCGCGGCGCTCGCCTCGACCCATTACGTGCACGTGGGCCTCGATGGCGCCGTGGGCGCGTGGCAGGAAGGGACCCCGCTCCCCCAGCCCATGTACGGCGCGGGCGCGGTCCTCTTCCGCGGCTACATCTACCTCGTGGGCGGGCAGGATAGCGCCGGCGTCGCCCTGGCGACGAGCTACCGGGCGCGCGTCTTCGGGGACGGCAGCATGGGGCCGTGGGAGACGCTCCCCGATGTGCCCCGGGCCTCGGCCTTCGGTTCGCTGGTGAATTTCGGGCCGTACATCTACAGCATCGGCGGCGACTCCGTCGGCGTGCCCGCGGTGCAGTCCACCGAGACCGCCGCCGAGAGCCCGAACGTCTACCTGGTGCGGCTCAACCTCCGCACCGGCGGATTCCAGTCCGACGGCTGGATCCTCACGGAGGCGATGGCCAAGGGCCGCAGCAAGCTGAGCGCTGCCGTGGGCGGCGGCGCCGCGTTCGTGACCTCGGGCGTGTACGCGGGCCAGGCGGGCTCCAGCGAGAACACGTACGCCGATTTCGTCACCGGCGGCGCGGGGCTTCTCGGCGCGTGGCAGGGCGCGACCGGCGCCGAGATCATCGCCAACGAGCTGGGGTACTCCATCTACAACCAGGCCGCCGTCTACTTCATCGACCAGAACGGGAACGGTCACGTCCTGGTCCTCGGCGGCGCCCGCAGGGATCAGGAGGGGGTCGCGTCCGCGGGAGTCGTCTACTACTGACGACCACCCCTCGGGGTGAGCAGCAGCGAAGGGCCGCAGCCGGGTCATCCGGTCGCGGCCCTTCTGCCGTTTAACCTTGCCGCCCCGCCGCGGTCCATAGTCTCAACCGCGGCGCCCCGGACATCGCCGTCCAGGCCCACCACGCGTGGGAGGACGGCCAGCGGGTCGGCCTCCAGACGCTCTCCATCGAGGGCGCCTTCACCTGGACTAAGACCGTCCTGATCGTCGAGGACAATCCGAACGACCGCGAGGTGTACGGGGACGCGCTCTATTGGGCGTTTGGATTTCCTATCCCTCGTATCTCCTACGGCGTCAAGGGCGAGACCCTCGCGTCCGCGAGCACGCGGTTCATGTCCACGAGCATGTAGACCGTGGTGTCGATCAGCACCGGGTCGGTCTGCCCCTCGTAGGGGGACTGCGGAACGAAGAGATCCATGTCGTCGCGATCCGGGATGTAGTCCGGCACGATGGGGAGGGTTCCGAAGTCCCCCTCGTCGATATTCTCGTTCGCATCGATTTCGCGGAGCATCATCGGCAGGCGAATGCCCAGGTCGCTCATGCGACGACCCTCGAGGAAGAGGATCTCCTGGCGCGCCAGGTGGAGCGCGTGCCGGACGTCCCCTTCCGCGGTCAGGGTGCGGACGCTGTCGGGGTCCAGCGAGGATCCGGAGATGAGCGGCACGACCACGGTACCGGGACGGTCCAGGACGAGACCGCTCCGGTACGGGCAGGTCTCACACGCGGCGACGGCGATCTCGGAGTCGCGCGGGCGGATGGTCAGATCGCCGTTCTTGCGGAGGTCGCCGTCATTGAAGAGCGCCGTCGGACGGCTCCGTGCCAGGGCGACGGCGTCGGCGATCCGCTGAGCGCCGACCGGGTAGCTCCCGGCCTCGATCGCGATGTCCGCCAGGATGAGGTGCATCTCCTCCGCCTTCGCGAACGGGATCGGCGACTCCTCGCTGATGTACTTCGGGTCCAGGAAGTCGAGCCGCGGAAGCGGCTGCATCTCCTGCAGCGCGCGCTGGACGAGGAAAGCGTTGGGCGTGTTGTCCACCGAAGTCGCGTCATAATCCTGGGCGAAGACGAAGGCGGCGTCGTCGGCGAGGGCGTCCTCGGCGAAGCTCTGCGCCTGCGCGGCGTCGCCGGCGAGGCGATGGGCCCGGGCGAGGGCCGCCCGGGCCGCGGTCGCCCGGACGCCGGCGGGGGCTGCCGCGAGAGAGGCCTCGAAGTCCGCGATCCCGAGCTGGAGGAGGTCCTCGCCCGCGACGGGCTCGGCGTCGCGCTCGAGGGGTGCGGCGACGAAGTTCTCGGCGAACATCAGGAACGCCATGCCGCGGTAGAAGAGCGCCTCCGCGCGCTGCTCGCCGGTGGCGGTCGGATCAGCGGGGATGATGTCGTCGATCACGAAAATGCCGAGCGCCCGCAGCTCCTGGAGGTTCCAGTAGATGCCGGCGCCGCCCGTGGCATTGATGATCGGCGGCAGGACGGCCCGGGGCTCGTCGAGCTCCTTGAGGAGCCCGGTCCCGTGAATCGAATAGTTGTCGCTCACGTTCTCCGAGATGGTGACCACGGCGCGCAGGGCGCGCGCGAACTGCGCGCGCAGCCCCGGGAGCAGGGCCTCCGTGGGCCGGTCCGCGCGGGCGAGGTCCTCGGCCGTGGTTTGCGGGTTGTCGACCTGGGTGGGGTCGAGGAATTCGCAGCCGGCGGCAGACAGGAGCGCCGCGGCGGCGAGAGCGGGTACGAAGCGGTTAAAAGCACGCATTAGAAGTTCACCTCCACGCCGAGGCGGAACATCTTCGGGGGCGACAGCGTGATGCTGGACTCGCCACCCAGGGCGAGTCCGCCGCCGCTGATCCCGTTGAGCTCGGGGTCGATGAGGATGTTCTGCGAGAAGGTCGCCACGTTGCGCCAGCTCCCGTACACCGAGGCGGCGGCGAGCCCGGTGCGCGCGAGCCAGCCCTCCGGAACTGTGTAGCGCGCGGACAACTCCCGGAACTTCAGATAGTCGCCGGGCTGGATGAACGCGGAGCGTGCGGCGCTCTGGGAGAACCGCACGAGCGAGCCGTTGCTCCGCCGGACCGGCTCCCCCGAGAGGTCGTAACGGATCGGGAACGCGGCGGGGCAGTTCAGGGCGGCCTCGGGGTCCTCGCGGACCTCGGGGCACTCGAGGAGCTCCTCGCGGAAGATCCCGTTGAAGGTGGCCCAGACGGAGCCCCAGTCGAAGACGTCGAAGCCGGTGGCCCAGTCCGCGAGCGCCGAGACGGTGAGGCGGTTGAACATCGTGAGCCGCGTGCCGAAGCTCCCGCTCCGGTCCGGGAGCGCGGAGGTCCCCGTGAAGCGGCGCTCCGATGCATCCGGGAATCCGTCGCCATTGGTGTCGATGGGCGTGGTGAGGTACCAGGCGCCCACGGGCATCTCCTCGAGCCCGGGCGAATCGGGATCGCAGTCGTGCGGCGGTCCGCACACGTACTTCTGCGCCTCCACGAAGAAAGGCGCCGCGCCGCTCATGTCCGTGACGCGATTGTCGACCGTCTGGAACGTCGCGTTCACCGTCCAGACGTAGTCGCGCCGGTTCAGGAGGGTGGCGTTCGCCCCCACCTCGATCCCGGTGTTGGTGATCTGCCCCACGTTGCGGAGCTGCGTCCCCTGGCCGGTCGTCGGCGGTTCCGGGACGAACATGAGGGCGTCATCCGTGGTCGCGTCGTACCAGGTGAAGGAGAGCCCCAGCCGGTTGTTCAGCGCGCCGAGATCGAAGCCCGCCTCGCGCGTGCTGGTGACCTCGGGCGCCAGGTCGAAGTTGCCGGGATTGTCGAAACGGGGCGCGCTCTCGCCACGGAAGGAGATCGCGTTGAAGGTGCGGTCGCGCAGGAAGGGCTGGGGGAACTTCCCGGCCTGGCCGTACGCGGCGCGGAGCTTCAGGTCGCTGATGAAGCCGATGGCGTCGCGGAAGAACGGTTCCTCCGAGAGCACGTATGCGATCCCCGCCTTGGGATACGCTTCGAACCCCACCTCCTCGCCGAAGGCGCTGTTGAAGTCGAGCCGGACGCCGGCGTCCAGGGTCAGCCGGTCCCAGAGCGTGAGGCGCTCGGCGGCGAAGTAGCCGCCGTTGAATACTTCCGAGCGCGCCTCGGAGGCGTCGATGATCGCCGCCTGATCGACCTGGGGCGCTCCGGGCAGCGCGAAGCCGACACCGGTGGCGAAGAGGACGTTCTCGACGTCGCGGAATCCCTGGGCCCCGAGGGTCAGGGAGGACTCGAACCAGTCGCCGCGCGGCCAGGACAGGGTGGTCGCGGCTTCCAGGGTCACGGAATTGAACTTCCGATCGAAGCGGAAGATCCCGCCGCGGATCTCGCCGGGCGTGAACCCGATGGGGTGGAACTGGCGCTGCTCGCTGGCGCGCGTATCCACGCCAACGGCCAGGCGCGCGGAGATCAGGTCGCTGGCCCGATAGTTCCCGGCCGTGCTGAAGAGGAAGCGGTCGACCTGCTCGTCGATGTCCGGCATGAGGAAGATCCGGAGCGCCTGGCGGAGGGAATCCGCGCCGGAGAAGAAGAGCGCGTCGCCCACCTCGAAGGTCGTGAGCGGGTCCGCGATGGCGGTTCCGTTGTACAGCCGCCCGAAGCTGGATCGGGTGTAGCTCCCGCTGAAGTCGATTTGGAAGCGCTCGGAGGCGTGCGCGACCAGGCCCCCCCGGAGGGCGTAGAGCGTGTTGTCGTTCTTCGGCTGAATGCCTTCCCCGTTCTGGACGTTTGCGCTCACGTTGTACGTGAAGGCGGACTCGCCTCCCGAGACCCCGGCGTGGTATCTCTGGTAGAAGCCGGTCCGGAAGAACTCCCGTTCGAGGAAGTCCGCCGGAACCTCTCCGGCCTCGACCTGGTCCGGGAAGGTCAGGCCCACGTCGAACATGTACTTCAGTTCGGGCACGTCCTGCCCCATCTCGGTGCGGACGGTGATCCGCGGCGCGCCGGGACGCCCCTTCTTCGTGAAGATCTGGATCACGCCGTTGGCGGCGTCCGACCCGTAGAGGGTGCTGGCCGCGCCGCCCTTGATGATCTCGATGCGCTCGATGTCCGCCGTGAGCAGGTCCGCCAGTGCGGAGGACTGCTCGCCGCCGGTGCCGGCGGCGGTCGAGGCATCGTTGTCCACGCGCACGCCGTCAATGTAGATGACCGGCGTCTGCGAGGCGAAGACGCTCTTCACGCCGCGGAAGCGGATCAGGCTGGACGTGCCCGGCTGCGCCGACTGCATGTTGACGGTGGCGCCCTCGACCCGCCCCTGCAGGAGCTGGTCCACGGTCACCGCGGGCGCGAGCGCGATCTCCTGCTCCCCGATGACGTCCACCGTCGTCGAGAGCTGGCGGCGCTGCACCGCCTCCCCCTGCCCCGTGACGACGACCTCGCCCAGCTCGATCGCGGACTGGTCGAGCGCGATATCCAGCGTCGCCGTGCCGCCCGCCGGGATGTCCACCTCGCGCTCGGTCTGGCCGTAGCCGATCAGCTGGACCCGCACCGTCTGGGGGCCGGCGGGGACGTTCATGATGAGGTACCGCCCGTTCGCGCCGCTGACCGTTCCGGCGCCGGTGCCCACGACCAGGACCTGGGCGCCCTGGAGCGGACGCTGGCTGGACGCGTCCAGCACCCGACCCTGCAGCCGCCCCGTCTGGGCGGTGAGGGCGACCGGAAGGGTCAGGAGGAGGAGAACGGCGCCAGACGGAAGGATTCGTAGCGCTGGCCACATGGGGACCTCCGCGTTCGGGGAGAGTGGATGCGGGTTTGCAACCGGGGCCCACCACCAGAAGATGCGAACGACGGCGACAAAAGCCAGAGTCGTGTTCCTGCGGCGGTGCTTCATCGGCTCACGAGAACCGATGGTTCTCGACCCGGAAGCCCCCGACGTGGTCAGGTGGAGCGCGCCCACGAGGGCATAGCTCGCCACACGCGGCACCTCGCCGCTCACCACCCTCGGTTCGGCTCAGGTGCCGGACTCCGCGCCCTCTCCGCAGCCTCCCTACCCCCTTCACGCCCACCCTCGACCCGCCCATCGCCCTCGTCCTATGCTGCCGAAGGTCACCGACAGGGCGTTCGGATTTCCTATCCCTGGGGCTACATGCCGCGCGTGGCCTCGCCGCGGCCCCGGACCACCGAGTCGGCGCCAGCGCCCTGGTAGCGCGCCTCCACCGTGTTCACCATGCGGTCGCCCTCCAGGCGGCCGACGGTGCGCACGGTCACCATGACACCCTCGCGGAGCACGCTCTCGTAGGGGCCCATCTCCGTGACTACGCTGTCGCCCTCGACCGCCACCACCCGCACCGGGACGGGGTCCTGGTCGGGCAGGGTCAGGGTCCAGCCCGCGGTATCGCCGGTGGCGACCATCGTGTAGGGAACGGTGTCGCCGCTCTCGAGGATGGTCACGCCCTCCCACGTGCCGGCGTAGTCGGCAAGGGAGCCGCCGGCCGCCGGCTCCCCCATCTCCATCCCCTCCATGCCCGCGTCCTCCATCTCGGTCTCATCGCCGCACGCGGCGACGAGGAAACAGCACAGCACCAGCACCGAGCGCTTCGGGATTGCTCGCATTGCGGACCTCCTGATCTCGGGGAGAAGAGCGAATCACCCCTGTGATGGCGGGCCCATCGAGGATAAGGGGGAGAGGGGCGGAGGGCCAGCGCCGGCGCGGAGGCCTGGGTCGGAACCGCCCGGCGCGCGCCCCCATCCCGGAGCGGCTCGACGCTCGCTAGGCCGGGACCGCCCGCCGCGCCCCCACGTCCGGCACCGCCCCTACCCCCACGTCCGCCAGCACGATGTGGAAGGTGGTCCCCTGCCCCACCGCAGGCCGAGGTCCAGCCCGCCTGAGAGCCGCTCGGGCGCCGTCTGGCTGGCCAGGCAAGACCAGGCTTGAAGTGGAGGCGCCGCGGCTGCATCGTTGTATGTGGTGGTGAATCGCCGCGAGCACCCCATCCGCCAAGCAGCCCGCTGTGGCCCTCGCGGTGACCAGCCCACCCTCGTGGGGTCCGCACATGAACCGCGCGCTTCCCATCGCCATCGGCGCACTCGTCGCCGCCTCCTCCGCCTCCGCCCAGATCGATCGGGGTGGCTATTACAAGCACCTCCCCCCGACGCCCAGGCTGGTTGCGCAGACCGGTGCGTCCGCGCGGCTCCACCTGTACGGAGATGAAGCGGGACCCGACTACGTCGATGTCGCGCCACGCGACGGCGTCGATGACCGGCGTGG
>DATKBW010000025.1:0-2725 GCA_035513575.1 Longimicrobiales bacterium | reverse complement strand
GGGCGGGGATCGTGCGGGTCGCGGAGGCGTAGAGGAGGCGTGTCGACAACGAAAGCGCAGGCGGAGATCGCGCGTCGCAGGACGTTCGCGATCATCAGCCATCCGGATGCCGGAAAGACCACGCTCACCGAGAAGCTCCTGCTGTACGGCGGCGCCATCCATCTGGCCGGGTCCGTCAAGGCCCGGCGGGCGAGGCGGCACGCGACGTCGGACTGGATGAAGCTGGAGCAGGAGCGGGGGATCTCCGTGTCCTCGAGCGTGCTCCAGTTCCGGTGGGAGGGGCACAATCTCAACCTGCTGGACACGCCGGGGCACGAGGACTTCTCCGAAGACACGTACCGCACCCTGATCGCGGCCGACAGCGCGGTGATGCTGCTGGACAACCGCAAGGGGGTGGAGGAGCAGACGCGCAAGCTGTTCGCGGTCTGCGAGCGGCGGCGCACCCCGATGTTCGTGTTCGTGAACAAGTGCGACCGGTCGGGCGAATCGCCTTTGAAGCTGCTGGACGACGTCGCCGACGAGCTCGGGCTGGAGTGCTACCCCGTCACCTGGCCCGTCACCGAGCGCGACCGGCTCGTGGGGGTCTACGACCGCATGAACCGGTGCGTCCACCTGTTCGAGCGGGAGGGGCATCACGGGCAGCAGCGGGCGAAGGTCCGGGTGGCCGAACTGGAGTCGGCCGAGGCCCGGGAGCTGATCGGGCGGGAGGCGCACCGGAAGCTGGCGGATGAGATCGAGCTTCTCGACGCCGCCGGCGCCGGCTTCGACCAGGACGCCGTCCTGGAGGGCCGCCTGGCGCCCACGTTCTTCGGGAGCGCCCTGACCAACTTCGGCGTGGAGCCGTTCCTCCGGCACTTCCTGCGGCTGGCGCCCCCGCCCGGGCCCCGCCAGAGCTCCGGAGGTCCGGTCCGGCCCGAGGCGGAGGGGCTGACCGGGTTCGTGTTCAAGATCCAGGCGAACATGGACCCGCGCCACCGGGACCGGATCGCCTTCGTCCGGCTGTGCTCCGGCCGGTTCGAGCCGGGCATGACGGTCGTGAACACCCGGACCGGCGATCCGGTGAGGCTGGCCCAGCCGCAGCAGTTCATGGCGCAGGAGCGCCGACACGTCGACGAGGCCTGGGCCGGCGACGTGATCGGCATCCACGACCGCGGCAGCCTCCGGATCGGCGACACGCTGTCCGAAAACGGTCCGCTCCAGCTCGAGCGGATGCCGCGCTTCTCGCCGGAGCACTTCGCCCGGATCACGGTGCCCGATCCGCTTCGCAGGAAGCACCTGGACAAGGGCCTGCGGCAGCTTTCCGAAGAGGGCGCGGCGCAGGTCTTCTACGCGTCCACCCACGCGGGACCGGAGCCGCTGGTCGGCGCGGTGGGCCGGCTCCAGTTCGACGTGCTCCTCCACCGGCTCGAGCACGAGTACGGCGTCGTGGCCGCGCTGCAGGGGCTCCCGTGGACGCACGCCCGCTGGGTCGAGGGGCCCCAGGGCGAGATCGCCCGCGTCGGCTCCGCCCACGGCCAGACCCTCGTCTACGACTCGGCCAACCGGCCGCTCATCCTGTTCGATTCGGAATGGTCGCTCCGGCACACGCTGGAAGTGGAGGACGCGCTGACGTTCCACGACGTCGCGCCGTGACGGGGCGGGAGCGGCTCACGACGACGCGCCGTGACGGGGGCGGGAGCGGCTCACGACGTCGCGCCGTGACGGGGGCGGAAGCGGCTCACGGCAGGTCGCCCGAGCGGACGACCTCGACCCCGGCCCGTTCGAGATCCCGCCGAACGGCATCGTCCGAGCCCGGGTCCACGGGGCGGGTGAGGTCCCACGGGACCAGGGCCCGGAACCCGGCGGCCGCCGCGTCCTCCGCGCTCCACTTGACGCAGAAGTCACGCGCCAGTCCGCACAGCACGACGGTGCGGATGCCGCGCTCTTCCAGGTAGCCGGCGAGTCCGGTGGGCGGCCGCTCGCCGTCCGGGTCCCAGTTGTTGCGGAACCCGCTGTAGGAATCCACGGCCGGGTCGGTCCCCTTCCGGATGACGGCGGAGACGCGCTCCCACGGGATGTCGGGGTGGAGCTCCGCCCCCGGCGTGCCCTGGACGCAGTGGTCCGGCCAGAGCGTCTGGTCGTGGCCGTGGAGCCGGATGACGTCCAGCGGCTCCCGGCCCTCGTGACGGCTGGCGAAGGAGACGTGTCCGGCCGGGTGCCAGTCCTGGGTGGCGACGGACAGCCCGAACCGGTTCCGCCGCAGCAGGTCCCGGATCGGTTCCAGTATCTCGTTCCCCTCTTCCACGGCGAGTGCCCCGCCCGGAAAAAAGTCGGGCTGGAGGTCGACCAGAAGGAGTGCCGTGGTGGGGGGGTCGAGCCGCATGTCCGCCGTCATGATGGCACCTTCCGTTCCGCCCGCGCTTCCCGTGTCACTTCCTCCTGGAACGCCCGCAGCGCCCGGCTGATTTGCACCGGGTAGGCCGGGTCCGCCCGCGTGAGAAGCCGCAGGCGCTGCGGCAACGACCGGATCTGCGACGCCGCGTGCCGCCGCGCCTCCTCCAGCGAGGCCCGCCCGGCCTCGAGTCGCCGCCCCTCCCGCATCACGGCGCGGAGCAGGGGCTCGCCGGCAGCGACCTCGCCGGCCCGCGTGATGGTGTCCCGGACCGCGATGCCATCCTCGTACTCGCGGAAGACCTGCTTCGGACCCGGCAGGATCGGTTTCGAGGGGGACAGCTTCACGGTTCCG
>DATKBW010000024.1:0-3152 GCA_035513575.1 Longimicrobiales bacterium | reverse complement strand
CCGGACCGGGTGGCCGCCGAACACCCAGTTGGCCACGTCCATGTTGTGGATGTGCTGCTCGACTATGTGGTCGCCGCACAGCCAGTTGAAGTAGTACCAGTTCCGCATCTGGTACTCCATCTCCGTCTGCCCCGGCTCGCGCGGGCGCACCCACACGCCTTCGCTGTTCCAGTACACGCGCCCCAGCAACACGTCGCCGATCATGCCGGCCCGGATGCGGTCCACCCACTCGCGGTACATCGTCTGGTAGTGCCGCTGGAGCCCCACGACGACGTTGAGTCGCTTCGCCTTCGCCCGCTCCGCCGCAGCGAGCACCGCCCGCACGCCGGGGGCATCGGTGGCCACGGGCTTCTCCATGAACACGTGCTTCCCCGCGTCCACCGCCGCGGCGAAGTGGATGGGGCGGAAGCCGGGCGGCGTCGCCAGGATCACGATGTCCACGAGCGGGATCACGCTCCGGTACGCATCGAACCCGGAGAACCGGCGCTCGGGCGGGACGTCGATCCGGGGGGAAAGGTCGATGTCGCCGCCCAGCCAGTCGTCCCGCTCGGCGCTCGTGAGCGTCCGGTAGGACTCCTCGACACGGTCCGGGAACGCGTCGGCCATGGCGACCAGCCTCACGTCCTGCACGGTGCTCAGCGCCTGCACCGCGGCGCCCGTCCCGCGCCCGCCGCAGCCGACCACGCCGACGCGGATCGCGTCCCGCGTCGGCCGCGGGACTGCCGCGCGGCCGGGGGTCGCCAGCGCCGCCAGGGGAACGCCGCCCAGGGCCGCGGCGGCGCCGGTCCGCACGAAGTCACGCCTGTCCATTGGCCCTCCAGGAGAGGTGGGTGAGGCTTCCAATGTACTACCGCCCGAGCAGGTCCGCCCAGTACGCCCGGATCTCTTCTAGATCGTAGTCCCGCGCGGGGCTCACGATCCGGAAGCCCACATGGGGCGAGTCCGTGTTCCACCATCGGCTCTTCGGGATCTGCGGGTCGCGGCGCTTCCACGCCGCCCGCTCCTCGAAGCGCGCGTCGCACCGCAGCGCATCCGGCGGGTCGTCGAACGCGCCACCGCGGACCACGCCCCGGGCCAGCGGGTCGCCCGACATCACCCACTCGGCCACGTTGCCGTGCATGTCGTACAGCCCCCACGCGTTCGGCCGCTTCTCCGCCACGGGGTGGAAGGCGCCCCGACTGTTCGCTTCATACCAGGCCGCGCTGCCCAGGTCGTCCGCTTCCACGCCGATGCCGAATGGCCCCGCACCGCCCGCCAGGCACGCCAGCTCCCACTCGGCCTCGGTGGGCAGCCGGAACAGCCGGCCAGCCTTTTCCGACAGCCAGCGCGCGTACCGAAGCGCCGCCAGCCGCGTCATCCCACCGGCCGGATGGCTGCCCTTGCCCATGCCGTGAACCGGGTCCTCGTAGGGCGGGCTCGGACGCGTGACCGCGTCCGCGTCATAGGAGCCCGCCCCCGCGTCCGCGTCCGAGTCCAGGCGGCGGTACCGGAACGGCGCGTACTGGTCGTGCGTCACCTCGTGCACGGCCATCCACAACGGCTCCGGCGCGGGGATCCGGGCCAGGACCAGGGTGATGTCCGTGCCGGGAACGGCAACCACCAGCGTGTCGCCCGGGTCCTGGGCCGCGGCGGGCCCCGCGAACAGGCTGGCGGCGACGATTAGCAGCGCGACGCTGCCGCGGCCTATCAGCCTTTCGGGGTTCATCGTCGCCTCTCGGACCGGTGTGTCGATTGCAGCCCGGCGAAATGCACCAGGTGAGAATAGTAACAATCGCCGAGGTACTCGCGCACTCGAGGGTTCGTGAACTGGCATTGCGACCCCCAACCACGGTTCCAACAGGGGTACCATTGATACCACGCGCCTACCCGGCACTTCACGTTTACCGGGGGGGCGCGGGCTGGGGGGCGCGGGCAGCGGCTCGCGGGGGAAAAGTGCACGATTACCGCGGATCGCCGGCCGCCGCGGTGGAATTTCCACCCATATGGTGGAGAATCGAACACAGCCCGATCCCGCGCCAGCCGGTCGCGTGCGATTTTCCACCGCATGGGGGGAAAACCGCACGGCGCCCCGCTTCGGCGCGCGTGATCGTGCGATTTTCCACTCCCAACGTTTTCGCGGTCCGGAGATGAGGCTCCCATCTCCTCACACCGCCTGAAGCCTCCACGGGCGATCGAGCCTGTCAGGAGTGATCAGATCTGACCCCTCGGCGGCCCCGCGCTCCTGTTCCGCCAGTCACACCAGGCGGTATCGCCGACGCCCGTCTCCTCGTACTTCTTCGGCATCACGTTGCAGATCGTCCCGTCCACGGCGATCAGGGTCGACGGCGCTTGCTTGCTCGACACCGTCTTCATGCCTGGCCCGGTCATTCCGCCCGGCGGCACGTCTTCCGATGTCGCACACGAGGGGAGAACCATCAGAACGAGCGCGAGAAGAACCAGCCTCATCATCACCTCCTACTGGTGGGCCGTTGCCTGATGTCTGCCGCAGAACGCCATGCCGCGCAACGATCCCATCAGGATCACGCTGTCGCGTTGCTCGGCCGCGGGCCCGGCTGTATCCTGCGGAAAGCCGCCCGGCCCGGGAGGCCGGGCTCCCCCCGAACCCCCATACGACCATGACGCGTCGCCATCCCGCCGTGACCGCCTCCATCGCCGGCTCCGCCCTCCTCGCCCTCACGTGCCTGGCGGCGATCGCCGCGCCCGCCGCGCCCGCGAGCGCGCAACGGCCGTCGCTGGACGCGCTCCGCGAGGAGGCGCGCCGGGAGGCGGCGTCGATGGCCGACCTGTCGCAGGAGATCGTGGACATGGTCTTCAGCTTCGGCGAGCTGGGGTTCCAGGAATACCGCACGGCGGACTACATCACGGGGCTCCTGGAGCGGGAGGGGTTCACGGTCACCCGCGGGTGCGCGGAGATGCCGACGTGCTACGTCGCCGAGTGGGGCCGGGGCGGGCCGGTGATCGGGATCATGGGCGACATCGACGGGCTGCCGGAGACGTCGCAGAAGCCGGGGGTCGCCTACCACGACCCGCTGATCCCCGGCGGACCCGGTCACGGCGAGGGGCACAACACGGCGCCGGCGGTGGACGTGGTGGGCGCGATCGCGGCGAAGCGGGTGCTGGAGCGGCACGGGCTGCCGGGGCGGATCCGCGTG
>DATKBW010000023.1:0-106203 GCA_035513575.1 Longimicrobiales bacterium | reverse complement strand
CCTTGCGGACCGAACGGTAGATCGGCCGGATGCGCCGCGCCACGGCAAAGCTCATCAGCATCACGCCGGGAATGATCGCCAGGGCCGTCAGGGCCAGCCGCCAGTTGAGGACCATCAGCACGCCCACCGCGATGAGCAGGCGGATGATCGAGATGGCGGGCGAGATGATCGCCATCTGCAAGAGGCCGGTCGTCGTGTCGATATCGCCCGTCAGGCGAGACAGAATGCCGCCGGTCTTCATCTCCCACAGCTTTTGCAGCGGCAAGTGCAGCAACCGCTCGAATAGCGACCTGCGGAGCGACAGCATGACCCGCACGTTGAGCTGCTTCTGGCGGTAGTCCTTCACGACGCCGATCAACTTGGAGAGGACGATCACGCCGACGAACACGCCGCCCGCCAGGTGGAGATGGGCCAGGCGCGTCGTCGAGGCCAGTTCGTCGTTCAAGAGCACCTGATCGATGATGAACCGCATGAACAGCGGCTCGACCATCTGGAGGCCCGCGCCGATCAGAGCGAGCAGGAACACCAGGGCCACCGCGCCGCGGTGGGGGCGAAGCCAGCGCAGGTAGTCGCGCAGGTACTCGCGCCGCCTGCCCGGCAGCAGGCGACGGGGTCGCCGTCCGTCGGCGTCTCCGGCCGCCTCCTCGGTGCCTGTCCCGTCCGCCGGACCGCCGGCCGCGGCGGCCTCGGCGGCGTCATCGAGGCGCCGCAGCCTGTAATCGTTCAGGAACGAACGATAGCGTTGCCGCGACGAACGCGGGTGTTCCTGGGGCATCGGCCGGAGGTGTGCGGGCTCGGGAGCGCGCTCTAGAATGGGGAACGGCGATCGAAAAGCAACAGGAAGCCCCCGCAGGGAAGCGCGACGGTGGCCGACATCCTATCTTGGATGGCCACTGTGAACGACGGACAGAGAGAACAGGCATGGACCGGGAACAGCTCGACAAGATTCGTGGGGGGGACGGCTTCATCGCGGCCCTGGACCAGAGCGGTGGCAGCACCCCGAAGGCGTTGAAGCTCTATGGGATCGGGGAGGACGCGTACGGCAACGAACCGGAGATGTTCGACCGGATCCACGAGATGCGGACGCGCATCATCACCAGCCCGGCCTTCGACGGGGACCGGATCCTCGGCGCGATCCTCTTCGAGAACACCATGGATCGCGAGATCGAAGGGCGCGGCACGGCGGACTACCTGTGGTCGGTCAAGGGAGTGGTCCCGTTCCTGAAGGTCGACCAGGGCCTGGCGAGCGAGGCGGACGGCGTGCAGGTCATGAAGCCCATCCCCGGCCTCGACGGTCTCCTCGCCCGCGCCCGGCAGAAGGGTGTGTTCGGCACCAAGATGAGGTCGGTGATCAAGCGCGCCGACGAGGCCGGCGTGAAGGCCATCGCCCGCCAGCAGTTCGAGGTCGGGCGACAGATCCTGGCCGCGGGGCTCGTGCCGATCCTCGAGCCCGAGGTGGACATCCACAGCCCCGACAAGGCCGAGGCGGAGGCGCTCCTCCGGGACGGGCTGCTCGCCGGGCTCGAGGCCATCCCGGACGACCAGACCCTGATGTTCAAGCTGACGCTGCCCGAGGAGGACGACTTCTATCGCGACCTCGTGGAGCACCCCCGGGTGCTCAGGGTCGTGGCGCTCTCGGGCGGGTACAGCCGCGATGAGGCGAACGCCCGGCTCGCACGGAACCCGGGCGTCGTGGCGAGCTTCTCCCGCGCCCTGACCGAGGGGCTGAACGCGGACCAGAGCGACGAGGCGTTCAACGCGGCTCTGGACGCGGCCATCGAGAGCATCTACGAAGCTTCGGTCGCATAGGCCGGGAGCGGGGCGGTCCTCCTCACACCATCTGCCCCTCCGGGAAGACGCGCTCGAGCCGCGCGCGCCAGGCGCGCTCGATCCCGGCGAGGGGAGCCGCCTCCCCCCAGAGCTGGATCCACAGGGTCATGTCGCGGCGATCGGACGACCCGGGCGTTGGCTCGCTGCTCAGGCGGACCACGGCGCCCGCGGGCTCGCGGGCGATCCCGGCCACCTGGAGCGGCGGCGCGTCGTCGAACCGTTCCAGGCTTCCCGCCACCTCGCCGAAGCCGTCCGCGCTCAGCAGCCGACGCCATGCCTCCTCGGGCGGAAGCGCGACCCGACGCCGGAGGTACACGACGGTCCGGTCCGTCCCCTCGTGCCGCTCCAGGTACCGCTTCAGGCTCGCCAGCTCGAAGCGCCAGCCGCGCACCGTGCCCTCCACCCAGCCATCCCAGGAAGCGTCGGTCGGGAAGCCAGACGTCGTGACCCGCACCACCGTCCGGCCGCCCCGCTCCTCCAGCACGTATTCCGTCCGCTGCGCCGGCGCCGCGTCCTCCTCGTGCCACCCCCAGGACGTCACCAGGCGGTGGGGCGGATCCCACTCGAGGATCCGGGACTCGCCCGCATACTCGTTCTTCCACGACATCCAGATCGATCCGTCCTTCCCCGGCGAGACCCGCGCCTCGAGGGGGAACCACCGCTCCAGCTCGCGCGCCTCCGTGAGCGCCCGCCATACCCGCTCCACCGGCGCGTCGATCTCCACCTCTCCGCTCGCCGAGCGGGTGCCTTCACCCGTCGCCCGTGGGGGCGTCCTGCCGTCGTCACTCATGGGTTCCTCCGGATTGGGCCCGCCGGGCTTCGCCCCGAGCTCGCCGGGTGGGTTCGCCCTCCGCCCTGTCGACATCCGCCGCCCCGGCCGCGGCCGGATACGCCGCGGCGATCACGCGCAAAGGCCGGCCGCCCTCTCCCGCATCATGTCTGGCCACCACCCGGCCCACCGCCTCCGCGAGGTCCTCCGTGAAGCGTCCGAAGTCCCGCGGCGTGGCGAGCCGGACCTCCGTCTCCACCGTCGCGGTGGCCAGCCGGGCCTTCTGCCGCCCCGCACGCTCCACCAGGTCCGCGAGCTCCCGGATCGCCCGGGCGGCTACCGCGATCAGATACGTCGCGGAGAACCGGTCTCCGGTCGGCCGACCCGGCGCGCCCAGCGTGCCCAGGGCCGCCGAATCGAGCACGTACTCCCGCGCCACGACCCGCATCACCCGCTCCGTGCAGTTCCCCCGGCGCCGCTCCTCGGAGAGCTCCACCAGCCGCGCATCCTCCAGCGCCCGCAGGTGGTAGTTCACCGTCTGACGCTTCTCCCCGAAACGCCGCGCCAGCCCCGCCGCCGAGTCCGGTGCCTCCCGCAGCGCCTCGATCAGCCGGCGATGCACCGGGTCCAGCAGCGTGGCCGCCCGCTCCGGCGAGCGCACCACCTCGAGCGCCGCACTGGCGGGCGAGGACGGGGACGCCCCCCGGGCGGTATCGGCCACGGCAGCGGATCGAGTCATGAGCCCGAATCTGGCACCGACTAATAAAACTGTCAAGACTGTTAAAGTGGTCTATGCGGACGGGGCGCTGGCCGGGACCTGGCGCCCGGAGCTCCGTGGGCCCCCGCCGGGTACGGACCTCCCCTGTCGGTAGTGGCCGGGGGGTGTACGTTGCACCGGACCCCTCAGAGGAGCGGCCCATGACGAAGAAGCTGGTGGCGGAAGGGATCGGCACATTCTTCCTGGTCTTCACGGTGGGGCAGGTGGTGCTGGAGCCGGGGGCGGGTGCGTTTGCGCCGCTGGCGATCGGTTCCGTGCTGGCGATCATGATCTACGCGACGGCGCATGTGTCGGGCGGGCATCTGAACCCGGCGGTGACGCTGGGTGTGTTCCTGCGGGGCAAGGCCACGGCCACGGAGCTGGCGGGCTACTGGGGCGTCCAGGTGGTGGCGGGGATCGTGGCGGCGTTCGCGGTGCTCTACCTGAAGGGCGACGTGGCCCCGCCGGCGACCTCGCTGCCCGTGGCGTCCGCGCTGCTGGCGGAGTTCCTGTTCACGTTCGCGCTGGTGTTCGTGGTGCTGAACGTGGCGACCGCCCGGGGTACGGAGGGCAACTCCTATTTCGGCTTCGCCATCGGCGGCACGGTGCTGGTGGGTGCGTACGCGGTGGGGTCGATCTCGGGCGCGGCGTTCAACCCGGCCGTGGCGACAGGGGCGGTGCTGCTGAAGCTGGTGGTTCCGGCCGACCTGTGGATCTTCGTGGTGGCCAACCTGGCCGGTGGCGCGGTTGCCGCGCTGGTCTTCAACGGTTTCGGCTTCGCGGGCGACAAGCCGACCACGGCCACGCCCGCGGCGCAGGCCGTCCTGGAGAGCGCCGGCTCGCCGCAGTAGGGGGCGTGGCCAGGTTGAAGTTCAGGCCGGGGCAGGATATCGTAGGTGTGACGGTCACCTTCCGCCCGCGGGATCATGCTCCGAGTCATCGTCGCTCTCCTCTGTGCCCTGGCGGCAGCGTCGGCGGGGAGGGGACCGGTCCCCGAGCTCGATGGTGACCCTTCGGAAGGCCCGGGGGCGGGGTTCCTCCCGTTCTTCTACGACCTCTACACGTTTCGCGGCGACAGCGGCACCACCGCGGTCGTGGCCGCGTTCGCGGTGGCGGCAGGGAAGCTGGCGGCGGAGGGGCGGGAAGGGGAGGTCCGGTACCGCTTCGACGTGACGCTGGTACTGGCCGACACCGCGGAGCGCACCGTGGTCCGCACGGACGACTCCGTTTTCGTCGGTGCGCCGCGCCCCCTTGCCAGGGACCACCTGTTGTACACCCACGTCGAGGTGCGGGCGCCGCCGTCCCGGAGCACCGTTCAGCGTGTGGTCATGACCGACGCGGCCACGCCGGGCAGGGGGCAGCTGTACGACTCCTACTATCCGGTCCCGGACTACAGCGGAAGCGAGCTCATGCTCAGCGACATCGCGCTGGGCGAGCCGGGCCCGGCGGCCGGCTGGAAGCGAGGCGACGTCACGCTGGCGCTCCTGCCCACCAGCCAGTTTCCCGAAGGCTCCTTCGAGGTCTACTACGAGATCTACAACCTCCCGCACCGGACCCGGTACGGGACCGAGCTCGTCGTCGAGCGCCTCGGCGACTCGCCCACGGAACCGGTCGCGGCCGGGGACGCCGTACGGCTCCGGTTCTCCGGCGAGTCGCCCGCCGGTCCGGGCGGCTCGGTCCCGGAGCTGCGTTACGTGGAGACCGATCTCGGGCGGGGTCGGTACCGTCTCACGGTGACCGTCACGGACGAGGAGAGCGGTGACAGCACGAGCCGGTCGCGGCTCTTCGAGGTCCGGGGCTGGGGACCCGGCACGACCATGGTCGCCGCCCTGCCCCGGACGGCCGGGATCGTGCGCTAGTGTACTGACGCCGAAATGTCGTGACATTCGATCCACGTTCTCGATGTGTAGGGAATCTCGGCATCAGTACACTGTGTCCCGAGTCAGAAGGCGCCGGCATTTGCGTCACCGGACCTCTGACGCGGGATACTAGCCGGGCGAGGGCGGGTGGCGGTCGGTATAGTGGCGAATGAGGGGCCTGACGGAGAGTCCGTGCACGAGGATGGACGCCGCCACCACCCAGAGCGTGATGTTCATGAGCACCCTGGCCTCCGGCTCCGGGACGCCTCGCGCCACGGCGAAGGACAGGTAGTAGATCGAGCCGATCCCACGGATGCCGAACCAGGCCAGCAGGCCGCGCTGGAGCCGGGTGAGCCCGCTGCCCAGGAGCACCGGCGCCACCGCCAGCGGCCGGATGACCAGGAAGAGGAGCGGAACGAACCAGAGCACGGGAGAGGCGAGGCGGTCGGGGAGGAGCATGCCTCCCACCAGCAGGACGACCCCCACCGTTCCGATCCGCTCCAGTTGCTCGCTGAACCCCAGGACCGCCTGCGCCATGTAGGCGGGCGCCGTGTCGGGGTCCGTGGCTTGGTCATCCGCATCCGCGCTGTCGCTGGCGGCCTTCACCGCTGGCGGCGGCTCCTCCTCGCCGGTGTGCCGCCGCTCGATCCGCCGTACGGCCAGTCCGGCAGCGAAGACCGCCAGGAAGCCGTAGGCGTGGACGAGGAGGGCGGTGCCGTAGGAGAGGGTGATGAGGCCGAGGGCGAGGAAGTCGTCGAGCCCGAGCGCCTCCCGGTGTTCCTGCCGGAGATGGATGACCAGGCGCCCCACCGCCGTTCCGAGGATGGTGCCCACGGCAATGCCGGCGGCGATGGCCCAGACGACGTCCACCGCCCACCAGCGCCAGCCGCCGGCGCCGAGCTCGTGCAGCCCCAGCAGCCCGAGCCCCAGCATGACGAACGGGAAGGCGGTCCCGTCGTTCAGCCCCGCCTCCCCGGTCAGGCTGAAGCGCAGCCGGTCGCGGTCCGCCGGCTCATCCACCTGGACGTCCGAGGCGAGTACCGGGTCGGTCGGTGCCAGCACGGCGCCCAGCAGGACGGCCGCGCCGAGGGGCAGCCCCAGCAGCGCCCAACCCGCCGCGGTGATCAGCCCCACCGTCAGCGCCATGGAGCCGAACGCCAGCGCCACGGGCACCACCCAGCGCCGCTCCGTCAGGGGCGCCCGGAGCTTGAGTCCGGCGGCGAAGAGCGAGACGATCACCACGATCTCGGCCACCCGCTCCAGCAGGGGCGCGTGCCGGACGGGGTCCAGGGCGATGAGCCCGAGAGCCAGCGGGCCCAGGAGCACGCCGCCCGCCAGGTACAGCATGGCGGTGGTGAGGGGGAGCCGGCGCAGGAGCGAGTCCGCGAGGGCCATGGCCACCAGGAGCAGCCCCACCACGATGAACCAGAGCATCGCGGTCATCCCCTCCACGCCGGCCACGCCTTCAGGGTGATCACGCCCCGGCCACCACGCGCATGATCTGGCCGCAGAGCCAGGCGGCGTACGTGCCGAGGGCGTAACCGAAGACGGCCAGCAGCACGCCGACCGTGGCCAGGGCGGGGTGGAACGCCGAGGCCACGATGGGCGCCGATGCGGCGCCGCCGATATTGGCCTGGCTGCCCACCGCGACGAAGAAGACGGGCGCCTTGATGAGGATGGCCACGGCGATGAGCAGGGCGGCGTGGATGGCGATCCAGATGAAGCCCACCAGGAAGAGCTCCGGGTTCTCCACGATGGCCCGCAGGTTCATGTTCATGCCGATGGACGCGATGAGCACATAGAGGAGCGCGGAACCTACCCGGGACGCCCCGGCCCCCTCGAGCTGCCGGAGCCGGGTGAAGGAGAGGACCAGACCGCCCGTGGTGGCGATCACCACGATCCAGAAGAAGGTGCTGGTCAGGCTCAGCCGGTCCAGCGCCGGGAATTCGGCCGCGATCCACGGCGCCAGCAGGTCCGCGCCGAAGTGGGCCGCGGCGGTGACGCCGAACCCGACGGCCAGGATCTTCATCAGGTCGGTCAGGATCGGGATCCGGGCCACGCTGGCCTGGTACTCCGCCATGGTGTGCTTGAGCCGCTCGATGGCCGAGGTATCGGCCCCCAGCTTCCGGTCGAGCACGTCCGATTCCCCGGCCGCGTACAGCAGCACCGCGAGCCAGACGTTCGCCACCAGCACGTCCACGGCGACCATGGCGCTGAAGAGGTCATCGCCGACCTCGAAGACCTCCTTCATGGCCGTCTGGTTCGCGCCGCCCCCGATCCAGCTTCCGGCCACGGTGGTGAGCCCGCGCCAGACGGCGTCGGGCCCGCCGCCCATGGCGGCCGCCGGGTCGATCCAGGAATAGAACAGGAGCGCCAGCGGCCCGCCGATCACGACACCCACCGTTCCCGTCAGGAACATGATGATCGCCTTCGGGCCGAGGCGGAGCAGCCCCTGGATGTCGATGCTCAGCGTGAGCAGGACCAGGCTGGCCGGGAGCAGGTAGCGCGAGGAGACGAAGTAGAGGTCCGAGACGTCGCCCGAGATGATGCCCAGCGTCGCCACGACCGAGGGGATGAAATAGCACAGCAGCAGCGCCGGGACGTAGCGGTAGAACTTCCGCCAGAACGGCCTCTCGCTGTGGGAGGTGTGGAAGACCGCGGCGAGGATGATCATCAGGATGCCGAGAACGACGGCATCGTTCGTGATCAGCGGCGCGGCCTGAACGGTCTCCTGCATGCGATCACCCCGGCACCCGAGTCGCGGTCCAGCCTCCCCGTCCGGCCGCCCCGGATGTCCCGATGGCGGAAGGGCGGGGCGGAATCCCGCCGAAAGTAGGGTGGCGGCGTGGCCGGGAACAGGAAGTCCGCGCGCGGGGGGAGGGAGTCGCGGGACGCGCCGGCATGGCGGAGCTCGCCCGCGGGTTGGGGGGGCCGCCCGGCGCAGCGCCTGCGCACCGATCTTGCGCGCGCTCGGGAGAGCCCCGAACCTACGGGCCGCGCCACCCTCTCGGCGGAGTCGTATGCCACTCGACCGCGGGCTCATCGATCAGCAGCTTCAGGAGCTCGGCGAGGGCTCGCGCTGGTGGGACGTGCGGGAGCTGCGCGACCTGCCGGCGGTGCTCCACGCCGACGAGCGCATTCTCGCCATCGCCCGCGGGAAGATCGCCCGTGTCCGCTGGCTGCGGCGACGGTGGCTGATCCTGGTCACGAACCGGCGCCTGCTCTGCATCCGCTCCGGGACGACGGGCTGGCGCCAGCTGGAGGTGCCGGCGGGGCAGATCACGCGGGTCACCCTCCGGATCGGCCCGCTGCGCGGACGCGTGCTGGTCGTGGCCGGCGGGCGGAAATACCGGCTCCTCGCGCCGCGGGTGGACGCCCACAAGCTGCTCTCGGCGCTCTCGCTCCTGAACACTTCGGCGAACCGCGCGGTGACGGGATTCGGGCCGACCCGCATGGTCCGGCAGGTCATCGATCACATGCTCGCCCTTCCCGCCGTCGCCCTCGCCCCCGAGCCGCGGGCGATCCTGCCCGCGCCGGCCCCGGATACCACGCGCCTGGAGGACCGCCTGGATTCCCTGGAGGAGCAGGTGCAGGAGCTGCGGGACCAGATCGGCTTCCTCGAGCAGCTCCTCCGGGAGCGGCACGCGGCCTCCGGCGCCACGGAGTCCGCGTAAGGCAGGTCACCGCCCCGCGCGGCCGGGCCGTCCGGCGCGCCCGTCCGCTTCCCGGATCGGGATCAGCGCGGCTGGAGCCGGGGCCGCCGCTTCCGCACGGAACGCCGCCGCCTCCCGGCCGCACCCCGGTCCTCTTCCGTCGTCGGCTCGAGATACGGGCTGCGCGCGTGCCCGAGCTCGATGGGCAGCGCCGCGCGGACGAGGAAGGTGAGGGCGAAGAAGCCCATGGCCCAGATCCCCGCGGTCACGGCGAGCTCGACCCACGTGGGCGTGTATTCGACGATCTCGCCCAGGGGCGAGGGGATGAACCCGGGGATGACGAGCCCCATGCCCTTCTCGATGTAGATGGCCACGAAGAGGACGAGACAGGCGGGCATGAGCCAGCTCATGCGCCGCCGGAGCGGATGGATGGTGAGGATCGCCGTGGCCACGACGTTGAGGGCGATGGCGGTCCAGACCCAGGGCACGAGCGCGTTGTGGCCGTCGAGGCCGAAGAACAGGTACCTCGCGTTGATGCTGTGGTGCGTGGGGAAGTAGAACTTGTAGAACAGCTCCGAGACCAGCATGATCAGGTTGATCTGCGCGGCCACGGTGGTGATGAGGGCGAGCTTGCCGAGGGCGCCGTCGTCGATGTGGTACCGGGTCTCCATGCGGATGAAGCCGAGGAGCAGGAGCATGAAGGCCGGTCCGGCGGTGAACGCGGAGGCCAGGAAGCGCGGCCCGAGGAGAGCGGAGTTCCAGAAGGGCCGCGCGGGGAGCCCGGCGAGGAGGAAGGCCGTGATCATGTGGATGCTGACGGCCCAGAACACCGAGATGTAGATGAACGGGACGTAGCGGCCCTTGATGGGCGTCCGCCCCGTGTAGTGGCTGTAGAGGATGTAGAACGGGATGAGGAGATTGAGCGCCAGGTACCCGTTCAGCACGAGGACGTCCCACGCCAGCAGGGAGCTGGGCCAGTTCAGGAGCCCGATTCCCGGGACGAGGTGCCACGCGGCCGCCGGGTTGCCGATGTCGACGACGACGAACGCGAGGCACATCAGGAGCGCCGAAACGGCCACGCCCTCAGCGATCAGCACCGCGCGTGCGAAGTCCACGTCCTTGAGGATGTAGGCCGGGAGGACCAGCATCATGGCCGCGGCGGCCACGCCCACCAGGAAGGTGAAATTCGAGATGTAGAGGGCCCAGCTCACGTGGTCGGTCATGCCGGTCACGGCGAGCCCGTCCCGGAGCTGGACGGCGTAGGCGTAGGCGCCGAGGAGCATGACGAGGGTGAGGGTGCCCATCCAGACGTGGTAGCGCCTCCCCCCGGAGGTGGCCGCGTGCAGCCCGCTGAGCAGGAACGCCTTGAGGTGCATGATCGCTCAGTCGGTGAAGTACCAGAAGCGCGGCTGCGTGTAGAGCTCCTCCTTCAGCCGGAACACGCGCTTGTTCTCGAGGACCCAGCGGATCTCGGAGTCCGGATCGAGCAGGTTGCCGAAGACCCGTGCCCCGGTGGGGCAGGCCTCGGCGCACGCCGGGAGACGGCCCTCCCGGGTGCGCTGGATGCAGAACGTGCACTTCTCGACCACGCCCTTCTTGCGGGGCCGGTTTCCCAGGTAGTGCTGGCCCGGATTGAGCTCCTCGGCGGGGATGTCGGGAGCGCCCCAGTTGAAGCGCCGGGCCCAGTAGGGGCAGGCGGCCATGCAGTAGCGGCAGCCGATGCACCAGTCGTAATCCACGACCACGATCCCGTCCGGCTCCTGCCACGTCGCCCGGACGGGGCAGACGGGGACGCAGGGCGGGTTCGCGCACTGGAAGCACTGGGTGCCCAGGTAGAAGTGCCCCTCGGCCGGGACCTCGTGCTGGTACGTGGCGTCGGCGTGGTCCAGGTCGACCACACCATCCTCCATCTCGAAGATCCGGATGTACTGCGCGCCCGAGGCCCGATCCAGGTTGTTCTCGCTGATACAGGCCGCCACGCAGTTCCGGAACCCCTTGCACTTCGAGATGTTGAACGCGTACCCGAACAGGACGCCCGGCTGCGCTTCCGTCCGGCTCACGTGCACGTCGACGCCCCGGCGCAGCTTCGCGAGCCGCTCCAGCCGCCGGACCGTGGCCTCCTTCTCGTCCGCGGTCATCAGCGCGAAGTTGCCCTTGAAGTACTCCTCCCACTCCAGCAGCTTCGCCTCCCGCTCCCCTTCCGTGGCGCCGCTCAGCGGCGTGCACGCCGCGGCGACCTGGGACGCCGCGGCGGCGGCGCCGAACAGCATGCCCAGCGCGCGCCGGCGGTCCAGGGGCTTCGTGAACACCGTGGACCCCGGCTCGCCGTCGCCCGGCCGGCCGGGGCCGGAGGAGGCCGGCGGGGGCTCCAGCGCGGCGTCGCCGCGCTCGACCTCGTGACGGCCGGCGTAGCGGAGCACGTCCTCGAACGTCATCTCGCGGCGTGTACTCATGGCGACCGCGCTCCCGCTCCCGGCGGTCGCGGACCGGGGAACGGTACCCGGCTTTCGACGGCGGGCTGGTGGGGATCGTGGCAGTCCGCGCACCCCATGACCACGCGGCGGCCGCGCCAGCCGTCGAGCCGCTTGCCGTGGGCGCCGGCGGCCCAGGCGTCCGCCTGCGGGTAGTGACACTGGCCGCAGAGGCGGTAGGCGTGGGCGAGGGGGACGCGCTCCCCGCCGATCAGGACCAGGCGATCGACCTGGTCGGGGGCGTGGCACGTGATGCAGGGGGACCCGCCGGCCTCGGGGTGACGCGGCAGGAGGTTGCGGTGCGCGTCCTCGCTCCGCTCCGGGCGGAGCACGGCCTCGCCCGGGCGGTGGCACGACCCGCACGGGTACTCCGTGCCGCCGCCCCCGCGCAGAGAGATCCGGAACGTCCGGCGGCCGATCAGGCGGTCGTGGCCGGCGAGCCCCGGGTCCCGCACGGCGACCTCGAACGGGATGCCTCCCGGACCGGTCCGGCCTTGGACGGCCTCGCTCCGCACCGCCGCCAGCGACGGCGGTTCGGCGGCGGTGGGGCCCTCGGCCGCGAGTGGGGCGGCCGGGCCACCGGCGGGGAGGGCGTGGGCGTCGTCCTCCGCGAGTCCGGCCGGGGCGTACGATTCCACGTCCGCCGGCTCGCACCCCGCTGCCGCGATGAGGAAGGCGAGGAGCAGCGGTTGCAGCGGCTGCGGCGGACGGCGGCGGCGCGCGCGGGGGGTCATCCGGCACCTCCCCCGGGTCCGGCGCCGCCGGCCGGTCGCGCGAAGGCGTCCACCGGGTCGCCTGCGGGGACGTGGCACTGCCGGCAGCCGGGGCGGTCCGGGTGCGTGGTCCGGATCTCTTCGAGGGCCGCCGCCCCCATGTGGCAGGCCAGGCAGTTGCCGCGGAGCTGGAGCCCGTGGGGGATGGCCGGTGGCGCGCCCGGCAGCGCGGCCGGGTGGCTTTCCGGCCACGCCGGCGCGGGCCAGTCCAGCGCGGTGAACAGGGGGCGCTCGGCATCCAGGAGGTGGCACTGGAAGCAGACCGGGGCGCGTGCGGACGCCGCGGTGAACGGGAGCCCCACGAGGTCGCCGTCGGGGACGTGACACTGGAGGCACTGGGTCAGCTCGGGGTGCGGTGTCACGGGCGCGTAGGCGGCGAAGCGCTCCACGAAGCCCCCCCGCTGGTGGCAGGTGTTGCAGCGGGCGCCCTTGAACTCCTCCGCCGTGAGCCCGTGCGGGATGCGGGGCGGCGCCCCGGGATACGCCCGCAGGCTCCGGTACAGGGCCATGGTGCGGGGGTGCGCTTCCGCCCGGCGCTCGGCGCCGGGGTCCGCGGCCAGGTCCCCGGGGCGGGTGCGGAAGACGTCCGCCTCCGCGGCGATGGGCGGGCCGGGCACGAGCAGCGGCACGACCGCCGTCGCCGGCGCGGACGCGACCGGAACCAGGCCGGGGGCCACGAGAAGGATCACGGCGACCATCACCGCGACGACGGCGGCGATCCCCGCCATCCGCGTGGCGAGCCCGTGGTCCGTTCGTCCGCTCATCGCCGGGGCGCCCCGCCCACGGGCTCGATGCGCACCGCGCACGCGTAGTCTGGCTGCCCGGAGAGGGGGCAGAAGGCGTCGGGCGCCAGCGCGTGGACGAGCAGCGCTTCATCGAACACGGGAACGAAGACCAGACCACGAGGCGGCTGGGCGCGGTGGTCGACCCGGGCCTCGAGGACGAGGCTGCCGCGCCGGCTGACGACGCGGACCGTGTCGCCATCGCGGACCCCGATCCGCTCGGCGTCCTCCCGGTTCACTTCCACGTACGACCGCGGGACGGCCCGGTGCAGCGTGGGGATTCGCCGCGTGAGGGTCCCCGCATCGGCGTGCTCCAGGACACCGCCCGTGGTGAGGCGGAGCGGGAAATCGGCATCCGGGACTTCGGCCGGGGCCTCGTACGGGCGCAGCCAGATCCAGGCCCGGTGGTCCGGGTTCCCGTAGAAGTCGTAGTCGCCCCGCGCGGCGTCCGCGGCCGGGTCCGCCGCGGTGGCGTAGCGCCGCTTCGTCTCGCGCCCATCCACGTGGGGCCACAGGACCCCGGGGCGGGCCCTGAGCTCGGCCAGGGGCGGGAGCCGGCGGGCGGGGTCGTCCCGGAAGCGGGCGTACTCGGTCCAGATGCCGGCGACGTGGGAGGCCTGGTCCCAGGGGAAGAGCGCGCCGAACCCCAGCCGGCGCGCGACCTCGATGGTCTGCCACGCGTCGCTCATGGCGTCCCCCGGCGGGGCGAGCATCTGCTCGAAGTGCTGCGTGCGGCGCTCGGAGTTCCCGAAGAGACCCTCCTGCTCGATCCAGAGCGCGGCTGGGAGCACCACGTCCGCGGCGTCCGTGGTGGGCGTCGGGTACGCGTCCGAGACCACCAGGAATCGGCCGTCCTTCGCCGCGGCCGCCCGGTACCGGCCGAGGTTCGGCAGCGTGACCAGGGGGTTGGCCCCCTGGATCCAGAGGAACCGGATGTCGCCGCGGTCCAGCCCCCGGAACATGGAGACGGCGGCGGGGCCGGGGACGGGGTCGATGTTCCCCACCGGCACCCCCCAGATCCCGGCCGCCCGCTCCCGGTCCGCGGCGCTGGTCACGGTCCCCCGCGGCAGCGCGTCGGCGAGCGTCCCGGCGTCCCGGACGGAGCCGCTCGCGCTCGATTCCGCCGCGAGCGAGAGCGGGCCGTTCCCCGGGGTGGCGACCTTCCCCACCAGCAGGTGGATGTTGTAGAGGAGATTGTTCATCCACGTGCCGCGGGCATGCCCGCCCACACCCGCGTCCCACACCGACATCACGCGGAGCCCCGGATCGGCGTAGAGCGAGGCGATCCAGCGGATGTCGGCCGCCGCCAGCCCCGCGATGCGCTCGACGCGCTCGGGCGTGTAGTCGGCGAGGAAGCGGACGTACTCGTCGAAGGTGGCGTCGGCCGGGTCGTCGCTGAAGGGGGCGTCGTCGCGGAGTCCGTGGCCGATCCCCGTCCGTCCCTTCCGGAAGGCGACGTGGCGGTCGATGAAGTTCCGGTTCGCCCGCCCCCGGTCGATGATCTCGTGGCAGATCGCGTTGGCGATGGCCAGGTCGGTCCGCGGCGTGAAGAGGAAGGCCCGGTCGGAGCCATAGCCGGTCCGGGTGGTGCGCGTCGCCAGGTCCACGATCCGGATGCCGGCCCGCTCCCGCCGCCGCCCGATCATCCGGGAGAAGAGGACGGGGTGGATCTCGGCCAGGTTGGCGTCCCAGAGGACGAAGACATCGGCGTGGTCGATGTCCTCGTAGCACCCCATGGGCTGATCCAGGCCGAAGCTGGTCACCAGCCCGGCGCGGGCGCTTCCGGAGCTCAGGCGGGAATCCGCCTCGAGGTTGTTCGTGCCCAGCGCGCCCTTGAACAGCTTCGACGCCACGTAGCCCGCGGGGATGCTCCAGTGGCCGGAGCCGTACATCGCCACGCTGTCCTTCCCGTGTTCCGAGCGGGTCTCGCGCAGCCGGCCGGCGACCAGGTCGAGCGCCTCGTCCAGGGGCACCTCGACCATGCGCCCGCCGCGCCGGACCCGTGCCCGGGTGATGCGGTCGCGGCCGTAGAGCGCCTGGACCGCATGGTAACCCTTCACGCACGCGAGACCGCGGCTCACCGGGGAGTCCGGGTCTCCCCTGACCGCCACGGCGCGCCCGCCCTCGAGCCCGATCACGAGCCCGCAGCCGACCCCGCACAGGTTGCAGGGCGCCTTCCGCCACGTCAGGCCGAGCTCGCCCAGGTAGCGCCCCACTCCCGCTCCCACGCCGGAGCCGGGCACCAGCGACGCCGCCGCGGCCGCACCCGCGGTCGCGGCGACCCGTATCACGAACGTCCTGCGATCGGTGCTCATGCGCTCAGCGCTCCGTGACCAGCGTGGAGGGTCGCGGCACGACGTGGCACGCGGCGCAGACCCCGTCGGGGCGGTGCTCCCGCTGCGCTTCGTGGCACACGAGGCAGGCGGTCCGGGAGAGCATCGGGGCGGGCGTGCCGGCCTGTGCGTGGCACCCCGCGCCGCCGCAGCCCAGATGGGCGCTCCGGTCGTGCGCGGCCGGGGCCGGGGCGACGTGACAGCTGGCGCACTCGGCCTCCGGGCGATGGTGGCCGGCGTGGCAGCTGGCGCAGGCCTCCGGCGGCCGGGTCATCCCCTGGCGGTGACATTCGAGGCAGCCGATGTCCCGGTGCCGGGCGTGGTCGAAGGAAAGATCACGCACTTCCGGCCCGTCCCATACGGACAGAGACAGGGGAGTGGCCCGGACCCGCGGGCCCGCCAGCCCGGCGCGCGCGTGGCACGTGGTGCACCCCGCCACGACGCCCTCCCCGTGATGGCACGCGGCGCAGTCCGGGGGGCTCCACGACGCGGGCCCCACGTGGCGCTCTTCGGGGCGGTGGCAGTCCCCGCAAGCGATGGTGCGGAGGTGGTCCGCGTGCAGGAAGGCCCGCCGTGCAGCGGCGATCCGGGGCCCCCGCTCCGGCGTGGCGGTGGCCTGCGCCGCCAGTGTGGCGGCGGTGATCCCTGCCGCCAGCGCTCCGATCCCCACCAGGACGGCGAGCCTGAGGGCGGCAGCCGCCCCGTGGGTTCGTGGCGCGGTCATGGCGCGGCTCAGCGCGGGACGAGAGGGTTCGTCTCTTCGTCAGGCTCCACGGTGGCCCCGTTCCCGCCCTCCCGCCCCAGCCCGGCCGCGCCGGCCATCCCCATGAGCCCGGGGAAGTTCAGCGAGTCCGCCAGCCCGGAGGGGACCACCATGAGCGAGCCGCGCTTGACGATGCTCTCGTAGAGCATGTTCATGGCCCGGAGGTTCAGCGCGACGGGATTCTCCTGGTAGAGCGCGGCCGCCTCCACGAACTTGGAGGCGATCTCCGTCTCGGCGGTGCCCAGGATGATCCGCGCCTGGCGCTCCCGCTCCGCCTGCGCGTGCCGGGACATGGCCTCTTCCAGCGCTTCCGGGATGATCACGTCCCGGATCTCCACGGACTGCACCTGGATCCCCCAGTTGTGCATCTTCCGGTCGAGGGCCTCCTGCAGCCCCGCGCCCAGCTCCTTCCGGGACTGGATCAGCTCCGCGAGGTCATGCTTGCCGATGGCATCCCGCAGCGCGGTCTGCGCCGCCAGCACCACGGCCTCCTCGTAATCCTGCACCTCGAGCGCCGCCTGCTCGGCGTTGTTGACGACCCAGAACGCGATGGCGTCCACGTCCACCGGCACCGTGTCCCGCGTCAGGCACGATTCCGCGCCGAACCGCGAGGTCCGGATCCGCTGGTCGATGTGATAGGTCACCCGGTCGATGATCGGGAGCACGCCATAGAAGCCGGGCCCCCGCAGGCCACGGTACCGCCCCAGACGCAGCACCACCGCCTTCTCCCACTGGTCCGCGTACTTGATCGACGCGCCCATGGCGGAGCCCGTCGCCGCCGCCGCCAGGAGCACGACGGGGAGCGGGAGCCCGAGGAGGAACGCGAGGCCCCCCACCACGCCACCGACGGTCAGGCCGGCGGCGAGCGCCGCCAGGGGGTATCGGGTTTCGTTCGGTGAGCTTCTGGTCATGGGGTGCTCCCGCTTGGAGGGTGGGACGGGAAGAGAGAATGGCCCGTACTCAAACTCCCTGCAGGCCCGCGCGCCGACAATCGGGCGGACTCCCCGACATCCGTCGGGGTTCCTCCCGTCCCGCGGTTCGCGCTCGCGGGGCAGACCCCGACGCGGGGGAGGGGAATCCCCGACACCGCCTCGCGGCCCCCTCCCGATTGTCGCGCGACGGTCGTCGTGGGCAGCTTGGAACGACGGCCCGAATTGCGCCCGCCGACGCCGGGCTCCACTCGAGCGCAGGACCTGACGGATAGATGGCGCCTTCCCCTCCGGGAGGCGCTCACCCGCTATTCCGGAGGTGGGTCATGCCCGAGACCATGATCGCGCGGCGTGGGCGGCTGAACGCGCTGGCGCCGTCCGAGTTGGGACTCGTCGGCCAGGTCACGACCTCGTGGGGCCTCGCCGGGGGCATGCTGGCCGCGCTGGTGGTGACGGCCCACATGGTCACCGACCGCCTCAGCGCCAGCCTCGGATTCCTCACCATCACGCTCTTCTACGTGGGCGGGTCCCTCATCGCGTTCCTCCACGGCGCGATCCTCGCCTATCTCGGCCGCCCCGCCGGCGTCAGCCGCCACGATGCGCTGCAGCGCCTCGCGCTGGGGGCGGCCTACGCCGTGCCGCTGATGGTCGCCGGCTGGGGCATCAGCCTCGCGGTGGCGCTCTCGGCCGTGGCACTCCGGAGCGGCCGACCGGGGCTGCTCCTGCTCTCCTCCATCGGCTGGCTCATCACCCTGACGGCGCTGGCATGGGCGTGGCTCGAGACCCGCACCGCGCTCCAGAACCTCTACCGCCGCTGGCCGGCCGGCCACGCGATCCTCGTGGTGCTGGCGCTCGCGTTCCTCGCGCTGCTGCCGGTCTTCCTGACCGTCCGTCCCGCGATCTGGCTGCTGGGCGTCCGGCCCACCGGGACGGCCGCCATCCTCATGGCGCTCGGCGCGACGCTGTGGATCGGCGGGCCCCTGGCCGTCCTGGGAGCGCTGGGGATCCGGGCCTGGACGCGGCGGCATCCGGAGGGGCACGAGGCCGGCTGAGGGCGGCCGGGCCGGGCCACGCCCGGGCCGCGCCCCGAAGGCGCAGTTTCCCGACGCGGATTTCCACCGTCCCCCTACAGACGTCCCCGGGGATGAGGGGCAGCTTGATGCTGGCGAGCCCTGCCCGCGGAGGTCCATCACGCAAGCCGCAGGAGGCGTCCATGCCCGACACCCTGACGATCATCGACAACCGGACGGGGAAGGAGTACGAGGTGCCCGTGCTGCACGGGACCTATCCGGAGTACGGGTCGGCCATCCCGGCGACCGAGCTTCGCAAGATCAAGACGAGCAAGGAGGACTTCGGACTTCTGAGCTACGACCCGGCGTTCATGAACACCGCGTCCTGCAAGAGCGGAGTCACGTTCATTGACGGCGAGCGGGGGATCCTGCGCTACCGCGGATACCCCATCGACGAGCTGGCGCAGAACAGCTCCTACCTCGAGGTAGCGTACCTGACGCTGTTCGGGGAGCTGCCGACGCAGGCGGAGCTGGACGGGTGGTGGTGGGAGATCCGGCACCACACGTTCGTCCACGAGCACGTGAAGAAGCTCATGGAGGGGTTCCACCACGATGCCCATCCCATGGGAATGTTCGTGAGCACGGTGGCGGCGCTGTCCACGTTCTACCCCGAGGCGCGCGCCATCCTGGATCCCGACATCCGGCAGAAGCAGATCATCCGGCTGATCGCGAAGGTGCCGACCATCGCCGCGTTCGCGTACCGTCACAGCAAGGGGCTGCCGTACGTGTACCCGGACAACGACCTGAGCTTCACGGGGAACTTCCTGAACATGATGTTCCGGATCTCCGAGCCGAAGTACGAGCCGAACCCGGTGCTGGAGCGGGCGCTGGACGTCCTCTTCATCCTGCACGTGGACCACGAGCAGAACTGCAGCGCGAACGCCATGCGGAGCGTGGGCAGCTCGCACGCGGACCCCTACGTCTCGGTGGCCGCGGCCGCGGCCGCGCTGTACGGCCCGCTGCACGGGGGGGCGAACGAGCAGGTGCTGCGCATGCTCGATGAGATCGGCACGGCGGACCGGGCGCCCGAGTTCGTGGAGCGCGCGAAGAAGGGGGATTACCGCCTCATGGGCTTCGGCCACCGGGTCTACAAGAACTACGATCCGCGGGCGAAGATCCTGAAGGAAATGGCGGGGCAGGTGCTGTCGGTCACCGGCTCGAGCCCGCTCCTGGACCTGGCCATGGAGCTGGAGCGCATCGCGCTGGAGGACGACTACTTCGTCGAGCGGAAGCTGTACCCGAACGTGGACTTCTACTCGGGGATCATCTACAAGGCCATGCGGTTCCCGGTGGACATGTTCCCGGTCCTGTTCGCCATCCCGCGGACCGCCGGGTGGCTGGCGCAGTGGCTCGAGATGCTCCAGGACGGCGAGCAGAAGATCGCGCGTCCGCGGCAGGTCTACACGGGTGCGGACGAGCGGAAGTTCCAGCCCATCGGGCAGCGCGCCCTGGCCGAGGGCGTGACCGTCGGCGCCTGACCGGCGGCGACGAGGCGGCATCGATCCGCCTCCGGCCCGGGGCGCCCCGCGCGGCCCCGGGCCGTCCGCCGACGGGCGGGGCTGGACGCGGCTGATGATCGAGCGGTTCGGCTTCCGTATGCGACGGTCCGCGATGACCGCATCCGCGCTCACCGGCCCACCCGTCTCGCGGTCGGGAGTGCGCCCGCGGGCGATGTCCGATCGTCGATCACCGCCCCCGCAGCGTCTCCACCGGATCAGCCCGCGCCGCCCGGCGCGCGGGGAGGAAGGCCGCCACGCCGGCCGCCGCGAGCAGGACCGCCGCGGCGGCCGCGAACGTCGTCGGGTCGGCGGCGGGGACGCCGAAGAGCATGCCCTGGAGCCCGCGCGCGGCCACGATCGCGAGTCCGAGGCCGACCGTGATCCCCAGCACCACCAGCCCCAGGGAGTCCCGCACGACCATGGCGATGAGCCCCGGGCGCGTCGCGCCCATGGCGGCGCGGATCCCCAGCTCTCGCGTCCGCGCCTCGACGGTGAACGCGACGACGGCGTAGACGCCGAGGCTCGCGAGCAGCAGCCCCAGGGCGGAGAAGGCGGCCAGGAGGGCGGCGGCGGCGCGGGGGGCGGCGAGGGCGTCGCCGAGGTGCGCCTCGAGCGTCGTCTGCCGGACGACCGGGAGCGTGGACCGGACCTCCCGGAGGGCGGCCCGCAGGGGCGCCGCGAGCGCCGCCGGGTCGCCGTCCGTCCGCGCCACGACGGCCAGGCCGGACGGGACGCCCTGCTCGGCGGCGAAGTAGATCATCGGGGTCGGGGGCTCGCGCAGGCTCCCGACCTTCACGTCGCCGACCACGCCCGCGACCCGCTGCCACCCGGCCGGGTCGTCCTGGGGACGGATCCGTCCGCCCACCGCCGCCGCGGGGTCGCCGCCCCAGAACGCGCGGGCGGCGGCCTCGTTCACCACGAGGACCTCCTCGGCCCCGGCGCGGTCCTCCGGCCCGAACGCCCGCCCGGCCACGACGGGGATCCCCATCGTCTCGAAGTACCCGCGGCTGACGACCGCCATCGGCAGCTCGACCGAACCGGTCCCCGACCCGCCGACGAAGCCCTCGACCACGCGCGTCGTGCTCGACCCGCCCTGGACGGGCAGCCGCGTGGTCATCGCCGTCGCCGTCACCCCGGGGATCGCCCGCACCCGCTCCAGGAGCCGCGCGAGGACGGCGGCCCGCTCGTCGTCGGCGACGCCCCCCTGCCCGAGGCTCGTCCCCATCACCGCGATCCGCCCGGCGTCCACCCCCGGGTCCACCCGCTCCACGTTGGCCAGGCTCCGCGTGAGGAGGCCCGCGCCGATCATCAGCAGGATGGACAGGACCACCTGCGCCGTCACGAGGCCGCCCCGCACCAGCGACACCCGCCGGCCCGGAGACTGCCCGCGCTGCTCGTCCCGCAGCGCCGCCGCCACGCCGGCCCGCGAGGATCGCAGGGCGGGGAGCAGGCCGAAGACGACCCCCGTCGCCAGGGCGAGGACGAGGCCGAACACGACGACGCGGGGGCCGAAGCCGATGTCCAGCCCGCCCCCGGGGACCGGGAGGGGCAGCGCGGGCACCAGCCCGACCGACCACCACGCTACCGCGAGCCCGGCGGCGCCGCCGGCGAGGGAGAGGAGGATGCCCTCCAGGAGGAGCAGGCGGACGACGCGCCGTCGTCCGGCGCCGAGGGCCTCCCGGACGGCCATCTCCGGCCCCCGGGCGAGCCCGCGGACGAGCAGCAGGTTCGCCAGGCTGCTACACGCCAGCAGGAGCACCAGGCCCGCCACCGCCAGCAGCCCCACGTTCGCGGTCAGCAACATGCCGTCGGTCTCGGGGTGGAAGCGGATCTCGTCCTGGGCGAAGACCGTGATGTCGCGCCCCTCGTTGAGCGCCGGGTACGCCTCGGCGAGCCGCCGCGCGAGAGCGTCCATGACGCCGCGCGCCCGCTCGATGGGCACCCCGGGCGCGAGCCGCGCCTTCACCTGGTACCAGTGGTCCTGGCGCCGCTCCAGGTTCGCGACGCGGAACGGCCCGCCCACCGGGGTGCTGGAGATGGCGAGCCAGAAGTCGACGACGAGGGCGCCCGCATCCCCGTTGAACTCCGCCGGTCCCACGCCGATCACCGTCACCGGCTGGTTGTTCAGCCGCACCGACCGCCCGATCACGCCCGGGTCCCCGCCCATCCGCGTCCGCCACGTGCGGTGGCTCACCACCGCCACCAGCTCCTCCCCCACCCGGTCGTGCCGCGGCTCGAACCAGCGGCCCTGGGATGGCCGCAGCCCCAGCACGGGCAGGTAGCTCGCCGTAGCGTACTCGACGGCGGCCTGCACGGGGCCCTCGTCCCTCTCCCACGTCGCGCCGGCCGACGACGTCGCCGCCACGCCCGCGAACACCCCCTCGAGGGCCGCCATGTCCCGGTACGCCGGGAACGACGTCGAGCTCGGATCCCCGTCGTCGCCGTCCTCGTAGATGTGGACGACCTCCCCGGCCTCCGGGAACGGCGGCGGCCGGAACAGCATCGTGTCCGCCAGGTTGAAGACCGCGGCGTTCAGCCCGATCCCCACCGCCAGGATCACGATGGCGGAGAGCGTGAACAGAGGCGTCGCCCGCAGCCGCCGCACGGCGTACCGCAGGTCGTTCGCGAAAGAGCTGATCGCCGCGCCTCCACGGGAGCGGGGGACCGGGTGCGGGGAACGCGACCTCCGCTCGGCGACGGCCGTCCGGACGACGTCCAGGGCCGCCCGGGTCCACGCCCACAGGACCCCCACCCCCCCGCGCCGCGCCCGTGCCCGCTCCAGGCGCGCCAGGAAGAACCGGGTCATCTCCTCGCCATAAACCGAACGGAACGACCCAGGATACAGCCGCAGGAACTGCCGGAAGACCCGCGCGTGCCAGCCGCCCGGTGCGCTCCGGCCCATCACGCCCGCTCCTGCAGCAGCGACTCCGCCCGCGCCAGCTCCACCAGCGCCTCCAGCCGCGCCGCCTCCGCCGCCACCTGCCGCCGCCCGGCCGCCGTCATGGCGTAGTACTTCCGCCGCGGATCCGACCCGGCCGGCGGCTCCGCTTCCCGGATCAGCCCCTCACGGAGCATCTCCTTGAGCGACCGGTACAGCGTCCCCGGCCCGAGCTCCACCGCGCCCCCCGTCGCCTCCTCCACCCGGTCCGCGATCCCCAGCCCGTGAAGGTCGCCGCGCGCCAGCGCGAGGAGGATGTGGAAGACGGGCGGGTTCAGATGGCTCTGTGCCATGGCGCGCTCGACGGTCAGGGGGACGGAGGTCCGGTGCGAAGTATCTATCATAGATATATCCCTGCCGGATAGATCGCGCAAGATGGCGGCGAGAGCCGGGGCCCGTCAGGAGAGGGCGAGGGTCATGAACAGGGTGTCGGTGTTCACCGCGCTTCTGAGCGGACCGGCGGGGGGAACGTAGCGCGCCGCCGGGGCCCTTTCACGTCCTGCCGCGGTTGCGAATTGGCGTCGTGAAGCAGGGCTGACGGACCTCAACCCCCTGTCCGGCGGCTCGGGCGATGGTTGTACGTCTGCGGTCCGGCACGTCGTCTGCGGCCGGGTCGCTCCGCGAGCCACTCAACGGGAGCGGGTGCGATGACGAAGGATCACGGCAAGTCGATCAAGAACGACAAGCAGTATGAGGGTCTCCGCAAGAAGGGGATGAGCAAGGCGCGGGCGGCGAAGATCGCGAACACGCCCGGCGCGTCGAAGAAGGGCGGCAAGAAGTCGGGCGGCTCGAAGGAGAAGTCCTGACGGACCGCCCGGAGTCCCTTCCCCGGGAACCACGACCGGAACGGATCCGCAACAATTCCCGCGAACAGAAGCCGAGTGTCGGCGGCGGAGGTCATCCGGGGTCACGAGGCGGAAGAGATTTCCGGGCGGAGCGGTTCTCCTCGGCGCCGCGAAATCAAGGTGCACACAGCATGATCGTGATCCTCATGGGCGTTTCCGGCGCCGGCAAGACGACGGTGGGTGAGCTGCTCGCGGCGCAGTTGGGCTGGCCGTTCTACGACGGCGATGGTTTTCACCCCGCGGCGAATGTGGCCAAGATGAGCCGCGGGGTGGCCCTGACCGATGAGGATCGGTGGCCGTGGCTGGAGGCGCTGCGGGATCACATCCGCGCGCTGGCGGCCGAGGGGCGGTCGGCCGTGGTGGCCTGCTCGGCTCTCAGGGCGTCCTATCGCGACCGCCTGCTGGTCGGCAGTGAGCATGCGCGTCTCGTGTACCTGAAGGGGAGCTACGAGCTGATCGACGAGCGACTCCGGGCGCGCAGCGGGCATTTCTTCGATGCCGGGCTGCTGGCGACCCAGTTCGAGGCGCTGGAGGAGCCCGGGGACGTCATCGCGGTGGACGTGGAGCAGACGCCGGAGCGGGTCGTCGCTGAAATCCGTCGCCGGCTCGGTCTAGAGGAAGAAGCTGAAGACCAGGGCGACGGCGAAGCCGACGAGGCCCACTAGCGTCTCCATGACGGTCCAGGAGCGGAGCGTCTGCGCCTCGGACATGCCCAGGAAGCGGCTCACGAGCCAGAACCCGGAATCGTTGACGTGGGAGAGCACGGTGGCGCCCGAGGCGATCGCGATGGTGAGCGCCCCGAGCATCGGCGCCGGGTACGAGCCGGCCTCGATCACGGGGGCGATGATGCCGGCTGCCGTTACCATGGCCACGGTCGCCGATCCCTGGGCGACGCGGACCACGGTGGCGATGAGGAACGCCAGGACGACGACCGGCATGTTCGAACCCGCCATGAGGTCGGCCAGCGCACGGCCGACGCCCGTCTCCACGAGCACGTTGCCGAAGACGCCGCCGGCGCCCGTCACCAGGATGATGAGCCCCACCGGCTCGAGCCCGGCGGTGGCCACCTTCCGCACCTCGTCGGCGGAGTAGCCGCGCCGGACGCCGAGCAGGTAGAAGGCGAGAAGGGCGGCGAGGAGCAGCGCGGTGAACGGGTGCCCGATGAAGGCGAACAGGGCCCGCAGCGGGTGCCCTTCCGCGAGCACGACCCTGGAAACCGTGCTGAGCAGGATGAGGAGAAGGGGCACGCCGATGAGGGCGAGGACCAGTCCGAACCCCGGCAGTTCCGCGTCGTCGGCGGCCGCGCGGGAATCCGCGTCCTGCAGCATGTACTCGGGAACGCCGAGGTGGATGCGGCCGGCCATGTGGCGCCCGAAGAAGACGCCCCCGATGATGGTGGCCGGCACGCCCGCCAGCAGACCCAGTGCGATCACCCATCCGAGGTCCGCCCCGAGGAGCGAGGCCACGGCCACCGGACCCGGCGTCGGCGGGATGAAGCTGTGCCCGACGGCGATGCCGGCGACGAGCGGGATCGCGTAGAAGAGCAGTGAGCGTCCGCTCTGTCGTGCGAGGCTGTAGACGAGCGGGATGAAGAGGATGAGCGCCACGTCGAAGAAGACCGGGGTGGCGACGATCAGCCCGGTCAGCGCCAGCGCCCATGGCGCGCGCGCCTCCCCGACGCGGCCGACCAGGGTGCGGGCGATCCGCTCGGCTCCGCCCGAGACCTCGAGCAGCGCGCCCAGCATGGCACCCAGTCCCACCACGATGGCGAGGTAGCCCAGCGTCCTCCCCATCCCCTCCTGGATCACACCGCCGATCTCCGCCAGGGGAACGCCGCCCACGACGGCGACCACCATGCTGGCGAGCAGCAGGGCGGCGAACGCCTGGATCCGTAGGACGATGATGAGGAAGAGGATGAGCGCGACGCCCAGGACGACGAGGCCGATCAGCGGTCCGGTCGTCATCCGGGGCGTTCATCCTCCGACCGGACCCGGTGGCCACCGAACTGCCCGCGCACGGCGGCGAGCAGCTTGTCGGAGAAGGAGCTCTCGGTCCGGGACCGCAGCCGCTGGATCAGGGCGTGGGTGATGACCGGGGCGGGTACGTCCAGGTCCAGGGCCTCCTGCACCGTCCACCGCCCCTCGCCGGAGTCCTCCACGTAGGGCGCGATGCCGTGCAGGTCCCGGTTCTCCACGAGGGCCTGCGTGGAGAGCTCCAGCAGCCAGGAGCGGATCACGCTGCCGTGCTCCCACAGGCGGGAGATGCGGGCGAGGTCGAGGTGGAAGTCGTCCTTGGCGCGCAGGAGCGCGAAGCCCTCGGCATAGGCCTGCATGAGCCCGTACTCGATGCCGTTGTGGACCATCTTCACGAAGTGGCCGGCTCCGTTGGGTCCGACCCGGCCCCAGCCGGCATCGGCGGCGGGCGCCAGCGCTTCGAACAGGGGCCGGAGGCGTTCCACGATTGCCTCCTCGCCGCCGATCGTCATGCAATAGCCCTCCCGGAGGCCCCAGATGCCGCCGCTGGTGCCCACATCCAGCATGTCGATGCCGCCGCCGCGAAGCCGCTCCGCACGCCACAGCGTGTCCTGGTAGTAGCTGTTCCCGCCGTCAATGACCGTGTCGCCCGGTTCGAGCTGTTCGCCGAGTCGGTCGATCACTTGCTCCGTGGCTTCGCCCGCAGGCACCATGACCCACGCCGCGCGCGGAGCCGGAAGCCGGTCGCGAAGTTCCGCGATCGTACCGGCAGCCACCCCGCCGTCCGCCACCACCTTCGCAAGGGCCCCGGCGGACGGGTCGTGCGCGACCACACGGTGCCCCGCCTTCAGCAGGCGGGCCGCCATGTTGGCTCCCATTCTGCCCAGCCCGATCATGCCGACGTCCATGAACGCGTCTCCTGTGCGGGGGTGGAGGCAGTCTCGAGGCGGCCGGCGGCTCGCGCAACCCTGAACCAGTCCCGATGGCTTCGCGCGTTTTCGTGCCACCCGACCGTTGCTCCGCGCCGGGTGGGTGCGGTAGTCTTGCGGATCCATTCTCCCCGCGCCTGCGAGCCCTCATGACCGAAACGCCCGGGCCGGGCGGCGCCTCGACGCCGCCCACGACCGCCGCGACCGCGCTGCGCGCGCGCCACGCAGGGTACTGGCGCCGGAACATCCGCTACGTCGCCATCCTCCTCGCGATCTGGTTCGCCGTCTCCTTCGGGCTGGGGATCCTCCTCGCCGAGCCGCTGAACCGGCTGACCATTCCGGGTACCGGCTTCCCGGTCGGGTTCTGGTTCGCGCAGCAGGGCTCCATCTACGTCTTCGTGGTGCTCGTCTTCGTCTACGTCCGCCTGATGAACCGCCTCGATCGGGAGTTCGACGTGGACGAGGCGAGCGGGGCATGAACGTCCAGGCCTGGACGTTCCTGCTGGTCGCGGCCTCCTTCGCGCTCTACATCGGGATCGCGGTGTGGTCGCGGGCGTCTTCCACCCGGGACTTCTACGTGGCGGGGGCGGGCGTCTCGCCGCTCGCCAACGGGATGGCGACCGCCGCGGACTGGATGAGCGCGGCGTCGTTCATCTCCATGGCGGGGCTGATCTCCTTCATGGGCTACGACGGCTCCGTCTACCTCATGGGGTGGACGGGCGGCTATGTCCTCCTCGCGCTCCTGCTGGCGCCCTACCTGCGGAAGTACGGCGCGTACACCGTCCCCGACTTCGTCGGCGACCGCTACTACTCCCAGACGGCGCGGATCGTCGCCGTGGTGTGCGCCATTTTCGTCTCGTTCACGTACGTGGCGGGGCAGATGCGGGGCGTGGGGATCGTCTTCAGCCGGTTCCTGGAAGTGGACGTGAACGTCGGCGTCTACATCGGCATGGCCATCGTCTTCTTCTACGCGGTCCTCGGGGGGATGAAGGGGATCACGTACACGCAGGTCGCCCAGTACTGCGTCCTGATCTTCGCGTACATGGTGCCGGCGATCTTCCTGTCGCTCATGATCACCGGCAACCCCGTCCCGCAGCTCGGGTTCGGCGGCGCCGACCGGGCATCCGGCATGCCGCTCCTCGAGCGGCTGAACGGACTCCACGAGGAGCTCGGGTTCGCACCCTACACCGACGGGACCCGGTCCACGCTGGACATCTTCTTCATCACCGCCGCGCTCATGGTCGGCACGGCCGGGCTGCCCCACGTGATCATCCGGTTCTACACGGTGCCCCGTGTCCGCGACGCCCGCGCGTCGGTCGGGTGGGCGCTCCTCTTCATCGCGCTGCTGTACACGACCGCGCCGGCCGTGGCGGTCTTCGCGCGGACCAACCTCATCACCAGCATCGCGGGAACCGCGTACGCGGACGCCCCGGAGTGGTTCAGGAACTGGGAATCGACCGGCCTCCTGGGCTTCGACGACGCCAATGGCGACGGGATCATCCAGCTCGCCGGGCCGCGTTCGACGGTGCAGAACGAGCTCAGGGTGGACAACGACATCATGGTCCTCGCCAACCCCGAGATCGCGGGGCTGCCGGCCTGGGTCGTGGGGCTCGTCGCCGCGGGCGGCCTCGCGGCCGCCCTGTCGACGGCCGCGGGCCTCCTGCTGGTGGTCTCCTCCGCGGTGAGCCACGACCTCCTGAAGCGCGCGCTCCGGCCGACCATCAGCGAGCGGGGCGAGCTCATCGCGGCCCGCGTCGCGGCGGGCGCGGCCGTCCTCGTCGCCGGCTACCTCGGGATCAATCCGCCCGGGTTCGTGGCCCAGGTCGTCGCGTTCGCGTTCGGGCTCGCGGCCTCGTCGTTCTTCCCCGTCATCATCCTCGGGATCTTCTCGAAGCGGACCACCCGGGAGGGGGCGATCCTCGGCATGATCGCGGGGATCACCTTCACCGCCTCCTACATCGTATACTTCAAGCTCGTGCACCCCGAGCTGAACACGCCGGAGAACTGGTGGCTGGGGATCAGCCCCGAGGGAATCGGGACGGTCGGGATGCTCCTCAACGCAGGCGTGACCACCACGGTGTCCCGCTTCACCCCCGCCCCGCCGGCCTACGTGCAGGGTCTCGTGGAGCGGGTGCGGATCCCCAGGGGCGCCGGCGAGGCGCACGAGATCAGCGCGTAGGGCCGCGTACGGGTCGGCTCACCTTCCATCATCGGAGCAGCCTCCATGAACATCGCCATCCTCGGGTCGGGAATGGTCGGGCAGAACCTCGGCGCGGTCCTCGCCCGGAAGGACCACGACGTGGTGCTGGGCACGCGCTCGCCGGACGCGCTGAGTGTGAAGCGGGGCCCGCAGTCGCTGCGGGAGTGGCTGGCGCAGGCCGGCGAGCGCGCCCGCGTGGGGACGTTCGCCGAGGCCGCCGCCCACGGCGAGGTGGTGGTGAACGCGACGAACGGCCAGGCGAGTCTCGAGGCGCTGCGGATGGCAGGGGCGGCGAACTTCGCGGGCAAGATCCTGATGGACATCGCCAACCCCCTGGACTTCTCCCGCGGCATGCCGCCGCGGCTGTCCATCTGCAACGACGACTCCCTCGGGGAGCGGATCCAGGCGGCGTTCCCCGACGCCAGGGTGGTGAAGACGCTGAACACGACCAACACCTACCTGATGGGCGATCCGGGCCAGCTCGCGGGCGGCGACCATACGATCTTCGTGAGTGGCAACGATGCGGCGGCGAAGGCGCAGGTCACCACGTGGCTCCGCGAGTGGTTCGGCTGGCGCGACGTCATCGACCTCGGGGACATCACCACCGCCCGCGGAACCGAGATGGTGCTCCCCGTCTGGGTCCGCCTCTACGGGGCGCTGGGCACCCCCATGTTCAACTTCAAGGTGGTGCGCTAGCCGTGCCTAGAAGGCGAACCCCACGTTCACGACGCGGATAGTGGGCACGATCTCGAGCCCCCCATCGGGAACCTCGCCGAACAGGCGCTTCAGCCCGAAGCCGACGCCCACGTAGAAGTTGTTGTTCTTGCCCAGCAGCCAGCTGCGGTTGGCATCGAACCCGAGCCCGAAGTTCGTTCCGGGCTCCTGGCTCCAGCCCTCCTGGTGCGTCAGGCCGGCCTTCACGCCGAAGTTCCACCCCTCGAAGTGGCTACCGCTCGGGTAGAACCGCCAGAACACATCGCCGTTGAACCACGTGGACTCTTCGGTCTCGCCAGTGAACTCGTCCACATCTTCGTTCGTGCCGAAGGACCCGCCGATGCCGATGGTCGTGGATTCCGTGAGGGCGCGCTCGTACTCGGCGTTGAAGAACTTCAGGAGGAGACCGAACGGGTTGGCCGACAACACCTGCCGGTACCCATGTCCCGAATCCTGCGCCTGCGCGGGTGCGGCCCAGGCGGCCAGGAGCGAGACGAGCCCGGCCGCGAGGACCGGGCGAACGTTCCAGTGCATCGGAGAACTCTCCAGAAGTGTGTGGATTTTCCGCGCCGTGTAAGGGTACACGAGCGCGGGAGACGGACACAAGCCTCTCGATCAGGACCGGTCGGGCCGGGCTCTCAGCGCTTCCGGAGCCGGAGAGCGCCGACCTCGCGGTCCCGCGCGGGGATCCCCGTCCGGAGCGCGGGGTCCGCTGTGGTGCTGGCGGTGACGGACAGCGTGTAGCTCCCCTGCTCGCCCGGGTAGGTGTTCGCCAGGATGAGATAGGTGCCGGCGACGAGGGCCACCTGGATCCGGGCGTTCGTCCCGCCGCCGCTGTCGTCGTCCTGGAAGTCTTCACCGGTGGCTTCATCGATCAGGAAGAGGTAGGCGTCGAGGTCTTCGCTGGTCATGCTGACGGTGACCGTGGTCTGCTGGGCGAGCTGGAAGAACCAGATGTCGGCGAACGAGCCGTCATCGACGAGCGACGTGCAGTCGCCCGGCTGGAGGCTGGCGCGGACGGTCTCCCCGACCTGGAGCCCGAGGGCGTTCGTGCACAGGTCGCCGATGTCGAAGATCTCGAGGGAGACCTGGTCGCTCACGGCTCCGGCCGTCGCGGTGATCGTGACCATGCCGTGCCCGACGCCGGTGACGAGGCCGGTGCTGCTCACCGTGGCCACGCCCTGGCTGCTGGACTGGTAGCTCACGCTGGGGTTCTGGATCGCGTTCCCGTTCTCGTCCCGGACCAGGACCTCGAGCTGCCGGGTCTGGCCGGCGGGGAGCACGTCGACATCCGCGGTGAGCTCGATTTCCGCGGGGATGGGCGGTTCCGTTCCCGAGTCGCAGGCGATCGCCATCGCCAGGAGCGCGACAAGGGGCGTGGTCCTCAGGGTGGTGCGCAGCATGGTCGGCCTCGGTGGTGGTCTCGGGCGTTTCAGGCGGCGTCCCCGGGTCGGCACGGCCCTCGGGCGCCACCGCGCGATACAGTCGCACCGCACGGGATGTTCCAGAATGACCGGGCATCCGAAGGAGTCGAACCCCGGCGCGCGGCCCCGCTTCGCGCCGCCCGCTACCCGGGACCCCGGACGCGATCCCGGCCGGGGGCGCCGCCGCGGTCCTCCGCGACGGGCGCCGGCGCCAGGTCTCCGCCGGCCTCGCCGCTCACGGTGAGCGCCCGGCGGAAGAGGATCGGCCCGATGGTCTCGTTCACCGCCACGAGCGCCAGGAGCAGGTTGCGGAGCTGCTCGCCGATGGCACCGTATGCGTCGGCCACGATGGCGGCGAGCCCGATGGCGACGCCGGCCTGCGAAACCAGCCCCATCCACACCAGGTTCCTCTCCGCCGGCGTGATGCCGCCCCAGCGGCCGCCGATGCGGGTGCCCGCCCAGATGGCCCCCGCGCGTACGGCCGCGATGGGCACGACGAGGGGGAGGAGGGGGAGCACGTCGCCGAGGTCGATCTTGGCCCCGGAGAGGGCGAAGAAGATCACGAAGATGGGGGCCGCGGAACGCTCCAGGGCGTGACGGAGCTCGTCGCCCCGGGACGAGAGGTTCTCGGTCACGAAGCCGGCGGTGAGGAGGGTGAGCAGCAGCTCGACGTGGGCGACCCGCGCGATCTCCAGTCCGAAGAACGCCACCAGCACGGCGAACAGCATGAGCTCCCGGCCGACGAAGCGGAGGTAGGCTGCGACGGCCAGGCCGAGCGCCGCCCCGACGACGAGCGCACCCACGATCTCCCAGGTGACCAGCCCCAGCGAGGGCGGCGCGGCGCCGCCCCCGGCGGGGGCGATGGCGCGGGCCAGGGCGAGGGCGCCGGTGAAGAGGAGGACCACGGCGATGTCGGCCAGGAGGACCACACCGAGGGTGGTCTTCGCCACCGGGCCGCGGGCCCCGGTCTCGGTGAGGAGCGCGATGGTCACGGCGGGCGAATGCACGATGGCGATGGAGGCGAAGAGCAGCGCCGCGGCCGCCACGGTGGCCGGGGGCGCGTCGCGGAGGAAGGGGAGCGCGTCCCGGAGGAGCCACACCGCGCTCGCCAGCGCGATGAACGTGACGAGCAGCTCTGCCGTGAGGACTCTCAGGAGCGCCCCGCCGCGCTCCCGGATCTCCCCCCAGCGCAGCTCGGCGCCCGCGAGGAAGGCGATCAGCGCAATGGCCAGGTCGCTGATGGCGCCGAGCCGTTCAATGCCGGCGTTCGTCACGGTGTCCAGGGCGGACGGGCCGAACGCCATCCCCGCGAAGAGGTAGCCGACGATCTTCGGGAGCCCCATGCCGGCGACCAGCTCACCGACGGTGTAGGCGGCCAGGATGAGGAACCCGAACGTGAGGAGGGTCCGCGAGCCCTGCCCATCGGTGCCCAGCGGCAGGATGAGGAGGGTCCCTCCGAACAGCAGGCCGAGGATCAGGAGCCGCCGCATGTCAGCCCTGCCGCGTGTCCGGCCGCTGTTCGCCACGGCCGCCCTTCCGGACCCGCCGCAGCCGTGGCCACAGGACCGCGTCGGCGACGCGGGCGGAGATCAGGTCCGTGAGGAGGACCGACAGCAATCCCGCCGTGAAGACCACGTTCGCGAGGAGGGCGTGCTCGATGAGCCGGTAGTTCAGCGCGATGGCCACCGCCAGGCCGCCCTGCCCGAGCAGCGCGCGACCCCACCCCGCGCCGAGCGCCGGCACCGCGCCGGACACCGCCGCGGCGGCCCATGCGGCGCCGATCTTCGCGGCCATCCTCACGGCGAGGAAGATCGTCGCGGGCAGCGCCCAGGCGCCGGCACCGGGCTCCCAGGCCGCGCCGGCGAAGATCAGGAGGGCGAAGTACAGGGGCCGCTCGACGCGACCCAGGACTTCCTTGATCTCGTCGCGGTTCGCGGACGTGTTCACCAGGATCGCCCCGATGATCATGGTGGGGAGGAGCGGCGAGAGGCGGAGGTAGGCCGCGGCGCCGCTGGTCAGGATGATGGCGCCCGCGAGGGCGATGAAGAGACGGTCGATGTTGCGCTCCCCGCCGAGGAACAGGTGGAACAGCGCGCCCCCGACGATGCCGATGGCGAGGCTGATGACCACCCACTCGGTGGCGGTGGGGGCCCTCGGGACCACGTCCGGAACCGGGTGGATGATGCCGAGGAGCAGACCGAACGCCGTGATGGCCACGGCGGCATCGACCGCGGTGGCGACCTCCAGCTGCTGAACGAGGGGCCCGCGCCGCCCCAGGATGCGAGAGACCAGGGCGATCCCGGACGGTGCGGATGCGGTGGCAATGGCGCCGAGCGCGACGGCCGGGAGGACGGCGGCTTGCAGATCCAGCGGAAAGAGCTGGAGGAGCAGGGCTCCCATGGCGGCCGAGACCACCGCCAGCGACAGTACCGCCTCGATGAACGCGATCCGGAAGAGAGATCCCGGGACGCGGACCAGCGCGGGCACGAAGAACTGTGCGCCGATCACCGCGCCGATCCAGCCGAGGGCGAGCGTCATGAGGGGGGCGAAGCCGCCCACGACACCCGGACGGATCAGCCCGGAAACGGAGGGGCCGAGCAGGATGCCCAGCAGCAGGTACTCGGCGCCGGAAACCACCATGAACCGGCGGGCGAGCCACTCGAAGGCGACGTGGGCCGCCAGGTAGGCGCCGACCACGATCAGGACCAGGACGATGGTTGCGCTCACGGACTCCTGACCGGGTCGAGGGGCGGCAAGTTTACGGGCGCGCGGAGGCGCCCGCCAGAGTCGTGGCGCGGGGCCGGCCGGCGATGCCCGCAAGACACGTACACGGCCGGCGGCGCTTGCCGGGGCGCCCGCTCCCGCCGACGTTGTCCGCCGCGATATCCGAGCTTCGAAGGGAGGACATGAGCGCTACGCCGCCGCCCCGATGGAGGGCCACGGCCGTGACGATCTGGGCGGTGGGCGGCGTGCTGGCCATCCTGCTGAACGCGGCGCTCGGCCTGGGGGACCGTGGCCTCGACACGGTCCGCGCGGGTCTCGGCCCCGCCCACACCGCCGTGCTCCTCGTGCTCCTGGTCGCGTTCGGGTACACGGAGGGCGTGCGCGGGCTCCAGAAGAAGTGGGTGCCGCACGTGATCCGGCGCATCGTCCGCCTCCGGGGCGGCTCACATCCGCTCCACGCGGTCCTGGCGCCGCTGTACGCCATGGGGCTCGTCGGCTCGCCCGGCAGGGGGCTGGTCCGCGCCTGGGCCGGCGTCGCGGCCATCGTCGTGGCCGTGCTGGTGGTCCGCGCCTTCCCGGAGCCGTGGCGCGGCATCGTCGACCTCGCGGTGGCCGCCGCCCTCGCCTGGGGCACCGGCGCTCTCCTCGTCCAGGCGGTCCGGGCGTTCCGCTGAACCCCCGCCCCGCTTGCGGGACCGGCCCCGGCCTTCGACCTTTCCGCCCCTGAGCCACCCGTTCCGAATGCGAGGCATGTCCGAGCTTTCCCCCGCCACCCTCGAAGGGTGGTACGTCCTGCACCAGGTGTTCTCCCTCGACTGGGACCGCTTCGGCGGGATGGGCCCGGCCGAGCGAGGGCCGCTCGCCGGGGCCGCGGACGACGTGCTCCGTTCCCTGGCCACTCCCGCCTCGGGGGGGTGGACGGCCGCCTACCGGCTGGTGGGAGGGGGTGCCGACCTGATGCTGATCCACTTCCGTCCCACGCTGGACGAGCTGGCCGCCGCGGATCTCGCCATCCGCCGCTCGCCTCTCGGCCCGCTCCTGCGGCTGGAATACGACTACACGTCCGTCACGGAGGTCGGCCTGTATTCCGCCACCGCCCAGGCGGCGGAGGAAGAGGCGCCCGGGTCGACGGAGTACGAGGCGCTGCTGGACCAGCTGCGGGAGGCCGAGCGGGGAAGCGCCCATATCCGTACGCGCCTCTATCCCGAGGTCCCGGACGGCATGCGCTACGTCAGCTTCTATCCCATGACCAAGCGTCGCGTCCACCCGGACAACTGGTACGCCCTCCCCGTCGCCGACCGGAACCGGCTCATGCGCGAGCACGGCATGTCGGGCCGCCGCTTCGCCGGGCGCGTCTTCCAGGTCATCACCGGCTCCATGGGCTTCGACGACTGGGAGTGGGGCGTCACCCTCTTCGCCCGCGACCCGCTGGAATTCAAGCGCATCGTCACCGACATGCGCTACGACGAGGCCAGCGCCCGCTATGGCGAGTTCGGGAAGTTCTTCGTCGGAATCGAGATGCCAGACCTGCGGGAATTCCTGCTGGAAGGGCGGCCCTGACGGGCTGCCACTGTCGACGGGGAGTGGTTCCCGGCCCGCGGGTTCGTCCCTTTCACCCGCCGCGCAGCTCAGCCCTCCGGAAGCTCACACACGAGCCGGTTCCACCGCGGCGGGGCGCCGCCGCGGGCCTCGCTGGTCAGCCACACACCGCCCTCGTCGTCCATGGCGAGCCCCTCGCCCTGCGCCTCGCCCAGCGGCTGGAGGTCGAAGCGGTGAGCCTCCGCCGGCTCGCCCGCGACCAGCGGCGCGGCCGGCATGACGAGCAGCGTCCGATAGGTTCGCATGGCCACCCACCGGCCGTCCGGCGTGGCGGTCGCCGCGGTGAGGTAGTCGGCGGTGCTCTGAGGCCTGGGGGCGACCTCCGCGACGGGCTCGAGCGTGGCCACGCCGTCCCCCCCCGCGCCGGCGGGAACGCGGTAGACGCGGATGGGCCCCTCCCGCCCCTTCGTCACGATGTGCAGCGCGCCGTCCACCACGAACAGCCCCTCGGCATCGCGGGCTCCGCCGGGGTAGCGAAGTCGGATGGGCCGGGCGGCGACCGCGGCCTGGCCGGCCGCCGGCTCCCGGACCTCGTAGATGGTGACGTAGTCCCGCTGGGCGTCGTTGTCGCCCGTGTCCGCGATGAACAGGCAGGGGCCGCCACCGGAGCGGCAGGGCGCGGCCTCGATGTCTTCCCAGTCTTCGAGCCGCGCCCCCTCGACCCTGACGGCGCCGGCCAGCCGTCCGTCTCCGCCGAGCGCGAACAGGACGGGGTCCCCGCCGGAATCGTTGTGCGTCCAGAACAGCCCGGGATCGCGGATGCCGCGGGCGAGGCCGCTGGACTCGTGGACCTGGGCGGGAAGCTCGCCTCCCAGCTGCAGCGTGCAGGCGAGGGCGTGCCGGTCCTCCCGGATCGGGTCCGCGGTGCCGTTGCCGAAGATCAGGAGCAGGACCACGACGAGGGCGACGCCGGCCAAGACGATCCCGCCCCCTCCCAGGAGCCCCCTGGCGGCGCTCCTCACGTTCGATCCCCGTCGGGCTCGGCCGAGAGCGCCTCGAGCCGCGGCCGGCCGGTGACGCCGGAGACTCCGGCGAGCAGCCCCTTCGCGGGTGCGGTGGCGTACGGGGTCACGTAACGAGCACTCTTTCGGTTGCGGGTTCGACTCCCCGTGAACGTGGAAGTCGCGTGCCAGGGAAATCACCGGAGCGGCGGTGCCGCCCGCCGGTCGGCGGCGGGGCCGGGGGTGGGCCCACGGCGCCGGACCCGCGGGCCGCGGCCGGTGTACACACCAGCCTCGCGCACGCGCGCGCAGCGGCGGCGCCCTCCCGCAGCCCGGAACCCTTGAAGCGGACGATCCTGGACTTCTTCACCCCCGCGACCCGGCACTGGTTCGATGCCGCGTTCGCCTCGCCCAACGAGGTGCAGGCCCGCGGCTGGGAGCGCGTCCACGCCGGCGAGCACACCCTGCTGATCGCCCCCACGGGGAGCGGCAAGACGCTGGCGGCGTTCCTCTACGCCATGGACCGGCTGAGCCGCCCGGACCGCGAGGGGGCGGGGGAGCCGGGGGTCCGGGTCGTCTACGTGTCGCCGCTGAAAGCGCTGGTCTACGACATCGAGCGCAACCTGCGCACGCCGCTGGCCGGTGGCCGTCCTGGCGCGGGGCCGGCGCAGGGGGCTCGCCCTCGAGGAGGTCGACGGCCGTCCCGCCATCCGCTCGGAGCTGGTGCCCGCGCTCAGGGACGCGGGATTCGAGCAGGACTCCACCGGATCGCGAGGGTCCTCGGAGGCGAGCTCCCGGGTCGCGTTCTCGACACGGTGGCGCTCCACGACCGGGGAGAGCTCCCGGAGCTCCGGGGCGAGACCGCCGCCCGGCTCATGCGACTGAACCTCCTCACCCGCCGCCGCGCCTCCGTCCCCGTCCGGCGCCGGCAGACCCCGACCGGCCAGCGGTTCTGGGTCTACGGGCGGGCCGGGAGGAAGTGCCTGGACTGCGGATCCCGGATCGAGCGCTTCCTCCAGGGGGACATGGGGCGGAGCACGTACGTCTGCCCGACCTGCCAGCCGCCCGCCCCCGCCCCGGTCCGGGGCGGCGGTCCGGCCGGTGGGTCCTAGATCCGGCCCGCCAAGGCCACCCTTGCGCTCCGGACGGTGCCGGTGAATCGTCGGAGTCCCCTGACCGACGGCCCGATACGGAAAGATGCGATGCGCTTTCTGCGGCGGAGCCTCAAGTCTCAGCTGAAGAATCTCGATCGGAAGATCCAGCTGGCGACGGACCGGTTCGTGGCGACCCACCTGATCCGGGCGGGCCAGCTCTGCGCGAGCGCCGGTGATCTGGCCGGTGCGCTCCAGTACTACGGGCGGGCGGTGGACGCCTACCTGTCCATCGGCCACGGCCGGGAAGCGGAGATCCTGTGCCGGAAGATCATCACGCTGAAGCCCGAAGTGGTGCGGGCCCGGCGGACCCTCGCGCTGATCCTGCTGGGCCGGGGTGAGCTGCCGCGAGCCGCGGAGCAGGTGCGCGAGTACGTGGCGGCGGCCCGCGCGGCCGGGCAGGTGGACCTGGCGGTCCGTCAGCTGCGGCTGATGGCCGAGCTGACGCACGACGAGCGGCTGCGGGAGAACCTGCTGGCCCAGTGCCGGGAGCTGGGCGCGGTGATCGGGGCCGACGCCCCCATGGCGCCGGGGGTCGGGCAGAAGACCCTCGACGATGACGCGGGGCGGTGGATGAACGCGATGCGCCTGGCCATGACCTCGCCGGAGGAGATCAACCGGATCTGGGCGGCGGCCGCGAACTGATCGCGGAGGCTGGCCGCGCCGCCAGGTCCGCCCCAGATTCCGCGCCTCCTTTCGGTGCGACCCGGACCCGAGGCCCACATGACGGCGATCCCCACCCTGCGCGCGCGGACTTCCCGCGGCGTCGTTCTTTCCCTGCTCCTCCCGTTCGCGATCCCCGCCGCTCCCCTGGCGGCGCAGGACCCCGCCCCGGCCGACAGCATGGCGGCCGACACTGCCGGGCGCCGACCGGACCGGAAGGGCGGCCTCCCGCTGGCGCCCGCGGACACGCTGCGGCTCACGCTGGAGGAGGCCACCTGGCTCAGCCTGGACGTGGCGCCGGACGGGAGGACGGTCGTGTTCGACCTGCTGGGCGACCTGTATGCCCTCCCCATCGAGGGGGGTGTGGCCCGGGCGCTCACGCGGGGAATGGCGTTCGATGCGCAGCCGGTCGTCAGCCCCGATGGGCGGAGTGTGGCGTTCATCAGCGACCGGGATGGGAGCGAGAACCTCTGGATCGGCCGCCTCGGAGCGGACACGCTGACGCAGCTGAAGAAGCTCTCGGACGAGAGCGCCGACCGGCTGATGTCCCCCGAGTGGTCCCCCGACGGCCGATACGTCCTGGTCAATCGCCTGGGCCGCGAGACCCGGATCCGCATGTACCACGTCGATGGCGGCTCCGGGGTTACGATCGGGGGCCCTGTCGGAGACGGCGACGACGCGCCGACCGGCTACGGGCCCGTGCTCGCCCCGGATGGCCGGAGCCTCTTTTTCGCCCGCCGCAGCGGCGGCTCCGGCGGCACGTTTCCGAACGTGCAGATCGCGCGGCGGGACATGGAGACCGGGGCCATCGACCAGGTGACCCAGGCGGAGTGGGGCGGAGTCCGGCCAGGGCTCTCGCCGGACGGACGGTCCCTCGTTTACGCGACGCGGCGGGAGACCCGGACCGGGCTCCGTATCCGCGATCTCGAGACGGGTGCGGACCGGTGGCTCGCCTGGCCCGTGCAGCGCGACGCCATCGAGGGCGGGGCCCAGAGCCGCGACTACCTGCCCCGTTACGACTTCACGCCGGACGGCCGCGAGCTCCTGACCACGCGGGATGGGAAGATCCTCGCGGTGGACGTGGCCACCGGGTCGCAGCGGACGATCCCGTTCCGGGCCGAGGTGGCGCTCCCGGTGGGACCCGACCTCACCTTCCCCCATGCCGTGGAGCAGGGTCCCGTGCGGGCTCGGCTCATCCAGTCCCCCGCGCTCTCGCCGGACGGCCGCCGGGCGGCGTTCAGCGTCCTCACGCACGTCTACACGATGGACGTGGCGTCCGGCGAGCCGCGGCGGCTCACGCCGCAGGACGCGCGGGCGTTCAAGCCCGCCTGGAGCCCCGACGGCCGCTGGATCGCCTACGTCACGTGGGAAACGGACGGCGGCCACATCTGGCGCATCCGCGCCGACGGCCGCGGCCGCCCGGAGCGCCTGACCCAGGTGCCGTCGTTCTACACCGACCTCGCCTACTCGCCCGACGGCGAGCGCATCGTCGCCCTCCGGGGCAACGCCTGGATGCGCACCCAGACCTTCAGCGAGTTCGGCGGCCTCAGGGTCCCCCTGGACGTAGTGTGGCTGCCCGCCCGGGGGGGCGATGTCCGGACCGTGCTCCGGCAGGGCGGGGTCGGCGCGCCCCATTTCGCCACGGGCCCCGACCGCATCCACGTCTACTCCGGCGACGGCCTCATCAGCATGCGCTGGGACGGTACGGACCGCCGCGTACACCTGAAGGTCACCGGCCGCCCCAATCCACGCACGCCCCGCCCGCCGGCGGCGCAGACGGTCCTCATGCGCCCGGGGGGCGGCTGGGCCCTGGCCAGCTCCGCCGGCCAGCTCTACCTCGTCGCCGTCCCGCCCATCGGCGGGGAGCCGCCCTCCGTGAGCGTGACGGGGGGCGGCGTGCCGGTGAAGCGGATCACCGACATCGGCGCGGATTACTTCGGCTGGGCGGAGGACGGCCGCACGCTGTACTGGGCCATCGGCAGCACGCTCTACCGGCGGCCGTTCGCCAGCATCTCGTTCGCCGAGGAGGAGGAGGACGATGCCGGGGCGGACGCCGCGCCCCTCGGGGAGCCGGCAGACAGCGCCGACGCGGGCCCCGCGTTCCTCGATTTCGACGAGGACGTGGTCGCCACGGATGTCCTGCTCGAGTTCCCGCGGGCAACTCCCACGGGAGTGGTGGCCCTGCGGGGCGCGCGGGTGATCACCATGGATGCGCAGGGATCCGTGATCGAGCACGCCGACCTCGTCGTCCGGGACAACCGCATCGCGGCCCTGGGCCCCCGTGGCGCGGTGGCGATCCCGCCGTCGGCGCGGGTCTTCGACGTGGCCGGGCGGACCATCGTGCCGGGGTTCGTGGATACGCACGCGCACTGGGAGTTTCGCACGCACGATGTCCTGGAGCCCCACAACTGGAGCCTGCTGGCCAACCTTGCCTACGGGGTGACCGCCGGCCTGGACGTGCAGACCTCCACCAACGACTACCTGGCGTACCAGGACCTGGTGGAGACCGGGCGGATCGTGGGGCAGCGCGCGTTCATGACGGGGCCGGGCGTCTTCAGCTCGAATGCGTTCCGGAGCTACGAGGAGGCGGAGGCCTACCTGCGGCGCTACAAGGAGCACTACCGCCTGCCCAACATCAAGAGCTACATGGTCGGGACGCGCAAGCAGCGGCAGTGGGTCGTCGAGGCGGCGCGCAAGCTCCAGCTCATGCCCACCACCGAGGGCGGCAGCGACCTGACGCTGGACATGACCCACGCCATCGACGGGTTCCACGGCAACGAGCACAACCTGCCCATCGTCCCCATCCACGATGACGTGGTCCAGCTCTTCGCCCGGACCCGGACGGCGTACACGCCCACGCTCCTGGTGCTCTATGGCGGGCCGGACGCGCGGGAGTACTTCCTCCAGCGCGAGGACCCGCTCGGGAACGAGAAGCTGCGGCGGTTCTACCCGCCCAACTGGCTCTCCGTGCTGACCAGGCGGCGCGGCCTCTGGGTCCGGGAGGATGAGCACACCTTCGACGAGGTGGCCGCCGCCGCGGCCGCGATCCAGCGGGCGGGCGGCCTGATCGGGGTGGGCGGCCACGGCGAGGTCCAGGGGCTGGGGTACCACTGGGAGATGTGGGGGCTGTCCATGGGCGGCATGACGCCCGCCGAGGTGCTCCGCGCCGCGACCATCGATGGCGCGCGCATCATCGGCGTCCACCAGGACCTCGGCTCCCTCGAGCCCGGCAAGCTCGCGGACCTCGTCGTCCTCGATGCCAACCCCCTGGACGACATCCGCAACACGGACCGCGTACGCTGGGTGATGAAGAACGGCGTCCTCTACGAGGGCGAGACCCTCCGGGAGATCTGGCCGAGCGACCGGCCACTCCCGCCGCTCTGGTGGTGGGGCGACCCGCCCGGGGAGTGAGCCCCCCGCGCTGACGCCGCCGGCACGGACATCGCAGCAGCCCAGGCCCATGCGACACCTGCTCCGCATGCTGGCCATCGTGTCCATCTCCTGCGCCCCGCCCGAGGAGCCGGGCTCCGACCGCGCGGCGCCGTCCGACGGCGTCCGCGCCCCGGACCGGGCGGGCCCGCGCGCGGCCGGTCCCGAGGAGGCCGCGCTCCGCCTCACCCTCGACCGGGCTCACGCGCTGGCGGATTCCATCGAGGACGTGCTCCGACCGCTGCCGCTGATGCGCCCGGGGGAGGAGGAAGCGCTCCGCCGCTACGGCCAGGCCGCGCAGCTCGCCCGGGCCCGCGCCCTTGGCGTGCGCCCGTCCACCGAGGCCGAGCTGGAGGCGGCGATCCGGGAGGGCCGGCTGGTCACGCTGGAGGACAGCACGGGCCACTGGATCCTGCGCGACCTCCAGTCCTCCCGCCCGCTGGTGACCCCGGACACGCGCGCGCTCATCCGGCATATCGCGTCGGCCTTCCAGGACCGCCTCGCCGCGATCGGCCTTCCCCCCTACCGCCTCGAGATCACGAGCGCGCTCCGCACCGCCGCGGACCAGGCGCTCCTGCGGCAGGAGAACGTGAACGCGGCGGGCGGCGTGAGCACGCACGAGTTCGGGACCAGCGTGGATCTCGCCTACAGCGCCTTCGCTCCGCCGGCCGAGATCCCGGCCGGCGTGGTGGCGGACGGGCCGGCATGGATGGCGCCCTACCTGGAAGCGATCGCCGCATCGGTCCTGGAATCGGTGTCGGCCCGGAAGTCGAGGGAGCTCCAGGCGATCCTGGGAGAGGTGCTCCGGGAGGCGCAGGCGGAGGGGCTCGTGCAGGTCACGCTCGAGCGGCTCCAGCCCGTGTACCACATCACCGTGGCGCGGCGGATCGCGGAGGGCGGGAGCTGACGGGCCGCTGGCACGAGCGGTGCACCGGTGGGGACCGGACGCGACCGAGGAGAAATCTTGGGAGGCAATGACGCACGGGCGGACGGCGGCATGGGCGGGCTCCCCGCCCGGATCGCCGCCGCTGCCGCGGACGCCAGCTATCCGGAGCAGGTGCTGGAGCTGGCGCTCGCGGTCATCTGCGAAGCCGCGGGCTGGCCGCTCGGCCATGCCTACATCCACGACGCGGGCGGGGCGCAGCTGCTCCCCATACACTGCTGGCACCCGCCGCGGATGGAGACGTTCGGTGCGTTCAGGCGCGCATCGGATTCCCGCCGCTTCGAGCCGGGCGAAGGGCTCCCCGGCCGGGTGTTCGCGGACGCCCGGCCGCACTGGATCACGGACTTCAAACGGGATCCCGGCTTTGCTCGCGCCGAGGCGGCGGCCGCCGACGGGCTCCGGGCCGGCTTCGCCTTCCCCATCCACACCGAGGAGGGCGTCGCCGCGGTGCTGGAGTTCTTCGACATCGAGGTGCGTCCCCCCGATCGGGAGCTCCTCGCCGCCGTCGGGGCGGCGGGCGAGCAGATCGGCCGGGCGTTCGATCGGCTGCGGCGCGAGGAGGCGCTGCGGGAATCGGAGAACCGCTTCCGCGCCCTGGCCGAAACCGCGGCGGACGCCATCGTCAGCATCGACGAGTCGGACCGGATCATCTACGCGAATCCCGCGTGCGAGCGGATCTTCGGCTACACGCGAGAGGAGCTGGCGAAGCTCCCGTTCACGCGGCTGATGCCGGAGCGGTATCGCTCCCGGCATCGCGAAGGCCTGCGCCGCCACGTCCGGACGGGGGAGCGGCGCATCCCCTGGGACGGCATCGAGCTTCCCGGGCTCCACAAGGATGGCAGCGAAGTGCCCCTGGAGGTCACGTTCGGATCGTTCCAGCGAAACGAGCGGCACATCTTCACGGGCATCCTGCGCGACATGAGTGACCGGAAGCGCGCGGAGGAGGAGCGGCGCCGGCTGCTCGAGGCCGAGCGTGAGGCCCGCGGCGAGGCGGAGCGGCGCGCCGAGCAGGAGGCGGCGCTGCGCGAGGCGGCCACGGCGGTCTCCTCCGCGACGACGGCCGAGGAGACGGTGCGGCGGATCGCGGCGTCGGCCCTCATCGCTACGCGCGCCGACGGCGCCTTCGTCGAGCGGATCTGCGTGGAGGCCGGGGAGGTGGAGGTGGTGGCGGCGGCCGGGGACCGGGTTCCGCCCATCGGCTTGCGCTCACCCTATGAGGGGTCGTTCGTCGAGCAGACGGTGGAAGCGGAGCGGCCCGAGCTCCTGCCACGCCTCGCGGATACCGACCGGACGCTGCCGGAGGGGCTCCGCGCATGCTGGGCGGACTGCTCCGCCGCGGTGATCCCGCTCCTCGCCGCCGGCGAGCCCGTCGGGGCGCTGGTGCTGCTCCGGGATCCCGGCAAGCTCGGATTCCGCCCCGACGAGGTACAGCGGGCGTTCACCTTCGGCGAGCTGGCGGGGCTCGCCTTCCGCAAGATCCACCTGCTGGAGGACGCGGAGCGGAGGACCGAGGAGCTCCAGGGCGTGATGGAGAGCCGGAGCCGCCTCATGCGCGGCTTCAGCCACGACGTGAAGAACACCCTGGGCGCCGCGGACGGGTTCCTCCATCTCCTCGAGGACGGCATCTTCGGGCCCATGACGGAGGAGCAGCTGCCGAAGCTCGGCCGCGCCCGCAAGGCGCTCCGCTCCGCCCTGGCCCTCATCGATGACCTGCTGGACTTCGCCCGGGCCGAGGCCGGCCAGCTCGAGATCAGGTCGGCGCCCTCCGACGTCCGCGAGGCCGCCCGGGAGATCACCGAGGACTACGGGGCCCGGGCGGAGGAGAAGGGCCTCGACCTGGCACTGGAGGTGCCGGACAGCTTCCCGGTCATCGAATCGGACCCCGCCCGGATCCGCCAGATCACGGCCAACCTGCTGTCCAACGCCGTGAAATACACGCCGCCGCGGGGTCGGATCGTGGTGAGGGTGGAAGCGCGGGAGGAGCGGGTGCTCCTGAGCGTGGCGGACACGGGGCCGGGGATCCCGGCGGAGAAGCACCACCTTCTCTTCCAGGAGTTCACGCGCCTGGATCCCGAGGCGTCGGACGGGGCGGGCATCGGCCTGGCCATCAGCCGGCGCATCGCCATGGCGCTCGGGGGCGACATCATGCTCGAGAGCGCCACGGGGAAGGGCTCGACCTTCACCCTCTGGCTGCCCCTCCGCCGCCCCGGCGCGCGGGCGCGGGAGCGGCCGGAACGGCCGGAACGGGAAGGGTCGGTGGCGGGTTAGAACGCGTGGTCCCCCACAGGGAGCGTTCGTGGAGAAGGTGCAGCTGGTCCTGGTCGACTTCGACGACACGCTGGTGGAGACCGCTCCCCGCTTCGCGCGGGCGCGCGGAGCGCTGTTCCGGCTGCTCGCGGAGGACGGCTTCGACCCCGCGGAGGTGGCGCGCGTCCACCACGAGGAGGTAGACCCCGGCATGCGCGCGCGGCACGGCTTCGGACCCGCCCGGCTGGGACCCGCGTTCGTGGAGACCTACCGGGCGCTCTGCGCCGCCACGGGCGGGGCGGTCGACCCGGCGGTGGAGCGGCGCTGCCTGGATCTCGCCGCCGCCGTCGCCGGGACGCCCCCCGCCATCGACGGCGCGCTGCCGGCGCTGCGCGCCCTCGCCGCCCGCGTCCCCACCGCGATCTACACGCAGGCGGGCAACCTCGAGTACCAGCTCGGCTGCCTCCGGGACGCAGGCGCGCTGGACATCGTGGGCGAGGCGCGGGTCCGCGTGGTCCCGGTCAAGACGGCCGAAGCCCTCCGCCAGACCCTGGACGCCTTCGACCTCGCCGACACGGCCTCCGCCTGGATGGTCGGGAACAGCATCCGCAGCGACGTGAACCCCGCGCTGGAGCTCGGCGTGAACGCCATCCTGGTCGAGCAGAAGGACCCGTGGCACCACGATGTCGTGGTCCCGCTCCACGACGCCTTCCACCGCGTCGCCACCTTCCGGCACGCCGTCGACTTTCTCCTGAACGGCCGATAGTCGGATTCCCGGCGGAGGCGCTCACCTCGCGGACGGGGACGCCGACGAGGCGATCGCCTACCTCGCGCAACCCGATGTGACGAATCAGCGGGGCTGATCGTCCGATCCCCGGAGGCCGTGCGGCCCACGGCATGCGCCGCGCGGCATGCGGCGCGCGGATCGACGCGGCCGCCACCGACGTTCCGGGAGGAAGACGTGAGCGAGAGAATCCAGAAGGCGCTGGACGGCGAGCTGCCCAGGGAGGCCCTGGGTTCGTCGGAGCGGGCGGAGCTGGACGCATACGAGGAGGCGCTGGACCGGGCGCTGGCGCCCGTCCGGGCCGAGCCCGCGCCCGATCTCACCCGCGCCGTGATGAGCCGCCTCGATCGCCTGCCCCGACATGGGCGCACCCGGCGCGAGCCTGCCCCGTGGCGGCGGATGCTGGAGTGGCTCTGGGCACCCCGGCCGGTCAACCTGCGCCCGGCGTGGGCGCTGGCGGCCGCGGCCGTGGCAGGACTCCTCCTGCTGGCCCCGTGGCGCGCGGGCGCCCCGCTCCCGGATGGCACGCTAACCGCCCCCGCCGCCACGGGCGCGCCCACCGGCGTGTCGACGGTGGCCGGAGCGGCCGCCGGGGAGCGGGTGTTCGTCCACTTCCGCTTCGACGCCGCCGACGCCCGCACCGTCCAGCTCGCCGCGGAGTTCACGGAATGGCGGCCCGAGTACGCGCTCAGCCAGGCCGCGCCGGGGGTGTGGACCGTCGTCGTGCCGGTGGAGCCGGGGGTGCACCAGTACGCGTTCGTGGTGGATGGCACCCGCTGGGTCGCCGATCCCCTCGCCCCGCGCGTGGATGACGGGTTCGGCGGATCGAACAGCCGCCTGGACGTGGTGAGGCCGGAGCCCCGGAGGGCCCTGTGAGGCTCGCGCTCGTCCTCGCGCTGGCCCTCGCCGCGCCCGGCGCGGCGGCGGCGCAACAGTGGGCGGCGGAGGCCCGCCTCGGCCGGCTGGACTTCCGCCTGTCCCCCACGGGCGCGCCCCCGGCCACCAGCCTCGCCCTCGCCCTCGGCCTCGCCGCGAGCGACCTCCGATTCCACGTCGCCGCCGGCGTGCCGCTGGGGGAGGAGGACCCCCTCTGGGGTGCGGTGGACCTCGGGAACCGTCCGTCGCTGGACGTGGGCGCCTTCACCCTCGGCGTCGAGACGGCGGGGCAGGCCTTTCTCCAGCGGTATACGCAGAGCGTGGAGGTCCCCGGTGGCCCGTTCCAGCCGCCCACGCTGGGCGAGGAAGCGGCCTACGGGTGGGGCATCGCCGCCCAGGCCGTGCCGTTCCTGGCGGTCCGGGCAGGGGCGATGGGGGCGGAGGCCCGCGCGGGCGCGTCGTTCTACCGCAGCGCCCTGGACGAGCGCAGCGCCAGCCGCACCGTGGGGCTGGGGGAGCTCCGGCTGATCGCCGCGCCCACGCAGGCCGTGGCGTTGACCGCCGAGGCCCGGCATTTCACCGCCGAGGACGGGAGCTGGACGTTCGCCGGCGTCGGCACGCTGGTGGCGCTCCCCGGCGTGGAGCTCCGGGGGAGCGTGGGCCGGTGGTTCGACGACGCGGCGACCACGACGCCCTGGTCCGCCGGCGCGGCAGTGCGCCTGGCGGAGCGCGTGGACCTGGTCCTGGAGGGGCGCGAGGACGCGCTGGACCCCCTCTATGGCAGCGCCCCACGCCGGTCGTGGAGCGCGGCGCTGCGGGTGCGGCTGACGGAGCCGCCCCGGCCCGCCGAGCCGGTCCCGGCCTCCTACGACGACGGCGCCGCCACCATCATCCTCCCGGCGGCGGAGGGCGTCGAGGCGCCCGGCATCGCCGGCGACTTCAACGGCTGGTCGCCCGAACCGATGCAGCGCCAGGGGGACCGGTGGGTGTGGCGGGGCCGGGTGGAGCCGGGCGTCTACGAGTACGCGTTCGTGGACGCGCGCGGCGCGTGGTTCGTGCCCGAGTCCGTCCCCGGCCGCAAGGATGACGGAATGGGGGGCTGGGTCGCTCTCCTCGTGGTCGAGGAGCCGCGGCCGTGAGGGGGCTGCGCCCGCGCGGGCGCCAGCGCGACGAAGGCGGCCCGGATGACGCCACCCTGGTCGCCCGCGTGCTCCAGGGGCACCGCGCCGCGTACGAGCGGCTGGTACGGCGGCACCAGGCCGCGCTGTTCCGCCATGCCCGCGGGATGGGGCTGGACTCCGACACCGCCGAGGACATGGTGCAGGAGGCCCTCGTCCGGGCCTACACCAGCCTCGCCGATTGCCGGGACGGCGCCGCCTTCCGCGCCTGGGCCTTCCGCATCCTCCGCAACTGCTGCCTCGATCACTTCAAGAACATTCGCCGCCGGGACGTGCCCTTCGACGAGGCCTCCCCGGACGGCGCCGAGGGCTTCGGCGCGGCGCCATCCACCGAGCTGCGGCAGGAGCTCGAGGACGCGCTGTCCCGGATCTCGCCCCTCCTCCGCGAGGCCTTCCTCCTCAAGCACGAGGGCGGCTACAGCTACGACGAGCTCGCCGAGATCGCCGAGACCAGCCCGAGCGCCGTCAAGATGCGCGTGCACCGCGCCCGCGAGGAGCTGCGCGAGCTCCTGAGCGAGCCACGACTCCACGCGATGTGACGATCGGGACCGGACGCTCGTCCCACCCAGGAACGCAGGAAACGACGGATCGAACCAGACAGGAGAAAGATCATGAACCGCAAGATGCTGATGGTGTTCGCGATCGTTACGCTCACCCCCGCGGCGGCCGCGGCCCAGGGCGGCCAGACCGGCGCGCAGGGGCAGGCGACCGCCACCGCGGCGGCCCAGGCCGCCACGCCCGAGGCCCGCATCCAGGCGGCCATGCAGGCGGCCGCCCAGGCGCAGATCCCCGCATCTCTCCTGGAGCGAAAGGTCCAGGAAGGGCGCGCCAAGCAGGTCCCGATGGACCGCGTCGCCGCGGCCGTCGAGGCCCGCCTCGAGGCGCTGCTCCGCGCCCGCGATGCCCTGAATCGTGCGGATGCCCGCGTCGTGACCGAGGGCGAGCTGCTGGTCGCCGCCGAGGCCCTCCGGGCCGGCGTCAGCGAGCAGGCGCTGATCCGCATCACCCGCGAGGCGCCCGGTGAGCGCCGCGCCGTCGCCACGGCCGTCCTCACCGACCTGGTCCGCCTCGGCTACGAGAACGGCGACGCCTTCGCCCGCGTCAACGCCGCCCTCTCCGCCAGCCCCGAGGCGCTCGTCAACCTGCGCGCCGAGGCCGCCGCATCCCTGCGCGCACGGGGGCTCCTCTCCACCGACATCACCGGCGGCCTGACCGGCGGGCTGTAGGGCGGCACGACCGGCAGGCAAGAGCGAGACGGCGAACCGCCCGGATCGGGGTGGTTCGCCGTCTCGCTCTTTGCGCTCAGAATCCGTAAACCCGTGGACACCGCCGGTGCCCCCGGCCATGACCCGCCAGGCTATCTGCGCCGCACGTCCCGCAGCGCGCCGCGGAGCTCGCTCGTGACCAGGTCCGAGGAGAGGTCTGCAAGCCGCTCCAGCACGCGCTGGAAGTCCTCCACCGAGACCGCCATCAGCGACCCGGCGGTGATGGCGTCGGAGGGGACGGGTCCGGTGTCGAACACGGCCGGCGTGACCGGCTCGCGCGCCCAGACCCGCACCGACCAGACCTCCCGGCCGCTGGCGCCGTCGATCAGCACGGCCTCCGCGTTCGTGAACAGGTACGCCGCCGCGTCCCAGGCCCGGGCGTCCAGCCCGAAGTCGGTGACCCAGACTTCCAGCGTGAAGTCCGCCGGTGCGGTCTCCACCGGGCGCGCCGCCAGGTACCGCGACGCCCGGTCCGCCGTGCGCCCGCCCATGCGACGTCCCACGTCCACCATCGTCGCCGCGCTGTCCAGCCGCGCCCGCGCCCGCCGGGCCTCGACCTCCTTGGCCACCCTGGACCCCGCCTGGAGCACGGCCTGCACCGGGTTGTCCCCGCCGAGCCCGACCCCGCCGGTGTGCAGCTCCGGGTAGGCGGGCGCGCTGGTGACCACCGCCAGCGACCGGTTCGCGAAGTCGTAATCCGCCAGGTGGTGCTTCGGGCCGCAGCCGGCCAGGGGTACGAGCCCCGCCAGCACCGCCGCCTTCGCAGCATGCGCGAGCTTCATCGCTCACCTCGTTGTGGAAGATCCAGGGGAGTGCGCCTCTCTATATCGCCCTGTACGGGTAATCGTTCCGGTGGCCGGGGGGGAGGGGGACGTTTCCGGGAGCCCGCAGGAAGACCTAGCCTTCCCCGGCGCCCTCGATCCTCCGCACCAGCCCTTCCTGCGCCACCGACGCCACGAGAACGCCGTCACGGGTGAAGAAGGTGCCGCGGGAGAAGCCGCGGGCGCCGGCGGTGACGGGGCTCTCGATGGCGTAGAGGAGCCAGCGGGTGGCGTCGAAGGGGCGGTGGAACCAGATGGCGTGGTCGAGGGAGGCCACCATCATGTTGGGGCGGCGGAAGGTGAGGCCGTGGGGCTGGAGAGCGGCGCCGAGGAGGCCGTAGTCGGAGGCGTAGGCGAGGACGGCCTGGTGGTGGAGGACGGCGTCGCCGATGGCGCCGAGGGTCCGGACCCAGAGGTGGCGGACCGGGGGGCGGGGCTGCGGGTCGAAGGGGTCGACCTGCTCCACGGGCCGGATGTCGAGCGGGCGGTCCTGGGTCAGCACGTGGCGGAGCCGCGGGGGGATCCGGTCCCGCATGTCCCGCAGCATTTCCAGCTCCGACCGGAGCCCCTCCGGCCCGGGGACGTCCGGCATGTCCACCTGGTGCTCGATCCCGTCCTCCACGCGGTGGAAGGATCCGGACATGTTGTAGATGGCCCGGCCGTGCTGGATGGCCGTGACCCGCCGGGTCGTGAAGCTGCCGCCGTCCCGCAGCCGGTCCACGAAGTAGACGACGGGGATCCCCAGGTCGCCGGGGAGGATGAAGTAGCCGTGCAGCGAGTGCGCCGGCCGGTCCGCTTCCAGCGTGCGCGCGGCCGCCACCAGCGACTGGGCAAGCACCTGGCCGCCGTAGATCCGCCCCGTCCCTATGTCCCGGTTCCGGCCCCGGTAGATGTTGTGCTCCAGCGGCTCCAGGTCGAGCAGCTCGACCAGGTCCGACGCATCGCCCGCCGCCCCGTCTCCGCTCCCGCTTCGCTCCACCGCCGCCTCCTCGCCGCGTCCCGCCCGCCGGGAACCCTCGCGCCCCAGGGCGGCCACGTTATCTTGAAAGGATCCACGGCAACCGTCCTGATCCTGGACGCTCGCTCGTTCATCAGGTGACAGGGCGCCGCCGCGGCACCCGCCACACCGGAGCACGCATGCTCGACCCGACCGCTTCCGCTCGCGCCACCCGCGCCAGCCGGCTCCTCCTGGCGCTCGCCCTGGCGGCGACCACCGCCGCCTGCGCCACCGCCCGCCCCGTCTCCTCGCCGAGCCAGCACGATGGCCTCGAGCCCGGCGGCCTCGTCCTCACCAGCGACGACATCCTCCAGCTCGGCGCCCGGGACGCCATGGAAGCCGTCGAGCGCGCCCCCACCCACCTGAACATCCAGCGCGTCCGCGCCGGCAACCCGGTCCGGATCACCCAGCGCGGCGTCAGCTCCTTCTACCTCAACCCGGAGATCCTCGTCGTGGTCGATGGCAGCCGCGTCAGCTCGTCCGTCCGGCACCTCGAGAACATCCCCGCCGAGTCCATCCGGTTCATCCAGATCCTGACCTCCCGGGAGGCCGTCATGAAGTGGGGCGCCGAAGCGGGGAACGGCGTCATCCTGGTCATGACATCCGCCCGGCGGTAGCGCCAACGCACGGGTGCGGGCCGGGGACCCGTGTGGTGCGAGTGTCGCGGCGACTTGCGCTTTTCCGCGGCGCTGGTAATCTTTCCAGCACTCTCGGCGCAAAGAAATTGTCCCACCCCGTCGCACGCGACAAGGGCCGCCGGGTCCTCCGGTCGATGGGATGAGCAGCGAATAGAAGAGCCCGCAACGGGCTCCGCAGGTTTCGGCGGATCCGACCTGATCGGGTCGGCCGATGTCGCAGGGCGGGAGGCAGGGAGCCTTCCGGCCCGAAAAAACCAAGATCCCCCTGCCAGGGAGGGTACCATGAGAGCAGTCCGTACGACGCTCTTGTCCGTGGTGCTCGTCTTCGGCGCGGCCTTCCTCACGGAAGCGACCGCGCAGAACACGGGTACCGTCACCGGCCAGGTGACCGACGCCTCGACAGGCGCGCCCCTTACGAGCGTGCAGATGCAGGTGGCCGGCACCAACGTCGGAGGTCTGACCGACCAGCAGGGTCGCTATCTCCTGACCCGCGTGCCGGCCGGAACGCAGCAGATCCGGGCCGTGATCATCGGGTATGCGCAGGAGACGGTGACCGTGACGGTTGCCGCCGGTGGCACGGCCACGGCGGACTTCCAGCTGCGCACGAGCGCGGTGCCGCTGGAGGCCGTGATCGTGAGCGCGGCCACCGGGCGCGAGCAGCGTGCCCGCGAGCTGGGCTCCAACGTTGCGAACATCGAGGTCCAAGACCTCAATCCTGCGCCGATCACCAGCATGGCGGACGCTCTCGGCGGCCGCGCGGCGGGCGTGGTCATGCAGGACGTGAACGGCACGACGGGATCGGCCCAGCGGATCCGGATCCGCGGCGCCAACTCGCTGTCGTTGTCGAACGAGCCGCTGGTGTACATCGATGGTGTGCGGATGAACAACAACTTCGCTGCCCCCTTCTCCACGGGCGGGCAGGAGACCAGCCGGCTGAACGACATCAACCCCAACGACATCCAGAGTGTGGAGATCGTGAAGGGGCCTGCCGCGTCGTCGCTGTACGGCACGGCGGGCGCCAACGGCGTGATCCTGATCACCACCAAGCGGGGCCGGCCCGGCGCGACGCAGTGGACGTTCTTCGCGGAGACCGGCAAGGTCGAGGACGTGACGGATTATCCGGCGAACTTCGCGGCGGTCCAGGTGAACGATCCGAATCAGCCGATGTTCGATCCGGAGACCGGATTCCCGAACATCGGCTTCAATCCGGCCACGAGCCCGTACACGTACTGCTGGAACCGTGCGGCCGCGGCGGGGACCTGTAGACAGGATGAGGCCCTGGTGTTCAACACCCTGATGGACTCGCGGACGCGTCCGTTCGTCGAAGGGTTCCGGCAGCGCTGGGGCGCCAGCGCCCGGGGCGGGACCGAGGACGTCCGGTTCTTCGTCTCCGGTCAGGTCGAGGAAGAGCAGGGGGTGTTCACGATCAACACGCAGGACAAGGCCAACCTGCGAGGGAACCTGGATGCCAGGCTGAGTCAGCAGACCGACATTTCCTTCTCTTTCGGCTACACGGATTCCAACCTGGTCTTCAACCCGAACGACAATCACATTTTCAGCCCGATCCTGAACGGGCTGCTCGGGACGCCGTTCTTCATTCCGGACAATCCGGACGACGAGTGGTCGGTGCACCCGTCCAACTACGGGTTCGGGATGAATTACGAGCAGATCGCGGTACGCCCTTCGCCGCAGGACGCGGATCGCTACATCCTCAGCAGCACGCTCCGCCACCGCCCGACTTCGTGGCTGACACTGAACGCCACGGGCGGGCTGGACTACGCGTCCACCCACACGTACATCACCCTGCAGCCGAACGGGCCCCAAGGGTGGCTGCACTACACGTGGGAGCAGGGCCACCGGCAGTCGGAGCGCCAGTCCACGTATCTGTATACGGGCCAGGGCTCGGCCGTTTCGACGTTCGAGTTGACGCCGGCCCTCATCTCCACGACGACCCTGGGCGCCAGCTATACCCTGGACAACACCGAGGAGACGACCTGCTATGGCATCTCGCTGGTCCCGGGAACGGCCTCCTGCGGCACGACGGCCGACGAGTTCTTCGTCGACGAGAACTTCTTCGAGATCCGGACCATCGGCGGGTACGTGAACCAGGACTTCGCGTGGCGCGACCTGCTGTTCGTCTCGGCCGGCATCCGCGCGGATGACAACAGCGCGTTCGGTGCGGAGTCCGATCTCGCCTACTACCCGTCGGCGAGCCTGTCCTGGGTGGTCGCCGAGGAGCCCTGGTTCCCGCAGCTCGACTTCCTGAACACGCTCCGTCTGCGGACCAGCTGGGGCGTTTCGGGGTTGCGGCCTGGGTTCCGTGATGCCATCACCCTGTTCTCGCCCACCACGGTGGCTTCGGCCGCGGGCGACGTGCCCGGTGCGGTCCTCTCCGTTACGGGCAACGCCGGCCTCAAGCCGGAGCGGAGCTCCGAGTGGGAGATCGGGTTCGACACCGGTCTGTTCAACGACCGTCTGTCGGTGGAGTTCACCTACTTCGACAAGGAGTCGGAGGACGCGCTGATCAACCGCCGGCTGCCCGGATCGCTGGGGCTGACCACCACCGTCTTCGACAACCTCGGCGCCATCGAGAACCAGGGGACCGAGCTCGGGCTGAACCTCCGGGTCTACGAGTCGGACGCGGTGGGTCTGAACCTCGGAGTGACCAACAGCACGCTGAAGAACACCGTTTTCGACATCGGCCAGGATGACGGGGTCGAGGACATCATCTTCAACCGCGGGCTTCAGCGGCACACGCCCGGCTACACGGCTGGTGGCTTCTGGCAGCAGCCCTACCGGTTCGATGATGCCAATGGCGATGGGCTGCTCACCAACGACGAGGTCGAGCTCATCTCGTGTGACACCACGGTCGATGCCGAGTGCGACGACGAGGTCTTCATCGGGCCGTCGCTGCCGACCTGGCAGCGGACGCTGTTTGCAGACCTGCGGCTGTTCGACTGGGTGACCGTCTCCACGCTCTTCGAGGGTCGCGGTGGTCATTACACCGGGAACGACTCCGAGGCGTTCCGGTGCGGCTTCCGCTCGACCCGCGGCTGTGCGGCGGTGGGCAACCCGGATGCCCCTCTCGACGAGCAGGCCCGCTACATCGCGGACCGGTTTCTCGGGTCGGCCTACGGGTTCGTGGAGAAGGCCGACTTCTACAAGTGGCGGGAGCTGTCCGTGACGCTGAGCGCGCCCGGGAACTTGCCGCAGCGATTCCAGCCGCTGCAGGGGCTGCGCCTGACCGTGGCCGGCCGCAACCTGGCCACCTGGACGGATTACACGGGTCTCGACCCGGAGACGGTGGAAGGCGGCGGCAACGTGAACTTCAGCCAGAGCGAGTTCAATACGCAGCCTCCGGTCCGCTACCTGATGCTGCGACTGGACTACAACTTCTGAGGGCGGGAGAGACCGATATCATGAGAAACTCCAAAGGAAAGCGCCTCGGGAGGTTCGCCGGCGTGGTTCTGCTGGCGAGCGCGCTCGGGCTGACCGGGTGCGACCTCGACCAGCTCCTGGAGGTGACGGATCGGGACCGCGTGACCGAGGGCACGCTGTTCGATCCGGACAACCTCCAGATCCTGGTGAACGGCGCCATGGGCGAGTTCACCGTCGCGTTCGGTGCCGGAGATGGCTACGTCACCCTCACCGGGCTGATTGCCGACGAGTTCTTCTCGTCCGGCACGTTTACGACCCGGACGGCGACGGACCGGCGCAACCAGTTCCAGCCGGCGAACGGAAACACGACGGACGGGACGTACGTCAACCTGCACCAGGCCCGCCGTGCGCTGAAGGACGCGGCGGCGCAGGTGGCCGAAGTCGAGGGCACTTCGGACCCGCGGTTTGCGGAGCTGAAGACGCTCCAGGCATACACCTACGTGATGCTGGCGGAGGGCTGGTGCAACGCCGTCCCGATCAGCAACCTCGAGGGTACCGACTTCGTGTACGGTCAGCCGCAGACCTCGGCGGCGCTGTTCAACCAGGCCGTGCCTCTGTTCGACGAGGCGCTGGCGGCGTCACCGGGTTACCCGCTGGCGCTGGTCGGGAAGGGTCGCGCGCAGGTGATGCTGGGGAACCACGCGGCTGCCGCGAGCACGGTCGCGACCGTGGACACCGATTTCAACTACTTCGTGTTCTTCTCCGTGTCCGGCGCGGGGAACCCGGTGTTCAACCAGCAGTCCAACGGGCGGTATTCCCTGTCGGACGTGGAGGGCGGGAATGGAGCGCCGTTCCGGTCCGCCATGGACCCGCGGTCGCCGTGGGAGGACGCGGGTGGCGGCTTCGACCCGTCGATTCCGCTGTTCCTGACGCTGAAGTACACCAGCACGCCGGATGACATCGTGCTGGCCAGTGGCGTGGAGGCCCGGCTGATTCAGGCCGAGGCGGACCTGCAGGCGCCCGCCTACGGGGCGATGACCGCGAAGCTGAACACGCTTCGCGCGAACGCCGGTGCGCTGCTGGCGGCGCAGGGGATGGATGTCGATCCCGCGCTGACGATGCCGGCACTGGCCGCGCCTACGACCGCCGCCGACGCACGCGAGATGCTCTTCGAGGAGCGCGCATTCTGGTTGCTTCTCACGGGCCATCGCATGGCCGATCTGCGCCGGCTGGTGTACCAGTACGGGCTCCAGCAGGCTGCCGTCTATCCGTCGGGTGCCTACCACAAGGGCGGAGATTACGGCGACGATGTCGTCTTCCCCATCGATTTCGACGAGACGAACAACCCGAACTTCTCCGTCGAGATGTGTGACGTGGGCAACGCCGGTATCACCGGCTGAATCCTCGGCAGGCGCTGAAAGCAGGGACGGGGGCACTGCTCGACCGGGCGGTGCCCCCGTCGTTTCGGGTCAGAACGTGTAGCCGAGACTCAGGCCGGCCCAGGGACCGAACCAGCCGAGGTCCAGGCCGAAATGGGGCGTCAGCATGGCCCGGAAGGTCAGTCCGTTCGGATGCACGAAGCGGTAGCCGATGTCCGCCACGCCCTCCAGGACCGGCTCCGGGTCGTTCAGGTCCACCAGGACGACCCCTCCGCCGGTCTCCAGGAAGTGGGGGCCGCGGCCGAAGAAAGTGCCCGCCATCAGGGGCACGCCCCAGAATACGTCCCCGTCCCTGTCGGACAGCCCACCGGCCCCGACTCGCAGCCACACGCGCGTGAGTCGCAGCTGCACGTTCACGGTGAAGACGTAACCGGCGCCGCCCAGCTCGGCGAAGACGGTCCGGAACGGCGCGTCCGGTCGGGCCCACGGGGGATCTCCGCCGGTGTCGGACTCCTGCGCCCCGACGGCCAGAGGGATGGCGAGAAGAAGGGCCGTCAGGCCGCCGCGAATGGTAGAGAGCCTCATGGCATTTCCCTTCGGGTGACAAGCCGATTCATGGCGACAGTAGGGTGGGGCTTCGGGGCCGCGCGCGCCAGGCGCGTGAAAATCGCGAGGCGAGTCCGACGGACTCCGCCCGCTCGGCTGGCGTGTTCCTACCCCTTGGTTCGCAGCTCGCTCGCGGTGAGAATCCCCGTCGCCACCTCGGGGATGATCCCGAGCTCGCGATAGATGGGACGGATCAGCGCCCGCAGGGCCGGGCGGCGCGTCTCGAACCACGCGGCCGCCCCGAGGCACCCCACGCCACCCAGCGCCACGGCCGTGGACACGCCGAGCCGGCTCCCGATCCAACCCCCCAGCAGGCTCCCGAAGGTGCCCATCCCCATGAACGCCATGGTGTACAGGCTCATGAGTCGGCCCCGCATCTCCGGGGCGACGACCGTCTGGAGGACCGTGTTCGCCGACGCCGACAGGATCATCATCCCCGCCCCCGCCACCACCAGGAGCGCCATCGAGAGGGGGAGCGTCCGGCTGAAGGAGAAGCCGATCAGGCCGCCGCCGAACACGATGCCGGCGACGACGATGACCCGGCTGAGCCCCCGGACCGAAGAGCGGCCGGCGAGGTAGAGCGCGCCGCCGAGGGCGCCGAGCCCCGCGGCGGACATGAGGAACCCGAGCGTGCGCGCCCCGCCCCCGAGGATCTCCTCGGCGAAGACCGGGAGCAACACCACGTAGGGCATGCCGACCAGGCTGATGGCGGCGATCAGGAGCAGCAGCGACCGCACGGGCTGGAACCCGAACGCGTAGCCGAACCCCTCCCGCAGCCGGCCCAGGACCGAGCCGTCGGCCGGCGCGGTGCCCACGGGGTGGAGTCGCATGGCCAGCAGGGAAACCACCACCCCGATGTACGACGCGGCGTTGATGGCGAAGACCGGGCCCTCCCCCAGCCGCGCGATCAGGAACCCGCCCAGCGACGGGCCGATGAGGCGCGTGGCGTTGAAGAGGGAGGCGTTGAGGGCGATGGCGTTGGCGAGGTCCTCGCGGTCGCCCTCGACCAGGTCCAGGAAGAGCGCCTGGCGGGCCGGGATGTCGAGGCCGGTGAGCACGCCCAGCACCGTCGCCAGGGCCACGAGGTGCCAGACCTCGACCCAGCCGCCCAGCACCAGGACGGCCACCGCGGCCGCCTGCGCCATCATGAGGGCCTGCGTCGCCACGACGATCCGGTGGCGGTTCCAGCGGTCGGCCAGGACGCCGGCGATGGGGGCGATGACGAACCCGGGGAGCTGACCGGCGAATGCGACGACACCGAGCAGCAGCGCGGAGCCGGTCATGCGGTACACGAGCCAGCTCAGCGCCAGCTGCTGCATCCACGACCCGGTCAGCGAGATCGTCTGCCCGATGAACAGCAGCCGGTAGTTCCGGCGGCGGAGCGCGCGGAACGCATGGCCGAGGGTGGCGCGGACGGATCGCTGCATCGGCAGCCATCCTATGCGCGGGGTGGCGCCTTCGCTACACGACCCCCCAAAACAATGACCTTGACACGAAGAGCACGAAGATTACGGAGGGCCGGCCCCGCGGGACCGGGCGGCCGCCCGGGTGAAAATGATCCCCCGGAATCAGGCGAGGCGTCGAAGCCGGCGGCGGGAACCGATCCGGACCGGCATCCGTGCCCTCCGAACCCTTCGTGTCCTCCGTGTCATGGTGTTTCTCTCCGGAGAGGAGCGCTACTGCTCCGAGATCGTGACCTTCTCCATCCGGACCTCCTGCTTCGGCCGGTCGGAGCGGTCGGTCTCCACGCCTGCGATCCCGCGGATCACCTCCATCCCGTCCACCACCCGCCCGAAGACGGAGTGCTTGTCGTCCAGCCACGGCGTCGGGGCGAGGGTGATGAAGAACTGCGAGCCACCGGTGTTCGGTCCGGCGTTGGCCATCGACAGGATGCCGGCGGCGTCGTGGCGGAGCTCGGGGTGGAACTCGTCGGGGATGGTGTGGCCCGGCCCGCCCCGGCCGGTGCCGGTGGGGTCACCGCCCTGGATCATGAAGCCCTCGATGATCCGGTGGAACACGACGCCATCGTAGAAGCCCTTTCCGGCAAGCTCGATGAAGTTCGCGGTGGTCTCCGGCGCCCGTTCCTCGAACAGCTCGATCTTCACGGTGCCGTGGTTGGTCTCGATGGTCGCGGTGCGGTTCGCCATGGCTTCAGGGTGCGCGGGTTCCGAGGGTGATGGTGCCGCTCCCGACGCCGAGAACGGGGGCGGCCGCGTCGGAGATGATGGCTTCCCGGGCGATGCGGGAGAACGTGTCGCCGTGGTAGCCGATGCTGTCCTCGCCGGCGAGGACCTGGCTGCCCGTGATCATGAGCGGCGACATGATCGCCGCGCCCGCGGACGTCCCGCCGATGGGCACCCCCGCGAGGTTCCGCGCGCGTATCGCCTCCAGGAGCGGCGTGCCGGCCAGCGCCGCCGTGATCCGCGACTGGTCGCCGCCGGTGAACCAGATGCCCGTGGCCGACTCCAGCCGCGCCACCACCGCCGGGTCGCGCGCCTGGTCCCCGGCCGTGAGGAGCACGAACGACTCCGCGCCGAACTCCCGGAAATGCTCGACTTTCCCGGCGCCCGACTCGGCGGGCTCCGGAACAGCGGACCCGCGGGAGAGCCCTGAACGGCCTGGCCCCGCACCCCGGCGGGTGCGAGGCGGGTGAGGAGGCCGAGGGCGAGGATCAGGCGACGACGAACCTGCCGCGCGCCCGCGCGCGGCATCAGGCCGGCGAAGGCTCGGCGCCGCCCAGCAGCCGGATCGAGAGCGCCTCCAGCAGGATCTGCCGCGTCCGCTCGGCGACGTCGTCCACCGAGACCTCGGGGACGTGGGCGAAGCTGTTCTGCACGCGCTGCCTGATCTCGTCCATGGTGGGGACGTTGGGCAGGTGCACTGCCGCGAGCCGCGCCGCCAGGTACTCCCGGGCCTCGCCCGCGCGGAGCATGGCGCTGTCGTAGCGGGCGGTCAGGTCGCGACGGACCTCCTGCAGGTCCGGGACCTGGTCCCAGGCGGCCTGGACCTGCGCCGCCATGCGCTCGATGGGAAACGTCTCCGCGAGCTGGAGTGCCACCTGCTCCACCACGCGCCGGCCGAGGCGCCGCTCGTTGTTGACGATCTCCTCCGGCGGCGAGCGCAGGTCCCAGACGATCCGGAACCACGACAGGACCTTGAGCGTGTAGTACGTCAGGTCCCACTCGTACCAGCGGAACCCCTGCCGCGTCGAGCTCTGGTAGGCGTGGTGGTTGTTGTGCCAACCCTCGCCCATGGTGATGATCGCCAGCCACCAGTTGTTCCGGGAATCGTCACCCGTCACGTAGCGCTGGTTCCCGAGCACGTGGGCCAGCGAGTTGATGGAGAAGCTGCCGTGGTACAGCAGCAGCGTGCTCCAGATCCACCCCACCACCAGCGCCTGCCACCCGCCGAAGATCAGGAAGAGCGCGGCCACGATGACCCACGGCAGGTGGTGGAACCGCTCCAGGAACCGGAGCTCCGGATACGCCATCAGGTCCTGGACCGTACCGTAGTCCGGCGTGTCATCCCGCTTCGCGAAGATCCACCCCACGTGGGAGTACAGGAAGCTCCGGTGCACGGGCGAGTGCACGTCCAGCTCGGTGTCCGAGTGCTTGTGGTGGTGACGGTGGATCGCCGCCCACCAGATCACACCCCGCTGGAGCGATGTCTGCGCCAGGAAGGCGAGGATGAACTGGCCGACCCGACTGGTCTTGTACGACCGGTGCGAGAAGTATCGGTGGTACCCCGCGGTCACGATGATCATCCGGACCACATAGAGGCCGAGACACAGGGTCACGGCCCAGAGCGACACGCCGGTCCAGATGGCGGCGAGCGCCGTCAGGTGGATGACGAGGAACGGAATCGTCGCCGGGTAGATGATGTCGTCGTGAAACTCTTCGCCCTGGGGCGTAGCGATCGCAGTTTCTGCCATGTCTCTCCAGTACTGGTCGACCTCGGACCGGGGCGTGGATTACCCCGATGCTGGGGCTTCGGTCCTGCCGCGTCAATGCGCTCGTTGTGCCCGCCGGTGCGTCGTGGCAGGAATCGGACCGGCGCGGGGTCACGGCGCGGCGCGTCGCCGTGCGATGGCTTTCGTCCAGGAAAGGTCCGCGGCGGCGGCCCGGCGCTGCCGGACGTAGTCGGAGACGTGCTCCCCGTAGCGGGCGACGAAGTCCTGCAGGTAGTCGTCGCCGCGGATGACGCCGCGGCATTCGGCGGCGCCGCAGCGGCAGTGGAAGGGGGGCATGACCTCGTTGGCGAAGGTCGCGTAGTCGAGGGTGATCTGCTCCCCGGCGGATATGATCCGGCGAGCGACCACATCGAGGCCGTCCAGCCAGGCGGAGGGGTCGCAGGAGTGGTTGATGGGTCGCCACTCCTCCGGGTCGGAGGCCCAGATCACCCACACCTCGTCCGTGAGGGGCCAGGCGTACTGGCCGAACCAGCCGCGGTCGGGCTCCCCCCAGTGCGCTTCCACGTGGGAGCGGGTCACCAGCACGTGGGGGCGCTCCTCGAACGGGACGATCCGTTCGCCCGCGCGGATGTCGCGGGTGGCGTAGTGGCCGTAATCGAGGGTCCGATCGGCGCGGATCTCCCAGCACTGGCGGGGCCGGCGCGGTCGCTGGAACGCGGCGTCGATGATCTGGCTGGTGAACCCCTCGTGGCCGGCGGGGTCGTGGGCCAGGCAGAGGTCGGCGCTGCCCGGGTCCGAGAGGGGGTAGTAGATCCCGCAGTTGGGGTTGATCTCCAGCATGATGGGACGGCCGTCGCGGTCGACGCGGATGTCGCACCGGGCGTAGCCGGTCCCGTGGAGCCCGCGGAACATGCGCGCCGAGATGTCGCGGAGCCTCTCCTCCAGCTCCGGGTCGGCCACGGGCGTCCCCTCGAGTCCGTGATAGGAGATCCACTTCAGGTCGTAATGCTTGAAGGTCTCGCCTTTCGGGAAGCGGTAGCCGATGGGCGTGTAGGTCGTGGGCTCCTCCCGCCGGCCGGGCGTTTCCGCCACCAGCACGGTGGCCTCCCCGCCGTCGATGAACTCCTCGATGAGGGCGGAGCCGTAGAGCCCCATGGTGATCCCCGCCTGCTCCTGTAGCGCCGGGAAGTCCTCTACGCGGGAGCGCCGGGTCAGCCCGATGCTGCTGTAGCTGCCCGGATGCTTCACGATGAGCGGGAAGCGCAGGGTGTCCGCGGCCCGCTCCAGATCCGCATCGGTCCCCGCCATGACGTACCCCGGCGTGTCGATGCCCCACGCCGCGCAGACGCGCTTCATGGCTTCGCGGGACGGGTCGAAGAAGCGGGAGTCCGCGCCGGTGAACGGCACGTCGAGCCGCTCCAGCGCCCGCACGACGTCGATCCCCGGCGCGTCGCTGTCCCAGGCGCCGTCGCAGAAGTTGAAGAAGAGGTCGTGGCGGTCGCGGGGGAGCCCCAGGATCGTGTGGACGGCGGTGGCCTTCTCCAGCTCGATCTCCACCCACTCGGCGTCGGGCGCGAAGGGGCGGGGATCGCATTTGACCTCGTTCTCGCCGAGGGGCGAGTCGAGCTCCGTGTAGTCGTACGTCAGGAGGGCTATGCGCATGTTGGACGGAACAAGTAGCGAATTTGAGCGGAGCGTCAAGTGTGTTCTGTCTGGAGGGGTCTTTCCGGGCGGGCGAATCCGGCCGGGACCTTCGCGTGGCATGGAACGAACCGGACCGGTATCCTGCTGGCGCGGCAGATCCCGGGAACAGGCGAGGATGAAGGACTCCCGCACGGCACGAGGCATTGGCGCGGCGCAGCTGGCGCTGGCGGTGAACGCGGCGATGGTCGCGGCGAAGGTCACGACCGGGCTGCTGGGTAGCTCGTACGCGCTGGTGGCGGACGGGGTGGAGTCCACGCTGGACATCTTCTCCTCGCTCATCGTCTGGCGCGGCCTGGCGGTGGCGGGCCGGCATCCGGACGAGCACTACCACTTCGGGTACGGCAAGGCCGAGTCGCTGGCGGGTGCCGCGGTGGCGACCATGCTGCTGGTGGCGGCGCTGGGCATCTCGATCCAGGCCGTCCGCGAGATCCTGACGCCGCAACATGCCCCGGCGCCGTACACGCTGGTGGTGCTGGTGGTGGTGATCGCGGTCAAGGCGCTCCTCTCCCGCTGGATGATGGACATCGGCCGCGAGGTGGGGAGCGCGGCGGTGAAGGCGGACGCGTGGCACCACCGCGCGGATGCCATCACGTCGGCCGCGGCCTTCGCGGGGATCAGTGTCGCCCTGATCGGCGGCCCCGGCTGGGCCCCCGCGGACGACGTGGCGGCGCTGGTGGCATCCGGGATCATCGCGTTCAACGGAATCCGCCTGCTGCGTCCCGCGCTGGAGGACCTCATGGACCGGGCGCCGGACCCGAACGTGCTGGCGCGGGTGGACCGGGCGGCGTCGTCGGTGCCGGGTGTGCTGCGGGTGGAGAAGATCCAGGCGCGCCGCGCCGGGATCGGACACTTCGTGACGCTGCACGTCGAGGCCGACCCCGAGATGACGCTGCGGACCGCGCATGCCCTCGGGCACACCGTGAAGGACGCGGTCCAGGCGGAGCTGCCGGACGTCCTGGACGTCCTGGTGCACATGGAGCCGTTCGGCGGCCGCGGCGGCCTGGTCTAGCGGAGGCGTGCGGACCGGATGAGGCCGGCGCCGGTGGCGGCGGCCCGGCCGCCATGGCACCTTGGAGCCGCGCCGCGCACGAACCCACGCCAGGAGAGTCCGACGATGCGGTCCCCCCTGCTCGCTCCCGCCCTCGCCGCTGCCCTGCTCGCCACCCTGCTCACCCCCCTGCTCGCCGGCGCCCCTCCGGTCGCGGCGCAGGCCGCGCCGGAAGCCGCCGTCCCCCTGCTGGCGCCACTCGTCGGTCCCGAGGCCACGGACCTGGCGCGGGTCATCGAGCGGTTCCGGGAGGATGATGGCGCGCTCCGGCGCCGCTACGACGCCCCCTGGTCCGCCGGGGGCCGGGGCCGCCTCACGCGGTTCTATTCCGCGTGGCGGGGGCGGCTCCGGGAGCTGGACTTCTCCTCCCTGGACCCCGAGAGCCGCATCGACTGGGTGCTCCTGGACTACGAGCTCCGTTATCGCATCGGCGAGCTCGAGCGTCACGGCAGCCTGTTCGCGCAGATGGAGCCCCTCGTACCCTTCGCCGGCGACCTGGTGGCGCTGCACGAGGGGCGGCGGCGGCTGGAGCCGGTGGACGGCCGGGAGGCTGCGTCGCGCCTCGCGGCGCTGCCGGACCGCATCGCGGCGGCGCGGGCCGCGGTGGAGGCGGCGCTGGCGAAAGGCGGGAGGGACGCCCCGTCGCCGATCCTCGGTATGCGCGCGGCGGAGGCCGTGGGCGACCTCCGGGGCTCGCTGCGCCGATGGTACGACTTCCACGCGGGGTACGACCCGCTGTTCACGTGGTGGGTCTCGGACCCCCACGAGCGGGCATCGCGGGCGCTGGAGGAGTACGGTCGGTTCCTGCGGGCGCGGGTGGTCGACTACGGGGAGGGGGAGGAGCCGCCGATCGTGGGCGATCCCATCGGCGCCGCCGGGCTGGAGGCGGACCTGCTCCACGAGATGATCCCCTACACCCCCGCGGAGCTGATCCGGATCGCGGAGCGGGAGTTCGCGTGGTCCGAGGCGGAGATGCGGCAGGCCTCGCGCGAGCTGGGGTTCGGCGAGGACTGGAAGGCCGCGCTGGAGCACGTGAAGACGCTCCACGTGGCGCCGGGCGAGCAGCCGGCGCTGGTGCTCCGGCTGGCGGAGGAGGCCATCGCGTTCATGAAGGCGAACGACCTCGTCACCGTGCCGCCGCTGGCGGAGGAAGTCTGGCGGATGGAGATGCTCTCGCCGGAGCGGCAGAAGGTCAGCCCGTTCTTCCTCGGGGGCGAGGTGTTCTGGGTTTCCTACCCGACCGACGCGATGGAGCACGCCGACAAGCTCATGAGCATGCGCGGCAACAACGAGCATTTCTCCCGCGCGGTTGCGCACCACGAGCTGATCCCGGGCCACCATCTCCAGGGCTTCATGACCGACCGGTACAATGCCCACCGGCAGCTCTTCCGGACCCCGTTCTGGCACGAAGGGAACGCCCTCTACTGGGAGTTCCGCCTCTGGGACCTGGGGTTCGCCCGCGGCCCCGAGGACCGCGTGGGTATGCTGTTCTGGCGGATGCACCGCTCCGCCCGGATCATCTTCTCCCTCTCCTTCCATCTCGAGCGGATGACCCCGCAGGAGGCGGTGGATTTCCTGGTGGAGCGCGTCGGGCACGAGCGGGCGAACGCGGAGGCGGAGGTGCGGCGCTCCTTCAACGGCAGCTATCCGCCCCTGTACCAGGCGGGGTACATGCTGGGCGGGCTCCAGTTCCGGGCGCTGCACCGGGAGCTGGTGGAGTCCGGCCGCATGACGGAGCGGGCGTTCCACGACGCGATCCTGAGGGGCGGCCCCATGCCGGTGGAGATGGTCCGGGCCCGCCTGACCGGGCAGGTGCTCGAGTCGGACCACCGGCCCGCCTGGCGGTTCTACGGCGACGCGCGCTGACCGCCGGGGAACCCGGACGGGGGCGCGCCGACGTATCGCGAGCAGCGCCGGGTTGGCGCGGCGGCGGCGGCCCCGCGATCTTCCGCGCCGGCAACCTTCGCGGGAGCGGCCCGGTCCAAGCTCCCGGTGATCACCATCTCAGGAGGACATCCGTGAAGCTGTCGATCTGGATCGGCGGCCTGGCGCTCTTCATTGCCGCGCCGCTGGCCGCCCAGGGATTCGGCACCGCCGTCGCCGTCGGCGACGCCGAAGTGCTGGTCGGGCAGGCGCTCAACGAGCGCAGCCCCGGCCACGTGTACGTCTACCGGAAGGGCCGGGACGGCCGGTGGACGCAGGTCCAGCGGCTGGAGGCCTCGGACGCCACGCCGGGCGACCGCTTCGGCCGGTTCGTATCCGTCCACGGCAACAGCGCCCTGATCGGCGCGACCGTGTGGAACGAGAGCCGGGGCGCCGTCTACGCGTTCGAGAAGGATGGCCGGGGTCAATGGCGGGAGGTGCAGCGCTTCACGCCATCCGACGTGGGGCCGGGCGAGGCGTTCGGCCGCGCGGCCGCGCGGGATCGGGACGTGGCGGCCGTGGCCACCTGGGGTCACCAGGGCAGCCGCGGCGCCGTCTACGTCCTGCGGCGCGGTCGCGACGGCCGGTGGTCGCAGGAAGCGAAGCTGATGGCGCCGGACGCCGTGGAGAACCAGTGGTTCGGCCAGGCGATCGAGATCCGGGACGACATGCTGATCGCGGGCGCGCCACAGATGAACGGGAGCCGGGGCGCGGCGTACGTGTTCCGCCGCGGTCCGGACGGCCGGTGGTCGCACACGACGAAGCTGGAGGTGGAGGGCGCGCCGGAGAATTACTCGTTCGGCAACGCGCTCCTCCTCGCCGGGGACCGCCTGCTGGTGGGCGCCGTGGGCGCGGACACCTATACGGGGAAGGTGCACGTCTATCGCCCCGCGGAGGCCGGCTGGGAGCAGGAGCGGACGCTGCTGCCGTTCGATGCGGGGCAGTACGCCCAGTTCGGTGCGGCGCTCTACGGGGCGGGCGAGTCGGCCGTCTGGGTCGCGTCGCCGGGGGCGAACGCGTTCCAGGGACGGCTGTACGCCTATCGGGGCGAAGCGGGAGACTGGACCGCGGTGGAGAAGATCGGGGCGGAGGGGCTCCGCCAGGGCGCCGGGTTCGGGAGCACCGCGGACGTGACGGGGACGCTGGCGGCGATCGGGGTCACCGGCGCGGACTTCGGTGTCGGCGCCGTCCAGGTGATGGAGCGGTCGGGTGCCGCCTGGCGCGAGGCGGCGACGCTCGTCGGCGAGGTGCAGGGGATGGAGGCGATCGTCGGCGGCCGGGTCGCGTGCAGCGGAGGGAAGGCGGCCGACCTGTTCCCGTGCCAGGACGTGGAGCTGCTCGCGTTCCTGCCGGTGCAGGACATCGGGGGCGGCCGCGGGGTCGAGGTGAACGACGTGTGGGGGTGGACGGACCCGCAGAGTGGGCGGGAATACGCCATCGTGGGGCGCTACGACGGCACGTCCTTCATCGACGTGACGGACGCGACGAACCCGCGCTACCTGGGCGACCTGCCCATGACGGAAGGGTCGCAGCCGAACGTCTGGCGCGACATCAAGGTGTACCGCGACCACGCGTTCATCGTCGCGGATGGCGCGGGGCCGCACGGGATCCAGGTGTTCGACCTGACGAAGCTGCGGAGCGTGCGCCAGCCGCAGACCTTCACCGAGGACGCCCACTACGACGGGATCCACAGCGCGCACAACATCGTGATCGACACGGTGGCCGGGTACGCGTTCGCGGTGGGATCCAGCGGGGGCGGGCAGACGTGCGGCGGCGGGCTGCACATGGTGGACATCCGCACCCCGCGGCAGCCCACGTTCGCGGGGTGCTTCAGCGATCCCGAGACGGGCAGGGCCGGCACCGGCTACAGCCACGACGCGCAGTGCGTGACCTACGACGGCCCGGACGCGGAGCATCGCGGCAAGCACATCTGCTTCGGCTCCAACGAGACCGCCCTGAGCATCGCGGACGTCACGGACAAGCGGAGCCCGGTGGCACTGGCACGCTCCAGCTACCCCAGCGTCCAGTACTCCCACCAGGGGTGGCTCACCGACGACCAGCGCCATTTCTACATGAACGACGAGGGCGACGAGACCGCCGGCGTCGTGGCGGGCACCCGGACGCTGATCTGGGACGTCGCCGACCTCGATGACCCGGTGCTCGTGGGTGAGTACATCCACGACAACCCGGCCATCGACCACAACCTGTACGTCCGGGGCAACCTGATGTACCAGTCGAACTATACCAGCGGGCTCCGCATCCTGGACATCAGCGAGCCCGAGGCGCCGCGCCTGGTCGGGTACTTCGACACCGTGCCCTGGGGCGAGGACGAGGCCGTGTTCGACGGCTCCTGGAGCAACTACCCGTTCTTCCAGAGCGGCACCCTCGTGGTGACCAGCGGCAAGGAGGGCGTCTTCCTGCTCCGCAAGCGGCCGATCATCCCGTAGCAGCGAGGACTCCTGCCGCCCGTCGCCGGTTCAGTCCTCCCGGCGTTTCTCCCGCGCCCCGACGAGGAGGTTCAGCACGGTGCTGACGATGCCCACGATCAGCGCGCCCACGAACGCGGCCAGGAAGCCGTCCACGTCGAAGCCGATGCCGAAGGCCTGCGAGATCTCGCTGGCGAGCCAGAGCATCAGGGCGTTCAGCACGAAGACGAAGAGCCCGAGCGTCAGGACCACCAGGGGACAGGTCAGGATCTTCAGGATCGGACGGATCACTGCGTTGACGACACCGAACACGAGCGCCACGCCCAGCATGCCGACCCAGGAGCCGGTGAAGCTGATCCCGGGCACGAGGATCACGGCGACCCACAGCGCGGCGGCGGTGGCGAGGAGTCGGAGGAGGAAGCGCATGGGGTCGTCTCCGTCGTCTGGTCAGGGGTTCGTGACGCTGCGCAGGCGCTCGAGCGCCCTCTCGCCGCGCTTCGCCATCCGCGCAATATCGACCTGCTCGCCGGCTCGTTCAACCGGCCGCTCCCGGCATCCGCCGCCGGGGTCGGCGCCGCGCCCGACGGCGCTACTCCCGCGGCTTGCCACGCTTCAGGGGCTCCTGCCGCGACAGGTCCCGGAGGTTGCGCACGAAGCGGAAGAGGAACAGGCCGAGCATGGCCGCGGCGAGCCCGGCGATGACGAGGGTACCGTAGAAGGACAGGCGGGCCGCGGAGAGGCCGGCGCCGAGGACGAGCCAGACGAGGAGCGCGTTGACGGCCACCAGGATGATCCGCACTTCCGTGGGGCCGACCACCCCGTAATCCATGCGGAAGACGCCGTAGACGCTGGACTCCAGGTACACGTTGATGGACAGGATGAGGTAGAGCACCACGAGCGCGAGGGCCGCGCGCAGGTCCACGAAGGGCGACAGACCGATCCCGGCCCCGATCACCGTGGTGCTCAGCGCGTCCACGCCGTGATCGAGGTAGTAGCCGTAGCGGGGGCGCTCGGTCCCGCGCACGCGGGCGAGCGTGCCATCGAGGCTGTCGCCGAGCCAGTTCAGGACGAGCATGGCGCTGGCGAGCCACAGCCAGTGCGGGCTCCGGACCGACAGGGCGTAGCCGGCGCCGACGCCGATCGCGCCGAGGACGCCCAGCGCCGTCAGGTGGTCGGATCCGACCCACGCCGGCAGCCGCGCGGCGATCGCCCGGAGCACCCGCTTCTCCACTTCCGCCGTGACCGCCTTCCGTAGTCGCGCCGCCCTGTAGGTGTCTGCCATCCGGAAGGATGGCGCCATGGCACGCGCCGCGCGAGCGCGCGCAACGGAACCGCGCTTGCACGGAGCGGCAGGGATGCGGATCCTCGAGGAGACGGCGCGCGAGTTCCTGCGGGACGACTGCCCCCGGATGGCGGCCGCGCTCTCGTATTACACCATGTTCAGCCTCCCGGGGCTCCTCCTCCTGATCATGCTGTTCGCCGGCCTCTTCGCCGACCCCGAGGAGATCCGCTCCCGCATCCTGGAGCCGATCCGGGTCCTGATCGGCGCGCGGGGCGCCGCGCAGGTGCGGGAGATCCTCGAAAGCGCGGAGCGCCCGGGGGCCGGAAACCCCCTCGTCGTCCTGGTCGGCGGGGCGGCGCTCCTCTTCGCCGCGACGGGAGCCTTCGCGCAGCTCCAGGGTGCCCTCAACCGCATCTGGCAGGTCGCCCCGGACCCGGGCAGGCGCGGCGCCGTCCGGAGCTTCCTCGCCAAGCGCGTGCTCTCCTTCTTCATGATCCTCGGCCTCGCGCTCCTCCTCCTGGCCTCCACGGTGGCGAGCACCATGCTGACCGCCCTCGGCGACACCGTGCGGGCGGTGCTCCCGGCGCCCCTCACCGGCGCCGCTCTCCAGGCCGTCAGCCTCGGGCTGACCCTGCTCGTGGCCACCGTCCTCTTCGGGCTCCTCTTCCATATCCTCCCCGACGCGCGCGTCGCCTGGAGGGACGCATGGAGCGGCGCCGCGGCAACCGGCGCCCTCTTCCTGCTCGGCAACCTGCTCCTCGGTCTGTATCTGGGGCGCAGCGACCCCGGCTCCGCATTCGGCGCGGCCGGCGCGCTGGCGCTGATCCTCGTCTGGCTCTACTACTCAGCCAACATCTTCTTCTTCGGCGCCGAGCTCACCCAGGTCATCGCGCGCCGCCGGGGGGAGGAGATCCGGCCGGCCCCCGGGGCCGTCCGGGTCGTCATCGAGCAACACGTCATCCGGGAGGATCCCCAATGAGGCACTGGCTCGCGCTCCTGCTGATCGCGTCCGCCGCAGCGTGCGGTGATGGCGGAGCGGACGTGGATTTCGGCGGCGCCGACGTCGGTGAGGACCGCTTCGCCATCCGCTCCGCGGACGGCGCCGTTCGCCTCGCGCTCACCGACGACGTCGTCTACTTCGCCCTCACCGACTCCGTCCTCGCCGAGGCCAGGGCCGACATCCTCGAGGTCGGCGGTCGAGACGCGGCGGCACCGGAGAGGGCCGCCCATCCCGGCGAGGTAACGTAAACCTATACAGGAACGACAATTGCGCTATCACGGAGCGCAAAGGTCACAGCGCTCGCAGCCGAGCAATCGGTGCGGGCGCTCCTTTTTTTCGGTACGGCCACTCACCACAGAGGAGCGGACATGGCAGACCAGCACGAGACGAGCACGGGCGCGGAGGGCGCCGGTCACGGCAAGGGTGGGAAAGTGAAGGAGGCCGCGCACCAGGCCCAGGAGAAGGTCTCGGACCTGGCGGCGACCGCGCGGGAGAAGGGTGAGGACCTGGCCGAGCAGGGGAAGGAAAAGGCGGAGGAGCTGGCGCATCGAGCGGGTGACATGGCGCGGTCGCGTGCGGAGGAGGAGAAGGACCGCGTGGCCGGGGGGATCCGGACGGTGGCGGATGCGCTGCGGCGCGGCGGAGAGGACCTGCCCGAGGACCGGCAGGGGTACGGGCGTTTCGTGGAGGCGGTTGCGGACCGGGCCGACGGGGTGTCGCGCTACCTCCAGGACCGCGACGTGGATGACCTGACGCGGGACGTGCAGCGGTTCGCGCGGGAGCACACGCCCGTATTCCTGAGTGGGGCGTTCGCGCTCGGGATGATGGGCGCGCGATTCCTGAAGAGCTCCAGCGAGTCGGGCCGGGACGCGTCGTATCCGGTGTCCCGTGGCTATGCCGGCGGGGGCTACTCGGGCGGATACGCGAGCTCGAAGGGTTACATCGGACCGGTCGCGACGGACGGTCTGCAGGCGGGTGACGAGCCTGGCGGTGGCGGCTGGGAGTCGGCGGGCGCGGGCGGTCCGGAGACGGGGTCGGCCGAGCGGACGGGGGGCGAGAATGCGTGAGGAGACCGAAGCCGAGGTCCTGGCCCGCATCGAAGCGACGCGGTCCCGGATCGGAGAGACCATCGAGGAGATCGGAGAGCGGGTGAACCCCGACCGGCTCCAGCGCGAGCTGAAGGCACGCGCCCGGGAGCAGGTCCAGGACGCAAAGGACACCATGAAGCACAAGGCGAGGAAAGCGATGCGTGGGATCGAGCACGAAGTGAACGACGCCGGGCGCGGACTCTGGGACACGATCCGCGAGAACCCGCTGCCGGCCGGGTTGGTGGGGGTGGGGCTCGCCTGGCTGGTGGCGAACGGGGCGGGGAACCGGGGGCGCGGCCATCCGGAGGGCGCGTCCTCCGAGCGGGCCGAGCTGCCGGCCTATCCGGAGACCGCCGCCGCGGCCGGGGTGACGGACGACGGCAACGCGGGTGCGGAGGAGGGGCTGAAAGACCGCGCCGCGGAGGCCGCCGACCAGGTCCGTGACAAGGCGAGCGAGGCCGTGGACCGGATGGGTCATCGGGCCCGCCGCGCGGAACGCCGGGTGGAGGATGCCGTGCAGGAGAACCCGCTGGCCGCGGGGGCCATTGCCGCGGCGCTCGGCTTCGCCGCCGGGATGATGATCCCGGAGACGGAGCGGGAGAACGAGATGATGGGCCCTGCACGGGACCGGCTGGTGGAGAAGGGGCAGCGCAAGATCCGCAATGCGGGCGAGAAGGCGCGGGACGTGGTGCGGGACACGGCGAACGAGTCGGCGCGCAGGGCGTTGGACGAAGCCTGGCCCAGCCGGGCTCGCCGGGAGCGCGAGCAGGTCTCGGAGCCGTGGAGGTAGACATGGCCAGGAGAGAGGGATTCAATGGCCCCACGTCCGGCCGGGACGGCCCTTCCATCGAAGAGCCCCCGACCTTCGCGTGGCGTGGGGGCGGCGGGGGGGACGGCGGTCCGAGCCTGAAGACGCTGGTGAGCCGCCTCGGCCAGGACATGTCCCAGCTCGCGCATGACGAGATGACGCTCGCGAAGCTGGAGCTCCGGAGCGTTGCCGACGCGCTGTCGGATGACCTCCAGACCGCGGCCCGGACGCTGGTGAAGGACCTGGCCAAGGTGGGCATCGCGCTGTCGCTGGCGGTGCTCGCCGGGCTGGCGCTGACCGCTGGCGCGATCATCGGGATCGGCGCGCTGGTGGGGGCGTACTGGGCGGGCGGTCTCATCGTCGGTGCCGTCCTGCTGATCGCCGCGGGGCTGTTCGGCACGAGCGCGGCCCGGGACCTCCGGGAGAGCGAGGCCATGCGGCTGGAGTCCACGCGCCGGCGCGCGCAGCAGAACACGGCGGTCCTGGCGGCGGAGGCCCGGGAGACGAAGCGGTTCGCGGAGCAGGAAGGCCGGGAGTTCAAGCGTCACGCCTCACCCGGGCGTACCGACGCGGCGACGCGCCACTGACGGCGTCGCGGGTCACTGGTGGACGAGGCGGGGTCGGGGACTTGCATCCCCGGCCGGGGGGCGAGGCTATTGACCCGGGGCCGCATCCGTCGACAGATGTAGCAGGCGGTGGCGGCCGGCTCAACGATTCCGGCCGTCGGGGCGTCTTCCCTCCGGTCCCCTGTCGGGCGGACGCCCCGCGAACGCCCCGGCCCCCACAGCTCCCGGAGCAAGCCACGATGCGCATCGGCCCCTCAGTCCTGTTGATCTCCATCGGCACGCTCGCGGGCACGCCGTCGACCGCCCAGCAGCCCGACTCGGCGCTCCTCGCCGGCCTCGAGTGGCGCCCCGTGGGCCCCGCCAACATGTCCGGCCGGGTCACGGACGTGGAGGGTGTTCCGGGGACCGGCACGTTCTACGTGGCCGCCGCAACGGGGGGGATCTGGAGAACCACGAACCACGGGACCACGTTCCGGCCGGTCTTCGATGATCAGCGCGTCATCTCCATGGGCGACCTGGCCATCGCGCCGAGCGACCCGGACGTCCTCTACGCCGGGACGGGCGAGGAGGACTCCCGGAACTCCATCTCCCCGGGCGGCGGGGTGTACCGGTCCACGGATGGCGGGGAGACCTGGACGCTGACGGGGCTGGTGGGGACGCAGGTGATCGGGCGGATCGTGGTCCACCCCCGGAACCCGGACATCGCGTACGTCGCCGCGCTGGGCGCCATCTGGGGCGCCAACCGCGACCGGGGCCTGTACAAGACCCTCGATGGCGGCCGGAGCTGGCGGAAGGTGAAGCACGTCAGCGACCGCGCCGGCTTCGTGGATGTCGCCCTGGACCCGCGGAACCCGGAAGTCGTGTGGGCGGCCAGCTGGGAGCGGGTCCGCGGACCGTGGTTCCTCGAGAGCGGCGGGCCGGGCAGCGCGCTGTGGCGGTCGGTGGATGGCGGGGCCAGCTGGACGGAGGTGAAGGGCGGCGGGTGGCCGTCGACGGAGAAGGGTCGGATCGGGCTGGCCATCGCGCCATCGAGCCCGGACGTGATGTACGCCATGGTGGAGGCGGAGCCCGGGGACACGTCCGGGCTTCCGGGGGCCGCGGCCCCCTCGTCCGGCCTCAAGGGCTCGGGGCTCTACCGCTCGGAGGACGGCGGCCGGAGCTGGCGGTGGATGAACGGCAACAACGTGCGCCCGTTCTACTACTCCCAGGTCCGGGTGGCCCCGGACAACCCCTACCTGATCCACTGGTCGTCCACACCGGTGAACTTCTCGAGGGATGGCGGCGAGACCATCGGCACCGCCACTCACGACCTGCACGTGGACCACCACGCCATGTGGTGGGACCCGGCCAACCCCGAGCGGTTCATCGTCGGGAACGACGGCGGGATCGCCGTCACCTGGGACCGGGGCGGCACCTACGACTTCATCAACACCCTCCCCCTCGGGCAGTTCTACCACGTCAGCTACGACATGGGGATCCCGTACCGTGTCTGCGGCGGGCTCCAGGACAACGGCACCTGGTGCGGTCCCAGCCGCCGCGCCGACGACGAGGGGTTCGGCGACCACGTCTGGTACACGATCAACGGGGGCGACGGCTTCTACACGCAGCAGGACCCGACGGACTCCCGGATCGTGTATGCCGAGTCCCAGGGCGGGAACATGGCCCGGATCGACATGGCCACCGGCCGGCGCACCGCCCTCGGCCGTCCCGACTGGCGGGAGCGGGCCCGGCCCCTACTGGACTCCATCGCGGTCCTGGAGGGTGTCGAGGAGCCCCGGACGATGACGGCGGCCGAGCGGGCGAAGGTCGCGGCCTGGAAGCGGCGCGTCAGCGACGACTCCGCCCGCCACGACCTCCGCTACAACTGGAGCACGCCCCTCGTGCTCTCCCCGCACGATCCACGAACGCTCTACGCTGCCGGGAACCGCGTCCTGAAATCCACCAACCGGGGCGATACCCTGGAGGTGATCTCCCCCGACCTGTCCAACGGGGACACCATGAAGGTCCGTGTCAGCACACGGACCACCGGCGGGATCACCCGGGATGCCACCGGGGCCGAGACGCACGGGACGGTGGTGGCGCTGGCCGAGTCGCCTGTCCGGAAGGGGCTGCTCTTCGCCGGAACCGATGACGGGAACGTGTGGACGAGTGGCGACGACGGCGGGAGCTGGGAGCGCATCGACCACGCCCGCTTCCAGGGCGTCCCCGCGGGCACGTGGGTGAGCCGCATCGAGCCGTCACGGGTGGACCCGCGGCGGTTCTACGTCAGCTTCGATGGGCACCGCTCCAACGACTTCACCCCCTATGTCTTCGTCACCGATGACGGCGGTCGCAGCTTCCGCAGCATCGCCGCCGGGCTGCCCACGGGGGGGCCGGACTTCGTGCACGTGATCCGGGAAGACCCGGTGAACCCGGACCTGCTGTACGTGGGCACGGACGTGGGCGCGTACGCGTCCATGGACCGCGGCCGGAGCTGGTTCCGCTTCATGAACGGGCTGCCCACGGTCCCCGTCCACGACCTGCAGGTCCACCCGCGCGATCGCGAGCTCATCGCCGGGACCCACGGTCGCTCCATCTGGATCGTCGACGTGGTCCCGCTCCAGGAGCTGGGCCGGCGCACCCTCGCGGCCGCCGAGCCCACGCTCTTCCGGCCGAAGCCCGCCCTCCAGTACGGCGACGCGCCGTCGGGCGGCGAAAACACCGGGCACCGGTTCTTCTGGGGGAAGAGCCCGGACTACGGCGCCGAGATCGCCTACTTCATCCCGGCCGCCGCGGAGGCCGCGGTGGCGGCGGACGAGTCCGGGAGCGCACAGGGCGGTCCCGCCGCCGCCGGGGAGCGACGCGGGCGGCAGGTCGGGGCGGGCCGGACGCAGGCGGCGATCGCCATCCTCGATCCGGCCGGTGACACGGTGGCCACCCTCGAGGGCCCCGCGCGCGCCGGCGTCCAGCGCGTGTACTGGGACCTCCAGGAGCGCGCGGCGCCCCCGAAGCCGAAGACCCCCTCGGAGCTGCGCGACAGCATCGCCGCGGCGCGGGCGATCCGCGTCATCGCCGACTCCCTGATCACCGTGGCCGGGAAGGACAGCGCCACGGTCGAGCGCGCGGTGCAGGCGGTGGTGAGCGGCGACCGGTCGCTGTTCCGCCGGGGCGGTGGCGGCGGGGTCGCCGACCCCGACCGGCCTGGTGAGCGCTACCCCGGGCCCACGGCCGGGCGGCCGGCGGGGGCGGAGCCCGCGGCCGACGCACCGGGCGGGCCGCGCATGGAGGACGTGGCGGATGTGGCGCGGGACATCTCGAGGGCGGCGCGCGAGCGCAACATCCCCGGCTTCAGCTTCCGCCGCTTTTTCGGCGGGGGTCCGAACGATGTCGAGCCGGGGGAGTACACCGTCGCCCTCACCATCGGCGGGCGGACGTACACGCAGCCGCTGACGGTGATCCGGTCGGAGACCTTCCGCCCCGCGGAGACCCCGGACCCGGAGGAGGTGCGCCTCTTCCTGAAGTCGCTGCGGCGCTAGCGCGCGGCCACGGGGACGAACGCCTCGGTCCGGTCCCAGCGCAGCCGGAGGAAGCCGGCGGGGTCCACCACGATGGTGAAGTCCTCCACCGGCTCAGACAGCCGCCGCACCTCCATGGGGATCCTGGCCAGGTCGGCGCTCCCGTCGTAGCTGGTGCCGCCGATGTCGGTGCGCCGGTTCACGATCAGCGTCCACCGGTCCCGGTCCGGGATCGTGAAGAGCGTGTACGTCCCGGCCGGGACGCGGGTGCGGCCGATGATCAGGTCGCGGTTCGTGACCAGGTGCGTCGCACGGTTGGCGCCCGTGCGCCACACCTCACCGTAGGGGACCAGCGCGCCGAAGATCTCCCGCCCCCGCTTCTTCGGCACGCCGTAGTCGACGACGAGGCTCGCCCGCCCGATCGTCCCTTCCGCCTCGCCGCGCCCCGACAGCTCGCCGATCCCGCTCCCCGCGTACCGGCGCGCGAGGTCGGCCAGGGGCACATCCTCCACGCGGTCCACGGTGAGCGCGCGCGTGGTGTTCCCGGCGTCCAGCGTCGCGATCCCCCGGTTGGCCGCCCGCCGCACCGCCATCGTGCCCCGGAACGGGTGGCGCAGCGTGAGGCGGTCGCGCCCCTCGGGGACGAAGCCGAAGTCGCCGGTGCCGCGCCCCTGGAGCATGGGCAGCGCCTCCTCGCCCCGCGCCGCGATCCCTCGCACGAGGGCCAGCTCGTAGGGCCAGTGGACCATGTCGATGAAGGGGATCGCGCGGGCGGGCGCCTCGATCGTGGTCTCCCGCGTCTCGCCACCGGTGCGGGAGGTCACCGTCACGCTCCCGTCCCCGTACCGCCACGTGGTGCGGCCCACGGGCTCGCCCATGGACGTCGGCGTGATCGCGGCGGGGTCGTATTCCGTGGCGGTCAGGGAGGTGATGTTCCCCGCCGCATCCAGGTCGGCGTCGTAAACGGTCAGCCGGGTCCGCGGCGCGCGGAGCAGCACTTCCGCGTGGAAGGACGTGGGGCCGTGCCGGAACCGCTCGACGGCGAGCGTATCGCTGCCCAGGCGCGTGACGAACGCGCCCCGCCCCTCGGGGACGACGCCATCGAGCCGGGCGATCGTCGCGGTGGACGCGGGGCGCTCCCGCAGCCGGGCCGCCACGGCCTCCGCCCGCCGCCAGGCCCGCAGCACGTTCTCTCCCGCCAGCTTCCGCAGGTCCGCCTCCGACCAGCCGCGGCGGGACAGCTCGGCGAAGAGCGCGGGGTACGTCGAGACGTCCTCGAGGCCCTCGGGGGTGGTGGCGCCGTCGTAATCGCTGCCGATCCCGACGTGATCGATCCCGGCGACATCCCGCACGTGCTCCAGGTGCGCGATGACGTCCGCCATGGTGGACCGCGGCGGGTCGCCCGCGCGCTGCTCCCGCGGGGTCTCCGACCAGCGGCGCAGCGCCTCGTTCACGAACACGGTCACATACGTGACCATGACGACGCCGCCGTTCTCCGGCATCCGCCGCAGCACCTGGTCGGGGACGTTGCGCGGGTGGTCCGTCACCGCGCGGGCGGAGGAGTGGGAGAAGATCACGGGGGCCGCGGCGATGTCGAGGACGTCGTTCATGGTCGCGGGGGAGACGTGGGAGAGGTCCACGAGCATGCCGAGCCGGTTCATCTCCCCCACCACCACCTCCCCGAACGCCGAGAGGCCGCCCAGCTTCGGATCCTCACAGCACGAGTCCGCCCAGTCGATGTTCGCGGAGTGGGTGAGCGTCATGTAGCGGGCACCCAGGTCGTAGAACGCCCGGAGCGCGCCCAGCGAGTTCTCGATGGCGTGCCCGCCCTCCATGCCCAGCATGGAGGCGATCTTGCCCTCCGCGAAGATCCGCTCGACGTCGGCGGGCGTCAGCGCCAGCTCGAAGACGTCCGGGTAGCGCGCGATGACGCGCTTCGCGATGTCGATCTGCTCCAGCTGGACCCGGGCCGCCCCCTCCGACACCGCGCCCGCCGGAACGTACACGCTCCAGAACTGGCCGCCGACCATGCCCCGACGGAGCCGCGCGATGTCCGTGTGGCCGGGCGTGCGCCGCCGCAGGTCGTACGCGGCGACGTCCATGGGCGCCTCGTCGTAGCCGCGGATCGCCCACGGCAGATCGTTGTGGCCATCGATCAGCGGCGTCGTCGACAGCACCCGGTACGCCGTGGCCAGGTGTGGGTCGTCGGTCCGCGGCACGGGGCGGTCGGGGGTGGACGCGGAGCACGCCGCGACGAGCGCGACGGCGAGGGCGGGAACGATGGGGTGGCGTCGCATGATTCGGTTTCCCTCGGGGAACGGGTCCGGGGGAAAGTGCGGCGGGAGGGGAACGGCCGTCAACCGGCGGCCGGCAAACCGGCGGTCGGGTGCAGCTCCTGCAGGAGGTCCAGCCAGTCGCGGAGCTGGGACAGGACGAGGAACCGGTCGTGGGCCCGGCGCTGTGCCGTCTGCGCCAGCATCCTCCGCTGCTCCCGGCTGTTGAGCAGGAAGTCGAGGGCATCGGCGAGCTGGGCCGGGCTCTCCGGGTCCTCGATGAGCCAGCCATCCCGCCCGTGGGTGATCTGCTGGCGGGGGCCCACCGCCCGGGAGTTGCTCAGCACGGGGATGCGCTTCCACATGGCCTCCGTGACGGTGAGGCCGAACCCCTCCCGCAGCGAGTTCTGCACCAGCACGGTGGCCGTCCGCTGAAGCGCGTTCACCATCAGCGCGTTGTGCCGGAGGTCCTCCATGGGCAGGGCGAGGACGGCGACGTCTTCCTTGATCTCGTCGTCCAGCGCCACGTAGGCGCGCCGCAGCTCCTCGATCACCTCCAGCCCCTCGGGATCGTCCTGGATCGAGGCCGGGTCCGGGCCCGCCAGCACCAGGCGGACGTGGCGCAGCCGCCTGTGCTCGACGGCCGGCCGCTCGTTCCGATCCGTGTAGACCCGCTCCTTGAGCGCTGCGAACCCGGCCAGAAGCGGGAGCCACCCCTTGAGGCGGTCCCACCGGGAGATCTGGGTGATCACGGGACGGATGAGCAGCCCGATGTCCGCGGGGAGCACGGCGGCCGACCAGCTCCCGTCGGACTGGAGCCGCTGCGCGATGTGCGGGAACGCGGGCTGGACCACCGGTCCGGGGGCGACCGCGAGCGCCGCGTTGGCCAGGATCCCCACGACCGAGTGCAGGTGCAGCTCCTGGTTCTTGGCGGAGAGCGGATCGATGGCCGGGTAGATCAGCCGCGTCCGATCCCGGAGCATGGCGGGGACGTACTCCCGGGCCGAGAAGACGGCCCGGTCGTAGTGCGCGGCGTAGGGGGCGAGGAAGGACCAGGCGGACCGGGTCGCGTCGTTGCTCTCGTCCAGACCGATGTGGCAGCGCCAGATCGCCGTCACTGCGCGGCTGGCGCGCAGCATCCCCGCCATGGCCATGGGCTGGGGGTCGTGCACCACCAGGATGTCCCCGTCCTTCAGCCGGGGCGCCAGCGCGGCCGCGTTCAACGCGTTCACGCGCTCGTACAGGTCGCGGTCGGCCGTGTCGTCCAGCACCGGATCACCGACGCCGTGGATCAGGTTGTGGATCCGCTTGGTGAGCCGGAAGAACGCCGGCTCATCCGACGCCATGACGAACCAGCGCGTCGCGATGCCCAGCTCGTTCAGCAGCGTCACCAGCGTCGGCAGCATCTCCGCCACGCCCCCGCCCTGCGCGGCCGAGTTGACCATCCATACGGTGCGGCCGGCCAGCCGCGGCGCCACCTCGGCCGCGCGGGTGCGCAGCCGCTCGGCGGCCGGGGCGAGGTGGGCGACCTCCTCGTACGCCGTGAGCCCCGGTCGGGGTGGAATCTCGACCAGAGTCCCGCTCACGGCCGTCGCGGGCTGCCGTGTGGGCGGTGGTGTGCCATGCGTCATGGTACCACCCGTCGTGGTGCGGGGCGAGGCCCGGCCGGGGGTTCGGGACCCTAGATGGCGGCGAGCACGAAGGTGTAGTTGTACCCGAGCGTGTAGTGCGCCGTGCTCTCCCCGAGCAGGTCCACCAGCGCCTGGCCCAGCGCGGCGTTCGTGGTGGTCATCGAGATGCCCAGGAGCACGCCCGTCTCCGGATGCTTCGGCGTCCCATCGGCGAGCACCCAGTTCTCCCAGTCCAGCAGATACCCGTCGCCTCCGAACGGATAGCCCGGCCCGAGGTAGGGCTCCAGCTCCACCGGCCGCTCCCCCGGGGCGTAGTCCGGGGGCCAGCCGTTCGTATCGGTGTTGTACGCGTACGCGGCGAGCCGGACGGCGTGGATCTGCGACAGCGCCTCCGCCGCCCGCGCCTTGACCACGATCCGCTGATAGCTCGGGATCACCACTCCGGCGATGCTCGCGATGATCAGGACCACCACCAGGAGCTCGACCAGCGAGAGGCCGGGCCGCATGCGCATCACCGCCCGCGCGGCTGGTCCAGGACGTCGGCCGCCGTCCCCACCCATTCCCGCAGCGGCTGATCCGAGCGGTAGGTGAGCCGGACACGCTCCGTGGCCCCCGTCAGCTCGAAGACGCCCGGCCCGATCACGAGATACTGCATGCCGGGCAGCGGCTCGCCCGCTTCCGCCAGCGACTCCGGCGGCCGTCCGTGCTCCATCGCGTACACCCGGATCCGCTGCGCCTGCAGGTACATCGCCAGACGCAGCGACGCCTCCTCCTCCGCCACGGGGGGTGGCTCCGGCGCCGGCGGGACCAGCCAGCCCGGCGGCACGACCCACACCCACGCCGTGATCACCACCAGCACCGCCACCAGGATCCACTTGAGGGTCCCGCCCCCACCGTCCTGCTGCCCCGGCTCACCCCGGGCCGTGAGCTCCGCCTGCTGCTCGAGGACCTCGAGCAGCACTTCATAACGGTCGGCGCCGCCCTGCGCCGGCGCGGCGCGGCGGCGGGACCCCGGATCGTCAGGCGTGACAGGTCTGTGCATGGGGGTTCTGACTGTCGTCGCAAGTTGCTCGTAACAATGGAGTCCCGCAACCGGGACCTGGCTCCGGTATTGCATCCTATTCCTTCGACACGAGCCAGCGCCCGTCGCAGGGAGACGGGCGCTTTTTTCATGCAGGGTGGCTTCACGATACCGGGCGGAAGGGCGGCGGATTCCGCGGACGGGCGGTCGGCCGAGCACCGATCTTGCGCCCGGGCGGCTCGCCATGAGCACCCAACGGATCGGCCCCGGGGAGGGCGCGGCGCTCGAAGGGCCGGACGTGCGCCGCGCGTTCGACCGGAACGAGGTCCTCGTCCTGGAGCACGCCGGCATCCGGGTGGTCCTGGACGGGCGGCGCCCGTTCCTGCTGGTCCTCCGCTCCCGGGATGAGGCGGATCCCCTGGTTCAGCTCGTCCGCGGCGAAGCGTCCTACCTCCACGCCATGCCCCGGTCGAGCACCGGGGAGGCGGCCGCCCTCATCGAGGAGGTCACGGAGGCGGGATCGGAGGCGCACGGGGCGTTCCTCGTGCTCGAGCTGTGGGCCGGCACCGACCGGTTCCGTGTCCTGGGGCCCGCGGGCCCGGCGCCCGCGACCGTGCAGGCCCTGGCGAGCGGGCTGGCCGAGCTGGACGCGGCGCGTCGCCATGCCGCGGTCGAGGTGGAGGAGACGGACGAGCGGCACCCGCCCGACCTTCCCCCGCTACTCTCCATCTCCCGCTGCCACGAGCTCGGCTGCCTGCTGATCGGCCTGGAGGTCCCGGCGCTGTACCGGGACACCGACACGGGGGAGGTCTACCCCGTGTTCCTCCGCCGGCTGGCGCAGGGGTTCTCCCGCGTGCTCCGGCGCGCGGTCTTCGAGTTTCTCCGGGTCCAGACCGGGGCGGACATCCCGAGCTACCGGGCGCTGGGCCGGCGGTCCCTGGCCGACGACGTCTGGTCCGCGGACCGCAGCCTGGCGGAGATCGACGCGTCGTTCGACCTGCTCCTCCTCGTCACCCCGGTCAACCCGGACCAGGCGTGGGAGCGGTTCCGCGATGGCGGCTGCGGCGCCCCACCGGAGTTCCATTACCGGCTCCTCCCGGTGGACCCCGACCTCCTGAAGCGGCGCCTCTACGACATCCGGCTCGAGGACATCGCGGATCCCGCGGCGTGGTCGATCCTGCGGGACAAGCGGGAGGAGCTGGACCGCCAGATCTCGCTCCTGGGGGAGCGCAACACCCCCGACTTCCTGCACGGTAGCCTGCGCCTGTTCGGGACCATCCAGCCGGCGCTCCTCGATCGGGCCCGCGAGATCCTCGAGCGGATCCCGCCGCCCGAGCCGAGGGGCGATGAACGGGTTGTCGGGGCGCAGGAGTTCGCCTCCCGCGCGCAGGAGGAGTTCGACCATTATGTCGGCCTGTATCCCTCCTTCCGCTCGGAGGTGCAGATCCGGCCGGACCTGGTGGGGCTCATGGTCTCGTCCGGGCGGCTCCTCATCGGCCGGCGCCTCGCCCTCCGGCCGGGCCGCGTGGACGCGCTCCTCCAGCACGAGATCGGGACGCACGTGCTGACCTACGTGAACGGCGCAGCGCAGCCCTTCCTCCAGCTGTCCCGCGGGTTCGCGGACTACGACGAGCTCCAGGAAGGGCTGGGCGTCCTGGCCGAGTACCTCGTGGGGGGGCTCGACACCGGCCGCATGCGGCTCCTGGCCGCCCGCGTCCTCGCCGCCCACTGCCGGATCGAGGGCGCGGACTTCATCGAGACCTTCCGGCACCTGCGAGGGGACCACGGCTTCGGCGCGCGGACCACGTTCGAGATCGTGAGCCGCGTCTACCAGTCCGGCGGGTTCACCCGGGACATCATCTACCTGCGGGGGCTCCAGGGCGTGGTGGAATACCTCCGTTGCGGCGGGGAGCTGGAGCCGATGTACGTCGGCAAGATCGCCGCGCGGCACCTGGAGCTCATGCGGGAGTTCCGCGAGCGCGGGGTGATCCGTCCCACCCCGCTGCTCCCGCGGTTCCTGGACCGGCCGGAAGCGCGGGAGCGGCTGCGGGCACTGGGCGACGGCCTCCCTCTCGACGCGATGGTGGCCGACGCCACGCCCGGGACGGGAGGTCCATGAGGATCCTGTTCGTGGTGAACGACGTGGAAACGGAGTTGGACCGGGCGGCGACGACGGTGCTCGCCACCGCCGCTTCCCGCCGCGGTCACGAGGTCCTCGTGCTGGGGGTTCACGAGCTCGAGTACCAGGAGACCGGACACGTCGGCGGGCTGGCGCGGCGCGGGCCGGGGGCGGAGGTGGAAACGAACCAGGAGTTCCTCGATGCGGTGCAGGGGGCGGGGGCGACGCGCGAGCCGGCGAGCACGGCGGACCTGGACGTGATCTGGCTGCGCTACAACCCGGCCGAGGAGGTGGGGGACCGGGCGTGGGCGCAGAACGCGGGGATCCTGTTCGGCCAGTTGGCGCTCGAGCACGGGGTGGTGGTGTTGAACCACCCGTACAGCCTCTCGTGGGCGATCAGCAAGATGTACTTCCAGCAGTTCCCGGAGGCCGTCCGACCGGCGTGCATCATCACCCGGAGCTATGAGCGTATCCGTGACTTCCACGCGGCCCACGGCCGCACCATCGTGCTGAAGCCCCTCATGGGGTATGGCGGAACGGACGTGTTCCTGGTGGGGGAGGACGCGGGGAACCTGCGGCAGATCGTGGAGAGCCTCGCCCGGGGCGGCTACATCATCGCCCAGCAGTTCCTCCCCCGGGCCGCGGAAGGCGACACACGCCTCTTCCTGGTCAACGGGAAGCCGCTGGCGGTGGAAGGGAAATACGCGGCCGTCCGCCGCGTCGCCGGGTCGGAGGACTTCCGGTCGAACATGAGCGCCGGGGGCACGCCGGCGCCGCCCGAGGTGGATGAGGACATGCTGCGCCTCGCATCCGTCGTCGGACCCAAGCTGGTCAAGGATGGCATCTTCTTCGCCGGGCTCGACATCGTTGGCGACAAGCTGGTGGAGATCAACACCATCTCCGCGGGCGGGCTCAACATCGCGGGCAAGCTCCAGGGCGTGGACTTCGGGGGCGCGGTCATCGAGCGCGTGGAGCGGAAGGTGTTCTACAAGCGCCATTACGGCGACCACATCCGGAACATCGAGATCGCCACCATGGATTGAGGGGGCAACGCCGTGACCCCCTGTCCGCGTCCCAATGTTTGTATAGCTTCGAGGCAGGACCCGTAACGGCCACGGGCGGGAACGCCGGCGCGGCCGGAGAGTAGAAGACCGGGCGTACGTCCCCGGTGCCATCCAGATCAGGAGCCCCATGCAGTCGCTGCGCAGAGCCGGATTCATCGGCGCGCTCGTCGGAACCTTCGTGCTGGGCGGGTTCATCCTGCCGGCCGCGGACGACCGGTCGGGCGCGGAGCTCTTCCGCGATGTCCTCACGCTGGTCTCGACCCGCTACGTCGACACGCTGGACGTGTCGGAGGTCTACGAGCGCGCGGCCCAGGGCCTCGTGGAGCGGCTGGAAGACCCCTACGCCACGCTGTTCAGCCCCGAGCAGCTGGAGGAGTTCACCGTCGCGTACGAGGGCCATTACGCGGGCGTCGGCATGCTCATCGAGGCGCAGCAGGGCGCCGCGGTGGTCCGGCGGGTCTTCCCCAACACGCCCGCGGAGCGGATCGGCGTGCTGGTGGGGGACCGGATCCTCGCGGTGGATGCCGACCCGGTCGCCGGGTGGCCGCTGGAGCGGATCGCCAACGCGCTGAAGGGGGAGGCGGGCTCGCAGGTCGAGGTCCGCTTCGGCCGCGTGGGCGTGCCCGGGCCGATCATCGCCCGGATCACCCGGGCCGTCGTACGGATCCCGGCCGTGCCCTACGCCACCGTGGTGGAGGACGGCGTCGGCTACATCCCACTCCTCCAGTTCAACGAGACGGCCGCGGACGAGGTGTCGTCGGCCGTGGGCCGGCTGGTGAAGGAGGGCGCGACGGGACTGGTCCTGGACCTCCGCGGCAACGGCGGGGGGATCGTGGACCACGCGGTGCGCATCGCCGGCCTGTTCCTCCCCCGCGGGGCGGACATCGCCCTCCAGTCGGAGCGCGGGTCCGACGACACATGGTACCGCAACACCGCCCCGCCGCTCGCGCCGGACCTCCCCCTCGTGGTGCTCATCGACGCCGGGTCGGCGTCGGCCTCGGAGATCGTCGCCGGCGCGCTGCAGGACCACGACCGCGCCGTGGTCCTGGGGACCACGTCGTTCGGCAAGGGGCTCGTCCAGACCGCGTACCGCGTGGATGGCGGGTACGTCCTCAAGATGACCACGGGCAAGTGGTTCACGCCGAGCGGGCGCAGCATCCACCGGGACCGGAAGCTGGTGGACGGCCGCCTGTTGGAGGTGGATGACTCCACCCACTTCTCCGTGGACCGGGCCGAGCGGCCGACGTACCACTCCGATGGGGGGCGGTTGGTCTACGGCGGCGGCGGGATCACGCCCGACCTCGAGATCGACGTGGACACGCTCCGGGCGGGCGATCAGAAGCTGATCGCCGCCATCCGACCCCGCTCCCCGGCGTTCTCGGTGACCACGTTCGACTACGCGTTCGAGCTCAAGGGACGCGTGGGCCGCGACTTCCAGGTGACGCAGGCCTGGCGCGACGAGCTGTACCGCCGGCTCGTGGCCGCGGATGTCGGGATCGAGCGGGCGACGTGGGACGGGGGCGCCGGCTATATCGACCGCTACCTGCGCGACCTGGTGGGCCGGCTCGCCTTCGGCGATGCCTACGCCAAGATGCGGGACGCGAAGGACGACACGCAGCTCATGAAGGCGGTGGAGGTCATCAGGAACGGCGGGTCGCAGCAGCGCGGCCTCTTCGGCTACGTCGAGCGCGTGAAGGGTGCCAGCGGCTGACCCGGAGCCCCACCTGCGGACCCCGCGGCCCGGCCGGCGATCGCGCCAGCCGGGCCGCGTCGCATCCGGGGCCGGGGATGGGCTGACAGGAGGAGAACATGCTGGAAACCGATGTCCTTCACGGGGATGGCGGGCCCGCCGGGCCGGGAGGCGGCGCGGGGGCGTCGCCGGCGCCCGTCCTGGTCCTCATGCACGGGCGCGGGGCCGACCCGTCGGACCTGGCGCCGCTGCGCCGCTTTTTCCCCGCGGCGGTCACGGTGGTGCTGGCCCGCGCCCCGTTCGAGGCCGCGCGCTGGGGCTACGGGCCGGGGTGGGCCTGGTATCTCCACGACGGCGACGACCGCCCGGAGACGAAGAGCTTCCGTCGCTCGCAGCACGAGCTCGAGGCGCTGGTCCACGGGATGGCGGACATCGTCGGCGCCGAGCCGGGACCGGTGTTCCTCGGCGGCTTCTCGCAGGGGGGGACCATGAGCCTCGGCTACGCGCTCCGGCGCCGCGGCGACGTGGCCGGCGTCATCAATTTCAGCGGGTTCGTGCCCGATCACCCGGACATCCCCCTGGAGAGCGACGGTGCCGCCACCCCGGTCTTCTGGGGCCACGGCACCGCGGACCCCGCGATCCCGTTCACCCTGGCCGTGCGGGGCCGGGAGCGGCTCCGCGCCGCGGCGCTGGACCTGGAGGCACGGGACTACGCCATGGGCCACGGCATCAGCCCCGACGAGCTGCGGGACGCGAGCCGCTGGCTGGAAGGGGTCCTGGGGACAGGAGGGCCGTAGGGGCGACCTTCGCGTTCTTCGCGTGACGGCCTGACCCGCGCCCCTATTCCCCCGAGCCCGTCGCCGCGTACCCCGCGTGATCGAGCTGCCCGCCGGCGGTCACGCGCACGGCGCAGTACTTGAACTCGGGGATCTTGCCGTCGGGGTCGAGCTGCGGGTTCGTCATCAGGTTGGCGGGCGCCTCCGCGTAGCAGAACGGGAGGAACACGGTCCCGGCGGGGATCCCCGGATCCACGCGGGCGAGGGCCACCACGCGGCCACGGCGGGTCTCCAGGGTGACCGGGTCGCCCGGCTCGATGCGGAGCTCCTGGAGCGTGGCGGGGTTCAGCGATGCCATGGGGACGGGCTCGATGGCGTCCAGCACCTCGGCCCGGCGGGTCATCGCCCCGGTGTGCCAGTGCTCCAGGAGCCGGCCCGTGATGAGGACGGTGGGGTAGTCCTCGTCCGGCGGCTCGGCGGCGGTCGTGTAGTCCACCGGCTTCAGGTGACCCAGCCCGTTCTGCGTCGGGAAGCGGTCCTCGAACAGGACCTCCTGGCCCGGGTCCCCCACCTGGCGGCACGGGTAGGTCACCGCGTGCTCCCGCTCCAGCCGCTCCCACGTAATCCCGCCCATGCTCGGCGTGCACTGCCGGATCTCCTCGAAGACCTCCGCCGGGCCCGCGTAGGACCAGTCCAGCCCGATCCGGCGGGCGATCTCCTGGATGATCCAGAGGTCCTGCCGCGCCTGGCCCGGGGGCTCCAGCACCTGCCGCCCCAGCTGGACCCGCCGGTCCGTGTTCGTGAACGTCCCCGTCTTCTCCGGGAACGCCGACGCCGGCAGGATCACGTCCGCGAACGACGCCGTCTCGGTGAGGAAGATCTCCTGGACCACGAGCCACTCCATGGTGGCGAGGGCCTCGCGCACGTGCTCCAGGTCCGGGTCGGACATGGCGGGGTTCTCCCCCATGATGTACATCCCCCGGATCTCCCGTCGGAGCGCCGCGTTCATGATCTCCACCACGGTGAGGCCGGGGTGCGGGTCGAGCGCCGTGCCCCAGAACGCCTCGAAGCGCGCCCGGACCGCCGGCTCTCCCACGCCCTGGTAGTCGGGGTAGACCATGGGGATCAGCCCCATGTCCGACGCACCCTGGACGTTGTTCTGCCCCCTCAGCGGGTGCAGCCCCGCCCCGCGTCGTCCGATCTGCCCCGTCACCAGCGCCAGATTGATCAGGCACCGGGCGTTGTCCGTCCCGTGCGTGTGCTGGGAGATGCCCATCCCCCAGAAGATCATGGCGGCGTCGGCGGTGGCGTACAGCCGCGCGGCCGCCCGGATCTCCGCCGCCGGGAGCCCGCAGATCGGCTCCATCGCTTCCGGTGAGTACGCCCGGATCCCGCGCCGGAACGCCTCCCAGCCGTCGGTGCGCGTGTCGATGAACGTCTCGTCGACCAGGTCTTCCGTCACGATCGTGTGGAGCATGGCGTTGAGCAGCGCCACGTCCGAGCCCGGGGTGAACTGGAGCGAGTGCGTGGCCAGGCGGGACAGCTCCGTCTCCCGCGGGTCCACCAGGATGAGGCGGGATCCGCGCTCGATGGCGTTCTTCATGAATGTCGCCGCCACGGGGTGGTTCACCGTCGGGTTCGCGCCGATGATGATGAAGACATCGGCATGACGGACGTCCGCGAACGGGTTCGACACCGCCCCGGACCCGATCATCTCCAGGAGCGCGGCCACGGAGGACGCGTGGCAGAGCCGCGTGCAATGGTCCACGTTGTTGGTCCCGAACCCGGCTCGGACCAGCTTCTGGAAGAGGTAGGCCTCCTCGTTGCTCCCCTTCGCCGAGCCGAACCCCGCCAGGGAGCCGCCCCCGTGCTCATCACGGAGACGACGCAGCCCGGCGGCCGCAACGTCCAGCGCCTCCTCCCATGTCGCCTCCCGGAAGGCTTCCAGCGGGTTGCGGGGATCCACCAGGTCGTGCGGGTCCTTCGGCACGCCCGCACGCCGGATCAGCGGCACCGTCAGCCGCTGCCGGTTGTGGACGTAGTCGAACCCGAAGCGCCCCTTCACGCACAGCCGTCCCTCGTTGGCCGGGCCGGGGCGCCCCGTCGTGTGCGTGATCCGCTCCCCTTCCGCGTGGTACGTCATCTGGCACCCGACGCCGCAGTACGGGCACAGCGACGGGACCGACCTCGTCCCGCGCCCGTCCTCCACCCGGTCCGCCACCAGCGGCAGGTACTGGGACGGCTTCTGCCCGTGGAACGGTCCGCCGTCACCGGACGCCCCGTTGCCGGCCGCGTCCGCGAGCCGCGCCACCACCGCGCCCGGCGCGCCGTCCGTGGCCCGTCCGACGCCGGCGGCGAACATCACGGCGGCCGGCCGCTCGATGCTCTTCGGCATGAGGGCGCCGGTCGGACACGCCTGCACGCACTCCCCGCACGCCACGCACGTGCTCTCCCCCATGGGGTCGTCGAGGTCGAACACGATCTTCGCGCCGTGGGCCCGACCGGCGTAGCCGATCACGTCGTTGACCTGCACCTCCCGGCACGCCCGGACGCAGCGCGTGCACTGGATACACGCGTCCAGCCGCACCAGCATGGCCGGGTGCGACGCGTCCGGCGCGGGCTGGTCCCGGCGTGGGAAGCGCCCGGCCCGCACCCCCATCTCCTCGGCCCAGAGGTGCAGCTCCGAGTCGTCGCGGTAGCGCTCGTCCGGCATGTCCGCGAGCAGGAGCTCGAGCACCATCCTCTGCGACCGCCGCGCCCGCTCGCTCGCGGTCCGGACTACCATCCCGGGCGCGGGGGTGCGGTGGCACGACGGGGCGAGCACGCGCTCCCCCTCGATCTCCACGACACACGCCCGGCAGTTCCCGTCCACGCGCATCCCGTCGGTATAGCACAGGTGCGGGACGCGGACCCCCGCGCGCCTGGCGGCCTGGAGGATGGTCTCCCCTGGGACGGCCGCGACCTGGCGCCCGTCCAGGGTGAAGGCGATGCCCGACCCCGCCGCCCCGCCGTTCGTGCTCACGGCCGCCTCCCGCGCGTCAGCCATCGAGCTCCTCCGGGAAGTGCTCCATCACGGTCCGTAGCGGATTCGGCGCCGCCTGGCCGAGGCCGCAGATGGACGCGTCCGCCATGGCCGCCCCGAGCTCGGCCAGCAGCGCCCGGTCCCAGCCGTCCCGCATCAGCTCCACCGCCTTCGCCGTGCCCACCCGGCAGGGGGTGCACTTGCCGCACGACTCGTGGGCGAAGAACCGCATCAGGTTCAGCGCCGCGTCCCGCGCCCGGTCCCGGTCCGAAAGGACCACGATGGCGCCCGAGCCGACGAAGCAGCCGTACTCACCGAGGGCACCGCCGAAGTCGAGGGGCAGGTCGCCCAGCGACGCCGGGAGGATCCCGCCCGACGCGCCACCCGGCAGGTAGGCGTAGAAGGCGTGTCCCTCCGGCATCCCGCCCGCCCGCTCGATCAGCTCCCGCACGGTCACCCCGTTGGGGGCCAGGTACACGCCGGGCCGCGCGACGCGACCGCTGACGGAGAAGTAGCGCTGCCCCGGGTGCCCCTCCCGGCCGGTGCCGGCGAACCACTCGCCCCCCCGTCGCAGGATCTCCGGGAGCCAGTACAGGGTTTCCACGTTGTGGACCAGCGTGGGGCGGCCGAACACGCCCCGCTGGGCAGGGAAGGGCGGGCGGAGCCGGGGCTCCCCCCGCTTCCCCTCCAGCGACTCGATCAGCGCGCTCTCCTCGCCGCAGATGTAGGCGCCGGCCCCGCGCCGCAGGTGGATCTCCGGGAGCGGACCGGGGGGATCCGAGCGGAGCGACTCCAGCTCCCGCTCCAGGATCGCCCGGCAGGCGGGGTACTCGTCCCGGAGATAGAAGTAGACCGCCGACGCCTCGACCGCCCAGGCCGCGATCAGCATCCCCTCGAGCACGGCGTGGGGATCGGTCTCCAGGAGGAACCGGTCCTTGAACGTGCCCGGCTCACCCTCATCCGCGTTCACGACCATGAGCCGCGGCTTCGGCTCCTTCCGGACGAACCCCCATTTCCTCGAGGCGGGGAACCCGGCCCCTCCGAGACCCTTGAGCCCCGAGGCGTCCACCGCCCCCATCACCTGCTCCACACCACGGCGGCCGTCCAGGCACTCCTCCAGCATGGCGTACCCGCCCGCCTGCCGGTACGCCGCCCCGTCCCGGTAATCGGGGAGCTCCGGGCCGGTCCGCCCCTCCAGCACCACCCCCTCCACCTGCTCCACCGTGGCCCGGTCCACCGCGCGCCAGCCGACGAACGCGGCGGGGGCGCTGTCGCACCGCCCGATGCACGGCGCGGCCAGGACGCGAACCCGGTCGCCGAGCCGCTCGCGGAGCGACTCCAGCACAGCCCGCGACCCCGCCATCTCGCACGCAATGGAGTCGCAGACCCGGATCGTCAGCGCGGCGGGGGGAGCGGCGCCGTCCTTGACGACATCGAAATGATGATAGAACGTTGCGACCTCGTAGACCTCCGCGGCGGTGAGCCCCATCTCCCGGGCCAGCGCCAGCAGGTGGTCGTCCGACAGGTGGCCGCGGGCGTCCTGGATCCGGTGCAGGTGCTCGATCAGCAGGTCCCGGCGGCGCGGCGCCTCGCCCAGGAGCTCGCGGACTTCGCGCAGCGCGTCGGGAGCGAGCGTGCGGCCTTTCGGAACCGGCCGCATGCGCAGGACCGGGAGCCCGGCTTCCGTTCGTTTCGCCATGATCCTGCGGGAGCGGGTGGACGTGGATCCGAAACATCCCGCCCCGGGCGGGAAAAGTCAAAGTCGGGCGGGTATGTCATTTGCGCGTACGGAGGACCATGGGCAAGCCACACGGAATCGCGCTCGTCGTGCTCGGCATCCTCATCGCGGTCGTCTGGCTCGTGCTGGGCCGCGATGATGGCCCGGCACCAGCGTCGGCCGGCCGCTCCGCGGCGGACCAGGGGACCGGGGTCGTGGGCGGGCCCGTGGCTCCCGCGCCGCCGGTGGGGATGGCCACCGATGCCGTCATCAAGGACGACGTCGTCTTCACGCCGAGGGACCTGCGGATCTTCGAGGAGACGGTGGAATGGGCCCGGGCCGAGGGGCTGGACACGCTGGATATCGGTCCCATGATGGCGCGCCTCGGCCGGCGGTTCGTCGGTGCGGACTACACGCCCCACACGCTGGATCCCCCGGGGCCCGAACGGCTCGTGGTCAACCTCCGGGAGTTCGACTGCGTCACCTACCTCGAGAACGTCCTCGCCATCGCCCGCGTGCTCCGCGACGGGGCACCCACCTTCCCCGCGTACACGGAGGAGCTCCGCCGGATCCGGTACCGGGGCGGGGTGCTGGACGGCTACGCCAGCCGGCTCCACTACTTCAGCGATTGGATCCTCGACAACGCCGAGCTCGGCATCCTCCGCGACATCACCGCGGAGATCGGCGGCGTCCGCGTCACCGAGCCGGTGACATGGATGTCGTCCAACGCCAGCTCGTACCGGCAGCTCGAGGGCCGGCCCGAAAGGAGCGCGGCGATCCGGGAGATCGAACGGAGGCTCAGCGCCCGGCCCCGCAGCTACATCCCGCAGGAGCGGATCGCCGCGATCGCCGACCGGATCCAGGATGGGGATGTCATCGCGGCGACCAGCACGGTGCGCGGGCTGGACATCGCCCACACCGGGCTCGCCCTGTGGGTCGACGGACGCCTCCACCTGATGCACGCGCCGCTGGTGGGGAAGTCCGTCGAGATCAGCACCGGCCCGCTCGCCGGCCGCATCCAGCGGATCGACGGCCAGAACGGGATCATGGTCGCTCGCCCTCTCTGACGTCCACCGCCCCGCTCCGGCGGCAGCCGGGGCAGAGCAGCCATTCCCGGCGCCGCACGTAGGACACCGACGCGGCCGGCCGGACGCGCCTCCGGTCCAGCACACCGCCGCACGCCGGACAGAGGGGCTCGCGCCCGGCCGCGAGCGCCGCCTCGATCCGTCGGCGCTCGTCCGCCGTGAACGACCCCATCAGCCCCCGCAGGTCGGAGCCGGCGGGACCTCCGGGCCCATCCCGTCGGCGGCCTCGGCGGCCCGAGCGGCGCGCCGCAGCGCCGCCCCCCCGGCGGGGAACCCGTGACGCTCCGCCTCCGCCGCGGCGCGCCGCAGGAGCGGTCCGCACCCCGAGGGCGCCGGCTCCAGCAGCCGGAGCAGGAGCGCGCCCTCGACCCAGTCGGCCGCCCCGCCCCCGGGCGCCGCGGGGAGGGCGGGGAGGGCGGGGAGGGCGGCGAGATGCGCACGGGCGGCGTCCCGGGCGTGGCCGATCAGCCCCGGCGGTGCGCCGCCGGTCCGGAGCAGCCAGTGTCTCAGGGCGGCGTACCGGGCCAGGATGCGGGCGACACGGTCGGGCGCGTCGGCGTCGGACACCGCCGCCAGGTCCGCCAGGACGTCGTCGGCCGGGAACCGCCCCGCTCCGGGCCCCGTCCCGTAGGGGGGCGGGACGTCACGCACCGGTGTGCCGGTCCTTGGGGATCCGTACATGGGCTGAAGATCGGTCCGGGGGGGCGGGAGGACCATGGCGGGATGGGACGACCTCAGTTGCTGGAGACCGACCCCCGCCCGCGGTTGGACTTGGCCAGGTAGAGCGCCTCGTCGGCCTCGCGGATCAGGTCCTCCGCCGCGGCCATCCCCTCGCGGTAGGTGGCGATCCCGGCGCTGACGCCGATCCCGCGCAGCAGCGGGTCCTCCCGCATCGCCTTCATCAACCGCCCGGCGTGGATGGTGCCCCCCTGGTAGTCCGTGTCGGAAAGGATCACGATGAACTCGTCGCCGCCGTACCGCGCGGCCAGGTTCATGGCCCGCGTCTCCGCCGCCAGGACCCGGCCGAACGCCCGCAGGGCGTCATCGCCCGCCTGGTGCCCCGCGGTGTCGTTGAAGGTCTTGAAGTCGTCCAGGTCGTAGAGGAGGAGCGTCAGCGGCCGGCCGCGCTCCGCCGCCGCGAACTCCTTCTCCAGCACGATCTGCATGTGCCGGCGGTTGGGGAGCTCCGTGAGGGGGTCCGTCAGGGACAGGAAGCGCACCTGCTCGTGGAGCCGGGCATTGGACACGGCGATGGCCGCGTGCACCGCGAATCGCTCCAGGAGCCGCACGTCTTCCGCGTGGTACTCCCGCGCGACGGCGTGGCTCACCGACAGCGCGCCGATCAGCTCCGCCTCGATCAGCAGCGGGACCGCCAGGCCGGACTCGGTCCGCAGGAGCCTCCGGATCTCGTCCGGGAGCAGCGACTGATCGGCGCGGGCGTCGAAGGTCACCGGTCGGCGCTCGTCGGCCATCCGCCGGTACAGCGCCTCCGGTATGGGCACCAGGGCGCCGGTGGGGAGCCCGAGCTCGCCGGCGGTCATGGCCACTTCCGCCTTCATGTCGGGGCGCAGCAGCCACACCCCGGCGCCATCGGCCTCCACCAGGTCGAGGGTGGCGTCCACGATGCGCTCCAGGACGTGCGTCAGATCGAGCGACGACGCCAGCGCCCGCCCGACCGCCTCGAGCCGCTCGGACTCCCGCCGCTGCTGCTCCAGCTCCTGCACGGTGCGGGCGTTGTGGACGGCCACGGCGGCCAGGTCCCCGATGGCGAGGAGCAGCTCCAGGTCGTCGGGCGTGTACGCGCCGGGCCGGTAGCTCTGGGCGCTGATCACGCCGAGGACACGGCCCTCGCGGAGCAGCGGCGCGGCCATGACGCTGCGCGTGATCTCCTCATCGCTCTCCGACCCGAGCAGCATGATGGCGCGGTCGGGGGCGTCCAGCGACTCCAGCACCGGCCGCGCTTCCCGTATGGCGCGGCTCTGGGACCCACGGTACGTTATGCCCGGCCGCTCGATCTCTCCCCGATCCGCGTAGAAGACCACCGTCGCGACGTCGCGCTCCTCATCGTACAGCGAGATGTAGAACCCGGTGGTCTCCAGGACGCGGCTCGCCTGCTCGTAGATGGCGCGGTAGAGCTCCCCGGCCTGGAGGGTGCCCGTGAGGATGCGCCCGATGTCCAGGAGCACGGCATAACGCTTCTGGAAATCCGGCAGCGGATTCGAGTGACGGGTGCTCATGGAAGCGGTGGTGGACCCCGTCGTCCGGCCCGGGGGCGGCCGGCGCATGAGGATGTAGCGGGGAGTGGCGAAACCGACAGCCAATCTAGCCGCCGTTCCACTGCCGAACAAGCGTACCGGCCCACGCGTGGACGGAGACCCGACCCGACCGGATGCTGAAGACCTCCCGCCTCGCGATCCTGTTCGTCACCGTCCTGGTGGACATGATCGGCTTCGGCATCGTGCTGCCGCTCCTGCCCTACTACGCCGAGTCGTTCGGGGCCTCCCCCTCCGAGGTCACCCTCCTGATCGCGTCCTTCTCCGCCATGCAGTTCATCGCGGTCCCGATCTGGGGGAAGGTCTCCGACCGCCTCGGCCGGCGCCCCTTCATCGTCGCCGGGCTCTTCGCCTCGGCCGTCTCCTACCTCATCTTCGGCCTGGCCCAGTCCCTGGCCATGCTCCTCGTCTCCCGCCTCGCCGCCGGCGCCGCGGGTGGCACCATCTCGGTGGCGCAGGCCTACGTCGCGGATACCACCAGCGCCAGCGATCGCGCCCACGGCATGGGGATGCTGGGCGCGGCGGCCGGGCTCGGCGTGCTCATCGGACCGGCCATCGGCGGCTACTTCAGCGCCTGGGGCTACGACGTTCCCGGCTACATCGCCGCCGCCCTGTGCGCCGTGAACGGCGTCGCCGCCATCTTCTTCCTCCCCGAGTCCCGCCCCCGGCGCGGCCCCGTGCGCCCGGCCGCGGCTGGCGAGGGGCCCGCGGCCGGCGGCCAGGCGGCCTCGCTCCGCGCCTGGCTCCGCTCCCTCGCGGCCTTCCCCTTCGCCCTCCTGCTGGCCGTCTACTTCCTGGCGATCATGTCCTTCGCCGCCATGACCGCCGTCCTGGCCCTCTACGTCGAGCGCGCCCATGGCATGAACGCCATGGACGTGGGGATCATCTTCGCCACCGCCGGCGGCACCACGGTGGTGGTCCGGGGGATGATCGTGGGGTGGCTCGCCCGGCGGTTCGGCGAGCGGCGGATCGTCCTGGCCGGCACCATCGTCCTCAGCGCAACGCTCCTCACCCTCCCGCTGGTGGGCGACCGCGCCCTGATCTTCGCGACCGTCCCGTTCTGGGCCCTCGCCACCGGCCTCACCTTCCCGTCCCTCGCCAGCCTCGTCTCCCAGGAAACCGACGCCGAGTCCCAGGGCGCCATGCTCGGCGGCCAGCAGGTCGTCGGCGGGATCGGGCGCGTCCTCGGCCCCGTCTGGGCGGGCGTCCTCTTCGAGGTGGCCGGAATCACCAGCCCCTTCTTCCTCGGCGCGGCTCTCGTCGCCGTCGCCGCGCTCCTCGCCACCCGCATCCCGCCCCCTCCCGCCCGGCGCGCCCCCGCCTCCCTCGACGACGACGCAGCCCTCGCCTCCGAGGACGTCGCCATCTAGTACTTTTCCCCTTGCGTCCCTCCCACCCCCCCGCCAGAATGCCCCCCCATGATGTTCGCCACCGGTATCCTGGTCTGGATCGCCCTCGGCGTCGGCGCCGGCCTCCTCTTCCGCGCCTTCTACCGCGGCCCCACCACCACGGCCTTCCTCAGCCTCTGCTTCGGGGTCTTCGGCGCCCTCGTGGGCGGGATGCTCGGCGTGGCCGGCTACATCGCCCACGACCCGGGCCCGCTGCGCTTCGGCGGCCTCCTCGGCGCGGTCCTCGGCGCCGTGCTCTTCAGCTTCGTCTACAACGCGGCGGCCCGGAGATTCATCTAGCGCTCGGCTGGCGTCAGGACATCAGGGCGTTCCGACGGTGGGCCGTGTAGTGTTGGATCCATGAGAGCCATCGTCATCTCGGAGCCGGGGCCGCCGGAGGTGCTTCGTCTCGCCGAGCGGCGGGATCCCGTCGCCGGCCCCGGTCAGCTCCTCGTCCGGGTCGCCGCCACGTCCGTCAACCGGGCGGACCTCCTCCAGCGGCAGGGCCATTACCCGGCGCCGCCGGGCTCGCCGGACGACATCCCGGGGCTCGAGTACGCCGGGACGGTGGAGGCCGTGGGGGAGGGGGCGGACCGCTGGAAGGAGGGGGACCGGGTGATGGGGCTCGTGGGCGGGGGCGGGTACGCGGAGCTCGTGGCCGTACCCGCGAGCCAGGCGATGGGGATCCCCGAGTCGCTCTCCCTGGAGCAGGCGGCGGCCGTCCCGGAGGTGTTCATCACCGCCCACGACGCGCTGGGCGCCCGGCTCCACCTGCGCGCGGGCGAGACGCTGCTGATCCACGCGGTGGGCAGCGGCGTTGGCACGGCGGCGCTCCAGCTCGCGAAAGCGCTGGGGTGCCCCGTGATCGGGACCTCGCGCACGCCATGGAAGCTGGCGCGGGCGCGGGAGCTCGGGCTGGACCTGGCGGTGGATGCGTCGTCGGGGGAATGGTCCCGGGCGGTGCGCGACGCGACGGATGGCCGCGGGGTGGAAGCCATCCTGGACCTGGTGGGCGGCGCCTACCTGAAGCAGAACCTCCGCACCCTGGCGACGCTGGGGCGGCAGGTGGTCGTCGGCCTCACCGCCGGCCGCACGGCCGAGATCGACCTGGGCGCCGTCCTCGCCAAGCGCATCACCATCGTCGGCACGGCGCTGCGCAGCCGGAGCCCCGCCGAGAAGGCGGAGGTCGCTTCGGCGTTCGAGCGGGAGGTCGTCCCGCTGCTGCGCTCCGGAGCCGTCCGGCCCATCGTCCACGACGTGCTGCCCATGCGCGATGCCGCCCGCGCCCACGCCCTCCTCGAGTCCAACCGCACCTTTGGCAGCGTCGTCCTGCGCTGGTGAGCCCCCGCTGCGCGCCGCCGCGCCGTGGCGCGCCGCGCCGCCGTCCTCTCAGCGTCGTTCCGACCACTTCCGCGCCGCCGCGGCGCCGCCCCGGAAGGAATACGCCTCGTATCCCGCCCGCTGCATCTTCTCGGCGATGTGCGCGGACTGGATGCCGCGGGCGCAGACGACGACGTAGCGGGGCCCCCGGTCCAGCTTCGGGAACCCCTGGAGCAGCTCCCATTCGTCCCGGTGCTCCGATCCCGCCAGGTGCCACGCCCGGTACTGCGCCTCGGGGCGGCAGTCCAGCACCACCGCGTCGCCGGGGACCTCCTCGGTGAAGAGGTAGGGGGCCACCAGGTCGGTGGGCGTGAGGGTCCGGAGGTCCAGCACCTTCCGCTCCGCCACGGCGGCCTCCAGGATGGAGAGGTCCAGGCGACCCTCCTCCCGGTCCACGGCCGCCACCGAGGCCGCCGTTACGGGGCGGCCGGGCGCGATGGCGCAATACTCCCTGACCTGCTCCGACAGACCGGCGGTCCCGACGTGCTGGGCCCGGGCGATGATCTCGTCCTTGTCGAAGCCCAGCAGCGGCCGGAACACCGGGAGCGCCGACGCGGGCTCGATGGCCCGGAGGTTGGTGAGGGTCTGCGACGACACCTGGCCCACCGCCTCGCCCGTGACGATCGCCTCCCCCTTCCGCTCCCGCGCCACGGCGTTCGCGGCCCGGTACATGAGGCGCTTGAGGACCACCTGCCAGTAGCTCTCCCGCGCGTTCGACCGCAGCTCGTCGAGGGGGCGGCCGAAGTCGATCACGTGCAGACGGGGGCGCTGCCCGAAGCTCCACTCGTCGGCGAGCACCTTCGCCACCTGCACCACCGCCCGCTCGTACGCGTCCCCGCCCAGGTTGCAGAACACGTAGTCGAGGCCGATCCCCCGCTTCAGCATGAGCCACGAGGACACCGCCGAGTCGTAGCCGCCCGAGATCAGCGAGATGGCCCGCCCCTCCGACCCCAGCGGCAGCCCACCGGGCCCGTCCACGCGGTCGCCGAACAGGTACGCCCGGTCGTTGCGCACCTCCACGCGGACGGTCACCTGCGGGTCGTCCAGGTCCACGCCGGCGGAGCGGGGGCGGAGCCGCTCCCCCAGCTCGACCTGCACGTCGCGGGAGGAGAACGGGTGCTGGCCGGCGCGGCGCGCGCGGACGGCAAAGGTCTTGCCTCCCAGCCGGGTGGCGAACACCGCCTCGCCCGCGTCCACGATGGACTCCAGGGTCGCGGCGGTCTCCACCTCGACCGCACTGAAGGAGCTGATGCCGAACACGCGCGGAAGGACCGCCAGGACCTCGTCGCTCGCGTTCCGGACGTACAGCCGGTCCCAGCCGGACTCCAGGCGCGCGTCCCCCCCGACCGCGGCCAGCGCGTCCTCGATGTTCTTCCGCAGGCGCCGGATGAAGGCCGTGCGCGTGGTCCGGGACTTGATGGAGATCTCCCCGGCCAGCCGGATCAGGACGGTCCGCCCCAGCGCTTCGCTCATGACGGGAAGGTATCCGCCCGGAGGTCCCCTTGTGAACCCCGGAGCGGCCGCATGATCGCGCTCCTCCACGGGTACCTGCTGGAAGGCTCCGGGTCGAACCTCTGGACGCGCGCCATCGTGTCGTCGCTGTGCCGGATCGGGGAGACGGTCCACCTGGTCTGCCAGGAGAACCACCCCCAACTCTACGACTTCATCGCGGAAGCCCGCTCCTACCATCCGGACGGAAGGGTGGAGACGGTCATGAGCCGCGCCGTGGTCACCCCCGGCCGGTGCATCCTCCACAAGCCCGTGCTCGGGCGCACGCTCCCCGTCTATGTCCCGGACCGGTACGAGGAGTTCGACCGCGTGGTCCCGATGGTGGACCTGCCGGAGGCGGAGATCGAGGAGTACCTGCGCCGCAACATCGCGGTGGTCCGGCGCGTGGTGGCCGAGCACGACATCCACGCCGTCCACGCCAACCACGCGGTCCTCATGCCCCAGGTCGCCCGGCCGGTGGCCGAGGAGGCCGGGATCCCGTTCGCCATCATGCCACACGGCAGCGCGCTCGAGTACGCCGTCAAGAAGGACGACCGTTTCCGCCGGCGCGCCGCCGAGGCGTTCGCGGCGGCGGACCGGATCTTCACCATCGGCCCCGAGATCCGCGCGCGGGTGCGGGACGTCTTCGGGGAGCTGGACCTGGACGGTCGCATGCTGGACCTGAACCTGGGCGTGGACACCCGCCTCTTCGAGACCGTGCCCCCCGAGGCGCGAGCCCGGAGCATCCACCGCCTCCGGGAGGTGCTCGACGGGGTGGAGCGGGGCGACGCCGGCGGCGAGGAAAAGCGGCCGGACCCGGGGGCGGAGCGCGCGCTGGCCGCCATCGACTGGGGGCACGACCCCGTCCTGCTCTTCGTGGGACGGCTCATCGCCGCCAAGGGTCCGCAGGCCGTCGTCGCCGCGCTTCCGCAGATCCTCCGCGACGCCCCGGACGCCCGGCTGGTGGTCGTGGGGCACGGCCCGCTCCGCCCGGCGCTCGAGGCCATGGTCCAGGCCCTCGCCGCGGGAGACGGGGCCGCCCTCGACCGGCTGGCCCGCGAGCCCCGCCCCGGCGCGGAGCACGGCATGCCCGGGGTCCGGGCGTTCCTCGACGCCCTGGGAGCGGCCGGGCGCGACCGCTACCTCGAGGACGCCCGCGCCCGGGTGACGACGGGCCGGGTCGTCTTCACGGGCTACCTCCGCCACCGGGAGCTCCAGCACCTGTTCCCCTGCTGCGACGCCGCCGTCTTCCCGTCCCTCGTCCGGGAGGCGGGTCCGCTGGTGTTCCTCGAGGCGCTGTCCTCCGGCGTGCTCCCCCTGGGCACCGATTTCGGTGGCATGGCCGAGAGCCTGAAGGCCATCGCCGAGGTCGTCCCGCCGGATGTCCTGGACGCACTCCGGCTCAGCCCCGACCCCGCCCGTCTCGTGGCCGACATCGCCGCCGGCGCCCCCATCGCCCTCGCCGCCGCCCACGCCTTCCGGGAGGACTTGCGCGCCCTCGCCGTCCGGCACTACGACTGGACGAGTGTCGCCGAACGGTTCTCACGGGAGCTCCGCGCCCTTGCCGCCGCCTGACCGCGCCGACGCGGTGGACTTCGCCTGCCGCGTCCACGACGCCGTGCGGGCCATCCCCGCGGGGCGCGTCGCCAGCTACGGCGCCATCGCCGCCGTCGCGGGACGCCCCCGCGCCGCCCGCGCGGTGGGCCGTGCCCTGCGCACGCTGCCCGACGGCAGCGATGTCCCCTGGTGGCGCGTGATCGGCGCCCGCGGCGAGATCACCATTCCGCGCTCCGGGCACGCGCGGCCCCTCCAGCGCGCGCTGCTGGCGGGCGACGGGGTCGTCTTCGATCCGGAGGGGCGCGTGGACATGGGGCGCTTCGGGTGGCCCGGGTGACGAAGCGGTCCGTCTCCCTCGCCATTCACCGGCTCCGTACCGCCGAGGTGCTCCTGGTCCAGCGGCCGGAGGACGATGAGGAGCTGCCGCTCGTCTGGGGTCTCCCCGCCGCTTCCCTCGGACCCGGGGAGGGGTGGGAGGAGGCGGTGCGCCGGGCCGGGCGGGACAAGCTGGGGGTGGTCGTGGAGCCGGAGGGCGTGCTCCGGGGAGGGGTGCTGGACCGGCCGTCGTACCGGCTCGAGATGCGGCTCTACGGCGCCCGGATCGCCGCGGGGGAGCCCGCGGTGCCGCAGGACGTGACCGGCGTCACGCAGTACCGCGCGTGGCGGTGGGGACCCGCGTCGGAGCTGACCGCCGCCGCCGGCCGGGGATCGCTGTGCAGCCGCCTGTACCTCGACTGGAGCGGGGCCGGGGGTTGAGCGGCGGCCGGCTCGTCGTCAGATCGCGGTGACGCAGAGGATCTTCGGCAGGAAGGCGGTGACCTGGCTCCACGACTCACCCCGGTCCCGGCTGCCGAAGACGTGCCCGGTGGTCGTGCCGAAGTAGATGCCCACGGGGTCCCGGTCGTCCTGGTCCATGGCGTCCCGCAGGACGGAGACGTACGCGTGCTCCTGCGGGAGCCCCCGCTTGAGCGCCTGCCAGCTCCCCCCGGCGTCCCGGCTGCGGAAGACCCGGAGCTTGCCCTCGACGGTCGCCCGCATGTGGCTCGACTCTTCCGGGATCACGAAGACCATATCGGGGTTGCGGGGGTCCAGCGCCAGCGCGTAGCCGAACTCGCTCGGCAGCCCTTCGGTGATCTCCACCCAGCTCTCCCCCCGGTCGTCGCTCCGGTAGACGCCGCAGTGGTTCTGCTGGTAGAGCCGTTGCGGGCGGGCGGGGTGCAGCCGGAGCCTGTGGACGCACTGCCCGCTCTTCGGGTACGGCCGCGGCCGTGGCTGGAAGTCCGCCCGCACCCCCGCGTTCACCGGCTTCCAGCTGACGCCGCCGTTGTCGGACCGGTACACGCCCCCCGCCGAGATGGAGCAGTACAGGGTCTTCTCGTCCGAGGGGTCGTGCTGGATCCCCCCGAGAGCGAGCCCGCCGCCGGCCGGCTGCCACGACTTGCTGGTCTTGTGGTCGTTCAGCGCCGACACCGGCTCCCAGCTCACCCCGGCGTCCCGGCTCACGAACAGCCCCGCCGGCTCGATCCCGGCCCACAGCGTGTCCGGCTCGTCCGTGGGGCCGGGCGCCAGGAACCAGATCGCCTCGAGCCCGCGCTCGTCCGCGTGGTGCGGCGCGTCCTCCAGGACCTCCCACGTGGCGCCGCCGTCCTCGCTCCGGTGCACGTGCGGTCCCCAGACGCCGTGGTCGGTGGCGGCCCAGAGCCGATCCGTGCGCCGATCCCGGATGGCGTGGTAGACCGCCCGCCCCTCCAGCGCCGGCCCTTCCGTTCGCCACGTGCGCCGGTCCTCCGACGACCGCAGCGTGAAGAGCCCGAGGCGGGTGCCCACCAGCAGCGTCGCCGGCCCACCCTCGTTCGCCGCCGTCCGGAACCCTCCCCGCGCCGCCGCCGTCATGGCGCCCCGACCCGGTCGAGACCCAGCGAGAGCGTGGCCGCGAGCAGTCCGCGATCCGCCCGGGTCCCCCGGGCCAGTACTTCGTCCAGCGCGGTCGCGATCGTCACGTCCACCGCGTCGAACACCGCCGGGGCTGTCGGGCACGCGCCGTCCTCCATGAGATAGCTGAATGTTCGAGCCATGCCGCAGTTTGCGAGGAAGTCCGCGAGTACCGCAAACCGGCCGTCCGCCAGCCGGTGCACGCGCGTGGACCCGAGCTGCCGCTCGCGGAACGGCTGGTTCGCCCCGCACGCGATCACCTGCACACCGGCCGCGGCCAGGCGGTCCAGCGTCTCCTCCGTGATCGTTCCCGACGACGCGGCGCACACGAACACGTCCGCGGGCGTGTCGTAGAAGACGTCCCGCCGATCGTCCCGGCGGCAGCGCGGGTCGTCCGGCAGCAGCCGGTCGGGCCCGTCCACCATCAGCCGCTCCACCGCCGCCGCGTCCAGCCCGGCCTTGTCCACCAGCACCTTCTCCGCGTCCGAGACCGCCGCGAGCCGGGCGCCGGCGCGGGCGAGGTAGAGCCCCGCCGCGGCGCCCACGTTGCCGAACCCCTCCAGGAGCACACGCGTCCCCTCCGGGTCCCGCCCGGCGAGCCGGAAATAGCCGAGCACCGCCTGCGCGACGCCGTATCCCGTGATCACGTCCGCGATGCGCAGGTCCTTCCCTGCGACACCCCGCCCGTCCGTCACCGGCGCCTTCACGCCCTCGTCCAGCGCCCGGATGATCCGCCGGAACCCCGCCTCGTCCGGCCGGAAGTGCCCGCGCACCACCCCCTCCTGCGGGTGCTCCAGCCCCAGCCCCTTCACCAGCGGGATGACCTCGTGGATCTCGTCCACGTTCAGGTCGCCGCCCGTGCCATAGCGCTCCCGCAGGTACGGCGCGATCGCCGCGTACCAGCGCTCCAGCACCTCCCCCTTGCGCGGGTCCCGGGGGTCGAAGTCGATGGCGCTCTTCGCACCGCCGATCGCCGGGCCAGCCAGCGCGAACTTCAGCTCCATCGACTTCGCCAGGTACGCGGCCTCCCGCGGCGTGGCGCCCAGCCGCATGCGCGTGCCGCCCCCCGCCGCGTTCCCCCGCAGCGAGTTGATCACCAGCCACGCCCTGGCCCCCGTCACCGCGTCCTCCCACGCCACCGTCAGCTCCGGCGGCTTCAGCAGGAAGGTGTTGTACCTATGCCACATCCGGCTCCACCGGCTCCACGAGCACGTCCATGATGCCCCCGCACACCGCGGGGCTCCACGACTCCACCGCGTCCATCAGCTCCACCCGCACCACGCGCGCCCGCCCCGACGCCAGGACCTCCGCCGCCGCCGCGATCACGTCCCCCTCGCCGCACCCGCCGCCGATCGTCCCCACCAGACCGCGCCCCGGCTCGATCAGCATCTTGCTCCCCACATCCCGCGGCACCGACCCCTTCGCGCGGATGACCGTCGCCAGCACCGCCCGACGACCCGCCGCGACCGCGTCCAGCAGGGCCCGGTAGACCCCGGCGTCATCCATGCTTCGACTTCGACTTCGACTTCGCTACCGGGCCCGGCTCGACTTCGGCGGCGGCGGTCGGCGCGGGCAGGAGCCGGGCGAGGACGTCTTCGGCGTCCCTGAGCGACCCGCCGGCGCGGACGCCCCGCAGCACGGCGACGATCTCGGCGGCGATGGCGACGGCGATCTCCGCGGGCGTCTCCGCGCCGATGTCGAGGCCGATGGGCGCGTGTACCGCCGCGAGGCGCTCCCTGGGGACGCCCGCCTGGAGCAGCGCGGTGAAGGCCGCGCGGACCCGGCGCCGGCTTCCGACCATCCCGATATAGCGGGGGAGGGGGTGTTCCCGCACGAGGCGGGACAGGCAGTCGAAGTCGTAGCGGTGCGCCCGCGTGACCAGGATGACCAGGTCGTCGGTGCCAGGGACGGCCTCCCGGAACGGGTCGGCGAAGTCCACCCGCCGGACCGAGGCGCCGGCCGGGAACCGGTCCGCCGTCGCGAACTCTTCCCGGTCGTCGAGCACCACCACGTCCAGCCCGAGCAGCCCGCCGAGCTCCGCCAGCGGCACCGCGATGTGACCCGCGCCGACGATGAACAGGCGGTTCGTCCGCCGGTGCGGCTCCGCGTAGAGCGTCACCGCCCCTTCGCCCGATGCGCCCGGGCGGGATGCGGCGCGTCCCGCGGCCAGGACCTCGAGCCCCAGCGCCCGCCCCGCCGCGTCCAGCGCCGCGTCGCCGAGACGCCCGCGGACGTCCTCCGGGCCCCAGACCAGCATGCGACGTCCCGCCGACGGCCCCTCCGCCACCGCCACCACCGCGACCTCCCGACCCCCGGCCCGGGCCGCGATCGCCGCACGGGCCGCCTCCGCGGGGGAGACGCTCACCGCCCCTTCACCCAGCGGGCGAACGCCGCGGGCGTGTCCACGTCCGCCAGCACGCCGGGATCCCCAACCGGCACATCCAGCCGCGGTTGCGCTTCGTCCTCCACCACGCTCCGCGCCCCCCGGGGGAGCTCCGCGGTGAACGCCGGCCAGACCGTTCGGGGGAAGAGCGTCGGGTGCCCGGGGCGCCCCTCGTGGACGGGACGGGCGATCCGGTCCGGGGACCCGCGCCACGCCGCGATCAGCGCCGCCACCGTCTCCCCCCGGACCAGCGGGTGGTCCACCGGAAGCACCACCGCCGCCGCCACATCCGCGGAAAGCGACGCGAGGGCCAGCCGCAGCGAGTCCACCTGCTCGGACCCGGGACCGGCATTGACGACCGGCCGCGCTCCCGCCCGCTCCGCCGCCTCCCGGGCCGCCTCCATGTCCGGCCGGACCACCGCCACCACGGGTGCGCATCCGCCCCCCTTCAGCGCGGCGATGGTCCGCTCGAGGAACGTGTCTCCTCCCGCGCGAAGGAGCGCCTTCGGCTCCCGCATCCGGATGGATTCCCCCGCGGCGAGGACGATTCCGGCGACCCGATCGTGAGGCATCCCATGAGTATGCGGCACCGGCGGGCCCCCGGCCACCCACGACGGGTTTCCGCCGCCCCGTCCGGAGTCCATGGCTCGCGGCGTCCGCCGCCGGTCCGCGCGACGCCTTGCCCGCTTCGCCGGCTCGCGGGTACCCTTAGGCATGTGGTCCCTCCTCCGCTTCGACGTGAACGAGGACCGCCGCGAGCTCGGCGTCGCGTCCCACTGGACGCTCCTCGAGGCGCTCCGCTACGGGCTCGGGTTGACCGGCTCCAAGCAGGGCTGCGACAAGGGCGACTGCGGCGCCTGCACCGTACTCCTCGATGGCGAGCCGACCCTCGCCTGCATCACACCCGCCCTCGAGGCCGATGGCCGCCGCGTCACCACCGTCGAGGGGCTCGCCGACGCCTCCGGCCCGCACCCCCTCCAGGCCGCCTTCGGCGAGTGTGGCGCCGCTCAGTGCGGGTTCTGCACACCCGGCATCCTCATGTCCGCCGCCGCCCTCCTCGAACGCAACCACGACCCCTCGCGCGACGAGATCCGGGAGGCGCTGTCCGGCAACCTCTGCCGGTGCACCGGCTACACCAAGATCCTGGACGCGGTGGAGCTGGCCGCGAAGGGGCTGCGGGAGCAGGAGCAGGCCGCGGACGAGCGGGCGACGGCGTGATCCCCCGCCGCGCGCGGCCGGCCACTGACGCCGGCTGATGGGCCAGACGCGCGTCGACCTGCTCCACCTCCTCGAGGATCTCCGCGACGCGTATCCCGCGGGGCTCGAGGAAACGGTCGTCGCCGAGACCGTGGCCAACGCCCTGGACTCCGGCGCGCGGCCGATCGACTTCACCGCCGACACCGCCGCGCGCACGCTCACGATCGTCGCTGACGGTCAGGGGATGACCCGGGCCCAGCTCCGCCGGTACCACGACCTGGCCGCGAGCAGCAAGAAGCGCGGCCGCGGGATCGGGTTCGCCGGCGTCGGCATCAAGCTCGCCCTCCTCGCCTGCGACGACGTCGTCACCGAGTCCCGCCGCGGCGGCAGCGCCCACGCGACGCGCTGGCGCCTGGCCTCCCGGCAGAATGCGCCCTGGGAGTACCTCAGGCCGCCACCCGGGCTCGTCGCCGGCGACAGCGGTACCGCCGTCCGGCTCGCGCTCACGAACCCGCTCTCGCCCCTCCTCGACCCGGGCTGGCTCGCCGCCACGCTGATCCGCGGCTTCGCGCCCCTCTTCGACCCCACGTTCGATGACGCCCTCGGGCCGCCTATCCCGATGGCGTTCGCTTCGCCGTGAACGGGCGGATCATCCCCCGCGGCGTCGCCGCCTCCGCGCGTCTCCTCGGCGAGATGCTTCTCGACGACCGCGCCGAGGTCGCCGTCCGCTTCCCCCGCAAGCGGAAGCCGGCCGCGGTCGGGTGGGTCGCCCGCTCCGGCGAGCCGCTGGGCGAGGCCGAGCGCGGCGTCGCGATCAGCACGCTCGGC
>DATKBW010000022.1:0-13072 GCA_035513575.1 Longimicrobiales bacterium | reverse complement strand
TGGTGGGTCTCGCCGGTGGCGGTGTTTGTGGGGCTGACGGGGTTCATCGTCTACGCGACGTGGGCGGCGTTGCAGGGGGAGCACTACTGGCACGGGTCCTACCTCTCGCCGTTCTACTCGCCGGAGCTGTTCGGGCGGATCGGCCACGCGTGGTTCGGCGCGCGGCCGGGGTGGTATCCCGAGTGGCTGATCTTCTCGCCGGCGATCTGGATCCTGTGGATGCCGGGTGGGTTCCGGCTCACGTGCTATTACTACAGGGGCGCGTACTACAAGTCGCACTGGGCGGACCCGCCGGCGTGCGGGGTCGGTGAGCCGCGGAGGAAGTACCTGGGCGAGCGGCACCTCCCGCTGCTCCTCCAGAACATCCACCGCTACTTCCTCTACCTCGCGCTCCTGTTCCTGGTGATCCTGTCGTACGACGTGTGGCTGGCGCTGTGGTTCGAGGACCCGGCGACGGGGGCGCGTGAGCCGGGGATCGGGGTGGGGACGCTGGTGCTGGCGGTGAACGTGGTGCTGCTGGGCGGCTACACGCTGGGCTGTCACTCGCTCCGGCACCTGGTGGGCGGGCGGCTCGACCGACCCTCGGAGCGGCCGGCGCAGGGGGCGCTGTACGCGGGGTGCAACCGGTTGAACCGGCGGCACATGACGTGGGCGTGGCTGAGCCTCTTCTGGGTGGCCTTCTCGGACCTCTACGTGCGCCTGCTGTCCATGGGTGTGCTGGCCGACGTGCGGCTGCTGTGACCTACGAGACGATCGACCACGACGTGCTGGTGATCGGCGCGGGCGGGGCGGGGCTGCGCGCGGCGATCGAGGCGTCCGCGGCGGGGGTCTCGGTGGGCGTCGTCTGCAAGTCGCTGCTGGGCAAGGCGCACACGGTGATGGCCGAGGGCGGGATCGCGGCGTCGCTCGCGAACGTGGATGAGCGCGATGGCTGGCGCGTCCACTTTGCCGACACCATGCGGGGCGGGCAGTACCTGAACAACTGGCGGATGGCGGAGCTCCACGCCCGGGAGGCGCCCGAGCGGGTGCGCGAGCTCGAGGCCTGGGGCGCCCTGTTCGACCGGACGAAGGATGGCCGGATCCTCCAGCGCAATTTCGGCGGCCACGCCTACCCGCGGCTGGCCCACGTGGGGGACCGGACGGGTCTCGAGATGATCCGCACGCTCCAGGACCACGGCGTGCACGCGGGCATCGACTTCTACATGGAGACGACGGTGGTCCGGCTGCTGACGGCCGGCGGCCGCGTGTCCGGCGCGTTGGCGTACGAGCGGGAGCGCGGCCGGTTCAGGGTGTTCCGCGCCCGCGCGGTCGTGATGGCCACGGGCGGGATCGGCCGCGCGTACCGGATCACGAGCAACAGCTGGGAGTACACCGGCGACGGCCATGCGCTGGCCTACGACGCCGGCGCCGAGCTCATCGACATGGAGTTCGTGCAGTTCCACCCGACCGGGATGGTCTGGCCGCCGAGCGTGCAGGGGATCCTGGTCACGGAGGGCGTCCGGGGGGAGGGGGGCGTGCTGCGGAACGGCGAGGGGCGCCGCTTCATGTTCGACGACATCCCGCCGCTCTACCGCGACCAGACGGCGGACAGCGAGGAGGAGGGGTGGCGTTATACGCAGGGCGACCGGGCCGCGCGCCGGCCGCCCGAGCTCCTCACCCGCGACCACGTGGCCCGCTGCATCCTGCGCGAGGTGCGGGAGGGGCGGGGCAGCCCCCACGGCGGCGTCTTCCTCGACATCGCGTGGATCGGCGAGAAGCTGCGGGACGCCGAGGAGCACATCCGGCGCAAGCTGCCGAGCATGTACCACCAGTTCAAGCAGCTCGCGGATATCGACATCACGAAGGAGCCCATGGAGGTCGGACCGACCACGCACTACGCCATGGGGGGGATCCGCGTGGACGCGGACACGCAGATGTCGACGCTGCCGGGGCTGTTCGCCGCCGGCGAGTGCGCCGCCGGGCTGCACGGGGCCAACCGCCTCGGCGGCAATTCGCTCTCGGACCTGCTGGTCTTCGGCAAGCGCGCGGGCGAGCACGCCGCGCGGTTCGCGCGGGAGAACGGCGCGGGCGGCGTGGACGAGCGGGAGGTGACCGACATCGCCCGCCACGCGCTCGCCCCCTTCGATCGCGGGCGCACGGGCACGGGGCCGCCGGCCGAGGGGCCGTACGCGATCCAGTTCGCGCTCCAGGCGCTGATGCAGGAGAAGGTGGGGATCATCCGGACGGTCGTGGAGCTGGAGCACGCGCTGGAGGAGATCGTCGCCCTGCGCGAGCGCGCCCGGTCGGTGGCCGTGCCGGGGAACCGGGAGTACAATCCCGGCTGGCACACCGCGCTGGACCTCCACAACCTCCTCACTGTGGCCGAAGCGGTCGCCCGCGCCGCCCTCGAGCGGACGGAGAGCCGCGGCGCGCACACCCGGGAGGACCATCCGGACAGGGAGGCCGCGTGGTCCGGCTCGAACCTGGTGGTGAGCAGGGGGCCGGGCGGCGAGATGCGGGTGACGCGGGCGCCGATCCCCGACATGCCGGATGCGCTGAAACGGATCATCGAGGAGCAAGGCTGATGGCGAGGACAGCGACGTTCCGGATCTGGCGCGGCGACGAAACGGGCGGCCTCCAGGAGTACCGGACGGAGGTCGAGGAGGGGATGGTCGTGCTCGACGCCGTCAACCGCATCCAGGCCGAGGTGGCCCACGACCTCGCCGTCCGCTGGAACTGCAAGGCCGGCAAGTGCGGCTCCTGCTCCGCCGAGGTCAACGGCATGCCCCGGCTCATGTGCATGACGCGTCTCAACCAGGTGCCCCTCGACCGGCCGGTCACGATCGAGCCGTTGAAAGCCTTCCCCCTGGTCCGGGACCTGGTCTCCGACGTCTCCTGGAACTACGAGGTCAAGAAACGCATCAGACCGTTCCGGGCCCGCACCCCCGATCACGCCGACGGGAGCTGGCGCATGGACCAGGGCGATGTCGACCGCGTGATGGAGTTCCGCAAGTGCATCGAGTGCTTCCTCTGCCAGGACGTGTGCCACGTGCTCCGGGAGCATCACCGGCACGACGCCTTCGTCGGCCCTCGCTTCTACGCCCACATCGCCGCGCTCGAGATGCACCCGCTGGACGACGAGGACCGGATCGACGAGCTGCGCGAGGCCCAGGGCATCGGCTTCTGCAACATCACCAAGTGCTGCACGAAGGTGTGCCCGGAGAACATCAACATCACCGATAACGCCATCATCCCGCTCAAGGAGCGGGTGGTGGACCGCTCCTACGATCCCGTCGCCAAGCTGGTGCGGCTGGTCATGCGCAAGTAGGGGGTCGCCATGTTCGAGCTCAAGAAGCTGTCCCCGGACGGCGTCGAGGTCGCCCTCCAGAAGGCCGAGCGCTATCGCCTGCTCAACGAGCCGTGGGAAGCCGAGAGCATCTGCCGCGACGTGCTCGGCGTGGACCCGGACAACCCCCGCGCCCGGGTCCTCCTCGTCCTCGCCCTCACCGACCAGCTCCGGTCCGCGAACCCGCCCCGCGTGGCCGAGGTCCAGGCCCTCGCAGACGACCTCCCCGAACCCTACGAGCGCGCCTACTACAACGGCATCATCTGCGAGCGCATCGGCAAGGCCCGCCTCGCCCGCGGCGGACCCGGCACCGGACCCGTCGTCTATGACTGGCTCCGCCAGGCCATGGACTGGTACCTCGAGGCCGAGGCACGGCACCCCCCGGGCGACGACTCCGCACTCCTGCGCTGGAACACCTGCGCCCGCCTGATCGACCGCTACCGGCACATCGCGCCCGCCGCAGAGCAGCCGGAAGCGATGCTCGAATAGCTCGTTCGGTCGCGCATCAGGCGGCAGCTGGCCGGGAATCCGGGTTCTGGCCCCGGGACAACGCTACCCGGGGGCTTGCGCTCGCGCGACACAGCGATTACGTAGAACGTGGCGGAATTCACCGCCGCTCCAAATTCCGCCTGACGGCACCAAACGAGAGAGGTCCCGGCGCTTCGTTGCGAGGCGCGTGCAGTTCTCATTCCCCGGAGGAAGCCCCATGAGATGGAATCCTCGTCGGAGTAGCGCCGTCGCCCTCGGCGCGATGGTGGGCCTGCTGTTCCTGGGTGCTGGACCGGTAGGGGCCCAGGAGACCGGCGGCGTCGCCGGCACGATCACTTCCGCGACCTCGATGCAGCCGATCCCCGGCGTCCAGGTCCAGCTGGTCGGCACGCCGCGGGGCGGGCTGACCAACGCAGACGGCCGATACGTGATCCTCGGCATCCCCCCGGGCCAGTACACGCTGAGTACGAACATGCTCGGGTACGCCCGCGCACAGGCCACGGTCACGGTGGTGGCGGGCCAGACGATTACGGCCGATCTCGCCCTCCATGTCTCGGCGATCGAGATGGACGAGATGATCGTCACGGGCACTCCGGGGGCGCAGACGAAGCGTGAGCTCGGCAACACGGTCGGCAAGATCAACGTCGACGATCGGATCGAGATGGCGCCGATCAACCACGCCACCGAGCTGCTGACGGCCCGGACCCCGGGTCTCAGCCTGATGGCCAACAGCGGGCAGACCGGTGCTTCGTCCAACATCCGCATCCGCGGCGCCGGCTCCCTGAGCGGCGGGTACGAGCCGGTGTTCTACGTGGACGGGATCCGGATCGAGAGCGGCAACATGGAGGCGAACAGCCTCTATCAGGGCGGCACCGCGCTCGACTTCCTGAACCCCGACGACATCGAGAGCATCGAGGTCATCAAGGGGCCCGCGGCGGCCACGCTGTACGGGGCCGACGCGGCCAACGGCGTCATCCAGGTCATCACGAAGAAGGGACGCCGGGGCGCCGAAGGGGCCCAGTGGACCGCCAGCATGGGCGTCGGCGAGGTAGAATGGCTCAAGAGCACCTCGGGCGACAACTACACGACCTACAGCCGCTGCACCGTGGCCCGTCAGAACTCGAATACGTTCCCCGGCTGCCAGGTCGTGGCCGGCAATCGCGACCCGGCGGACCTCGAATGGTGGGCCAAGGACTCGAACGGCAACGCCGTGCTCCGCACCGGGATCCCCGAAGAGGACATCATCCGGATCCCCGGCTCCGAGGAGTTCATCCTGAAGGACGACCCGCTGTTCCGGCACCCCGCCGCGCTGCGGACGGGGTCCTCGATGGACATCAACACGTCCGTCCGGGGCGGCAGCGACCGGATGGGCTACTTCCTCTCGTTCAACAGGAACGACGAGGAAGGCGTGTACTTCAACAACTTCGCGAATCGGATCGGCGGGCGCGGCAACTTCGACGTGCAGGCGGCCGACAACCTGAACATCTCCAGCCAGTTCAGCTACACCCGGACCCACCTCCAGCAGCCGCTCAGCAACAACGCGTCCAACGGCCTCATCCGCAACTCGATGCGCGGGCGGGCGCGTGCGCAGAGCGCGCCGTGGGAGCCCGGCTTCCTCGGCTTCAGTCCGTGGGTGACGAACGAGTTCGACCGGCAGAACCGGATCGAGCGGATGACGATCGGGATCACGGGCAACTGGCAGCCCCTCGACTGGTTCCGGAACAAGCTCACGCTCGGGCTGGACCGGCAGACCTATCTGGAGACCCAATTCACTCGGCAGGACACGACGGGTCGGGCGCCCTGGGGCGCCATCTCCGCCACCGGTATCATCGATCACGAGATCGGCGGCGTGCATCGCTGGACGGTGGACTACGCGGGAACGGCCTCCGCGCAGGTGACCGACGATCTCCATTCGGCCTTCTCGGGCGGCATGCAGCTGAACGCCCGCAAGCGCCGCGACTTCTTCGCCAGTGGCCAGGGGCTCGTGGCCAACAACCTGAACCTGGTGGGCGCGGCGGCGAGCCGGAACGCGAGCGAGTCGATCTCCGAACAGACGTCGCTGGGGTTCTTCGTCGAGGAGCGGCTGGGCTGGCGCGATCGCCTGTACGGGACCGCCGCCATCCGGGTCGACGACAACTCCGCCTTCGGGTCCGACTTCTCGCTGGTGGTCTACCCCAAGGCGTCGCTCGCCTGGATCATCTCCGACGAGGAGTTCTTCGACTTCGGCCTGGCGGACGAGCTCAAGCTGCGCCTCGCCTGGGGCAGGGCGGGGAACGCCCCCAGCCCGTTCTCCGCGGACCGCACGTTCACCAGCGGCCAGGGCGTCGTCGACGACGGGCTGGTCAACACGCTGACCATCTCCTCCTACGGCAACCCGAACCTGAAGGCCGAGACGGGCCAGGAGCTGGAGGCCGGGTTCGATGCGTCCCTGCTGGAAGGCCGCGTCGGCGTGGAGTTCACCTTCTACAACCAGAAGACGGTCGACGCGCTCATCAGCGTGCCGGATCCGACCTCGACCGGGTTCACGGGGAACCACCTGGTAAACATCGGCGAGATCTCGAACCGGGGGACCGAGCTGCTGCTGACGGGCTCGCCCTTCCTGGGCCGCAATTTCAACTGGGACGCGACCCTGGCGTTCTCGACCAACGCCAACGAGCTCGTGTCGTTCAACGGCGCCCGTGAGGAACAGGCCTTCGGGTCCTTCGCCTCCGTGCAGCGGCACCGGGAGGGCTACCCCCTGGGCGGCTTCTGGGCCGTGGACGTGGAGCGCGACGCGTCGGGCCAGCCGGTGGTGCGGGACAACGCGGGCAACATCATCACCGATCCGGTGCTCGACGCGCCGCGCCAGAACGTGACGGTGCTGAGCAGCTGCCGGTGGGCGCCCAGCGACCCGACGTGGGACCAGGCGGAGGAGTGCGACGAGATCTACATGGGCCCGTCGCGCCCGCCGCGGGAGGCCGCGTTCACCAACACCTTCACGCTCTTCAACGACTTCCGGATCTTCACGCACTTCCAGTACGCCGGCGGGCACTACCAGTGGTGCGCCGCCTGCTCGCTGGGGACGCGGATCGACATCAACACCTGGGACGTGAACACGGGCGGCACGCCGCTCAACCCGGATGTGACGGTGGCGGACGTCCTGGCCATGCGGTCGCTCCAGACCCGGAGCCACATTTCCAAGGCCGATTACATCAAGTTCCGGGAGCTCTCCCTCACGTACGCGGTCCCGCAGCGCTGGACCACGCGTCTCATTCCGGGGAGCCGGTGGTCCGCGACGGTGGCGGGCCGCAACCTGTCGTTGTGGACGAAGTACGAGGGCAAGGGGGATCCGGAAGTGCAGTTCAATCCCAACAGCACGTTCACCATGCTGGATTACGCTTCCACACCGCAGACCCGCCGCCTGTCGGCGTCGCTGCGGGTCACCTTCTGAGGAGGGCTCACCATGATTCGCCTGAACAGGAATTGGGCGGCGGTGTGCGCCGTCGGTGCCCTTCTGGTCCTGGGGGCGTGCAACGCGGACAACCTGTTGAACGTGAACAACCCGGACGAGATCCAGCTCGATCAGCTCGATGATCCGAAGCTGCTCGAGGTGCGCATGAACGGCGTGGTCGACGCCTTCAACAACGCGTACGTGGGCCAGATCATCCAGTTCGCCACGTTCATGACCGACGAGATGGTCACAGGGCTCAACTGGGAGGGCCACGCGCGCGTGAACGAGCGCATCGTGAGCTACCAGGAAGGACCCACGAACGACATCTTCGAGGCCGTATCCCGGACGCTCCGGCTGGCGGACGGGCTGGCCGAGCACATCCGCGGCTGGGCGGAAGACAACCCGGCGCGGGACTTCGACCCGGCGCTGGCCCAGTCGCTGGCGTACGCCGGCTACGCCGCCCTCGTGATGGCCGAGAACATGTGCCAGTCGGTCATCTCGCCGGACGCGGACGATCCGAGCGGTACGGTGCTGTCGCAGCTGGAGACGTTCTCCGCCGCGCTGCCGTACCTGGAGGAGGCGCTGACGGTCGCGGAGCGGGCGGGTGAGGAGGGTCTCGCCAACCTGGCGCGGACGGGTCTCGCCCGGGCGCGCCTCGGCCTGGGCAACTGGTCCGAGGCCGCTGGTTACGCGGGCGACGTCACCGCAGGGTTCGAGCGGTGGATCGATTACGTGGACCTGCCGGGCGGGCGCAACCCGCTCCAGGGCACGAGCCACGGGGGCAACTTCACCCATGGCATCCACCCCCGGTTCCTGGGGGCGCACCCCAGCTTCGATGGGACAGGGTTCACGTTCAGGGACCAGGGCGTGATCGCGCCGCAGACGGATCCCAGGATCCAGCACCATCCGGATCAGGGGACGGGTCACAACGGGCTCACCCCGCTCTACAAGTTCTTCCAGGGTCTGCGCTACAGCGACTACACGGGCAATACGATCGCGCCGGCGTCGGCCGAGTGCCCCGACTGCACGGGAACCGACCCGGAGGAGATGCCGCTGCTGACCGAGTTCGACACCGATGTCCTGATGGCGGACTACCTGGAGGCGCAGCACCATCTGCACGAGGCGCTCGCCATGCAGGGCGGCAACGACGGGGTGGTCCTCGTCTTCGTCAACGAGCGGCGTGCGGCGGGCAACCAGCCGCCGGTCGCGCTCGCGGGGCAGGACCTGGTGGAGGAGCTGCGCCGGCAGCGGGCGCGGGACCTCTTCATGGGCGGGTTCCGCGTGGCGGACCTCCGCCGGTGGACCCGCTTCGACCCGGGCAACGGCCCGTTCGAGGGCGGGAGCTACTTCCCGACCGGGCCGCATCCCAACGCGCCGGTCTGGGGGACCTACGACGTGTGGACGTGCTTCCCGATCCCCCGGAGCGAGTACGAGGGGAACGACAATCTCACCCCGCCGCTCGACCCGAACGTGCCGCCGGGCATCTGAGGGTTATGTAGGGCGCGGGTCGTGGTAACGGAAGGGGTGGGCGGCGTTCGGCCGTCCACCCCTTTTCCAGCCGCGCAACGTCGCCCATTGCTGCGGGTACCCGTATGTGTATGGTGGCGAACGTCGATCGCGCCGGCCAGGAGCCCCGAAGCCGCCGGGCCTGGCTCCCGTGCGTTCTGTTACTGGCGGGGTTGCTCTCGCTGGCGAGCGCGGAGGGTGCCGGCGCGCAGCACATCCGCGGCCGCCTCCTCGATGTCGAGACGGATGCCCCCATCCCGGGCGGCATCCTGACGCTCCTCTCGGCCGACAGCACCCGCGTCTCGACGGCCGTGAGCGACCAGGAGGGGTTCTGGGTGCTCGATGTGCCGGCCGCGGGAACCTATCACGTGTCGGCCCAGCGCTTCGGCTACCAGTCCTGGATCTCGGGGCAGGTGGAGGTAGGGGCGGGCGCCGAGCTCAACTCGGTCTTCCATCTCCGACCTGCGCCCGTCACGCTGGACCCGATCGAAGTCCGGGTGCGCGCGGTCCGGCAGTATCTCGACTACGCCGGTTTCTTCGAGCGGCAACGGGGCAACTTCGGGCACTTCGTGACGCCCGAGGCCATCGAACGGCGGCAGGCGGCGAACGTCACCGACCTCCTGGCGGGCATCCCGGGCGTGCAGCGCGTGGCGTTCGGCGGTGGCAGCGCGGGACCCGCCCAGATCCAGCTGCGCGGCAGCAGCCTTTCGCAGGGCGGCCTCTGCCGGCCGCGGGTGTTCGTGGATGGCCTCATGTTCAGCCGGGGCGACTCGCGCCCGATCCGCGAACGCGAGGGAGCCGAAACGGAGGAACGGGTGGACGATCCGCTCCGGCAGGATCAGGCTCTGAGCATCGACGACATTGGCCACCCGTCCACGATCGCCGCCATCGAGGTGTACCGCAGCGCGAGCCAGGTGCCGGTGCAGTTCGGCGGTACGAGCGTCGAGACGCTCTGCGGCGTCATCGTGATCTGGACCCACACCGGGAGGGTGCGCGCCGCCGGCCGCTGATGGTCCATATCAGGAACTCGACTCCAGCACCAGGGCCAGCAGGTCCGCGACCCTCCGCTCCAGCCGGCCGGTCGACGGGCAGCGCACGGGGTTGCCCGCCGTGGCCCGGGGCCTCGCGGTCGCCTGCATCACCGTCTCCACCCGGGTCCCCCCATCGGGCGCGGAATCCAGGCGGGACACCAGCGTCATGGTGACGGCGTACTCGTCGGCTTTGGGCGTCGCGGTCGTCCCCATGCCGCAGTCGATGTACGTCGAGAGCCGCTGCTCCTCGATGCGGCGGGGTCTGAAATTGCGCGCGCCGTACAGCCGCTGGCCGGGCACCTCTCCCGCGCCTTCGATGCCGAGCAAGTCGTACACCCGGGGCAGCACCCGCCAGACGGAATCCGGCGGAAAGGGCAGGGTGTGGACGGCGATGCCGGGCTGGTCGCGGACCTCGGAAACGACGACGGTGCCGGCACCGGTCGATACGTCGACACGGGTGACGGTCTCGTGCCGGGCCCCATCTGACGAGGCGCACGCGAGGGCGCCCAGAAGCACGAGCGGGAACATGGCGCGCAGGCGCATGAGGGACTCCTTGCCGGTAAAGGTTACCGCTGCCTACAGGGAGCGAAGGAACATCACGACGTTCTCCTGGTCCAGGTACGGCAGGCGCGCAAAGGCGTCGCGGGCGGCCCGGGCCTCTCCGCCGTGGCTGAGGATCGCCTCGCGCAGGTCGATCGTGCGCCCGTCGTGCAGGAAGAATTCACGGTGCTGGAGACCCATGAGCGGGGTCGTGCGCAGTTCTTGCGGCGCCGCGTCTCGCCCGCACACGTTCACCAGATCCGGGCCCATGTCGTGGAGAAGAAGGTCCGAGTAGAGAGCGACGGTCTTGCCGCTCAGCGCCGGAGAGTCGCTCGATCCGGTGCGCATCGCGGGCGTGTGACACTGCTCGCAGCCGACCCGGGCGAACAGGCGCTCACCGGCCGCCAGCATTTCGGCATGCTCCGGGGATCGGGCCGGCGCGCGCGCGGGTGGGGCGAGGAACCGCGTGAAGGCTGTGAGCAACTCGACCGTTCGCGCGTCGACTTCGGGCTCGGGTACCGGATCGGTCCCCGCCGGCGCGGGGGCGCCGTCCACCAGGTCACGGTCTCCCGCGTGGGTGGTCAGGCCCATCTCCATCAGGAGCGCGCTGCGCGTGAACTCCTCGATCGTCGCGACGTCGGCTTTGGCACCGAATCGCGTCAGACGCCCGTCCGGCCCGCGCGCGGCCCGGCCGGAGATGCCGTCTCCGTCCGCGTCGTCGGGATCCGCGCGGGCGGCGATGGCGTCCTCGGGTATGGCCTCGACCAGCCCGAGACCGAAGAGAAACGGAGTCAGGAAGCGCGCGGTCTCGGTGGCACTCGCGGGGACGGACTCGCGCGTCACGCCGTGAGCCTTCAGGAGCGGGGTGGCCTGTTTGCGGACGTTCTCCCCGCCCGCGTGGCTCAGGAGGTCGCAGTCGCCCGGCCCGTTGTAGCGCGTGGCCTTGACGATCACTTCGGACCCCGCGCTGCCGCCCGCCGCCGGGAGGGTATGGCAGGCGCTGCACTGGTTTTCATTGAACGCGGGACCCAGGCCGTCCTCCGGGGTAAAGATCCTGTTGAACAGCGCCTGCCCCGAGGCGAAGCGGGCCGCCTCCGCCTCGCTGAGCCCGGGCAGTGGCGTACCGGGCTCGCCGGCCACGGGCGGCGGAGCGGGCTCACAGGCCACGAGCAGCGCGGCGAGAGGCATCAACAGAAGGGATCTCATGATATCGACATTACGCGGTGATACCCGCCGATGGAAGAGTGCACTGGTCCTCGCGCTGGGCCTCATCCTGGCCGGCACCGGATGCAGCGACGATTTCCTTCTCTCCGCGTCCGACCTCGAGATCGGTCCGGACCCGGCGAGTCCCGGTGACGCCATGGTGGCGACCCTGCTGGTGACACTGATCCCGACCCAGCATCACACCTATGTCCTCTTCATCGATGAGGAGGAACACCTGCGCGTGAGCAGTGACGAGCAGCCCGCGATCCCCGTCATCATCGAGCTCGGCGATGCCGCCGCCCTGATCGATGCGTACGGTACGGGAGCGCATACCGCGTATGTCGAAGTGCGTCTGGACGACTCGGGACGGTCGGCGCGGACCGCGTGGGTCGAGTTCACGCTCCAGGCGGCAGAGCCCCAGGAGGAACCATGACACCGCGACCCACTCTAGCCGTCGCCCTGGCCCTGCTGGGCGCGGCGTGCGGGAGCAATCAGGTCGTCTACGACGCCGCCGGGGAGCCGTATCCCGACAGCATCTACGTCGACGCCTTCAACGACAACTATTACGACGCCAGGATCCACGCGGTCTACACCGGCGGGCAGCGCCGCACGCTGGGCACGCTAGCCGGCAATGGCGGGCACCTCGAAAAGACGCTTGGGTGGGAGCCGCACGCTCTCGTGTTCGTGGTATCGTTCATCATCAGCGGGAAGACGTACATGTCGCATCCCCTGGATGTCTCGAGGGGAGAGCACGTCGAGTTGCGGCTGCCACCGAACATCGATCAGTCCGGCTTCTTCCGGCGCGTGTCGGAATAGCCATCCCGCCGGCGCGGACGCGGGTCTGACCTCCGGGCCGCCGGTGCGGCGCTGCGTGGCCGTGGTCCTCGCGGCGGGCCGCGGCACCCGGATGCGCGCGGCGGCCGATGTCGCCCTGACCTCCGCCCAGGCCGCGGCCGCGGACGCCGGGCACAAGTTCCTGGTCCCGATCCACGGCCGCCCGTTCGTCGCCTACGTCCTCGACGAGGTCGAGGCGGCCGGTTTCGACGAGGTCTGCATGGTCGTCGCCCCCGACTCGCCGCTGCGGCAGCCGGCCGGCGGCGGTGGCGGCCGTGTCGCGACGACACGCCGCGTCCAGCTCGCGGTCCAGCCCGAGCCCCGGGGCAACGCCGACGCCGTCCTCGCCGCGGAGCCGGTGGTGGCCGGTGGCGACCTGGTCGTCATCAACGCGGACAACCTCTACCCGGCGAACGTGCTGCGTCGGATGCGGGAGCTCGACGGGCCGGGCATGGCCGCGTTCGACCGCGAAACACTGGTCCGCGAGTCGAACATCCCGGCGGAGCGAGTGGCGAGGTTCGCGCTGGTGCGGGAGGAAGGGGGCCTGCTCGCGGAGATCGTGGAGAAGCCGTCGCCGTCGCCGGAGACGGCGGCGGCGATGGCCGGGGCCCGGGTGAGCATGACCTGCTGGCGCTTCGACCCGGCCATCTTCGACGCGTGCCGGGATGTGGCGCCGTCGCCGCGGGGCGAGCTCGAGCTGACCGACGCCGTCGC
>DATKBW010000021.1:0-25138 GCA_035513575.1 Longimicrobiales bacterium | reverse complement strand
ACCGCGTCCTCCGGCCACTGGTTCGCCTCCGCCAGCAGCATCCGGTTCGCGTACCGCTCGTCGATGTGGCGACGCAGCTTCTTCAGGAACGCGTGGCTCTCCTCCAGGTTCTCGCAGTTCGTCCCCTCCCGCTCGTACAGGTAGGGGATCGCATCGAGCCGCATCCCGTCCACCCCCATCCGCCACCAGAAGTCCATCGCCTTCAGCACTTCCCGGTGGATCTGCGGATGGTCGAAGTTCAGGTCCGGCTGCTTGTGGTAGAACCGGTGCCAGAAGTACTGCTGCGCCACCGGGTCCCACGTCCAGTTGCTCCCCTCGAAGTCCTGGAAGATGATCCGCGCATCCGCATACTTCTCCGGATCGTCGCTCCACACGTAGTAGCTCCGATGCGACGACCCCTCCTTCGCCCGCCGCGCCCGCTGGAACCACGGATGCTGCTCCGACGTGTGGTTGATCACCAGCTCCGTGATCACCCGGATCCCCCGCCTGTGCGCCTCCTTCAGGAACGCCCGGAAATCGTTGATGTCGCCATACGCCGGGTGCACTTCCGTGTAGTCCGCGATGTCGTACCCGTCATCGAACCACGGCGACGGGTAGAACGGCAGCAGCCACAGCGCCGTCACCCCCAGGTCCTCCAGGTAGTCCAGCCGGTCCTTCAGCCCCTGGAAGTCGCCGATCCCGTCCTCGTTCGTGTCGAAGAACGCACGCACGTGGACCTCGTAGATGATCGCGTCCTTGTACCACAGCGGATCATCCGGGAGAGCGTCCGAACGGAGCGGTCTCTTCGGCGTCCTCCCGGCTTTCGACTTCCTGGGCATCCGGTTCCCTGTCTTTCCGATTTCTCGACTTCGCACTTCTCTTGCGCCGCCAGGCGCCCGCGCAGCGGGCGCCGCCGTCAGAATTCCTCCCGCTCCTTCTCCGACCGCGGCCCCGTCCGACCTATCCGGAAGATGTGGGCCGGCACTGCGTGCGGGTTCAGCTCGATGTAGCCATCCCAGCCGCGCCAGACGTAGCGGCTGTCGCGGATGAGGTCGTGGGCCTCGATGCTCTCGTCCGGTGCGATCCCCCACTCGTCGAGGGGGAGGTGGACGACGGAGCTGTGCGTGTGCTTCGGGTCCAGGTTGACGATCACCAGGATCAGGTTGCCATCCTCGCCCGGCCGCTCCTCGCCATACCGGTACGTGTAGGGGGTCCCGTCCGCGTGGCTCCACTTGCTGTAGCCGATGAGCTGGTCGTTCGGGATGTGGTGGAAGCGGAGCGAGCGGTCGTGCTGGAGGGCCGGGTTCTCCCGCCGGATCCGGTTCACGAGCGCGATGTAGTGCCGGAGGTTCTCCCGCCCGTGGTCCCACGTCCGGAGCTGGTACTTCTCCGAGTCCAGGTACTCCTCCTTCCCGGGCTCCCGTGGGCGGCCATCCATCAGCTCGAAGGCGGGGCCGTAGATCCCGTAGCTCGCGGCCAGCGTCCCGGCCAGGATGAGCCGCTGCAGGTACACGGGCTTCTGGCCGCCCTGGAGCTGGTCCGTCAGGATGTCGGGAGTGTTGGGCCAGGCGTTGGCCCGGAAGAAATCCACGACGGGGGGGCGGCTGAGCTCGGTGAAGTACTCCTCGAGCTCCCACTTGGCCCGCCGCCAGGCGAAATACGTGTAGCTCTGCGTGTAGCCCAGCTTGGCCAGCCGGTACATCACCTTGGGGCGCGTGAACGCCTCGGAGAGGAGGATCAGCTCCGGCCAGCGCTCCTTCAGCCGACCGATGCACCACTCCCAGAACCGGAGCGACTTGGTGTGCGGGTTGTCCACCCGGTACACCGTGATCCCCGCCTTCTCGATCCAGTGGGAGAACACCGCCTCCAGCTCCAGCCACAGCGCCTGCCAGTCCGCCGTCTCGAAGTCGATGGGATAGATGTCCTCGTACTTCTTCGGCGGGTTCTCCGCGTACGCGATCGTGCCGTCCGGACGGTGACGGAACCATTGCGGGTGCTCCTTCACCCACGGGTGGTCCGGCGACACCTGGAACGCGATGTCCAGCGCGACCTCGATCCCGTGCTTCTCCCGCGCCACCCTCACCAGCCGCTTGAGGTCCGCCAGCGAGCCCAGCTCCGGGTGGATCGCCGTATGGCCGCCCTCCTCACCCCCGATCGCCCAGGGCGACCCCACGTCGTCGCGCGCCGCCGTCCTCGCGTTGTTCTTCCCCTTCCGGTGCGTCCGCCCGATGGGGTGGATCGGCGGGAGGTACAGCACGTCGAACCCCATCGCCTTCACGTGCGCCAGCCGCTTCTCGACGTCCCGGAACGTGCCATGGCGCCCCGGCGACCCCAGGCTCCGGGGGAACAGCTCGTACCACGCGCTGAACCGCGCCCGCTCCGGCTCCACCACCAGCCGCAGCACCGACCGGTACCGCGTCGCGTGCGACCGGTCCGCGTGCTTCCACATCAGCGCGTCCACCTCCTCCGCGAACGCCCGCTCCACTCTCGACGACGCCGGCAACCCCCGCCGCTCCAGCAGCTCCGCCAGGTCCCGCAGCGCCTGCGCTTCCGCCGGCGCCGCGCCGTAGCTCGCGCCCGAACCCCCCGCCGCCCGCGACGACGCACCCCGCAGCAACCCGGCCCCCACCGCCAGGTGCGTCTCCACGTCCACCCGCGCCGCCAGCCACTTCGCCATCCCCGACTTCCACCCCTCCCACGGGTCCACCCACCCCTCCACCGTGTACTCGTACCGCCCCACCGACGCCGGCTCGATCCACGCGCGCCACCGGTCGTTCACCACCGGCGTCATCCGCGTCGCCTGCCACCGCCGCTTCCCCGCCCGGCGATGCAGCAGCACCACCCCGATGGCATCATGGCCGTCCGCGTACGCGTCGCATTCCACCCGAACCCGCCCCGGCGTCGCCTTCGCCGGGAACCGACCCCCGTCCACTTCCGGCTCCAGCCCCTCGATGATCACGCGGCGGCGGGCGCTACCCGGGAACTCCACGCTGGTCTTTGGCGGCATTCGGCTCGATGTGAAGATTTTCTTTGCGCGGCGACAGCGTACACGGCCGGCGGTGGACCGTGCAAGATTCGTGAAGCGCCGGGCGGCGGATTCGGAGCGCCGCAGGCTACGAAAGCCGGCGCCCGGGCCGCGCGTCGTCCAGCGGCGCGCTCAGGTCGACGTCGCCTCCGCCGCGTTGGACAGCCGCACCACCACCCAGAACGTGTAGAAGGCGAGGGCGGTGCCGAAGGGGAAGTTCGGGAGGTTGAGGATGGCGAGGATGACGGCGAGGATGAGGACCCACCCCCGCCAGCCGCGCAGCAGGCCGAGGCCGCAGATGATGTTCGGGATGGAGATGATCGTCAGGTAGATGCCGGCGAGCCCGCCGAGGAGGGCGAAGAACCCGAATGCCTCGATGTCCCCCGACAGCAGCCCGATCCCGGACAGGACCCCGAACGCCACCATCGCGCCCAGCACCCCGAGCAGCCCCAGGATGATGTACAGCCAGCCGAGCACCTTCACGTGGGTTCGCACGTTCCCGCCTCCGGGTCAGGGTCGTGTCGAATATACGGCCGGCCCAGCCGCGGGAGCAGCGCGCCGGCGGGGCCCTCGAGGCGCGCATCCACGGCGTCGCTCAGCGCGGTGCGGGAGGGGTTCACCTCCACCAGCAGCGCGCCGCCGGCGCGGGCGGCCAGGGCCATGGAGTGGATGTAGGGGAAGCTCGCTTCGGTGCCGATCACGAACGCGAGGTCCACCGGGCGGGAGAGGAAGTCCTGGACGGCGCGGAGAGGGGGCTCCGGGAGCATCTCCCCGAACCAGACGACGTCCGGCCGGAGCGCGCCGCCGCACGCGGCGCAGCGGGGCGGGAGCGCGGGGAACGGGACCGTCCGGTCCTCGCGGCTGTCGCCCCCGCAGGCGAAGCACTTCACGCGCCAGAGGGAGCCGTGGATGTGGACCACGCTCCGGCTCCCCGCCCGCTCGTGGAGGTCGTCCACGTTCTGCGTGGCCACCAGGACCTCCCGCCCCTCCGCTTCCCAGCCGGCCACCGCCCGGTGCCCGGCGTTCGGCTCGGCGGCGGCCACCAGCCCGCGACGATACTGGTACCACTCCCAGACGTGGACGGGGTCGCGGCGGAAGGCTTCCGCCGTCGCCAGCTTCGCCGGGTCCTCCCGCCGCCACCAGCCCTCGCGCCCCCGGAACGTCGGGATCCCGGACTCGGCCGAGATCCCCGCCCCGCTCAGGACCAGGACCCGCTCCGCCCCGGCCAGACGCTCCCGGACCGCGCCGGTATCAGCCGCCGACGAAATCGACGTCGAACCCGCCGCCCGTGATCACGATGGGCTCGAGCGCCAGCTCCGACAGGTCCTCGGCCGTCCCCTCGAACGTCCCCGTCAGCCGCTCCCCGTCCGCCGACCGCGTCACCGTGATCGTGCCGCTCGTCATCACGTACTGCGGCACCGGCTCCTGCGGGAAATCCACGCGACCCCGGACGAACTCCACCGTGCACGTCGTCACCGACCCCGGCGTGAACGTCGCCTCGCAGCTCCCGTCGCTCGGCGGGTGCACGATCGTCAACGTGTCGTACGTGTTGTCCGCGTTCGCCATCACTCCCAGCGCCGCCCAGTACTGGCCCTCGTTCGAGCCCACCGCGCACGTCGACGACCCCAGGTCGAAGCCCCGCGAACCGCACGTACCCGACGCCGTCCACACCGTACCGGTCGTCCCGCTTTCCACCATCCACTCGAACTCCACCGACCCGGTGTCGAACGACTCCGGCGCCGTGCTGTCATTGCAGCCGCCCGCCACCACGGCCCCCAGCGCCAGCACCGCGGCCCTGCCCCACACGCGTCCACCCATCTCCGACCCTCCTGCTCGTGGATTCCTCCGCCCGCTCCGCCCGCTCCGCCCGCTCCTGAAAACTGACCCGCACCCCGCCCGCCGTAAACCCCGCGGCGCGCACGAGGCGGGCCGGCCAACCTTTTCGCCGCTCCTGTTGTCGAACACCTAGGTATGGGACGACGCCGTCCCCGGTACAACGTTCCACCGGCACGGGGAAGCGACATGGCAGCCATCCGTCGGGCGATCCGCCTTGTGCGCGCCCTCCTCCACCGCGGCGCGCTGGAGCGGGAGATGGGCGAGGAGATGGGGCACCACCTGGAGCTGGAGATCGAGGACCGGGTGCGCGGGGGGATGTCGCCGGGGGAGGCGCGGCGGACGGCGCGGCGGGATTTCGGTGCCGTGGAGCGGTGGAAGGAGGAGGGCCGGGCGTCGCGGGGGCTGGGCGGGTGGGACGCGCTGCGGCAGGATGTGCGGTACGGGACGCGGACGCTGGTGCGTGCGCCGGGGTTCACGGCGGTGGCGGTGCTGACGCTGGCGGTGGGGATCGGCGCGACGGCGGGGGTGTTCGGGGTGGTGGAGGCGCTGCTGATCGAGCCGCTGGGGTACCGGGAGGCGGGGCGTGTGGTGCGGATCCTGGAGCACCGGACGGATGGGGAGCGGCGGTACGGCACGATCTCGGCGCCGAACTTCCGGGACTGGCTGGCGGCGGCGGAGACGCTGGGAGAGGGGTCGCTGTACGACGAGTCGAGCCCGACGCTGCGTCTGGGAGAGCGGTCGGTGAAGGTGAGCGGGGCGTGGGTGAACGCGTCGTACTTCGACGTGCTGGGCGTGGAGCCGGCGGTGGGGCGCTTCTTCCTGGCGGAGGAGGACGAGCCGGGGTCGGCGCGGATGGTGCTGTCGGAGGGGCTGTGGCGGGAGCTCTTCGCGGGGGATCCGGGGGTGGTGGGGCGGGTGCTGGAAGTGAACGGGTTCCCGTACACGGTGGTGGGGGTGGCGGAGTCCTTCGAGGACCCGGGGCTGTCGGGCGCGAGCTTCGAGGCGCCGCGCCTGTGGCGGAGCACACCGTCGTACTTCCTGACCAACGGCCGCCAGAGCCGCTCGTTCACGGGGATCGCGCGGCTGGCTTCCGGGGCGACGCCCGCGGCGGCGGCGGCGGAGCTGAACGCCATCCACGCGCGCCTGGCGGAGACGCACGCGGGTAACCGCGGCCGGTTGGTGGAGGTGGTGCCGCTGAAGGAGTCGCTCGTGGGGGACGCGCGTCCGGTGCTGGCGATCCTGTCGGCGGCGGTGCTGCTGGTGCTGCTGATCGCGTGCGCCAACGTGGCCAACCTGCTCCTGTTCCGGGCGGCCGGCCGGGGCCGGGAGATGGGGGTGCGGACGGCGCTGGGTGCGTCGCGGCGGCGCGTGGTCCGGCAGCTCCTGGTGGAGAGCCTGCTCCTGGGGCTCGCGGGCGCGGCGGCGGGGCTGGTGGTGGCGGTCGCCGTGAACCGCGGCCTCGAGGCGCTCGCCGCCGGCCAGCTGCCGCGCCTCGCGAACGTGGGGGTGGACCCGACGGTCCTGGGGTTCACCGCGCTGGTGGGGATCGCCGCCTCGCTCGTGTTCGGGCTCCTCCCCGCCCTGCACACGGTGCGGCCGGACACCGCGGCCGCGCTCCGCGATGGGGGCCGGGGGACGGCGGGGGCGCGCGCGCACGGGCGGATCCGGGACGCCGTCGTCGCGGTGCAGGTGGGGCTCGCGGTGGTGGTGATGGTGGGGGCCGGGCTGCTCGGCCGCTCCCTCGTGCGGCTCGGGGCGGTCGACCCGGGACTCTCCGTCGAGGGCGCGCTCACGCTGCGGATCGACCCGCCCTCCGAGATCTACGGCCCGGCCGAGGAAGACGGTGGCGCGTCGTACCACGCGGTCCTTTCCCGCGTCACCGTGGCGGTGGAGGCGGTTCCCGGCGTCGAGTCCGTGGCGGTGGTGGACATCCTCCCCATGTCCGGCAGCTTCAACGGCAACCCGTACCTGCTGGAGGGTCAGCCGGAGCCGGCGGAGGGGCAGTCGGCGTCGGCGGAGACGCGGGCCGTGGGCCCCGGGTACTTCGAGACGCACGGGATCGTCCTCCGCGCCGGGCGCGACGTCGGCGCGGGCGACGACCGCGAGGCGCCGCCCGTCGTCTGGGTGAACGAGGCGCTGCTGCGCCGGGAGGGCCGGAGCGCGGACGGGGCGGTGGGGACGCGGATCCGGATCCTGGGGGACCGGTGGGCGGCGATCGCCGGGGTGGTGGGCGACGTGGCGCAGTTCACCCTCGACCGCTCGCCCGATCCCGCCGTCTACATCCCGCTCCCCCAGGCGCCGCTCTGGATGCAGGACGAGCCGTGGCTCGTGGTCCGGACCGCCGCCGACCCCGCCGGCCTGGCGCCGGCCATCCGGGCGGCGGTGGCCGGGGTGGACCCCGCGATCCCGGTCTACGACATCGCGCCCATGGAGGACGTCCTCCGGGCGACGCTGGCACGCCCCCGCTTCCGGACCGTGGTGCTCCTCGCGTTCGCCGCCGCGGCGTTCCTCCTGGCGGCCGTCGGCGTCTACGGCATGGTGGCATACACGGTGGCCCGGCGCCGCCCGGAGCTCGGGATCCGCATGGCCCTCGGCGCGGACGCCCGCGCGATCCGGCGGCTCGTGGTGCTGCGCGGCCTCGGTCCCGTGGCGGTGGGCGCCGCCGCCGGGCTCGCGGCCGGGCTCCTGGCGACCCGGGCGCTGGCCGCCTTCCTCTTCGGCATCTCCACGACGGACCCCGCGACCTTCCTCGCCGCGCCGCTCCTGCTCCTGGCCGTGGCCGGGATCGCCGCCTGGCTCCCCGCCCGCCGGGCCGGCCGCCTGGCGCCACAGGAGGTGCTCCGGGTGGAGTGAGCGGCGCCCCCCCGGAACCGCGAAGGCCGCCGGGGCGATCGCCCCGGCGGCCTCTCCAGCTCGGTGACATCGCGTCGCTCAGGCGGGCGGGCGGCTCCCCGTCGCGACCCACTGCCGGAGCGCCAGGAAGGCGCCGATGATGTCGGGGCCCGTGAAGGCGCAGTGGCCGAACGCGTCGGTGGTGCGCTGGAGCAGCAGCCCCGCGTTCCCGGCCGCGGCGACGGTCTCCGCGAAGATCTGCTCGCTTCGTTCCGGCACCAGCGGATCGCGGGTGGTGTGCAGCGTCACGAAGGGCGCGCCGATCCTGCCGGCCGGGTTCCACCAGTGGTCGAAGTAGTTCTCCGCCGACGGGTCGCCCTCGTAGCGCGCCACGGCGGCGTTGACCGCGTCATCATCGCGCGAGCCGCTGTAGCGCACGGTCGTGTTGTCGAAGAAGGACTTGCCGTTGACCCGGTCGGTCAGCGCGTTGGCGCCGTTGACCTGGTAGCCGAGCACCTGGATGAACGCCGTGACCAGCTCCGTGATGCTCGTGTAGCGGAGCTGGATCTGGTCCATGGCCGCCATCTCGATGGCGGGGTACGGGTTCGCCGAGATGGCGCCGAGGACGGCGAAGAAGAGCGGCGACCCCGGCTCGATCCGCGCCCCCTCGGGCATCGCCAGCAGCGTGCCGGGTAGCACGCCCGGATAGAAGTAGTCGAAGAGCACGCGGAAGTGCGCGATGTACGCGGCGTTCCAGGCGCCGCCGGCCATCACCCCACAGAGCGCCAGCGTGCCATCGTACTGGGACCGGAACCTCTCGGCCATGTGCTCCACCACGAGGCCGCCGAGCGATACTCCCACGAGGTACGTCCGGGTCGGCTCGCCGAACGCTTCGTCGAACAGGCCGCTCAGCTGGTGCGTCCACAGCACCCCGTCCTTCACGGCGTACCCGGTCTCGGACCCGCCGGCATGGGCGAACGCGAAGCCCTGGCTGAGCAGCCAGTCCCGAATGGCGCCGATCTCCATCACGAGGGAGGGCTCCAGGTGCGGCTGCACGTAGCCGTGGGCGTACACCACCAGCTCGCCGTTCCAGTTCGCCGGCTTCAGGAGCGCGTACGTCGAGCCCGGGCCCGACTCCCCCACCACTTCCTCCACGCCTGGCACCGGCGAGAGCGCGGATGCCACGGGGACGGGCGTACGCAGGAGGTCGGCCGGGGCGGCGGGCTCCGCCGCGTCGCAGGCGGCCAGCGCGAGAGCGGCCAGGACCATCGGAACGAGGTGTCGCGTTTTCATTTTTCCAACTCCGGGAAGAGGTTAGACACAGACCGTCGTCATTCCGTGGCGACCGGTCGGGGACTACATTGGGGGCGTCGGCTCAACCGGCGATTCCCGCATCGTCAACCCGGAGTAAACTCCCTGCTCTACCTTCGGCTCCTGGGCGGCCTGGTCCTCGAGGAGGAGGGGGCCCCCCTCACGGGACGCGCCGCCCAGAAGCGGCGGCTCGCGCTCCTCGCGCTCCTCGCGGGGGCGCCGGGGCGGTCCGTGAACCGCAACCGGATCACGGGCGTGCTCTGGCCCGACAAGGACGACGAGCAGGCGCGCCACCTCCTCTCCGTGGCCGCGTACGAGATCCGCAAGGAGGTCGGGGAGGACGCCATCGTGAGCCGCGGCGAGGACCTGGTGCTGGACCCGCTCGTCGTCGGCACCGACCTCGACGACTTCGAGAGCGCGCTGGAGCGCGAGGACTACGACGCCGCCATCGCGCTCTACCGCGGCCCGTTCCTGGACGGCTTCTTCGTCACCGGCTCCTCCGAGTTCGACCACTGGACCGACGGCGAGCGGAACCGCTACGACCGGCTGTACCGGAATGCGCTGACCGCACGGGCGGAGGCCCTCGAGGCCCGGGGCGACCTCGTCGCCGCGACCGACGCCTGGCGCAAGGCCGCCAACGCCGACCGCTTCGACTCCCGCATCGCGCTCCGCCTCCTCCGCGCGCTGGACGCCGCCGGCAACCGCGCCGGCGCCCTCCAGTTCGCCCGCATCCACGAGATGCTCCTCAAGGCCGAGTTCGGGACGGAGCCGGACCCCGCGTTCACCGCCGCCGTCGAGGAGGTGCGGAACCGCACGGAGCCCGCCCCGCAGCCGGCCCCGCGGCCGGCCCCGCAGGCGGCTCCGGCCAGCCCGCCCCCCGCCGCGACCGCCGACCCGGTCGCCGCGGCCACCTCCGCTCCGGCGCGGTCACGGCCCCGGCCTGCGTGGCTCGCACCGGCCGCCGTCGCCGCGGTCCTCATCCTCGTGGCGCTCGCCGCCTACATGTCCGACTGGCCCTCTGGTGACTCCCCGGCCGGGCTGCGCGTCCTGGTGCTGCCCCTGCACCCCGCGAACCCGGAAGACGAGGCGTTCGCGGACGGGCTGAGCGAGTCCATCATGGATGCGCTCGCACAGGTGGACGGGGTCCGCGTGCCGGCCTGGAGCCTCGCCGTGGCGCTGCGCGGGGTGAGCGCCGGCGAGGCGGCGAGGCGGGCGGGTGTCGACTACGTGCTGGGCGGGAGCGTACGGCGGGACCCCGGGGCCGACTCGGTCCGGATCCGGGTCGAGCTGTCCACGGCCGGCGGAGACGCGGAGTGGAACGAGAGCTACGACCGCTCGACCCTGCGCTGGCGCGCGACCTGGGACGAGATCGCACGGGCGGTGCTGCGCGAGATGGAGGTGGAGCTGTCCCAGGCGTCGCTCCCCGACCCCGCCGGGGACACCGGCGACCGGGAGGCCCGGGAGATGTTCCTCAAGGGCCGCCACGCCTGGTACAAGCGCACCAAGGCGGGCATGGACCAGGCCCTGGCCTATTTCGAGCTCGCGGTGCAGCGCGATCCGAACTACGCGCAGGCCCACGCCGGGCTCGCGGATGTCTACAACCTGATGGGCGCCTACGACTACGGCCTCCTCCACCCCGATTCCGCCTTCCCGCTGGCGCGGCGGGAGGCGGAGCTCGCGCTGAAGCTGGCGCCACGCCTGGGGGAGGCCTACGCCGCGCTGGCGAGCGTCCGCTTCGGCTACGACCGGGACTGGGAGGGCGCCGAACGGGACTACCAGCGCGCGATCCGGCTCAAGCCCCACTACGCGGAAGCGCACCACTGGTACTCCCTCTTCCTCCTCGCCCGCGGCCGGGAGGAGGCCGCGAGCGAGGAAGTCCGCCAGGCGATCCAGCTCGACACCCTCTCGCCCGTCGTCCGCACCAGCCTCGCACGACACCGCTACTTCCGCGGCGATGTCGCCGGGGCCCTCCAGGATTACGAGCACGCGCTCCGGATGGACCCCAGCTTTGGCCCCGCGCTCGTCGGCGGCGGTGTCACGCTGCTCGAGCTGGGCCGGCATGACGAGGCCCTGGACTACTTCCGGCGCGCCACCGAGGTCGTCGGGGGCACCCACCCGCTCGCGATGGCGCTCTCGGCCAACGCCCACGGCCGCGCCGGGCGCCCCGACGAGGCACGCGCCATCCTCGCCCGGCTCGAGGCCATCCGGGCCACCGGCCGCTTCGTCCCCCCGGAGTGGATCGCCCTGGTCCACCTCGGCCTCGGCGACCACGATGCCGCCATCGACTCCTTCGAGGCCGCCCTGCACAACCGCTCCAACGGCGCTCCCTTCTTCGGCATCGAGCGCCTGGCGCGACCCCTCTGGGACCACCCCCGCTTCAAGACGCTCATCGCCCGCGGACAGCAGCCCGTCGCCGGGTCCTGACCCGCGGAGCGCCCCCCTAACCTGTCCTGTTCCCGAGTAGCCGCGACACGACGGGTGAGCGGCCGACGCATTTCCGCCGGCGGGCGACCGACGCATTTCCGCCGGCGGGCGACGTCCCGGCTGAAGTCTGGCACTGCCGACGCCGTTCGTTCTCATTTCACGTCGGGATTCGGCGTCGGAGCGACACAGCATGCGAAGGAGCGGCGGCGCGTGTAGCCCCGACGTCGCTCAGCGCCGTGGATCGAGAACAGAGGGAGTACGAGGGGCAGGAATTCTCGACTCACGCCGCCGCAGGATCCGCGGGGCCGATCCGCGGGGCCGATCCGCGCGGGCGATCCGCCGGGGTCGCGAGCGGAAAAGGAGAGCGCCCGCCCCCCTTTCGGGAGCGGGCGCTCTCGCATCGGTGGATGCGAACGCCTACTTCGCGACGATCATCTTCATGACCCGCCGCTCACCCTTGACGATGATCTGCAGGTAATACATGCCGGACGCGACCTGGCGGCCGTTGTCGTCGAAGCCATCCCAGAAGGCCTCGTACTGCCCCGGTGATGTGTACTCGAGCCTGTCGACCCGCACCCCGTTTCCGGCCGGATGATTCAGGGCCGTCGGGAAGGCGACGGGCTGCAGCAGGACATTGAAGATCCGCATGCTGACGGCTACCGGCCGTCCATCCTCGAACAACCCGCCCTTCAGGACGAAGGGGATCCGGGTCGTCGGATTGAACGGGTTCGGATAGTTCTGCTGAAGCTCGAAGCCGGGATCGGTGCGGGGTGAGGCGTCACCTCCGGCGTCCTGCGCCGTCAGCGCCTGGGGCGCGAAGGCGAGGACGAACAGGAGGGAGACGCCCAGCATCGTGCGGCGTCCCATCGCATCCTCCCCACGATCCTTCCGTGGTGTAACCGAGTGTTCGATCGCCCTCCAGGATTCGTCGCAACCTGGCGCACTTCCGTCAGGCATGATACGGCGTCCTCCCCCGCCGGGTCAAGAATTCCGTGCGCGCCATCGCGGTGCAAGGATCAGGCCCCTGCGTCCCGGCCGGGGACGGACCGCCCTTCCCCGTGCCGGACCGTTACGCCGGCGAGGTCGAGGTACTCCAGGATGGGGATCAGGTGCTTGCGGGAAACGTCGACGATGGGGCGGAAATCCGCCGGACCGAGGCCGGAGCGCCCGCCCAGCCGCTCGCGGACGGCCCCGGTCAGTCGCTCCACGACGGCCGGCGCGAGATAGAGCCCGGGCTGGAGCCGGACCGCGAGCCGGTGGGCCTCCATGTACCGGAGCAGCTCGTCCATCGGGTCGGGCCCGGGGCCGGCCGCGGCCGCCAGCTCCTCATCCGCCGGAGGGGTGGCACCGGCCCGTTGCAGGAGCGCTTCCAGGGCGGCGACGCGGCGACGCTGGTCGGCGTCGAGGGCGGGCCGCCAGCCGGCGCGGGCGATCCGGCCGTCGCGTGCCTCCAGGGAGCCCTCCGCGACCATGCTGTCCAGGGCCCACTGGACGAGGGAACCCGCCCCGGAAGCGGCCCGGCGGAGCTCCTCGAGCTCGATCCCCGTCCGGAGGGGCCAGCGCAGGTGGTGGGCGTCGACCGCCGCCGCCAGGGCATCCGTCGCGGCGACGCCCGCCGATGCGGGGAACGCGCGCCCCGCCGCGAGGATGACCCGGTCGCCCTCCAGCGCGCTCCGGATCTCATCCGGGGTGGCACCGCTCTCCACCGGCAGGTCGTCCACCGGGATCCCGGCGGCGCCCGCGTCGGAAACGGTGGCGGAGACCGCCGGTTCGCCGCTGGCCCGCGCGCGAGCGTGCAGCCGTTGCGCGAGACCGGGGTCGAGGCGCTTCCGCTTGGGCGCCGCGGGCTCGGCGACGACGCCGCCGGCGATCGTGGTGACGGGGGAATAGGAGCGGATGACGCAGCGGTCCCCGGCGCGGGCGAGGAGCGGGTCCTCCAGCCGGAGCTGAGCCCACGCCGTCTCGCCGGGGCGGAGGGCGGTCCCCTCGAGGAGGCGGACACGCGCCATGACCTCGGCCGTGGCGAGGTGCACCCGCACCCGCTGCCGCTGCCGTATGGACCAGCCGGTGTCCGGAAGGATGCGCAACCGCACCGTGATCATGGACGCGGGGCGCCACCCGGGGTGGGTGACCAGCGTGACGCCCCGCGCCACCTGGTCCCGCTCCACGCCCGCGAGGGCGATGGCGGCGCGGCTGCCCGCCTCGACCCTCTCCGCATCCGCGCCGTGGACCTGGAGGCCGCGCACCCGGGCGCTGAGGCCGCCGGGCTCCACCCGCACCGCCTCGTCCCGGCGGAGCGCGCCGGACCAGACGGTACCGGTCACGACGGTGCCGGTCCCCCGGACGGTGAAGACGCGGTCGATGGGGAGGCGGAAGAGGTCGCCGGGGGCGCCTCGCGGCGTTCCGACGGCGCGGCCGAGCTCCGCCCGCAGCGCGTCGATGCCCTGCCCCGAGGGACTGGCCACGGGGACCATGGGCGCGCCCGCGAAGCGGGTGCCGGCGAGAAGGGCGGCGACATCCTCACGGACGAGGGTGAGCCATTCGGGCTCGACGAGGTCGGCCTTGGTGAGCGCAACGACGGCGCGGGGTACGTCCAGGAGATCCGCGATGGCCACGTGCTCGCGCGTCTGGGGCATGACGCCCTCGTCCGCGGCGACGACGAGGAGCAGCACGTCCAGCCCCGTGGCCCCGGCGAGCATGTTCCGGATGAAGTCCTCGTGCCCCGGCACGTCCACGATCCCGTGGGTGGCGCCATCGAGTTCGATCCGGGAGAATCCCAGGTCAATGGAGATCCCCCGCCGCTTCTCTTCGGGCAGGCGGTCCGTGTCCTCTCCGGTGAGGGCGGCGACCAGGGCGGTCTTGCCGTGATCGATGTGGCCGCCCGTCCCGATGATGGCGCTCACGCGGACCCCACGGCGGCCGCGAGGAAATCGAGGGAGCGGAGTGAATCGGCGTCCACGAGGTGGTAGGCGAGGAACCGGCCGAGGAGCTGCCAGTGGGCCGCCGTCCGCTGCACCCCCCCGGCCTCGCCGCACAGGAATCGGAGCACGTCCTCGCGGGCGGCGGCCGGGAGCACGCGGCCCGCGCCGGCCACGGCCCCGCAGCCCCCGCAGAGGATCCCGCCGGCGGTGTAGTCGAAGAAGAGGTCGGCCGCGGCCTCCACGTCCCCGCCGCACGCCGCGCAGCGGTCGAGGGCGGGCCCGAAGCCGAGGGCCGCGACCAGGGACCATGCGCGGGCCAGCGCCACCGGCTCGACCGCCCCTGCGGGGGCCTGCTCGAGGGCGTTCAGGGAGTCGCGCAGCTGGGCGAAGACCTCGGGGACGGCCTGCTCCGAGACGGTGCGGAGCACGATCTCGGCGAGGAGCGACGCCGCGCCGAAGCGGATGAGGTCGCGCCCCAGCGGCTGGCGCGGCCGCACCAGCTCGAACCCGGAAAGGTTGTGGAGGTCGCGGTGCGGCCGGTGATAGAAGGAGGCGACGCCGTCCGTGAACGGCTCGAGGATCCCCCCGTACCGGCTCCTGGGCCGCCGCGCACCTTTCGCGATCACGCTCTGGACGCCGTGGCCGGGGGTGAGGAGGCGCAGGATCTTGCTGGTCTCGCTGTAGGGGAAGGCCTGGAGGATGGTGGCTTCCGTCGTGACCAGGGGCATCGTCAGGCCGGGTGCGTCAGACGCTCCCGGAGCGCGGCCCGGCGGCGCTGGTCGGCTGCCGTGTCGGCGCCGGGGCCGGCCGCCGCGAGCCGGTTCTCGATCCGCGCCAGCTCCAGCACCAGCTCCCGCCGGCGCCGCCGCCGGTAGCGGGGCGCCGTCGTCACGAACACGGTGGCCACGGCAAGGGCGAGGATCACCACGAACCAGACCGCCCCATCCCCCGCCACCCCCGGCGCCCCCACCCCGGGCGAGGCGGCCCCGGGGGGGAGGGGGCCCCCGCCCAGCGCGGACGCCACCGCACCCGCCTCGGTCCCCGGAGCGGCGCGGAGGACGTAATCCGTGACGCGCTCCACCCCGCCCCGGACCGGCGGGCCGATGTACAGGGCGTTCCCGTGCCGCATGGCCACGAAGTAGACCGCGGAGTCGACGGCCTCGATGGTGAAGCGGAAGCGGCCTTCGGCATCGGTGGTCGCCGCCGCGACGCTCGCCCCGCTCCCGCCCCCCACGCGGTGGAGCGCCACCGGGACATCGGGGAGCGGCCGGCCAGCGGAGTCGACGGCCGTTCCGGCGATCTCCTGGGCCCGCACGGGGTCTGCCAGGAGGAGGGTGGAGAGCAGCCCCAGGAGGAAGGGCGCGCGGCGGGGCCTCATGGCGTGAAGCGGCCGAAGTCCTCCGGGTGGAGCCGTCGCAGGTACTCCTTCAGGTTCTCCGGTGGGGGGGCCGCCTCGCCCTCCTCCTCCTCGGAGCCCTCGAAGTCCGCGGCCTCGGCGATCTCGATGGACGTGTTCTCCAGGAGCTCGTCGCTCGTGAAGATCGCCGCGTCCATGCGGAGCGCGATGGCGATGGAGTCGGAGGGTCGGGCGTCGAGGCTGAAGTACTCCGTCTCGCGGGAGATGATCATCTCGGCGTAGTAGGTGTTCTCCACCACCTTCGTGATCACCACGCGCTTGAGCTGCCCCCCCAGGCCGTTGATGGCGGAGGCGAAGAGGTCGTGCGTCAGGGGACGGGAGAAGTTCATCCCCGCGAGCTCCATGGCGATGGCACTCGCCTCCCCCGGCCCGATCCAGATGGGCAGCACGCGCGTGCCGCCCTTCTCCTGCAGAATCACCACCGGGGTGTTGGAGCTCCGGTCCAGCCCCAGACTCTGTACCGTGACTTCGATCATCCTGCCCCTCCGCTGCGCCGGACCGGGAGCCGCCGGCGGGCCGCGATCGGCGCCTCGCCACGTCCCGTTCCGACCGACCCGTTCACCGTCCACCCGGATGTGTACTCCGCAGGGCCGGTCGGGTTCACGGCGCACCGCGGGACCGGCTCAGCCTGCGGCCCGCTTCAGTTCGTCGAGCCGGTTCGTGGCCTCCCAGGGGAAGAGCTCGACCGTGCGCCCATCGATGTCCCGGCGTTCGGGCTCGCGGCCGAAATGGCCATACGCGGCCGTCTCCCGGTAAATGGGGGCGCGCAGCCCCAATGTGTCCATGATCGCGCGGGGGCGGAAGTCGAACACCTCCTCCACCGCGGCGGCGATGCGCTCGTCCGGGATCTGCCCCGTCCCGAACGTGTCCACGTAGACCGAGACGGGCTCGACGACGCCGATGGCGTAGGCCAGCTGGATCTCGCACCGGCGGGCCAGCCCGGACGCCACGATGTTCTTGGCGGCCCAGCGCGCCGCGTAAGCGCCCGAGCGGTCCACCTTCGTCGGGTCCTTCCCGCTGAAGGCGCCCCCGCCGTGGCGGCCGGCGCCCCCGTACGTGTCCACGATGATCTTGCGGCCGGTCAGCCCCGCGTCGCCATGGGGCCCCCCCACCACGAAGCGGCCGGTGGGGTTCACGTGATAGATGCAATGGTCCCGGTCGAAGAGCGCCTCCGGCATGATGGGAACGATGACCTCCTCGATCACGGCCTCGCGGATCTCATCCAGCGCCGCATCCGGCGAGTGCTGGGTGCTCACCACCACCGTGTGCACCCGCACGGGTCGGTCGCCATCGTATTCCAGCGTGACCTGCGCCTTGCCGTCCGGGCGCAGCCACGGCAGCCGCCCGTTCTTGCGCAGCTCCGCCAGCCGATGCGTGATCCTGTGCGCCAGGAGGATGGGCGCGGGCATGAGCTCCGGCGTCTCGTCGACGGCGTAGCCGAACATCATCCCCTGGTCCCCCGCCCCGCCCGGGTCCACGCCCTGGCTGATGTCGGGGGACTGCCGGTCCAGGGAGACGAGAAGACCGCAGGTCTCCCCATCGATCCCCCACCCGGCCTCGGTGTATCCGATCGCGGAGATGGTCCCCCGGACCACGCGCGGGTAATCCGGCAGCTCCTCCGCCGTGATCTCGCCCGCCACGACGACGAGCCCCGTGGTGACCAGGACCTCGCAGGCCACGCGCGCGTCGGGGTCGTTCTCGAGGACCGCGTCGAGCACCGCATCGCTGATCTGGTCGGCGACCTTGTCCGGGTGACCCTCCGTCACCGATTCGGAGGTGAACAGCCTGTTCGCCACGACTCCTGCCTGGTTTGCTGGGGAAATGCGAGCGACAGTGTAGAGGCTCACTCCCGCGGGGACAAGTTCCAGCGACCGGAGAACAGCGATAGATCGAGCCACTGTGAGATGCCCTCGCTGAGGATCGCCGTGATCGTCTCCGTGTCCGGCGCCCTGAGGGCCTCCTCCACGCACTCCCTGGCGTCGGTCGCGGGTATGGACCGGATGACCTTCTTGATCTCCGGCAGCGACGACGGCGCCACGCTGAAGGCGGTGATCCCGAGCCCCAGCAACAGGTAGACGCCCAGGGGATTGGCGGCCATCTCGCCGCACACGCTCACTTCGAGGCCCGCGTGCCGACCCGCGTCCGCGGTGCGGCGGAGGAGCTCCACGACGGCCGGGTGGAAGGGGGTGAAGCGCGCTGCCAGCCGCGCGTTGTTCCGGTCCACCGCGAGCGTGTACTGCGTCAGGTCGTTGCTGCCGATGGAGAAGAAATCCGCGTAGCGCGCGAGCTCGGGCGCCAGCAGGGCGGCCGCCGGGGTCTCGATCATGACGCCGAGCTTGTATCCCGGGTTGAACGGGATCCCATCCGCGTTCAGGCGATCCTCCTCCTCCTCCAGGATCTTCCTGGACCGCTTGAGCTCCCAGCTGTCGCTGATGAGGGGGAGCATGATGCGGACGTCGCCGTGGACGGTGGCCCGGAGCATCGCCCGCACGTGCGTCCGGAAGAGCTCGGGCATGTCCAGGCACAGCCGGATCGCCCGCCACCCGAGCATCGGGTTCTCCTCCGCGGGCATGTTGAGGAACAGCGGGACCTTGTCGCCGCCGAGATCGAAGGAGCGGATCACCACCGCGTGCTGCGGAAACGCTTCCGCCACCTCGCGGTAGGCCTGGTACTGCGTCTCCTCCTCCGGCAGGGCGCGCCGTCCGACCACCAGGAACTCGGTCCGGAAGAGGCCGATGCCTGCCGCGCCGTGCTCCCGAGCGGTGCGCGCCTCGCTCGGCATGTCGATGTTGGCCCGGAGCTGGACCGGCTGGCGGTCGGGGGTGATGGGGTCCAGATGGGCGAGGAGGACCAGCTCCTGTTCCCATTCGCGGACCTGGATGTCCCGCTCCCGGTAGACGCGCCGCTCCTGGTCCGTCGGATGGATGATCACACGGCCCGCCCGGCCATCCAGGACCATCTCGTCCCCGGAGTCCACGCGGGTGGACAGGTCCCCGAGTCCGACCACGGCGGGGATCCCCAGCGCGCGGGCGAGAATCGCGGAATGGGAGGTACGGGTCCCCGCATCCGTGGCGAGTCCGAGGACACGCTCCGGCTCGAGCTGGACGGTGATGCTCGGTGTCAGGTCCCGGGCGATGAGGATCATCGGGCGGTCGATCCCGTGCAGCGCCCCCTCGGGGTCGCCGATGCCGAGCAGCTCCCGGATCATGCGGGTCTCGATGTCGACGAGGTCGTTGAGACGGTCCAGCACCATCGGATGGCCCGTCTGCCGCCACTGGGACTGGAACTCGAGCACCCGCAGCTCCAGCGCGCGCGCCGCGGAGATGCGGTTCTCGCTGATGTAGGCCTCCACGTCGCTCACCAGGTCGGCATCCTGGAGCATCATGAGCTGCGGCTCGAAGATCTGCGCCTCCACCCTCCCCAGGCGCTCCGCCGTCTCCACCTGGATTTCCCGGATCCGCCGACCGGTCACCTCCAGCGCCTGCCGGAAGCGCTCGATCTGCGGCTCCACCTCCTCCGGCGCCAGCGTCTGATGCGGCACCTTCGGCCGCTCCCAGAGCAGGAGCCGCGCGTGCCCGATCACGATCCCGGGCGATGCGGGCGTTCCGTCCCGAACCGTGCGCTCGCTCACCTCAGTCCTCACCGAAGCGCCCGTCCACCAGCGCCGCCAGGATACCCACCGCCTCCCCCGCGTCCGGGCCCTCCGCCCGGATCACGATCTCGGCACCTCGCTCCGCCGCCAGCATCATCATCCCCATGATGCTCTTCCCGTTCACTTCGAGATCCGCCTTCCTCACCCACACGTCCGACCGGAACGTATGGGCCTTCTTCACGAACTCCGCCGCGGGGCGCGCGTGCAGCCCGTACCGGTTCTGGATCACCACCGCCCGTTCCGCGTTGGAGGCGCCGCTCATGTCACCACCCCCGCCAGCAACCCGGCGACGGCGAGCAGCGCCACGGCGGCCACGCCCAGGCGCCGGGCCCGTTCTCCCCACCGGGCGCCCGCGGCGGCCGCCAGCACGGCGAGCGGGATCCACAGGCGGCCCGGCTGCATCTCGAGGGTGGGAACGCCACGCAGGACCACCAGCGCCAGCGCGAGCCCCGCCACGAAGGAGCCCATGGCCATGAGCTTCGGCTGCGTGCGCCGGAGGACGGAGCGCCGGAGTCGTTCCGCCACGCCGCGGCCTTCCGCGAGCCCCACGCGCAGCCCCCAGAACATCAGGGCCAGGTGGAGCATGTTGTAGAGCACCAGGAAGGAGGCGACGGCTACCCACCAGGGGAGGCCGAACAGCAGGAGCACGAGCGCCGACAGGACGCACAGGGGGCGCCACCCGGCCCAGATGAGCTGATCGCCCAGGGTTCCCAGGGAGCTGCGGAGCGCCGCCTTGAACCTCTCGATGACCGCGGGGTCCTCGCCTTCCTCTTCCATCCGGATCACCGCCCCGAGGGCCAGCGGCGCCAGGTACGGATGGCTGTTGAACGGCCCCTCGTGGCGCTGGATCGCCGCCTCGAGCTGCGCCGGGTCGCTGTGGATGCGACGGAGGGCGGGCAGGATCACGAAGGCGAAGCCGGTACCGGTCAGCGTCTCGTAATTCCACGAGCCCTGCACCGCGAACGAGCGGGCCAGCACGGACCAGGGGAGGCGCGTCACCAGACGGCCACCGCCAGAGCGACCCCGACGAGCAGCCCTGCGACCAGGGAGACCCGCGCCGCGCGTCCGGCGCCGAAGAGCGGGACGGCCGTTCCCAGCATGCCGGCCGCCGCGATGCCGAGCACGGCCAGCGTGGTGGCTTGCGGCAGCTCCCAGAGCGGCGCCAGGAGGCGAAGCAGGCCATACCCCGCCAGCGCGCCCGCGACGGCGACGAGGCCGCCCCGCATGAAGTCCAGCGTCATGGCGACGAGGTGCCGCCGCTCCAGCGCGTCCGCCGCCAGCGGACCGCCCCCGATGAGCATACGGCCGTTGCTGCGGCGGTGCAGGACGACGCTCTCGCCCGCCAGCCGCTCCCACCCGAGGGCGAACGCCAGCGCGAGGAGCAGGCTGCCCGCCTGCAGACCGGGTGGGGTCGCCGCCAGGTAGGCGGCGGTGGCGGCGACGGTGGCCGTACCCGACTCCGGGTACCGGGCGGCGCCGATCGGCAGGATGATCAGCGCGAAGACCTCCACGAGAAAGCCGAGCGCCAGCCCTTCGGCGGGGCGGCCGAAGAGCCCGCCGGTGAGGACGCCGGCCACCACGGGACGCGAGATCATGATCTGCGGAAAGGACGTGGCGTCCAGGCCCACGATGCCGCCGAGGATCGCGGTAGCGAGCCAGCTCATGGGTCGCGCACCAGGTCGCGCAGAGCCACTGCCCGGGCGTTCGGGACGTCCCGCGCGATGACCTCCACGCCGCTGGTGCCCAGCGCCTCGAGCTGGCGCCGCTCCGCGTCGCTGAGGAAGACGTAGCGCAGCACCTGGCTCCGGCCCGGCGCGTGATGGATCCCGCCGATGTTCACCTCGCGCCCGCGCAGCAGCCCCGTGGATGCCAGTCGGCTCATGGTGGCGACGTCGCGGGTGAGCAGCAGCAGCCGCTCCTGCGACTCCTGCCATTCCGGGAGCAGCGCCTGCGCCTCGGCGACGGTCCTGAACTCCGCCTCCATGTCGAGGGGCACCCCGGCGGCGTACAGCTCCTTCTCCCAGGACGAGCCCGCCAGATCGTCGTCGACCACGAGGATCCTCGACGGGTGCAGTCGGCCCCCCCATCCCACCACGACCTGCCCGTGGATGAGGCGCTCGTCCACCCGGTAGAGCAGGACGGCCATCAGGGGCGCGACTCCGTTCCGCTGCCGATGGACGCCCGCCCCCGCTCCACCAGGCGCGGGACCAGCTCCTCGAGGGGCAGGTGCCGCTTCATGACGAAATCGAGGAGGACGGGGAGATTCACTCCGGTGATCAATCCCCGGGCGGGGCCGCTCCCCAGGCAGACCCGACGGGCAGCCATGCCGCAGCTTCCTTCCCGGAGGTCCGCGAACACGATGGCCGGGCCGTCACCCGCGAGCTCGTCCAGCCGCGCGCAGATGGCTTCCGGGCCCAGCCCCTCGTTGCTCAGAGGCACGAGCGCCCCTTCTTCCGCACCCGCGATGCGCTCGACCGCCTGGATCAGCGCCACCGCGAGATCGGAATGGGCGACGACGATCCCCCGCACACCGCCCTCACTCATAGTCCTCTTCCAGGTAGTCCCGGACGGGCCTCATGGCCGCCTGCAGGCTCTCGTTGAAGCGCTCCGCCGCGTGGACGCCCGAGTACTTGAGGAGGTGGTTCATGGCGATCACCTCGGAGATCACCGTGATGTTCTTTCCCGGATTGAGCGGGATCGTCACCTGGGGGATCGGCACGCCGAGAATCTCCACCTGCTCGGTCTCCAGGCCGGTCCGCTCGTAGGTGTCCCGTTCGTTCCAGTCCACGAGCCGCACCATGACCTCGATCCGCTTCTGCTGCCGGATCGAGCGGATGCCGAACAGCGCCGGAATGTCGATGATCCCGATCCCGCGGATCTCCATGTGATGCCGCTGGAGCTCGTGTCCCCGTGCGATCAGGACGTCGTTGCCGCGCTTGCTGGCGTACACCAGGTCGTCGGCGACGAGGCGGTGGCCTCGCTCCACCAGGTCGAGCACGCACTCGCTCTTTCCGATCCCGCTCCGACCGACGACCATCAGCCCCACCCCGTAGACGTCGGCCATGGACCCGTGGAGCGTCACCGCGGGCGCGAAAGCGCCCTCCAGATAGGGCTGGAGCCGGCGGTAGAAGTCGCCGGTCTTCAGCGAAGTCCGCAGGACCGGGACGTTCCGCTCGACGGCCGCCTCGAGCAGGCGGTCGGGCACGCTCTGCCCCTTGGTGATCACCACCGCGGGCATCTGGAGGTCGAACAGCCGTCCGAGCGCCTGCTCCAGGTCGCCATCCTCCAGGGACCGGAGAAACGCGACCTCGGTCTCGCCGAGGACCTGCAGCCGGCCGCGGGGCGCGCGGTCGTTGAACCCGGACAGGATCAGCCCCGGACTCGAGATGCTGGGAGCCTCGATCGCGCGGCTCCGCGCGACGTCGCCCACCAGGACCTCCAGGTCCAGCAGCGCCGCCTTGTCCGCCAGGAACTGTTCCACGCTCAGCGTCGGCACGCCCCGCCCTCCCTATTCCACCAGCCCGGTCACCGGGAGAGCCTTGTGCTCCACCCGTCTCGAGCGCTCCTTCCGCAGCTGACGCGCGGCCTTCTGCATCACCCGGTCCAGCGCCGTTCGCCGCGACTCCGCCTCGGCCTTCGAGACGAGCGCGGGCAGACCCGGGACCATCGCCCGGACCTCGCCCACGCTCCGGCCGCCATCCCGTTCGAACAGCAGCTCCACACGGATCAGGCGCGGCTCGTACTTCTCCAGCTTGCGCGCCTTCTCCTCCGCGAGGGCCCGGAAGCCCTCTCCCGCCCTTCCGCGCCGGATGGTGATCTGCACGTCCATGTATCCTCCTGACGCTGAGGTCCTAGACGGACACTGCGACGCCGGCGAGAAACGCCTCCGTCTCGTCGGCCGCGCGGTCCCAGGTGAACCGCTCCGCGAACGCCCGGGCTTTCTGGCCCAGCATGCCCCGGAGCTCCTCGTCCCCCACCAGCGCCCGCACGCGTTCCGCCAGCGCCCCGACATCCCCGTGGGGAACCAGGAAGCCGGTCTCGCCGTGGACCACGGAGTCCCGCAGCCCGGGCGAGTCGCTGGCGATGGTGGGGGTCCCGCACGCCGCGGCCTCGAGGTTCGTGATCCCCCACCCTTCCTTGGGCGAGGTGAGCACGTGGATCCAGGCGCGGCGGAACAGCTCGATCTTGGCCTCTTCGGTGACGTACCCGTGGAAGTCGACGGCATCCGCGACCCCCAGCTCGGCGGCCAGGCCACGCAGGGCATCCGCGTGATCACCGGTGCCGGCGACGATCAGTCGAACCTCGATTCCCTGCGACCGGAGCGCGGCCACCACCCGGATCGGCAGGTCGATGCGCTTGTACCGCTTGACGCGGCCCAGGTAGAGCAGCGTCGGCTGCCCGAACCGCGCGACGTCCTTGTCGGGTGTCAGCCGGGCCACCTCGACGCCGTTGGGGATGACGACGATCCGGTCCTCCTCGAGCCCCCGTTCCCCCAGGTCCCGGGCCGTGCTACGGGACACCGCCATGGTGGGGACGCGTCGATAGAGGGGCCCGAGCGGGCGCTCGAGCAGCCAGGTAGCGGCCGCGACCGGCGCCGTCGCCTCCTGAAACGCGGTGGCACCGAACAGGTGGTGCACCAGCAGCGCCAGGGGGTGCCGCGCCCACAGCGGGGAGAGCAGGGGGACCTTGTTGAGGTCCTCGACCATGACATCGAACTCCCGGTCCGTCAGCCGCCGCCTGTAGTACGCCGGAGCGACGAGATTGAATGTATAGCGCCCCCCGACCCTGTGCACCTCCATGCCATCGACGGTGGCGCGGCGGACCGCGCCGGAGGGGCGGGAGACGAGGAGCACGATCTGGTGCCCGCGGGCGGCCAGGCGGCCGAAGATCTCGTGCAGATGGGTCTCCGCCCCGCCGGCCCGGGGGTCGAGGCGGTCCTGCCAGTTGAGGACGAGGAGCCTCACGCCCGGTCCAGACGCCGCATCAGGGCGTCCAGCACACCATTCACGAAGCGAGGGCTCTGGTCGGTCCCGTACTTCTCCGCCAGGGCCAGCGCCTCCTGGATGGAGACGAGGGGGGGGACGTCCTCGAAATGGACCATCTCCGCCGCGGCCAGTCGGAGGATGTTGCGGTCGATGGCGGACAGCCGCTCGAGCCGCCAGTTCGTCAGTGCCGCCTGGATCTCGTGGTCCAGACCCGCGACGTCCGGGGCGATGGCCTCCACCAGGCGCCGCAGGTAGGGAATGCGCGCCGGGGCGATGCGCCGCCGGAAGAGGAACTCCTCCAGGATCTCCGGCAGATCGCCGCCGCGGGTTTCCCAGGCGTAGAGCACCCGCAGGGCCCACTCCCGGGCCCGGCTACGCTCCCGCACGCGAGCGCAGCTTCGCGTGGAGGTCGGCCATCTCGAGGGCGGTCAGCGCGGCTTCCCACCCCTTGTTGCCGCGGTCGCCGCCCGCCCGCGCCAGTGCCTGCTCCCGCGTGTCGGTGGTCAGGAGGCCGAACGCGATGGGCACCTCCTCCGCGAGCGCGAGCGTCTGGAGGCCCCGGGCCGCCTCTCCGGCGACGTAGTCGAAGTGGGGGGTCTCGCCCCGGATCACGCAGCCCACCGCCACGACGCCGGCCCAGCCGCCGCGCCGCAGCGCCGCGGCGACGGCGCCCGGCAGCTCCCAGGCGCCGGGGACCCGCACCACGTCCACGTCCCGCTCGGCGACGCCGTGCTGCCGGAGGCAGGCCACGGCCCC
>DATKBW010000020.1:0-3525 GCA_035513575.1 Longimicrobiales bacterium | reverse complement strand
ATCGGCTTCGCCCCGCCGAGATCCGCTCCCTCGTGGGCAGCCCGCGCCGCCTCATGGAGGCGACCGGGTGGGCCCCACGCATCTCCCTCGAGGGCAGCCTCCGGACCCTGCTGTCGTCACTCGAACGGGCCCCCCGCCCCGTCATGACGCAAAATGATCCCTAAAATTGAACTGATGTAAAACAGCACGTGATGATTCGTAAGCTATTGGGCTATAATTGTTTACATCGAACAGTATCGGCCGATGGGTGAGCGGGTGAGCGCGGACCACTGCCGGATCTGCGGAAACGGCACCGGAAACGAACGGTACACGGTGAAGGAGATGATGCTGGGCACGCGTGATCCGTTCGAGTACTTCGAGTGCGGGTCGTGCGGGACGGTGCAGATCGCCGATATCCCCGCCGATCTGGATCGCTACTATCCGCGGGACTACTACTCGGTCCGTGGTGTGAGCCGGCTCGAGCTGTTCCTGAAAGCGCGGTGGATCCGGTATTCGCTGGAGGGTCGAGGTGCGCTCGGCCGGGTTCTGGGGCATGTTTACGGTTCGCACCCGCTGGTCGAATGGACGCGCCGTACGGGGATGAGACGGGACAGCGCGATCCTGGACGTGGGATGCGGGGACGGTCGGCTGCTGCGGGAGATGGAGGGAGCGGGTTTCGTGGATCTGACGGGGGTGGACCCTTACCTGGACCGTGCGTACCGGTCGAAGCATCTGCGGGTCCTGGGCACGGACATCCACGGGCTGGAGCGGTCGGGGTTCGACTGCATCATGTTCCATCACACGCTGGAGCACCTGGCGGATCCCGGGGCCGCGCTGGGCCGGGCGGCGGATCTGCTCGCGCCGGGTGGGGCGATGATCATCCGGATCCCGGTGGCCTCGTCGCACGCGTGGCGGACGTACCGGGCGAACTGGGTGCAGCTCGACGCTCCCCGACATCTGCACGTTCTATCGGAGAAAGCGATGAATCTGCTTGCCGAAAAGGTGGACCTGTGGGTTTCGGACGTTGTCTACGACTCGACGGCGTTCCAGTTCTGGGGCAGCGAGCTGTACGCGCGCGACGTCCCGTACGCGCCGAAGCCGTCGTATCGGAACAGGCCGTCGAGGAAGCTGATCCCGAAGGCGCGGATGCGGGCGTACGGTGAGCTGGCGCGAGAGCTGAACGTTCGCGGGGACGGCGACTCGGCGTGCTTCTACCTCCGTGAGGCCGGGACGTGAGCCGGGCGAAGAAGCGGGACGCGGCGAAGGCTGCGAGTCTGGCCGGGGCGGACACGGAGGCGGCGCCCGGCCCGTGGCCTTCGTGGGGGCTCGCGGCGCTGCTGTACCTCGGCGCGGCCGTGGTGTATTTCCTGCCCGCGTTCCTCCCGGGTCGGCACATCTACGGCTCCGATTATCTGGCGGGCAGCTACCCGTTCCACGTGTTCATCTCGGAGCGGTTCGCGGAGGGGGCGCTGCCCAAGTGGGTGCCGAACGTCTACGGCGGGCTGCCGCTCTTCTCGAATCCGGGCAGCACCTTCCATCCGTTCCGGTTCCTGGCGGACCTGCTCTTCCCCGCCCATCGGATCTTCCCCGCCATCTACGTGCTCCAGTTCTGGCTCGCGGGCCTCGGCACGTACCTGCTCAGCCGGGAGGTCGGGGTGCGCGCCTGGGCGGCGCTGGTCGCCGGCTTCGCGTTCCAGTTCACCGGGATCACGATGTCGGCGGTCCACGGCGGCCACGAGGGGCGGATCATCGTCGCGACCCTGACGCCGCTGGTTCTCTTCCTGCTGCACCGTGGCGTGCGGACCGGTCGACCCGTGTGGTTCGCCGGCGCGGCCCTGGCGATCGGGTCGGCGCTGCTGTCCTTCCAGATCCAGAGTTCGTACTACCTCCTGCTGCTGGGCGCGGCATGGGGGGTGTTCGCGATCGTCCGCACGCGGGTCCGCGGCGCCCGCCCCGTCACCGGCCGCGTCGCCCTCGGGATCGGGGCCGTGGCCATGGCGTTCCTGCTCGCGGCGGTCAACTTCCTGCCGTTCCTCGCCTACGTGGACCAGTCGCCCCGGGGCGAGGGAGGGCGGGGCTACGAGTATGCCACGTCGTGGGCGATGCCCCCGGCCGAGATCACCGGGATCGCGGTTCCGGAGCACGCGGGGCTGCTGGAACACTACGAAGGCGAGAACGCGTTCAAGCTCCACACGGAGTACGTGGGCGCGGTCGTCCTGCTCCTGGTGCTGCTGGGCACGTACTACGGCCGGCGGGACCGGTACTGGTGGTTCTTCGCGATCGCGGCGCTGGTGGCGCTCACGTTCTCGTTCGGGGGCCACACGCCCATCTACCGGCTGTACTACGCCCTGCTCCCTGGTACGCGGCAGTTCCGGGCGCCGTCGATCTCGTTCTTCGTGGTCTCCACATCGCTGGTGATGATGGCCGGCCTGGCGCTCGAGCGGCTCGCCCGGCTGCGGGAGCAGGTAACGAGCGCCGACGACCCGCGGCTTCGGCCCGCGACCATCCTGATCGCCAGCGCGGCCGGGCTCACGCTCCTGCTCCTGCTCGCCGCCGGGGCCGGGGAGGGCGACGCCCGCTCGCGCGCGTTCGCCGCCGGCGCGCTCCGCCTGGCGGTCTTCACCTGGCTGGCTGGCGGGCTGCTGTGGGCGTGGCTGCGGCGCTCGGCGGGGACGCGGATGGTCATTGCCGCGCTGGCCCTGCTCATCGTGGCGGACCTGTGGATCGTGGACCGTCGCTTCTTCAGCACGGTGGAGAGCCCCGCGGTGATGTACGGATCCGATGAGGTGGTCGAGTACCTGGCAGCGCGCCCTGGCCGGGACCGGGTCTGGGTGCTGCCGCGCGAGTTCCAGGGCGGGGTCGAGTACGGCGGAGGGTTGAAGAACTACCTGATGGTACATGACATCGACCAGGCGGGAGGCGAGCACGGCAACCAGCTGCAGCGCTACAACCAGTATGTCGGCGCCGGCGACCGTACGTACGTGGACTGGCACAATCTGGTGGGCGACCTGCAGACCCTGCTCGCCTCGCCGACGACGGCGCCGACGACGGCGGCATCGACTCCGGCCTTCTTCGCGGCCGCCAACATCCGCTACATCCTGAGCATGGTCCCGCTACCGGGTCTCCCGGAGGCCTTCCGTGGTCGAACCGGCTTGGTATACGAGGTCCCGGGCGCGCTCCCGCGGGCATACCTCGTAGCCGAAACGGTGGTGGCAGAGCGGCCGCGTGGGGCGCTGGACGTCATGGGTCGTCCGGATTTCGACCCTTCGAGGACGGCCGTGCTCTACGAGAGCTCGCGTCCGCCGCTGGGGGGCGGTCCCGTCTCGGGGGCCGCCGCGATAGAGGCCTACGAACCCGACCGCGTGGAAGTCACTGTCCGGGCCGACCGGGACGCTCTCCTGGTGTTGGCGGACAACTATTACGCGGGGTGGACGGCGACGGTGGACGGCGAGCCGGCGGAGGTCGTGCGGGCGAACCACACGTTCCGCGGGGTTCGCGTTCCCGCGGGCGAACACACGGTCACCTTCGAGTTCCGACCCGCGGAGG
>DATKBW010000019.1:0-5387 GCA_035513575.1 Longimicrobiales bacterium | reverse complement strand
TTCGAGGAGCGGGATGTGGGGATCCCGACGCTCTACATCATGGGAGACCAGGACCACATGTTCCTGCCCGCCGCCCGGAACCTCGCCGCCAGGCACCGGCACGCCGCGCTGCGCGTGATCGAGCACTGCGGACACGTCTGCAACATCGAGCGCCCGCAGCTCTTCAACCGCTTCTCAATGGAGTTCCTGCGGGATCCGGTGAGCGGGAGGGCGGGCGCGGCCTGATCCCCGCGCCGCACCCGCATCCCCCCGGTACTGTCAGCTTCCGACCGTAAACGACGCGCTCTCCAGAACGTTCCCGGCCCCGTCCACGACCTGGACTTCCCAGTCGCCCGCCCAGTCCGCGGGGATCGCCTTGGAGCTCCACGTCCGCCAGCGCGGCCCGCGCACGGTCAGCGCGACACGCGCCATCTCCTCACCCTCGCGCAGCCAGACGTGTTCGACGCGCGTTTCGGGGAAGTCGCCTTCGAAGACCGTGTAGAAGTACACCTGGCCGACACCGGCCGCGAACGATTCCGCCTCGCCCACCGGCTCGCGATCCACGACGTCCGTCGCCAGGACGGCGCGGGTGACCTGGAGCGCGGCATCCGGGTCCGCCTCCTGAGCGGTGAGGGGCGTCGCGGCGAGGGCCGCGGCGATGATCAAAAACGCGGTGCGATTCGACAGCATCGTCCTCCTCCGGGTTCCGGTTGAATCAGGCGGCGGCCCCGACTTCGCCATCCGCCGGTGACAGGCCGCGCGCCGTGAATCTCTCAAAATAGCGCCACGCGACGTCGCGCGCTCGTCCCGTGAGCGTCCGCGTACGCTCACCCGCCTGCAGTGCCAGCCCGAACAGCTCCCGCGCCGGCCCGGCCAGCCGCGGCTCGCGCAGTCCCGCGCTCGCGGCGTCGTGGAGCAGGAGTGGGTCCGGCCGGCCGAGTAAGTCGGCAGCGTGGAGGAGCGTCACGGGATCGGCCAGCAGCCCGGCGACCAGCGCCGCCGGCGCCGCCAGCCATTCCGGCGGGAGCGCGTCCACGCCGCGGATCTCGAGGAACCCGCGCGGCCGGACCTCGGGGAAGAGGGTGGTCAGATGCGTCCGCCAGTCGTCCAGCGTCGCCCGTCCCTCGAGCATATGGTCCGCGAACGGCCTCTCGTCCGGGCCGAACATCCAGCCCGCCTCCAGCGCGAAGTCGGTGTATTCGGCGGCGGCATCGGGCGCGCGACCGAGCAGCCCGGTCCGACGCGTGTCCAGCCGCCGCCATTGCAGGGCACGGAAGCTCGCGCAGCCCGTGTCCGCGCCGGCATAGACGCCGGCGTTGGCGAAGATCGCCGTCAGATACGGCGCGGCGGCGTTCAGGACTCGCCAGCGGAGGTGGGCGTCCGGGCCCCCGGTGTCGCCCAGGTCGACGTTCACCTGGAGCGCGGCCGTCTGCAGCATCATCCGCGGCCCGGCCTCGCCCAGCGCCGACAGGTAACGGTGCATGACCTGGTACCGCGACCCGGGGAGCAGCAGGCGGGCGCGCGCGAGCGGGTTCACGGGATCGATTCCCGCGCCGACCAGCCGCACGCCCGCCTCCGCGGCCGCCTCCACGAGCGGCGGAACCACGCGATCCAGGTCCGCGACCAGCTCCCCGACCGATCCATGCGGTGGGGAGGCGTATTCGATCTGCCCGCCGGGCTCGAAAGAGATCACCCCGCCCGCGGGCAACGAAACGTTCGGCGCCCCATGCGGGCCGGGCTCGACCCGCCAGCCCCGCGACCGGGCGAGCGGCTCCAGGAAGCCCATCGAGCCGGGACCCGTTTCATCAGCGACGATCGGCACCGGCCGGCCATCGTCAGCGCGCAGGGGGAGAAGCTCGACCTCCGCTCCGATCGAGCCATGGTCGCCCACGGTTCCCTGGCCACGGCCAGGCGGGGGCGAGAAGAGTCTCGCGGCGACGTCCTCGATCAGTCGCTGCCGCCAGGCGGAGCCGCGCAGCGAGCAGCTCATGCGCGGCCTCCCACGGACAGCGCGAAGCCGGGCTCTCCGGCCACCCAATCCTCGAGCGTGAAGCCCGCCTCGTGAAACAGCGCCGCCACGCTCTCCCGGTCGTACTTGTGGGACAGCTCCGTGCGCAGCGATTCGCCCTCCCGCAGCGAAAGCGACCCCACCCCCGGAATCCGAGCGGTCACCGCCCGCTCCGCCACCAGGTGCATCTCGATCCGCCGTTTCTCGGGGTCGTAGAACGCGCGGTGGCGGAAGTCCGCCGGCTCGAAGTCCGCGCCGACCTCCTGGTTGAGCACGTTGAGGACGTTGAGGTTGAACGCCGCGGTCACGCCCGCCCCGTCGTTGTACGCCGCTTCGAGGACCGGCGGATCCTTCACCAGGTCGACACCCATGAGGAAGCGGTCCGTGTCGCGCATCTCCGAGCGCACCATGCGGAGCAGTCGGACCGCCCGCGCCGGGCGGAAATTGCCGATCGTGCTGCCCAGGAGCGCGAAGAGCGCTGGGCGACCGAGGTCCGGCGGGACCTGGAGGGCCTCGGCGATATCCGCGGCGACGGGCGTGATCTCGAGCGAGGGATACGCTTCACGGAGCGCATCGGCGGCCGTCTCGAGGAACTCGGAGCTGATGTCGATCGGCACGTACGCGACGGCGCCTCCGAGGGTGCACATGGCGTCCAGCAGGACGCGGGTCTTCTCGGCCGTCCCCGCACCGAGCTCCACAAGAGTCGCGGGCCGGAACGCGGCGACGAGGCGGGGTGCGTACGCTTCCAGCAGCGCGCGCTCGGCACGGGTCAGGTAGTATTCCGGCAGCCGCGTGATCTGGTCGAACAGCTCGGAGCCGCGGTGATCGTAGAACCACTTGGGCGACAGCTCTTTCTGTGGGCGCGACAGCCCGTGCGCCAGCTCGGCGATGAGTCCGTCAGTCATCGGAGGCGCAGCGGAACCCGCTGAAGATCTGGCGACGGATCGGATAGTCCCAGTTGCGGAACGTATTCCGGATCGCGCCCGAGCGCGTCGCCCACGATCCGCCGCGGAGCACGCGGTAGTCCGGGCCGAAGAAGACTTCCGAGTATTCGGGGTAGGGGAACGTTTCGTATCCCGGCCAGGGCGAGAACGTGCTCGATGTCCATTCCCAGACATCGCCGATCATGCCGTGGCAGCCGAGCGGGGAGACGTTCCGCGGATAGGCCCCCACGGGAGCGGTGCCGAACGCGAGCTGGTCGACGTTGGCGTCCAGGGTGGTGGGCGCGTCGTCGCCCCATGGAAAGACACGCTTGCTCCCCGACGATGGGTCCCACGACGATGCCGTCTCCCATTCCAGCTCCGTCGGCAGTCGCTTGCCCGCCCAGCTCGCGTAGGCCTCGGCTTCGTAATACGTCACGTGGCAGACCGGGTGCTCCGGCGGGACGGGGCCGGTCCGGTCCATGACACGAGTGTGCCACTCGCCGTCCTTCCCGCCCTCGCGGTACCAGTAAAGCGGGGTCTCCGCGCCCGACTCCTCCCGCCACGCCCACCCGGCCTCCGACCAGTGTGCCCGTTCCAGGTACCCGCCCGCCTCCATGAAGCCGGTGTACGCCCCGTTCGTCACCGGCGCAACGTCAATGGAGAAGGGCTCCACCCGTGCGAGGTAGGACGGGCGCTCATTGTCGTATGCGGCCGGATGGGTGTCCGTCCCGATGACCACCTCACCGCCGTCGAACCGGACCATTTCGCCATCCGGCAAGGCCGACCCCTCCGGGCGCTCCGGCACCGCCCAGGCGCGCGGCGTGGCGTAGGGTGCGCCGCGCTTGAGCTGCAGGGTCTGGAGGATCGTTTCGTCGTGCTGGTGCTCGTGCTGGGCGACCATGTGGAATACGAAGCCCCCCTCCAGAAGCCGGCTCCCGTTGTCCAGGTCCACGCGCGGAAGATGGTCCAGCACCCGGCGCCGGATCCCTGCCATGATGTCGAGCGATTCGCGGGGCGATGGCAGCCGCATGCTGCCCCGAACGGCGCGCGGGTTCTCGAACGGGTTGTACATCCCCGGGATCTCGCCGAAGCGCTTCGCGGCCGGATCCGGCCCGATGTTCTGGACCAGCCAGAGCTCTTCGAAATGCGCGATGTGCCCGAGGTCCCATACGATCGGGCTCATCAGCGGGCTGTGCTGCGTCTGGAGCTCCTCCGCGTCCAGCGGCGCGATCAGGAGGAGGGTTCGGATGCGGGCATCGGCCAGCAGGCTGGCCACAACGGAATGGTCCAAGGAGATTCCCGAGCGAATTCGAAGCGTTTCTGGGCCGTGCACGCGGCCGGGGCCGTCCCGGTGAAATCTGCGCACCCCCCAAAGGTGCAAAGCCCGGGCCGGGCCCCCTACGGCCCGGCCGTGTCGCCGTCCACGCTGCGGTACGCCCGGATCACCGCGAGCTCGCCCTCCCGGCCTGCCCTCGCGTTGCCGTGCTCCATGCCGAGGATGCCGCGATAGCCCTTCTCCCGGATGTGCGCGAACACGTTGCGGTAATTGATCTCGCCGGTGGTCGGTTCGTTACGCCCGGGATTGTCGCCGATCTGGAAATAGGCGATCTCGTCCCACGCCGCCTCCAGGTTCGGGATGAGGTTGCCCTCCGTGATCTGCTGATGGTACAGATCGTCGAGGATCTTGCAGGCCGGGCTGTCCACGGCGCGGCAGATCTGGTAGGCCTGCGGGATGCCCGTCAGGAACAGGCCCGGGTGGTCCCGGCGGTTCAGCGGCTCGAGCACCATCACCAGCCCGTGCGGCTCCAGGATCTCGGCCGCGCGCCTGAGCGACTCCACGACGTTGGCCGTCTGGAAGTCCGGGTGGAGCCGGAGGTCCACGTGGCCGGGGACGACGGTCATCCACGTCGCATTGACCCGTCTGGCCACGTCGACCGATGATCGGATCTCCGCCAGGAACTCGTCCCGCTTGCCCCGCTCGCCACCGGCCAGGTTCGGCTCCCGCCAGTGGATCGTGTGGGCCACGAAGACCCCCATGCGCATTCCGAGGCGGGCCATCTCGCGGGCGATGCGCTCCTGCTCCGCGACCGGCCGCTCGCGCATGCCGTTATCCTCGAGCGAGCGGAACCCCCGCTCGGCCATGAACCGGAGCTGTCCGATCAGGTCCTCGCCGCCGTGGTGCCGGAACATGCCGAAATGCGGCGCGTAGTCCAGCGTGAACGGCTCCTGCTGCCTCCCGTGTATGACCGCATCCGCCACCAGGCGTCCGCCATCCAGCAGCGCGCCCGCGCCCGCCGCCGTCGTTGCGGCGAGGAAGTCCCTTCGCTTCATGTCCGTGGCTCCTTCGCAAGGGTGTCTGGCGGCCTGTCTTCGAACATGCGGGCGCCCGGGACCGACGCGACCAGCGCGCGCCCCGCCGCCTCGTCGAGCACGCTCAGCGCCGACGCCAGCACGTCCGCCGTCGTCGCGTCCGGCGC
>DATKBW010000018.1:0-3904 GCA_035513575.1 Longimicrobiales bacterium | reverse complement strand
GCCCGCCCACCGCGCGATGGCCAGGGGGAGGTCGGCCGAGCCGGTCCCGACATCGAGGATGCGAGCCGGGCCGGCCGGGAGGAGGCCGGCGAGGTGGCGGAGCAGGGCCCGTCGTCCGCCGAGCCAGCGATTGACCGCGGCCACGTGCTGGAGGGCGTCGTCCAGGGCATCCGGGTCCACGTCGGGGGCGTCCATCCGCTCCTCGGCGCCGTCCACTCTCCGCAGGACCGTCATGCCGCTGGTCAGCGCGGGAAGTGGAGCAGGTTGCCAGTGACCGGAGGGAAGCGGGACCGGTCGAGCTGCGGGTCGGACGCGTTCGAGCCGAGTCCGAGGTACTCGCCGACGTCGATCAGGAGCTGGAGCCTGCCCAGCCCGCCGTCCCGGCCCACGGGGAACGCGGCGTCCACACGCACCGTGTTCGTGCCCCCCGCCGGGAAGTTGACGCGGAGCCCGGCGCCCACGGACGCGCGCCAGCCGGAGTCCACCCCGAACGGCGCGTCTCCCGGCCAGATCCTCCCGACGTCCGCGAAGAGCGAGGCGCCCAGGTCCACCACGTCCGGGAGCGGCCAGCCGAAGAAGATCCGGTCCTCGGCGGTGAAGACGAGGCGGCGGCCGCCCGGGAGCGCGTCCTCGGCCCAGCCGCGGAGCGCTCGCTCGCCGCCGAGCGTCAGCTGGAACGGCGTCCGAACGTGCCAGCCGGCCGCCCCGGCCGCGCGGACCAGAAGCGTGTGCCGCGAGAACCACCCGCCGGGGCGCAGGTACATGAACGCCTCGCCCTCGCCGAACACGTCCTTCATCTCGAACTCGGCGGGCCCGGCATCGTAGTCGCGGCGGGCATCCGCGCGGAGCCGCGTCGCGAAGAACGCGGACCGGGGGCCGGTCGCCGCGTACAGGTCGAGTGAGCCGTAGAGGTCGTCGTCGGTGCCGAAGCCGGGGAGCGACCGGGCGAAGGCCACCTCCACCTCCGCGCCGAGGCGCACGTCCTCCTCGCCGCGGAAGCTGTCGAGGCCGCGGCGCTGCTGCCATACGATGTTGCGCTTGCCGAGCAGCACGACCGCCCGGATGTTGCGAAGCGGCTCCATGCGCGCCTCGGCCTCCGCCTGGAGGCCGGCCGGGGCGGGGCTGCGCTCGTCGTACTTCCCGCCCTCGACCAGCGTGATCTCCTCGCCAGGATACCGCAGCTCCTGGAACGCGAAGCCGCCACCGAACACCGTCAGGTTGCCCCGCTCCCCCACCCTCCACAGGCTGGCGACGTGGAAGGCCCGGTTTCGGATCGAGACGAGGACGCGGCAGTTTCCGTCGGGCGTCGGACAGGAAGGATCGCCGCGCGGGAGCACGTAATCGAACAGTCGGTCGTTGTGCGTGAGCACCTCCCGGAACCCCCACCCGCCCGTCTCGCCCAGGAACGGGTAGCTGATCTGCTGCTCGACGAGGGAGCCGTTCCGGGTCCGGCCCACGGCCAGGGTCATGTCCCAGCGCGTCCCCAGGAACTGCGGCGTGCCGTACCGCGCGCCATAGGTCTCCACGGCCTTGTGGGAGCGGTAGAAGACGCCCAGCTCACGGCCGAGCCCGAGCAGGTTCTGCTCGCGGATGTCCACGCCCTCGACATCGAGGCCCCCGCTCAGGCCCGCCCGGACCTCGACCTGGGTGGACCACTCGTCCTCCGTGTCCACCAGCACGTGGTAGCCGCCGTCCGGCTGCTGGATGCCGTACACGTCCGAGCGGGAGATGAACGGATGTGCGCGCAACAGCCGCTCCGACTCCTCGAGCAGGAGCGGGTCGTAGCAGTCGCCTACCTGGAACAGGAGCTCGCGCTGGATGACCGACTTCTTCGTCCGCACGTGCAGACGGTTGGCCGTCCTGTACGCCCAGCGGAAGCGCGGATCGAGGTCGGGATCCGACGTGTCGAAGATCGAGTGGTTGTCGATGAAGATGTGCTCGATCACGCCCATGCGACAGACGCCGGGGGGGGCATCCTGCGGGGCCCCGTCCCCCGGCTCCTGCCCGGCCGCGGGCGCGGCCATCAGGGCGGAGGCGAGGAGGAGGCCGCGACTCACGACATGGTGCGGACAGTGCTTCCGGGTCATGCGCTCTTCGGGTGGAGGACGGGACCGCCGCGCAGGGGTGCCAGAATCGCGCCAGTGGGCGGGCCGCGCAACGTGTTTCGGCACGGCTCCGGCGCCTTGCACTCGCCCGGGGGCCGCCGTAGCCTACCCCGCTCGGCACGAACGCTAAGGAGCCCCATGGCAGACCGGAAACGGGCGGCGCTGGACTATCACTCCCAGGGCCGACCGGGCAAGATCGCCGTCGTCCCCACCAAGCCGGTGGGGACGCAGTGGGACCTCTCGCTCGCCTATACTCCTGGCGTGGCGGAGCCCTGCCGGCGCATAGCGGAGGATCCGGAGGCGGCGTTCCTCTACACGGCGCGCGGGAACCTCGTGGCCGTGGTGTCGAACGGTACGGCGGTGCTGGGGCTGGGCAACCTGGGCGCGCTGGCCAGCAAGCCGGTCATGGAGGGGAAGGGCGTGCTCTTCAAGCGCTTCGCCGACATCGACGTGTTCGACATCGAGGTGGATTCGGAGGACCCGAAGGAGATCATCCGGTTCTGCGAGATGCTCGCGCCCACCGTTGGCGGGATCAACCTGGAGGACATCAAGTCGCCCGAGTGCTTCGAGATCGAGGAGACGCTGAAGGACACGCTCGACATACCCGTCTTCCACGACGACCAGCACGGTACGGCGATCATCTCGGGCGCCGCGCTCGTGAACGGGCTGGAGGTTGCGGGGAAGGCGATCGAGCGGGTGAAGATCGTATTCAGCGGGGCGGGCGCGTCGGCGATCGCGACGGCGGATCACTACGTCCGGCTGGGGGCGAAGCGCGAGAACATCTTCATGTGCGACAGCAAGGGGCTGATCACCCGGGAGCGGGCGGAGGAGACGAACCCCTACAAGGCCCGGTACGCGCAGGACGGGGCGGCGGCGCCGCTGGCGGACGTGCTCGTGGATGCCGATGTCTTCATCGGGCTCTCCGTCGGCGGGGTCGTCACCGGCGAGATGGTGAAGGCGATGGCGCCGCGGCCGCTGGTGTTCGCTCTCGCCAACCCCGACCCGGAGATCCTGCCGACGGACGTGTTCGCGGTCCGGGACGACGCGATCATGGCGACCGGGCGGAGCGACTTCGACAACCAGGTCAACAACGTCCTGGGGTTCCCGTTCATCTTCCGCGGCGCGCTCGACGTGCGTGCCCGGTCGATCACGGACAACATGAAGCTGGCCGCCACGCACGCGCTGGCCGAGCTGGCCAAGCAGGACGTGCCGGAGTCCGTGGCGCGCGCGTACGGCGAGGAGGCGTTCCAGTTCGGCCCGCACTACCTGATCCCGAAGCCGTTCGACCACCGGGTGCTGCTCTGGGTCGCTTCCGCGGTGGCGCAGGCGGCGGTGCAGGATGGGGTGGCGCGCGTCGAGCTGGAGCCGGAGGCATACCGGACGCGCCTGGAGGCGCGGCTGGGGCGGCGGCGGGAGGTCATGCGCGACATCATGCTTATGGCCCAGCGCGACCCGCGCCGGATCGTCTACCCGGAAGGCGAGGACGACCGGATCATCCGCGCGGTGGCGCAGGCACGGCAGGAGGGGATCGTGCGGCCGGTCCTGCTGGGGCGGCCGGACCGGATCCGGAAGCGGGCCGAAGCGCTGCACGTGGACCTCAGCGGAGTGGAGGTGCTGAGTCCGCTGAACGAGGGCGAGTGCGATGAGAATTACGCGCAGCGCTACTACGAGAGCCGGCAGCGGAAGGGCGTGACGCTGGCGGAGGCGCGGGAGCGGCTGCGGGAGCCGGACTATTACGGCTACATGATGGTCGCCGCCGGGGACGCCGATGGCGCGATCGCCGGGATCGACTCGCACTA
>DATKBW010000017.1:0-3924 GCA_035513575.1 Longimicrobiales bacterium | reverse complement strand
CTCGGCGCCCATCGCGCTCGGGTCCTCGTGCAGAAAGAAGTGGGCGTAAATCCGGGAGTCGGTGATGTGCCGGTAGGCCGCTCGCCAGCTCCTCTCGTCGTGGCCCGGGAAATCGAAGAACAGCACCCGCTCCTCGCCGTGTTCGGGTGGCACGATCCGGGAACTGGGCGCGTCCGGACCTAGCTGCTTCAGCAATGCCACCAGCAGAACGTCTGTCCGCTCCGGCTCGCTGGCATCATCCAAGGCCAGTGAATCCGAGTGAAGCAGCCGACCGCCTCTCCACGTATCGACGTGCAGCACCGGCTGCCCTCCCATGGCCACGCGGAAGTCGACGGGGCGGCTGAAGTTGTTGCGGCGAAGGATGGGCGAAAAGCGGGTCGCGAGCCGGAGCAGTCTCTGCCCACGCCGGTCATCGACGCCGTCGCGTGGCGCGACATCGACGTAGTCGGGTCCCGCTTCATCTCCGTACAGGTGAAGCCGCGCGGACGCACCGGTCTGCGCAACCAGCCTGGACGTCGGGGGGAGGTGCTTGTAATAGTCACCCCGATCGATCTGGGCGGAGGCGGAGGAGGCGGCGACGAGTGCGCCGATGGCGATGGGAAGCGCGCGGTTCAATGTGCGGACCTCACGACGGGGGGCTGTCGCCGCGAGGGCCACAGCGGGCTGCTTGGCGGATGGGGTGCTCGCGGCGATTCACCACCACATACAACGATGCAGCCGCGGCGCCTCCACTTCAAGCCTGGTCTTGCCTGGCCAGCCAGACGGCGCCCGAGCGGCCCTCGGGCGGACTGGACCTCGGCCTCCACCCGCAGGGGGGATCGTTAGCGTAAACGACGATGTCGCCCCCCAGCAGCCGGGCGAACCGGCGGCTCACGGCGAGTCCCAGGGATAAGGGATAGGAAATCCGAACGCCCTGTCGGTGACCTTCGGCAGCATAGGACGAGGGGGATCGGGGGGTCAAGGGTGGGCGTGAAGCGGGTACGGAGGCTGCGGAGAGGGCGCGGAGTCCGGCACCTGAGCCGAACCGAGGGTGGTGAGCGGCGTTCGGGGCGGGCGTGGCGCGAGGATGGGTCCATGATCGAGGTCGAGCTCGGGGAGGGGCTCAGGCTCGGCGGGATCGAACGTGGGCGGAACGGACTGCGCCTCACCCGATCCCCGCATTCCGTTGACGCGCTGCGCCATGATCCGAGGTCGTGAGCGATCCTTGACCCGCCGATCCCACCCGACTCATCATGGAGCGACGGCCCGAAAGCGCCTTTGACCTATCGCTAGCCCCGAAGCATCGTCGTGCTGGAGGGAGGGAACGCTCCAGCGACCATTACCTCGGAGACGACCGATGACCACGCGCAAGCCGTTGTGGACACTGCCACTGTGCCTCGCCCTCGCCACGGCGTGTGACGACCCCCCGACCGAGCCGGTCTCGGATCCGGGTGTGCTGAACCTGTCCGGCACGTCCGTGGCGTTCGAGGCGGAGGCGGCTGGCGCGAGCCCGGCGGCCGCGACGCTGGACGTGACGGCGGAGGACGGCGATGTGGGCGTGGTCGCCGCGGCGGTGCGGTACCCGGCGCAGGCGCCCGTGGACTGGCTCTCGGCGGAGCTGAGCGGCATGACGCCGCCGCTCACGCTGACGGTGACCGCGGACGTGGCCGCGCTGGCCTGGGGCTTCTACCAGTCCGCAGTGGTCGTGAGCGGCAGCCAGGCCGCGAACGAGCCGCACATCATCTTTGTCGTGCTGGACCTGCGCTGCCCGGAGGCCGCGGCCGGCACCTTCGCGGTCTGCGGCACGCTGCACGACGTCGAGACGGGCGAGCCGCTGCGAACGGCGCTGGACGTCCGCGCCTACGACGCGGTCGCCTTCGCCAGCAACCCGGACGCGGCGACGCCGCTGTCGGCGCGCAGCATCGTGGCGGACGCCAGCGGGAGGTTCCACGTGGTCGATGCCGCCGTGCCGACCCTCGGCACGGCGCTGATCACCTCCGGCGCCGCGTCCGCGACGGACCACGTCCTCAGCGGCACCTCCATGCCGGTCGCCGGCGGCGACCGCCTCACCGATGCGTGGCTCCCCGCGCTGCGCCGCTCGACCGTGGACGCCTGGACCAGCTCCGCGGGCATCTACGCGACCGGCACGTTCGCCGACTCGGGCGCCGTGCTGAGCGTGTTCATCGGCGACGACGGCCCCGCCGCCGGCGTCGAGGCGGTGGTGCCCTCCCCGGACACGTCGTTCTACTTCGACGCGGCGTCGTCCGCGATCGTCGACGTGGATCCGACGGCGACGCACACGGGAGCCGACGGGGCCGCGCTCACGATCCGGACCGGGCTGGGCAATCACTCCGGGCAGGGCGGCGAACCCGCGGGCTGCGAGTGGCCGTCCGCCCTGGCGGCCTCCGTCCCCGGGCTGGTGTGGGTGCTCCAGCAGGTCGCGGTCGTGTCCGGCACCAGCTTCCCATGCCGGTAGGCGGACTGAAGAAATGACGACCGCGCGCATATGATCGAGATCGATCCGGAGGCCGAGGAGCTGCTCGACCGCATGGACGAGCTCATCGCCGGCCTGTCCGGGTAGACCGGCCGCTCATCGTGTCGTCGCGCGCCGGCGCATTCCCATCGGTCCTCGTTTGACATGCCGTACTGTACAGGCCGTTCGGGCATTCGACCCGGGGCTGGACACCTGGCTGCGCTTCCGGACGGATGTCGCCATGGAGCGGTACGCCGCTGCCCTCGCCCGACCCGAACGCCGCCCTCACGACGGCGCTGGCCGCCGCCGCCGCCCCGGAAAGCCGCGGCCGACGTCGCGACCCGCGCCTCCGGCTCTACGCCGCATGGATGCTGCCGGTGCCGGACCGGAAGGAGATCCACGCGTCGCTCATGGCCGACCACCCGGACCCGCCGCCCGTCGACGTCCGGCGGCCCCGGCCGGTCGAGCATCCCGGCCGCCCGCCGCCGCCGATCCCGATCCCGTTGCATGAGCGGGCGTGGCCCGTGTATTCTCCCAGGTCGGCCCCCGCCCCGTCACCGCGAGCCATGCGACGCCACGCTCTCCGACCCGCCGGCCTCCTCCCGCTCCTCGCCGCCGCCTGCGCCGACGCTCCGCGGGCGGAAGCGCCGCCGTCGCCCCCTGCCGCGACGCCGCCCGATGGAGCCCCGCTCATCGAGCTCCGCCTCGTCCTACGGGCCCCTGGCGCGAGATGGTATGGTACCGGCAGCAGGCGAAGAAACCTCCCTTCAACGGCGTGCGCGCGATCCCGCCCGCTCCTCGACGCGTGAAAATGTCATGAAGGCAAGACGACGTCTCTCCTCCACCACCGCTTCCGCCAGCTACCTGCGCGGGGCCTTCATTCTCCTGGCCCTGTTCACCGCGTCTCCCGCCGTCCCGGGTCCGATCCAGGCTCAGGAGCCGGTGATCGAAGAGCAGGTCCCGCTGGACGGGGAGGGGCGGGTGCTGCGGCTCGACCCGGAGCTGGCGACCGCGCTCGGCCTGTTCGGGGACATGACGAACGTGCGCGAGATCCTGCTGTTCCGCTCGACGGACGGCTACGTTCTGGAAGTCACTCGGCGTCGCGGCGGCGTGCTCGTGCGCGAGCGGCGGTCCATGTCGGAGGATGAAGTGGCGGAGCTGAGGGCCGCGGTGAGCCGTCGGCTGGCGGAGCGGGCGCCGTCGGCGCTGGTGGACCGGTCGGGCCGGTATCTCCTGCTCGGGACGTCCACGGCCGTGGGGCTCGGTTTCTACGGCTGGGCGCTTCCGTACGCGTTTGGTGTGGATGATACGAAGGGCCAGGTCGCGCTCTACATGCTGGTCTCGGCGGCGAGCTTCTTCGGGCCGTGGCTGTGGTCGGCGGACCGGCCGGTCTCGCTCGGCATGGCGAACGGCGCTTTCTGGGGCGCCACGCGCGGGATCGTGCACGGCATCGGGCTGCACCGGGTGATCGC
>DATKBW010000016.1:0-3600 GCA_035513575.1 Longimicrobiales bacterium | reverse complement strand
GCTTCGGGTGCCGGAGGACCGGCTTCGCCTCCGCGCCGTCGGAGGTCCTCAGGTCGACGGCGCCCAGCGCCTGGAACCGGATCATGGGGGAGCCCGCGCAGTCCGGGAAGCGGGTGACGGTCGCGAACGCGCAGGTAACGGTGCCGGACTACTGATCTCGAACGTACGGGCCGGCCGGCCGTGCGCAAGAGTTCCGTTTCACGAGACCCCGGGATCTCCACGAGCCGGTATGACCGGGGTTCTCACTCACTCGGGAGGGTTTCCAATGACTGGACATGGCTGGATTCACCTGGTGATCGTTCTCGCGTTCGGGGCCGCCTGCGGCGAGGCGGGTGAGGGCCCGGCGGCCCTGGAGGCGGAGCCGGGCCTCGACGCGGTCCCGCGCGCGTCGGAGCGGGGGCATGCCTTCCCGCTCTCCGCGGACGCGACTTGGTCCTCGTGGTCGGATCCGGTGCCCCTCGCCGGCATCAACACCGATGCGGCCGAGCAGAGGGCCGCGCTGTCGAAACGCGGACTCAGCCTCTACTTCCACTCCAATCGCCCCGGCGGGCTCGGGGCGAACGATCTCTGGGTCGCGCGGCGGGCCTGCTTCGACTGCCCCTGGGAGTCCCCGGTCAACCTGGGGGCGCGCGTCAACACCGCGGAGTCCAACGAGGCCGGGCCGGCGCTCTCCCGCGACGAACACTGGCTGTTCTTCGGTTCCAATCGCGCGGGCGGCCACGGCCGCGGCGACATCTGGGTCTCATACCGCGAAAACATCCACGACGACCTCGGCTGGGGCGCGCCGGTGAACCTCGGGCCCGGCGTGAACACCAGCGCGGGCGAGTCCCAGCCCAGCTATTTCGAAAACGAGGGCGGCCCACCCCAGCTCTTCTTCACGAGAGCGGGCAGCATCATCACGAGTGAACTGCAGCCGGACGGCACCTGGGGACTCGCCACGGCCGTTCCCTCGCTGGCGAATTTCAGCGGCCCCTCCGTCCATCCGAATGGCCTCGAGATCTACGTCTTCGAGCTCTTCAAGGACCATCGCATATGGCACGCGACGCGCGACGCCCCCGACGCGCCGTGGTCGGCGCCGACCGAGCTGGTCGAGCTCACGCCCGGCGTGGCCAGCGTGTTCCAGCCGTTCATCCACGCGCACGCCCATACCGAGATGCTGTTCGTGGGCGGCATCCCCGCCGAGGGTCAGGCGCCGGACCTGTACGTCAGCACGCGGACGCGGCGGGACCCGGTGGACGGCCCGGTTGCGCTCCACGCCGACGCCGCGCCGGCCGGCCACGCCTCCGCCGGGACCTGGTCCGACCCGGTGCCGCTGACCACCCTCAACACGCCCGCGAGCGAGCTCGCCCCCGCGCTTTCGCCGGATGGTCTCACGATCTACTTCGCGTCGGACCGCGCCGGGAACACGGACATCTACGCGGCCCGGCGCGCCTGCCGCGCCTGCGGCTGGGGCGCTCCCAACCCGCTGCCGTCGCCCATCAACGGTGACGCGAACGAGGCCGGGCCCTTCCTCTCCGACGACGGGCGGCTCTTCTTCTTCAACAGCAACCGCGACGGGAACAATGACATCTACGTAGCCCGCCGCGAGGGCGGTCCGGACGGCGAATGGGGCTCGCCGACCCGCTTCGGGGCCGCCGTGAACACGGCCGCGAACGAGAACCACGCGCATTACCTGCACCGGCCGGGAGAGGCGTACGCGCCCGATGGGGCCGAGGGCGTGCTCTACTTCGCCCGCGGAGGCGGCATCCGGGCGGTCGGTCTCGATGCCGACCTCCAGCCCGTCGGGGACGCCACGCTCGTCGCCGAGCTGGATGATCCCGCCTTCTTCGATGGCGCGCCCTCGGTGACGGGGGACGGTCTCGGGATCTTCTTCCATTCCGCGCGGCCGGGCTCACAGCCCCCCGACGCGGCGACCCCGCGCTTCGACCTCTGGATGTCCGTTCGCTCGAGCACGCGCGACCGGTGGTCCGCTCCCGTGAACCTCGGCCCGGGGGTCAACGGGGTCCTGGAGGACTTCCAGCCAGCGATCTCTCACGACGGCCGCACCCTCGTCTTCACGCGCCGCAACGCGGAACGGGAGGACTTCGACCTCTGGATGACGACACGCATGGGCTCCTAGCATGGCCGCCGGAACGACGAGGCCTGCCCTACCTACCCCGGTGGGACGTCCGGCAGCGCCTCGCGCTCCACCCACACCCGGACGAACGGGCTGTCGAAGGCGACCCGGCCCTCGTCGCGGAAGAGCAACCCCCGACCCTCCAGCGCGTCCACCGCGGCGGCGACGCTCGAGGAGGTGGGCAGGCCGAACCGGTCCCGCGTCGCGCTGGCGAACAGCTGGTCCACGCCCGCGGCCACCGCGCGCAGGACGTTCTGCTGGTGCGTCGTCAAGTTCAGCCAGGTCGCGCGGATCACCGGCTCCTCCTCGCGGACCACGTCCAGCACGGCCTCACCGACGTCCGCCTCCACGGCCTCGCCCCGCGGCAGCGCGCGGGCGTAGACGTGGCGGGCGACCTGGAGGACGTCCTGCGTTCGCGGCCCCGCGGCATCGATCACGGCCTCGCCGATGCCGGCCGCCCGGACGCCGGCGCCGTCCAGGCGGTCATCGATCCAGCGGGCCAGATGATCGCGCGCGATGGGTCCGAGGTGGAGCAGCTCGAACGCGCGGAAGAACGCCCGGTCCCTCCCCAGCATGTCGTGGATCAGCGACAGCTCCGACCCGGCGCATACGAAGCTCAACTCCCCGTGCCGCTGCATGAGATCGCGCAGGTGCCACTCCGCCGTCTCGCCGCCGAACCGACCGATGGCCTGGAACTCGTCCAGCACCACCGCGATCCGCTCCCCCCCCGACCGGGCGTCCGCCGCCAGCCGCTCGATCACCTCCTCGAACGTGCGACGCTGCCCGTCTTCCGGCGCGCGGCGACGCTCCACCCCGAACGCGATCCGCGGCGCGCCCGTCGCCTCATCGAACGTCAGCGATACGTGCGGCGCGAGCCCGGCCGCGAAATCCGCCAGTCGCTCCCGCGGACGCTGCCGCGACAGCGAGTGGAGCAGCCGGTTGGCGACGTCCACCACCCCGCTCGTCGTCGCCAGGTCCGCGCGCACCACCAGCACCCCCTCGCCTCGCGCCCGCTCCGCCGCCACCGCCAGCGCCGAGCTCTTCCCCATCCGCCGCGGCCCGAAAACCAGGAGCCGCGTCGGGGACCGCATGGCCTCCAGGATCCGGCGCACCTCGGCCGCGCGGTCCGTGAAGAACGGGCCGGTGACATGGTCGCCGATGTGGAAGGGCGTGTGAGACACGGGGTCGCCAGTTTCCGAGTCGTAAGATTCCGACTCGTAATTTTACGAGCTGGCGCTCCGACCCGCAAGGATGTCGGTCATGTCTTTGGAATCATGTCATGACCGTGGACGGCAGGCTCTGGCCTTGGCGGACGCAAGTGACTAAATTGGTCACATGACCCGGGAGCGAGTTTCCATCGGGCGCCTCAAGGCGCGGCTGAGCGAGTACATCCGGCGGGCGCGTGGGGGCGAGGGGGTGGTGATCACGGATCGCGGCCGCCCGGTTGCGCTGCTGGCGCCGCTGACGGGCGCGAGCGAGCTGGA
>DATKBW010000015.1:0-146491 GCA_035513575.1 Longimicrobiales bacterium | reverse complement strand
GCGGCGCTGGCGTCGGCGGACGCGGCTGGGGAGTCGCCGAGGGCGGGCTCGAGGTCCGGCGGCAGGATGTGCCCGAGCTTCGTCCGCTTGGCGTCGAGGTAGGCGCGGTTGTAGACGTTGGGCTCGACGTGGATCGGCTCCCGGCCCGTGATGCGGAGGCCGTACCCCTCGAGCCCCACGATCTTGCGCGGGTTGTTGGTGAGGATGCGGATGGAGCTGAGCCCCAGGTCGAGGAGGATCTGGGCGCCGATGCCATAGTCCCGGAGGTCCGGCTTGAAGCCGAGGGCCTCGTTCGCCTCCACCGTGTCCTGACCGGCGTCCTGGAGGGCGTACGCCCGGATCTTGTTGTGCAGCCCGATGCCGCGCCCCTCCTGCCGCAGGTAGACGATGGCGCCGGCGCCGGCCTCGTGGATGCGGCGCATGGCCGCGTGGAGCTGCGGCCCGCAGTCGCAGCGGGCGGAGTGGAAGACGTCCCCCGTGAGACACTCCGAGTGCATGCGGACGAGCACGTTCCTGCGCCCCTCGATCTCCCCTCTCACCAGGGCGAGGTGCTCCAGGCCGTCGATCTGGTTCTCGAAGGCGATCACGCGGAACTCGCCGAACTCCGTGGGCAGCGACGCTTCGGCGACCCGGTGCACGAGCCGTTCGTTGGCCAGCCGGTAGGCCACGATCTGGGCGACGGTGATGAACTTCAGGGCGTGGGTGCGGGCGAAGTCCTCCAGCTGCGGGCGCCGCGCCATGGTCCCATCCTCGTTCATGATCTCGCAGATCACGCCGGCGGGGGGCAGCCCGGCGAGCCGGGCGAGGTCGACGGACGCCTCGGTCTGGCCGACCCGCCGGAGGACGCCGCCGGGGACGGAGCGGAGCGGAAACACGTGGCCTGGTCGTCGCAGGTCGCCGGGACGGGTGTCCGGGTCCACGAGGAGCTGGATCGTCCGCGCCCGGTCCCGGGCGCTGATCCCGGTGGTGACGCCGAAGCGGGGATGTCCATCGACGCTGACGGTGAAGGCGGTGCGGTACGCCTCGTCGTTCCGCTCCGTCATCAGGGGGAGCCCCAGCTGGTCGGCGCGCGTCTGCGTCAGGGCCGTGCAGATCAGGCCCCGGCCGTAGGTGGCCATGAAGTTGATGATCTCCGGCGTGATCTGCGCCGCCGCGCAGACCAGGTCCCCCTCGTTCTCCCGGTCCTCGTCATCGGCCACGATCACGACCCGGCCGTTCCGGATCTCCCGGATGGCATCCTCGACGGTGTCGAAGCCGTTCCCGTCTTTCCTCATCCCGGCCTCCCGCGGCCGCTTCGTTGCAGGTAGCTCACCACGAATCGACCCAGCATGTCCCCTTCGACGTTGACCCCGTCCCCGGGGCGAAGTTCCCGCAGCGTCGTGTGCTCCCAGGTATACGGGATCAGCGCCACCTGCGCCACGCCCGTCGCGGGCAGGGTATTGACCGTCAGGCTCACCCCCGCCAGGGCGATGGACCCGTGCAGGACGGTCACGTCGTCGACTTCGGCCGGGAGCCGGACGTCCAGCAGGACGTGCTCGCCGTCCTCTTTCACCGCGAGGACCTCTCCCACGCCATCCACGTGGCCCTGGACCAGGTGGCCGCCCAGCCGATCGCCCAGCGCCAGCGCTCGCTCGAGGTTGACGGGGCTCCCCACCCCCAGGCCGCCCAGCGTGGTTCGCGAGAGCGTCGTGGCGATCGCCTCCGCCTCGAACCACCCGCCGGCGCGGGCCACCGCGGTGAGGCAGACGCCCTCCACGGCCACGGAATCGCCCTCGCGCAGGTCGCCGGCGAACGACGCGCCGATGCGGAAGCGACGGCCGTTCCGGGCCGGCTCCACCGCCTCGACACGCCCCACCGCCTCCACGATTCCGCTGAACATCAGGCGCTCCGATCCAGCGTGAGCAGGGTGTCGGCCCCGATGCCGCGGAGAGCCCCGAGCCGGAGCCCTCCCCCGCGCACCGCCTCCCCCGGGAACGCGGGAACGCCGTCCGCGCCCATGAGGGTGGGGGCGAGGAAGACGTAGAGCCGGTCCACGAGGCCCTCCCGCAGCAGCCCCGCCCCCAGCCGCCCGCCCCCCTCGCAGAGAACGGTCCGGATCCCCTGGTCGCCCAGCCGCTGCAAGGCGGCCCGGAGCTCCAGGCCGCCCCGCGGGTCCACGGCGCAGCGCATCACCTGCACGCCGGCCGCCTCGAGAGCGGAGACCCGCTCCGGGGAAGCCGAGGTCCCGGCCAGCACCCACACGGGCTGCTCTCGGGCACTCGCCACCAGCGCGCTCCCCGGCGCGAGCCCGGCGGCCGGGTCCGCGACCACGCGGACCGGCGGCACGCGACCGGCCGGTGCCAGGCGGACGGTGAGCCGGGGATCGTCGATGCGGGCGGTCCGGCCGCCGATGAGGATCGCCTCGAAGCCGGAGCGCAGCCGGTGCACCTCGGCCTCCGCGTCCGCGGCGGTGATCCGCGTCCGCTCCCCCTGGCGGCCGAGGCGCGCATCCAGGGTCATGGCGTATTTGAGGGCGACGAACGGCCGCCCGAGCGTCAACGGGGCGAGGAAGAGGGCGTTCTGCGACCGGGCGGCCTGCTCCTCGACGCCGAGCTCGACCTCGACCCCCGCCTCCCGCAGCCGCGCCGCGCCGCCGCGCGCCGCCGGATGCGGGTCCTCCACCGCAACGACGACCCGCCGGATCCCCGCGCCCACCAGCGCGTCGACGCACGGGGGCGTCTTGCCGTGATGGGCGCACGGCTCGAGGGTCACGTACAGGGTGGAGCCGCGAGCGGCCGCGCCGGCCGCGCGAAGGGCCTCCACTTCCGCGTGGGGGCCGCCGAACTCCCGGTGCGCCCCCTCCCCCACCACGGCTCCGTCCCGGACCACCACCGCCCCCACCAGGGGATTGGGGTGGACGCGCCCCCAGCCGGCTTCGGCCAGTCGCAGCGCCCGCCGCATGAAGCGGACATCCTCGTCCGGGGGACTGGGCATGGCTAGATCGAGATGCGGAACGAGATCCCGCCGAACCAGCCCACCGGGTCGACCTCGACGGTCGAAGGGATCCCGGACGGCACCGGCGCCTCCTGCCACCCCGCCTCGGCGGACGCGTGGAAGATCAGGAGCGTCCACGCGGCGTTCACGTACCCGGACCAGCGCGTGTGCACGGCGGTCCCGTCCACCCGGAGCTGCGGTCCGCCGAAGCTCTCGCGGAAGCCGGCGGTGAGGTCGCTGGCGTAGCGGTCGTACACCACGCCGCCCGTCACCCCGACGAGCCCCAGCCGCTTTGTCGCCGCCAGGTCCACCCGGAGGTCGCTCATCGCGCCCTCGAAGAAGGCGTCCGTCGTGGCGGCGGAGGGGTCGCCGAACGCGGTGCGGGCGATGCGCCCGTAGCTGCCCGTCAGGGCGATGCCGGGGAGGGTGAACGACTCCCTCAACGCGCCCAGGCGGGCCCCCAGCGACCAGCCCCATGCGCCACCGTCGTGGAACCCTTCCTTTCCGGGGAGCGGTACGTACCCGGCGCGGCCGATCAGATCCAGGGAGAGGACGCCGCCGACGGTCGGCATGGGGGAGAACCCGGCCAGGAGGCCCACGGCGGCGTCCGCCGTGAATCCCCACAGCAGCGCGCGCTCGCCCCGGGCGTCCGACCGGTCGAGGATCGGCGGCAGCTCCGAGGGAGCGGCGTTGACCTGGACCACCAGGGTCATCCGGGGGAGCGTGCCGAGACGCATGCCCAGCGTGCTGGCGGTCCCGGGGACGGCGTTGCCGGCGAACAGCGCGGCCGCGAGCCGGGGCTGGATCACCCGCGCGGCACCCACGGCCAGGCGGCATTCCGAGACCGCGGATGGCGAGAACAGCGCCCGGCAGGCCGCGTCCGCATCGTCGTCCTGGGACCGCGCCGGGGCCGGCGCGAGGCAGAGCGCCACCATGGCCGCGGCCAGGCCGCTCACGCGGGCGCGCCCGCCGTCACACCAGCGCGACCGCGTCCTCGCCATCCGGCCGATCTCGCACGTCACCGATGATCCACGCCTCCTCTCCCTCGTCCCCGAGCGCCGCCACCACGCGGTCCGCTTCCCCGGACGCCACGGCCACGATCATCCCGACTCCCATGTTGAAGGTCCGGAACATCTCCGGCTCCGCCACGCCACCGGCCTCCTGCACGCCCCGGAACGCCGCAGGGACCGTCCAGCTGTCGCGACGGACCCGGGCCTGGAGGGCGTCAGGGATCGAGCGGGGGAGATTGCCGGGGATCCCGCCGCCCGTGATGTGCGCCAGGGCGTGGACCGCGGGGTCGCCGACGAGAGGGCCCACGGACGCGAGATAGCTCCGGTGCACCCGGAGCAGGACGTCCCCGACGGCATCGCCGGTGCCGGGGAACGGGTCTCCGAGGTCCAGCCCCAGACGGTCGAAGACCAGCCGCCGCAGCAGGGAATAGCCGTTGGTGTGGAAGCCGCTCGAGGCGAGCCCCACCAGCGCGTCGCCGGGGCGGACGCGGGTCGCGGACGGGCGGGCATCCTCCTCCACCATGCCGACGATGAACCCCGCCAGGTCGTATTCCCCGGGGTCGTAGAAGTCCGGCATCTCGGCGGTCTCGCCGCCGAGCAGCGCGCAGCCGTTTTCGCGGCAGCCGCGGGCGAGGCCCGTGACGAGCTGGTCCACGACGCCCTCGTCCAGGACTCCCATGCCGATGTAGTCGAGGAAGAAGAGCGGCCTGGCCCCTTCCACGAGGATGTCGTCGACGCAGTGGTTCACGAGATCGTGGCCGACCGAGTCGTGCCGCCCCGCCCGCATGGCGACCTTCAGCTTCGTCCCGACGCCGTCCGCGCTCGAGACCAGCACGGGTGAGCGGTACCCGGCCGGGACCCGGAACAGCCCGCCGAACGAGCCCACCCTGGAGAGGACGCCGTCGATCGCGGTCGACGCCACGAGCTCGCCGATGCGCCCCTTCGTGCGCTCGGCCACGTCCCGGTCCACGCCGGCGTCCCGATAGCGCAGCCCCTCAGCCATGGACCGCCTGCACCGGGTGCTCGAATGCCGTCAGCCGACGGAAGGCCCGCACCCGCTCGTGGACCTCCTCGATGTCCACGCCCACGAGCCGCTCCATTCCGAACTGCTCGCACACCAGGGAGCCGGTCGCCGACCCGTAGATCATGGCGCGACGCAGCTCGTCCTCGTTCACCGTCCCGACGTAGCCGAGCCAGCCCATGAACCCGCCGGCGAACGCGTCCCCGGCCCCGGTGGGATCGAACACTTCCTCCAACGGGAAGCCGGGGGCGAAGAAGATGCTGTCATCGGTGAAGAGGAGGGCGCCATGCTCGCCCTTCTTGATCACCACGATGCGGGGACCCTTCCCCCGGATCCAGCGGGCCGCCTGCGAGAGGTTGTACTGGCCGGAGAGCTCGCGCGCCTCGCTCTCGTTCAGGAGCAGCGCGTTCACGCGCGGCAGGAGCTCGAGGATCGCATCCCGCTTCCCCTCGATCCAGTAGTTCATCGTGTCGCAGGCGACGAGGCGGGGCGAGCTCACCTGCCCGAGGACCTGGAGCTGGAGCTCGGGGTCGATGTTGGCCAGGAACACCCATTCCGCGTCCCTGAACTGGGGCGGGATCTTCGGGCTGAAGTCGGCGAACACGCCCAGCCGCGTCTCCAGCGTGTCCCGGGTGTTCAGGTCGTAGTGGTAGCGCCCGGACCAGAAGAAGCTCTCGCCCGCCGCGCGCTCCAGCCCGTCCAGCTCCACGCCGCGCCGGGCCAGGAACTCCAGCCGGTCCTCCGGGAAGTCGTCCCCGATGACCCCCACGAGCTGGACGGGGTGGAACAGAGACGCCGCCGCCGCGAAGTAGGTGGCCGCCCCGCCCAGCGTGGACTCGGCCACGCCGAAGGGCGTCTCGATCCGGTCGAGGGCGACGCTCCCCACGACGAGTATGCTCATTCCCGTTCCTCTCGCTCCATGCGGTCCGGGGCAGAGATGCCCAGGATCCGGAGGCCGTTGCGCAGCACGATCCGGACGCCGCGGGCGAGGGCGAGTCGCGCCTCGCGCAGCTCCGGATCGTCGACCAGCACCGCCAGCTCGGGGCTCCGGCTCGGGTTCCCGGCATGATACCAGGAGTTCGCCGTGCCGGCGGTCTCCTCAAGGTAGTCGCAGACGACGTGGGGCGCACGGTCGCTCGCGGCCCGCTGGACGATCTCCGGGAAGCGCGCGAGCTGCTTGATCAGGTCCCGCTCCGTGTCCGTCTCCAGCCTGTCCAGCGGCGGCTCGCCACCCGCGCCCTGCCCGGCGGAGACCCCGGCCTTGCGGAAGATGCTCATCATCCGGGCGTGCGCGTACTGGACCTTGTAGATCGGGTTCTTGTCGGAGCGGTCCAGGGCCAGGTCCAGGTCGAAGAGCATCTGGGAGTCGCACCGGCGCATGAGGAAGAAGTACCGGGCCACGTCGGGGCCGGTCTCCTCGAACAGCTCCCGCAGCGTCACGAAGTCCCCCGCGCGCTTGCTGAGCTTCGCTTCCTTGCCGCCGCGCAGGATCCTCACCATCTGGACGATCTCGACATCCAGGAAGCCCGGATGCCCGAGCGCCTCGAGACCGGCCTTCATCCGGCCGATGTAGCCGTGGTGGTCCGCACCCCAGACGTTGACCGCGTGGTCGAACCCGCGCCTGGCCTTCTCGCGGTGGTAGGCCAGGTCCGGGAGGAAGTACGTGTACGTCCCGTCCTGCTTGACCATGACCCGGTCCTTGTCATCGCCGAACGCCGTCGTCCGGAGCCACAGCGCCCCCTCCGACTCGTAGGTGAGACCGCGCTCCGCCAGCTCCGCCAGCGTCTCCCGGATCCGCCCCTCGGCATAGACGCGGCTCTCCGGATACCACTCGTCGAAAACGACGCCGAACGCAACGAGGTCCTCGACCTGGCCCGCCCTCAGCCGGTCCACCGCCCACTCCCGCAGGAGCCCCACTCGCTCCGCGTCGCCGGCCGCGTCCAGCCGCTCACCCAGCTCCTCCCGGGCGGACCGGGCGATCTCCCGCACGTACTCGCCGTGGTAGCCGCCCTCGGGGATCGCGGCGTCCTCTCCGCGCTCCTGCCGCCACCGCGCGTCCACGGACTCGGCCAGCCGATCGATCTGGACACCGGCATCGTTCACGTAGAACTCCCGGTGCGGCCTGTCACCCGTCCACTCCAGCAGCGTCGCGATGGCATCGCCGAGCGCCGCCCCGCGGCCGTGGGCCACGTGCAGGGGACCGGTTGGGTTCGCCGACACGAACTCGACCATCACCCGGCGCGGCACCGCGGCCGCGATCCGGCCGAACCCCTCGTCCTCGGTCAGGATGCGCTCGAGCAGCGCCTCCACCGCGGCGCCGCTGAGGCGGAAGTTGATGAACCCCGGGCCGGCGACTTCCGCCGTCCGCACGCCGGCACCCGTGAGGTCCAGGCGCGACACGAGCTCCTCCGCGATCGTCCGGGGCGGCTTCCGCAGCCGGCCCGCCAGCGTCATCGCCAGGTTCGTCGCCCAGTCACCGTGCTCCGGGTTGCGGGGACGCTCGAGCTGGACCTCCACGCCGGAGACGCCCAGGGCGTCCGCCGCCTCGGTGAGCTTCGCCCGCAGCCGCTCGGCCGCCGTCATTCGCCTCCCTTCCCGCTCCCCGGGCTCCCCGATGTCCCGGAGGAGCCGGACCCCTGCGAGCCCCCACCCTTCGATTCGCCCTTGGATTCGCCCTTCGAGGAGCCCTTCGATTCGCCCTTCGATGAGCCCTTCGATTCGCCCTTCGAGGAGCCAGCGTCGGTCGAGCCGCCGGACGACCGGTCCTTCTCCGCCGCCTTCTTGTAGCTCTCGCTCCGGTAGTCCGTGATATAGAAGCCTTCACCCCTGAAGAGCAGGCCGGCGCCACCGGAGATGATCCGCTCCGCCGGCTTGCCGCACTCGGGGCACTCGGCGACGGGCGGCTCGCTCATCCGCTGGAACTTCTCGAATTCGTGCCCCTTCGGACACCGGTACTCGTACGTCGGCATGAGTCAGATTTCAGCGTTCAGATTTCAGTCCGCTCGACCGGGTGCGGGCTACGGGCGGTATTCGCCCCACTCCTCGCGCAGGACGGTGCTGATCTCGCCCAGCGTGGCCAGGGCTTTCACGGCGTCCACGATGGGCGGGAGGAGGTTGCGGTCGGAGCGGGCGGCGGCGCGAACGTCGTCCAGCGCGCGGCGCATGCCGCCCTCGTCCCGGCCGGCGCGGAGCGCGCGGAGCCGGTCCCGCTGTCCGGCCTCGAGGGCGGAATAGTCGGGCCGCTCGATCCGTAGCGCGCTCTCCTCCTCACGGTACTCGTTGACGCCCACGATGATCCGCTCCCCCGACTCCACGGCCTTCTGGTGCTCGTAGGCGGCCCGGTGGATCTCCTCCTGGAAATAGGGGACGGCGCGAGCCGCGCCCCCTCGCTCGTCCACCGCGGCCAGATACTCCCGCGCCTTCGCTTCCAGCGCGTCCGTCAGCGCCTCGACGTAGTAGCTGCCACCGAGGGGGTCGGCGGTCTGCGCGGCGCCGGACTCGTGGGCGAGGACCTGCTGCGTGCGGAGGGCGAGCCTGGCCGAATCGGCCGCGGGCAGCGCCAGCGCCTCGTCGTAAGCGTTGGTATGGAGCGATTGCGTGCCGCCGAGGATGGCCGAGAGCGCCTGCACCGTCACCCGCACCACGTTGTTCAGCGGCTGCTGCGCCGTGAGGGTGACCCCGCCGGTCTGGGTGTGGAAGCGCAGCCGGCAGGATTCGTCCGAGGCGCCGTGGCGCTCGCGCAGGAGGCGCGCCCAGAGCCGGCGGGCGGCCCGGAACTTCGCCACCTCCTCGAACAGGTCGTTGTGCGCGGCGAAGAAGAAGGAGAGGCGGGGCGCGAAGGCATCCACCGCCAGCCCGGCGGCGACCGCCCGCTCCACGTACTCGAGCGCGTTCGCGAACGTGAAGGCGATCTCCTGCGCGGCGGTGGCACCCGCCTCGCGGATGTGGTAGCCGCTGATGGAGATGGTGTTCCAGCGGGGGACCCGGTCCGCGCAGAAGGCGAACGTGTCCGTGATGAGCCGGAGGCTCGGCTCGACGGGGTATATGTATGTCCCCCGGGCGATGTACTCCTTCAGGATGTCGTTCTGGATGGTCCCGGTGAGCTTCTCCCGCGGCACCCCGCGCTCGTCCCCGAGGGCGACGTACAGCGCCAGGAGGATCGCGGCCGTGGCGTTGATGGTCATGGACACGGACACCCGGTCGAGGGGGATCCCGTCGAACAGGGTGCGCATGTCCTCCAGGGAATCGATCGCCACCCCCACCCGCCCCACCTCGCCCGCGGCCATGGGGGCATCCGAGTCGTAGCCCATCTGCGTCGGGAGGTCGAACGCGACGCTCAGCCCGGTCTGGCCGTGCTCCAGGAGATGGCGATACCGCTGGTTGGTCTCCTGGGCCGTCCCGAAGCCGGCGTACTGGCGCATGGTCCAGAGCCGTCCCCGATACATCGTCGGATAGACGCCCCGGGTGAACGGGAAGCGCCCGGGCTCGCCCGGCGCCGCCGGGTCCGGGTGGTGCCCGGCGCCGTAGACCGGCGCGACGGGGATGCCGCTGGTCGTCACCGCCTCCTCGCGCGCTTCAGCCACCGGCCTCCGCCTCGTCCGTCTCGAACTCCACCAGGACCGCCCCCTTCTCGACCGGCTGCCCGGGCTCGACGAGGACGCGGGAGACCACACCGCCGCTCTCGGCCCTGAGATCGTTCTCCATCTTCATCGCCTCGATGATGACGATGCTCCGCCCCTTCTCCACGTGGTCGCCCGGACCCACCTGGACCCGCACCACCAGCCCGGGCATGGGCGCCCGGACGGACTTCGGCCCCGACGCCACGGCGCCCTGCCCCGCCATGGCGCGGATCGCCCGCGTCCGCTCGTCCACGACCTCGACCTCGAACCGCTCGCCATCCACATGGAGGTCCCAGCGGTCACGCGCCGCCCGCGTGGCCACGACCACGTGGGAGCGGCCATCCACGGACAGGTGCCGCGTCGGCGTACCGGGGATCCGGGACATCTCGGCCGCGAGCGGCTGCCCGTCCACGATGGGCCCGTCCCCCGCGAGGTCCACCACGACGGTGCGCCCGTCTACCGTCACATAGTAGCGCATCCCCTCCGCCTCATCTCACGCCACCCGCTCCAGCTCGACCACGGTCTCCACGTGCGCGGTCTGGGGAAACAGATCGAAGCACCGGATCCCGGACACGCCATACCCCCTGCCCAGCCGCTGGAGGTCCCGTGCCAGCGTGGCCGGATCGCAGCTCACGTAGATCAGCCGCGCCGGCGGCCGCTCCAGCAGCCGGTCGGGGACGGTCGCTTCCAGCCCGGCGCGTGGCGGGTTGAGCACCGCGGCGTCCACGGGCAACGCGTCCGCGATCAGGCTTTCGACCCGCCCTTCCAGGAAGCGGGCCCCGGGCGCCGCCCGACGCGCTTCCTCGAGGGCGGCGGGGTGGGCCTCGATCCCCACCACCCGGACCCCCTCGCGGACCAGCCGGCGGGCGTACAGCCCCACGCCGCAGTACCCGTCCAGGACGGTGGCCGGGCGAGCCGCCATGAGCCGCTCCATGACGTGCGCCTCGAGCAGCTCCGCGGCCAGCCGGTTGACCTGCGTGAACACGTCGCCGCCGAGCTCGACCTCCTCGTCGGCCCAGCGGTCCCGCAGCCCCGCCCCCGCCAGCCGCCGGTACTCCCGCGCACCCGCCGGGCGGTGCCAGATCCCTTCGAGCGCGGGCACCGCCGCCAGGAGCTCGTCCGGCCGGCCGGAGGCGTAGCCGCCGTCCACGGCCAGACCCACGGACCCGCTTTCGCTCGCCCTGAGCGTGAGCCGCAGCTCGGGCCCGGACGGCAGCCGCCGCGCCTCCGGCCCCCACTCGCGCCGGAGCAGCGCCCACGTCTCCGCCAGCGCTTCCTCCGGGAGGAGGCAGTCGGCGCCCAGGTCGACGATCTCACCCGGCCGCTCCAGCGCGTGGAACCCCGCCGTGATCCCCTCCGGACCGCGCCTCAGCACGAAGGTGACCCGGTTGCGGTAGCGGAACTCCCGCGGCGACGGCGCGATGGGCGGGCCGTCCACCTGGAGGCCGCCGATGCGGCGGAGCGCATCCGTGACGATGCCGGCCTTGGCGCGGAGCTGGGCCTCGTACGTGAGGTGCTCGAGCGTGCAGCCCCCGCATCGGTCGTAATGCGGGCAGGGCGCGGTCCGGCGGTCCCGGGACGGGGCGCGGATGGCCACCAGCTCCCCGCGGGTCCAGCGCTTGCGGGTCTCGACGACCCGCACCTCGGCGCGGTCCCCGGGGGCGGTGCGATGGACGAACGTGACCCGTCCGTCCGGCAGACGCCCGACGCCCGCGCCGCCCGCCGCGATTCCGGTGATCTCGACTTCCACCCCCATGGCGGGCGGGAACATAGCCCGGGCGTACCGCGGCTGAAAGTGCGGACCCCGACGGGAGACGGGCGGGCGGCTGCCGGTCAGAGCTCCGGAAGCGGCTCCTCCTCCAGGGCGTGGGCGGCCGCGTCCGAGGGAGGACGGATCTCCCGCACCACCTGGACGGCGTCCTGGTTGACGACGATGTCTCCGAGCCCCTTCCCGCGCGGACGCAGCTCGGCATCGCGCAGGGGGACGAACGCCGGCGCCGACTGCAGGTAGTCGCTGAGCCGCTGGTTCTGCACCAGGAGCAGCCCGGCGGAGAGGAGGTAGCCGCCCTCCAGCTCCACTTCGACCCGCCGGGCCGACGCGGCCGCCAGCGCATTGGTCAGGGGCAGCTCGCCATCCTCCGATGCCGCCCAGAGGATCTTGTCCACTTTCAGCGCCATGTGGACGATCTTCTCCCCCGTGCCCACCCAGTCCACGGCCGTGAGGTTCACGTACCGGGTCCGGCTCGCGAGATAGGTGGAGAGGAACTGCCCTCGCGGGACCCTGGCGCTCGCGTCCAGCACGCGATGGTCCCGCAGGAACAGGCGCAGCCTCCGCGGCGGATTACTGTCGTTCGGGTTCACGTTTTCGCCTTCGTTAGCGTCGCGTCAGCCTCCGGAGCGCCGCTTCCGCTCCGCTTCCAGACGGTCTCGGACACCGTCGTACTGCTCGGCCATGAGCTGCAGGAGCGGCGCGATGGACTCCAGGTCCTTCGCCGCCGCCCGCCCTTCCACCCGCTCGGCCACCCCCTGAAGCCCCCGGGCCCCCATGTTGCCGGCGGTGGATTTCAGGGAATGGGCGGCCCGGTACAGCGTCCGGTGATCACCGGCCTCCAGTGCCTGCCGGGCCGAGCGGATGCGCTCGGGCGCGTGGGCCAGGAAGAGGTCGATCATCTCCAGCAGGAACTCCTGCCCTCCGATCCGCAGCAGCCGATCGAGGGCGGCATCTTCGACCACCTCCGGGTCTTCCACGTCAGGTCATCCGCGCCCGGCGCAGCGTGGCCCGGATCCGCGCAATGAAGCGGGGCGGATCGAGCGGCTTGCGGAGATAGTCGTCGGCGCCCGCCTCCATCAGCCGGTATTCGTCATCCGGGTCCGGTGATCCCGTCAGCACGATGACCGGCAGCGCGATGGTGGAGCCGGTCGAGCGCAGCCGGTGCAGGACCTCGCGGCCATCCACGTTGGGCATCTCCAGGTCGAGCACCACGAGCGCGTGGCTGTCGCCCATCCCGATCAGGCGCAGCGCCTCCTCCCCGTCCTCGGCCTCCTCCACCCGGAAGCCGTGCTTCTGCAGCAGCGTCCGGACCAGGAGCCGGTCCTCCGGGTCGTCGTCCACCACCAGGATGGGCGCCTCCTCGGCCACCGCCACGACCGCCAGCCCCTCGTCCGGCGTCGCGGGCTTGCTCTTTCGCTTGCGACGCCCCGCCCGCCCCGCCGGCGCGTCGGCGCCCGGAGCGTCCTGGTCGAGGTCGATCACGGGGACGTCGTCGCTGGCGGTCAGCTGAGCCGTCACGAGATCGGCCACCAGCGCTTCGCCGTCGGCCGAGGGTGCGACCGCGTCCTCCGCATCGACGGCCGCGGGCTCCACCAGGCGGTCCGCTGCCGCGGTCGCGGACCCCGGCGATGCGGCCTCCGTATTCCGGACGGGCTGGCCGGGCTCATCGTCCCACGCCCTGTCATCGGACGGCACCCCATCCTCCGCCTCCAGACCGAGGACGCGCTCCAGCTCGTCGAGCGTCGTCTCGCCGCTCCGCACGCGCTCCAGCCCCACGTGCAGGAGGGGGCGCATCCCCGAGGACGTCGCGGCCGCGTAGAGCTCGGAGTACGTCCCCCCGCCCGTGATCAGGTCCGCGATCGTCGTATTCACGACGAACACCTCCTGCACGGGGATCCGTCCGCGATAGCCCGTTTCCGCGCACCGGCGGCAGCCCACGCTTCGGGTCGGCGGGCGGAGGTTGTAGAGCTTGGCCAGGCGGATCTCGTCCTCCGTCATCTCGCCGCGGATCGGCTCGCCACACTCGTCGCAGACCTTGCGGACCAGCCGCTGGGCCAGCGCGCCGCGGAGCGTCGCTGCGATGCTCGCCGGGTCCAGCCCGATGTCCACCAGCCTCGCCAACACGCTGACCGCATCGTTCGTGTGGAGCGTGGCCAGGACCAGGTGGCCGGTCATCGCCGCCTGGACCGCCACTTCCGCGGTTTCCAGGTCCCGGATCTCCCCCACCAGGATCACGTCCGGGTCCTGCCGGAGGATGGCCCGGAGCGCGCTCGCGAACGTCACGCCGCGCTTGGGCTGCACCTGGATCTGCGTGATCCCGGGCAGCTCGTACTCCACCGGGTCCTCCACGGTCATGATGTTGACCTCTCCGGTGGCCAGCTCGCGGATGGCGGCGTACAGGGTCGTCGTCTTCCCCGATCCGGTGGGGCCGGTCACGCAGACGATTCCATCGCGGTTGGTCAGGAGCTGGCGCAGCCGGCCCAGCTCCCACGCGGGGAGGCCGATCTGGCTCAGCCTCGCGGCCTGCCCCCCCTTCAGGATCCGGAGCACCACCTTCTCCGCGTCGCGGGTGGGCACGGTGGAGATCCGGATGTCGTAGGGGCGCCCCTCCACCATCACGCGGGTCCGGCCGTCATGGGGGCGCCAGCGGTCGGCGATGTCCAGGTTCCCCATGATCTTGATCCGGGACACGACCCGGATCAGCGCGGGGAGCGGGAGCTGCATGTAATTGCGGAGCACGCCATCGATGCGGAAGCGGACCGTGCCGCCGCTCGCCCCGGGCTCGATGTGGACGTCGCTCGCCCCGTTCATGGCGGCGTCCCGGAGGATGAGGTTGGTGAGCTTGATGACGGGTGCCGCCTCCGCCTCCGCCTCCGAAACCACGGCCTGGTCGTCTTCCCGGACCACCGACACCGAGCTGGCGATCGCCTCGTCCACGCGGCTCAGCAGCGACTCGATCACGCCGTCCGGGCTGTAGCTCGCGTTGATGAAGTCGAGAATGAACGGCGGAGGAGCGACCTCGAAAACCGCCTTCCGCCCGGAGATGAAGCCCAGCGCCTGTTCGGCGGCGAAGTTGGTGGGGTCGCTGGTGGCGACGGTGAGCTGGCGGTCATTCTCCTTGAGCGGGAAGATGGCGTACTGCCGGGCGATCTTCTCCGGCACCAGCTTGATGGCGGTCGACTCCGCCCGGTCCAGGGCGGCGACCTTCAGCCGGAAATAGTCCGCGACGTGCTGCGCCAGGCGGTCCGGGGTGAGGCCGGCGGTCTCGCACACGGCCAGCCACGCCTCCGCCGCCGGCATCCCCGGATCGATGTCCAGGTCCTCCGCGCCCGGGATGGCGGCCCGTCGCAGGACGTGCACCAGCCAATGCTTCTTTTGAAGACCCTTCACCACGGGCGTTCTTCACCGGCAGAAGAGATGACCAGCTTCGGCCTCTGGGGATTTCGCAGTCAACGGAGCTCCGCCGAGTGGCGGCCGAGCGGGAGAGCACGGCCTTCCATCTTAGGAACGGGCCCCCGAAAAGGCAAGGCGAAACAAACCGACCGAAAGTCGTGATGGGCAATCGGTTGCGGCCGCCCGCGGCCCCCCATCGCCCCTCATCGCCAGCCCGCGTCGCGCCACCGGGAGCGCGGAGGGGCGGAGCCCTCGACCCGCCGCACCGACCGCCGCGCCCGGTCCTCTTCCGCCAGGAAGGCCGCCGCGAGGGCGGCCGCGCGCACCGCCCCGTCGGGGGCGGGGGCGGTGGCCAGATCCGGGTGGCGCTCCAGGTAGCGGATGTCCAGCCGGCCGGCCCGGAAATCCTCTTCGGCCAGGACCCGGGCATGGAACGGCGCGCTGGTCTCGACGCCCACCACCCTGAGCTCCGACAGCGCGCGGGCCATCCGTGCGATCGCCAGGGCGCGGGTGGGGGCGTGGGCGACGAGCTTCCCGAGCAGGGGGTCGTAGTGGAGCGAGACCTCGTCGCCTTCCTGGATCCCCCCATCCCACCGGACGCCGGGCCCCGCGGGGATCTGAAGGAGCTCGATCCGGCCGGTGGAGGGGAGGAAGCCGTGGCGCGGATCCTCGCTCGTGATCCGGCACTCGATCGCGTGGCCGTCCCAGCGGACCTCCTCCTGCCGCACCGACAGCGGCTCCCCCGCGGCGATCCGGAGCTGCCACTGGACGAGGTCCAGCCCCGTCACCAGCTCGGTCACCGGGTGCTCCACCTGGATGCGCGTATTCATCTCGAGGAAGAAGAACTCGCCAGCCTGGAACAGGAACTCGACGGTGCCGGCGTTCCGGTACCCCACCGCTTCCGCCGCCGCCACGGCCGCCTCGCCCATGTCGCGCCGCAGCTCCGGCGTGACCACCGGCGATGGCGCCTCCTCGATCATCTTCTGGTGACGCCGCTGGATCGAGCATTCCCGCTCGCCCAGGTGGATCGTGTTCCCGCGGCCATCGGCGAGCACCTGGATCTCGATGTGGCGCGGACCGTCCAGATACCGCTCGAGGTAGACGCTGCCGTCGCCGAACGCGGCCGTCGCTTCCCGTGACGCCGCATCGAAGGCGGAGACCAGGTCCCCGGGCTCGCGGACGACTCGCATGCCCTTCCCGCCCCCGCCGGCGGCCGCCTTCAGCATCACCGGATAGCCGATCTCCGCCGCCGTCCGCTCCGCCGCCGCGGCGTCCGCGAGCGCTTCCACCGTCCCGGGGACGACCGGGACGCCGGCGGCCATCATCGCCTGGCGCGCGCGCGTCTTGTCGCCCATGGCCTCGATCGCCGACGATGAGGGACCGACGAACACCAGCCCGGCCTCTTCCACGGCGGCGGCGAACGCGGCACGCTCCGCGAGGAAGCCGTACCCCGGGTGTACCGCATCGCAGCCGCGCGACCGGGCAGCCTCCAGCAGCCGGTCCACCCGCAGGTAGCTCTCGGCGGCCGGCGCGGGCCCCAGCACCACCGCCTCCCCGGCCGCGAGCACGTGCGCCGCGCGCCGGTCCGCCTCCGAGCAGACCGCCACCGCCTCGATGCCGAGCTCGTGGCACGCCCGGATCACCCGCAGGGCGATCTCTCCCCGGTTCGCGACGAGGACTTTCTTCAGCATCACAGGGGGATGTTGCCGTGCTTCTTCGGCGGGTTCGCGTCCCGCTTGTTCCGGAGCATGTCCAGCGCGCTGATGAGCCGGGGCCGGGTCTCGCGAGGATCGATCACGTCGTCGATGTAGCCGCGGGCGGCGGCGATGTAGGGGTTCGCGAAGCGCTCCCGGTACTCCGCCTCCCGGGCCTCCGTGGCGGCCTCGGGGTCCCGGGCGTCGGCGATCTCCTTGCGGAACAGGATCTCCACCGCCCCCTTCGGCCCCATGACGGCGATCTCCGCCGTGGGCCAGGCGAGGTTGAGGTCGCCGCGGATGTGCTTGGAGTTCATGACGTCGTAGGCGCCGCCGTAGGCCTTGCGCGTGATCACCGTGATCCTCGGGACGGTGGCCTCGCAGAAGGCGTAGAGCAGCTTGGCCCCGTGCCGGATGATGCCGCCGTGCTCCTGGGCCACGCCCGGCAGGAAGCCGGGGACGTCCTCGAAGACCACCAGGGGGATGTTGAAGGCATCGCAGAAGCGGACGAAGCGCGCGCCCTTGTCCGCGCTGTTGATGTCCAGCACGCCGGCCAGGACCGCGGGCTGGTTCGCGACGATCCCGACGCTCTGCCCGCCCAGGTGCGCGAAGCCGACGACGATGTTCTGCGCGTAGTCGCCGTGGATCTCGTAGAACGCGCCCTCATCCACCACGCGCCGGATCACGTCGAGGATGTCGTAGGGGCGGGTCGGCTCGTCGGGGACCACGTCGAGCAGCGCCTCATCCCTGCGGTCGAAGGGGTCCGCGGACTCCACACGCGGAGGGTCGTCCCGGTTGTTCTGGGGGATGAAGTCGAAGAGGCGGCGGATCCCCTCCAGGCATTCGATCTCCGTATCCACGGCGAAGTGGGCGACCCCGGAGACCGAAGCGTGGACATCGGCCCCACCGAGCCCTTCCATGTCGATGTCCTCGTGGGTCACGGTCTTCACCACGTTCGGACCCGTCACGAACATGTAGCTCGTGCCCCGGACCATGAAAACGAAATCCGTGATGGCCGGGGAGTACACCGCCCCACCCGCACACGGACCGAGCACGGCGCTGATCTGCGGCACCACCCCCGACGCCAGGGTGTTGCGGAGAAAGATGTCGGCATAGCCGCCCAGGCTCACGACGCCTTCCTGGATCCGGGCGCCCCCGCTGTCGTTCAGGCCGATCAGCGGCGCGCCGTTCGCCAGCGCCAGGTCCATGATCTTGACGATCTTCTCCGCGTGCGCTTCCGCCAGCGACCCGCCGAATACGGTGAAGTCCTGGCTGAACACGTACGCGAGCCGCCCCTTCACCGTGCCGTACCCGGTGACCACGCCGTCACCGAGGAACTTCTTCTCTTCCAGCCCGAAGCCGGCGCTGCGGTGGGTCACGAACCGGTCCATCTCGACGAAGCTCCCCTCGTCCAGGAGCAGATCGAGCCGCTCGCGGGCAGACAGCTTCCCGCGATCGTGCTGCGCCTTCACCCGCTCCTCCCCGCCCCCGAGCTCCGACTCGCGCCGAAGCTCCTCCAGCTCCTTCAGCTTCTCCCGCATGCTCACCGTCGGGCCTGCCCCGCGGTGTCCGCGCCGAGGGGCGCATCCCGGAGGCCGTACCGGCCCGGCTCCGGCGCGGGAGCGAGCGCCCCGCCCCGGATGATCACGAGGTACGGCGTGCGGACCACGCGCTCCGCCCGGACGGAGAAGGTCCCCGTGGCGCCCCGCAGCCCCGCCAGGAGCGAGAACCGCCGGGCCAGGGCGGCGGGGGTGGTGAGCCGATTCGGCAGGGCCTGCAGCACCAGGTTGGCGGCGTCGTAGCCGAGGCCCGGGAGCTGGGTCTCGAGGGACCGGCGGTAGCTCTCCTCGTAGCGACGCACGAAATCCGGGTCGGCCAGCGCATCCGCCCGTCCGGGGGGGAAGTGCCCCGCCGCGATCACTCCCTCCAGATCCTGCGGCGGCACCACGCGCCGGACAGCGGCGCTCGCCCACGCTTCGTCCCCGAACACCCGGACGCCCACGGAGTCCAGGCCATAGAACGCGATCTGGGGCGCGATCTGCCGGACGTCCCGGTCCGGTGCCGCGACGAAGAGCGCGAAAGGCTGCGGGGGACCCGCCCGCGAGGGATCGGCCCCGGGCCACGGCTCCAGCCCCGAGAGGGGCGAGTCAGGGTGGAACGGGGGCGGGGGCGCGACGGCCTGGACGATCCGCGCCATGTGCGGCGCGAAGGTCGTCGTCCCGGAATCGTAGGGGACGGCGATTCGCACCTGGCCACCCAGGGCCTCGAATTCCACCGCGAACGCGCTCGCCTTCCGCTCGTACTCCGTGCTCCGCGGATAGAGCAGCGCGGCCTGCGTCAACCCGGCCTCCGCCGCATAGCGGCCGAGCGCCTGCGCCCCCCGGCCGTCCCCCATGTTCACCGTGTACACGTTCTCCCACCGCGGCTGCTCCGGCACGGTCGGGCTCACCGCCACGAGGGACCGGTCCACCCTGGCGCCCGCCGCCTCGGCGACCTGCTGGGGCAGCAGCGGGCCCAGCATCGCAATGACGCCCCGCCGCTCCAGCTCCGCCACGGCGGCACCGGTCCGGGTCCCACCCGCGTCATCCGCCACCACCAGCTCGATGGTCCGGCGCTCCCGGGCCTCCGCTTCCCGCACGGCGACCTGGATCCCCTCCAGGAGCAGATCGGCGTAGCGCACCATGAGCCGGGATCCGGTCCGGGGCAGCACCACCCCGAGGCGCACCGGCGCACTCGAGGGCGGCGCCAGCTCGTCGCGCGCCAGCTCCGCCAGCGCCCGGGCTTCCTCCGCGCCGGACGTGCCCGCCTCGGCCCGTGCGAACGACTCCGCCATGTCGGCGGCGTCGGCCCAGCGCCGCAGCGCGAAGGCCGCCCGGGCCCCCACCCAGCCCGCCGCCACCGCCGACGGCGCCTCCGGGTAGTCCCGCAGGGCGCTGCGAGCCAGCTCGAGGGCCTCGCCCAGCTCGGCCGCCTCATAGGCCAGCCGCGCCTCCGCGAGCACCGCCGCGGCCGCCGCTTCCACCGCGGGCGGCGCCACCACATCCACGGGCAGCGGCTCCCCGGGCTCGCCGGGCACGGCGTCTCCACCGGGGGCCCGCGGCCCTTCGGGGGGCGTCTCGCCCACCGCGCAGGCCAGGAAGACGGTCAGGAACACCACCGGCCACATCCGATTCGTCACGCTCAAGCGCATTCTCACCGCTCCGGGATCAGACGTCAGGTCGCGCAACTTACCCGTACACCGCCCACGAAAAAAGGGAGGCGGACCGCTCGGCCCGCCTCCCCGTCGACGTACCCCGGACCGCCCGCGACTACGCCTCCGTCTCGCCCTCCTCCGCGTCGGTCGATTCACCGCTCGCCTCGGGCTCCGCCGCATCCGGCTCCTCCCCGGCCGGCTCCTCCGCGGCCTCCTCCCCCTCGACGACGGCGGCGGCCTGCGGCGGTACGGCGCCGGGCTCCAGCTCGTGGATCTCCGTCACCGCCAGGACGATCCGCCGATTCACGGCGTCCGACTCCAGCACGCGCAGCTCCACCTTCTGCCCCTCGCTCACCGCCTCGCCCGGCGCCTTCACGCCGCCCGGCAGCTGGCTGGTGGGGACGAATCCCTCGACATCCCCGCCCAGGTCCACCACGGCGCCGTCATCCAGCAGCCGCGCCACGGTCCCGGCCGTCTCCACGCCGGGCGAGTACCGGTCCACCAGGCCGTACCAGGGGTCGTCCTGCATCTGCTTGAGCCCCAGCGAGATCCGCTTGTTCTCGGCATCCACGCCCAGCACCACGACCTCGACCTCCTCACCCTTCCGCAGCATCTCGGACGGGTGCTGGATCCGCTTCGTCCAGCTCATGTCCGAGATGTGGATCAGACCGTCTATGCCGGGCTCGATCTCCACGAACGCGCCGAACGACGTCAGGTTCCGGACCACGCCCTTCACCTTCGTCCCCGTCGGATACTTCACCGGCAGCGCGAGCCACGGATCCTCCTCGATCTGCTTCATCCCGAGGGAGATCTTCTCCTCCTGCCGGTCCACCTTCAGCACCACGGCCTCGATCTCGTCGCCGATCGTCGCCACCTGCGACGGGTGCTTGATGTTGCGCGTCCAGCTCATCTCGCTGACGTGCACCAGCCCCTCGACGCCCTTCTCCAGCTCCACGAACGCGCCGTAGTTCGTGATGGAGACCACCCGACCGATGACCCGCGAGCCCACCGGGTACTTCTCCGCCACGTCCTTCCACGGGTACGGCAGGAGCTGCTTCAGCCCCAGCGAGATCCGTTCCCGGTCCCAGTCGATGTCCAGCACCTTCACATCCAGGCTGTCCCCGATGTTCACGATCTCGGAGGGGTGACCCACCCGGCCCCAGCTCATGTCCGTGATGTGCAGCAGCCCATCCAGCCCGCCCAGGTCGATGAACGCGCCGAAGTCCGTCACGTTCTTCACCACACCCTCCCGCACCTGCCCGACCATCAGCTCCTTCACCAGGTACTTCTTCTTCTTCTCCCGCTCCTCCTCCAGGATCACCCGGCGGCTCACCACGATGTTGCGGCGCCGCTTGTTCAGCTTGATGATCTTGAAGCTGTACTTGTTCCCGATCAGGTCCTCCACGTTCGGGACCCGGCGGAGCGCGATCTGCGAGCCCGGGAGGAACGCTTCCACCCCCATCAGGTCGACCGTCACGCCGCCCTTGATCTTCCGCTTCAGGATCCCCGGGACCTGGTCGTCCTCCTCGTACGCCTGCTTGATCTTGTCCCACACACGGAGGAAGTCCGCCTTCTTCTTCGACAGGACCACCCGCCCCTCTTCGTCCTCCAGGCTCTCCAGGAAGACCTCGACCTCATCGCCAGGGCTCAGCTTCTCCGGCTCGCTGAACTCGTCCCGCGGGACCGAGCCCTCGCTCTTGAAGCCGACATCGAGGATCACCGCGGCGTCGGTCAGCCGCAGCACTCGCGCCTTGACGATCTCACCCTCCACGATCTCCTGGAGGGTGCCCTCGTACATCGCGAGCATCTCCTCGTATTCGTCGAGGCTGTACTCGTTCTCCTCGAACAGATCCGCCCTGATGCCGACCTCGCGGGCCCGCGCATCGATCTGGTCCTGCGTGTACTCCCGTTCCGCCAGCGCCGTGGCCGTGTTGCCAGCCTCCACGGTGGCGTCGTCGGCGGCCGTCATCTCCGCTGCGGAAGTGTCCTGCTCGGTGGGGGGGGTGGGGTTTTCAGCCATGCTCCGGAGTTCCCTCGCTGCGTCCCCGGTCCGTGCGGGCCCGGGACGGTTGAATGAGATCGGGACGAGACGCACTCGCGCGCCCGTTCGAATTCGGCCCCGCCTTCGTGGCGAGACAGCCCCGGAAGGTACCCGGAGACGATCCCCTGGTCAACCAGCCGCGTCCCCTCCGCCGCGTCCCCTCGTTCTCCGGGAGACGGGGGGCGGGGCCGTGGTTCAGCGCCGGGCCCGGACCAGCTCCAGGATGGCCGCGATCTGCTCCTCGAAGGTGAGCGCGGTGGTGTCCACGCGCACGGCGTCATCCGCGCGGCGCAGGGGCGCCACCTCGCGCTCGCTGTCCAGGCGGTCCCGGGCCCGGAGGCGCCGGACCTCGGCGAGGAGGGTCGCGTCGTCCGGGTCGGCCACGCCCTGCTCCGCCAGCCGGCGGCGGGCCCGCACCTCGGGGTCGGCCTCGAGGAAGACTTTCAGCTCGGCCCGCGGGAACACGGCGGTGCCGATATCGCGGCCGTCCACCACCACATCGGCGTCCGCCAGCTCGCGGAGGCGGTCGAGGAGCCAGGCGCGAACCGCGGGGATGCGGGCGACGTGGGAGACGCGGGCATTGATGTCCGGCGTGCGGAGGCCATCCTCGACGACCTCGCCACCCACCCGCATGGTCAGGCGTCCATCCCCCGCCTCGCCGCGTACGCGCAGCCGGTCCAGGTCCCTCTCCTCGAGTCCTTCCCAGGCGGACTCCGGCACGCCGCTCCCCAGGAGCCCGTAGGTCAGGGCGCGGTAGAACGCGCCCGAATCCACGTGGAGAAAGCCGAGGCGGCGAGCCACCTCGCGTGCGGTGCTGCTCTTCCCCGAACCTGCCGGTCCGTCGATGGCGATGATCACTTCGCTCCCAGCTCCATTGTCACCCGGTCCAGTTCCGTCCAGAAGCCGGGATAGCTGATCCCGGCCGCCTCCCGCCCGTCGACGATGATCTCGTTCCCCGGCAGCGCGGCCAGGACGCCGAAGGCCATGGCGATCCGGTGATCGTCGAAGGAGCGGACCATGCCGCGGAGGCGGCCACCCGTGCCGCCGACGACCAGGCGGTCTCCCTGGTCCTCCGCGGCGACGCCCACGGCGCGGAGGTTCGCCGCCAGGGCGGCCACCCGGTCCGATTCCTTCACGCGCAGCTCGGCCACCCCGTCGAATCGCGTCTCACCGTCGGCCATGGCCGCCACCGCGGCCAGCAGCGGGATCTCGTCCAGCAGGGCGGGGACCTCGGCGGCGTCGACGATGGTGCCCCCGAGTGTGCCCGGTCCCACGATGATGTCGCCCACCGGCTCCCCGGCCTCCTCGCCGGTCGGCTCGATGCGGACGGCGGCGCCCATCCGGGCAAGGACGTGCACTGCGCCGATCCGCGTGGGGTTCAGGCCCACGTGAAGCGCCCGGACCGCGCCGAGGAGCGCGCCGAGCCCCAGGAAGAACGCCGCCGAGGAGGGGTCGCCGGGGATGGCGAGGTCCAGCGGCTCCAGGCGCGGAGAGGCGTCCAGGCTCACGTCCGTCCGGCCGTGGTGGCTGCGGACCGCGACGCCGGCCCCCATGGACGCCAGCATGCGCTCCGTATGGTCGCGGGACAGCCCCGGCTCGCTCACGCGCACGCTGGTCTGCCCCGTGAGCGCCGCCAGGAGGAGCGCGGTCTTGACCTGCGCGCTGGCGCGGGGGCCGTCGTGCGCGAGAGGCCGGAGGGGGCGCCGGCCCCGGACGCGGATGGGGAGCCGTCCCGGCTCCGCCAACTCTTCGAAGACGGCGCCGCCCTCCGAGAGCGGCTCGGTGACCCTGCGCATGGGGCGCCGCTGGAGCGATGGGTCACCGATGAGGCGTGACTCGAACGGGCAGCCCGCGAGCGCCCCGAGTAGGAGCCGGGCCGTCGTGCCGCTGTTGCCGCAATCGAGGGCATCACGGCAGGCGCGCCAGCCGGTCAGGCCCGCACCGCGGACGACCGTGTGGCCACGATCGAGCCCGCTCACGTCCACGCCGAGCCCCCGCAGCGCGCCGGCGGTCGATCGGGTGTCGCCGGAATCCAGCGGCCGGGCCAGGCGGCTCGTCCCCTCGGCGAGCGAGCCGAGGATCAGCGCGCGGTGCGTGATGGACTTGTCGCCGGGGACCCTCACGTCCACCGGGGCCACCGTCTCACGCCTCCTCGTCCGCGAACGGCACGTCGATCTCCATGCCGTCATAGGCCACGTCGACGGAGCCGAACACCTGCCCCGCCTCCCGCGCCAGCACGGAAGGATCCATGCCGTAGCGCGGCGAGACATGGGTGAGGACCAGACGGCGCGCTCCCGCCTCTCGCGCCACCTCCCCGGCCTCCCGCGCCGTGGAATGGTCGGTCTCCCGGGCCCGGACGGCTTCGTCCTCCGCGAACGTGGCCTCGTGGATCAGGAGGTCCGCCTCCCGCGCCATCTCGATGGTCGCGGCTACCGGCCGCGTATCTCCCGTGTAGACGACGCGCCGTCCCCGCCTCGGCGGGCCCACCACCTCCCCGGCCTCGATGGTCCGGCCATCGACGTCCACCGGCTGGCCCCGGTGGAGCCGCCCCCAGAGGGGACCCTCCGGGATGCCGAGCTCCGCCGCCCGCACCGGATCGAATCGGCCGAGCCGCTCGTGCTCGACGAGGGCATAGCCGAGGGAGTCCCGCCCGTGGCGCGTTCGGAACGGGACGATGTCATACCCGTCGCGCCGCATCGCCTCGTCCGGCTCCACCTCCCGGATCTCCACCGGGAACGGGACCCGGTCCACGCCGAGGTGGACCGCCGCGTCCAGGGTCTTCCCGGCTCCCCGTGCGGCGTACAGGCGCATGGGCTCCTCGCGACCCTGGAGCCCCATGGTCCGCAGCAACCCCGGCAGTCCCAAAATGTGATCCGCGTGCATGTGGGTGAAGAAGACGTCGTGCACCGCGAATCCGGTCCCGTACCGCATCATCTGCCGCTGCGTCCCCTCGCCGCAGTCGAAGAGCAGCGTCTCCCCCAGGCGGTGGAGGGCCAGCGCGCTGACGCTCCGCGCCACCGTCGGCCTGCTGGCGGCGGTGCCGAGGAAGACCACCCGGATCATGGCGAGCGCCGCCGCAGCACCGGGATCGCCCAGAGAACGGCGTACGCGGCGTAGATGGCGCGCGACCAGGGCGTGAGCGCCGGAACGACCAGGAGAGCGACCCACCCGGCCGCCTCCACGGTGGCCCGCCGACGCGCACGGGCGACCTCCGCCCCGCGCCGCTCCATCTCCTTCAGCGCGGTGACGTCGCCCCGGCGCGCGTGGGTCCGCGCCAGCTCATCCGTCCACAAGCCGCTCGCCTTCTGCCGCAGGAATCGGAACGCCGCCCGCATGACGTGCCAGGCGGCGGCGCCGATCCCCGCCACGGCGAGAATCGTCAGAAGCGTATCCACGGGGCCAACCTACCCGGAGGCCGCCGGGAGCGGCAAGCGCAGGCAACCCCGTCGTTCCGGGGCGGCATCCAAGGGCCAACCGCGGCGGGAGTCGCCGCAGGACCTCGATGATTCGGAGTACCGAACATGAACACCAGCGCGCTGACCCGGCGGCCACCCATCGCGCCGCTCCTGACCGCGACTGCCCTCCTGCTGCTCCCCCCCGCGCTGGCGGGCCAGGAGCCGCCGCCTCTCGGGACGCCCCTCCCCCGCGAGGGCGAGTGCGTCTGTCCGCGCCTCGGCGAGGCGCCCCGCGTCCTGCGATCGATGGCGCGCTTCAACCGCGCCCGCCTCGGCGTCGAGCTCGGGGAGCCCGCGGACGTCGGCGGTCGCACCGGGATCCGGCTCCGGGACGTGGAGGACGGCGGCCCGGCGGCCCGCGCGGGGATCCGGGGCGGGGACATCCTGCTGGCGCTGAACGGGTCGGACCTGGGCGACGACCCCGCGGACCGCCTGCTCGACATCCTGGGCGATGTGGAGCCTGGAGACACCGTGGCGGTGACCTACAGCCGGGAGGGCCGGCAGCAGACCGCCCGCGTCGTGACGGATCGTGCCCACGGCTTCTTCGAGTTCACGCCAGGGGGGGACGGGGCGACCTGGACCTTCCCCCGCATGGAGCGTCAGCCCGGCGGCATCTACGCCCCCTCGGCGCGCCTCCGGCTCCGGGCCGCGCTCCCGGGGCTCGACCTCGTCGCGATGAACGAAGGGCTCGGGAGGTACTTCGACGTGACGGAGGGGGTGCTGGTCGCGGCCGCCGACGGCGACTCCTCCCTCGGGCTGCGCGCGGGCGATGTGATCGTGAGCATCGGCGGCCGGAGCGTGCAGGACCCGGCCCACGCCCGCTCGATCATCGCGTCCTACCGCCCCGATGAGACGATCTCCTTCGAGATCGTGCGGGACCGCCGACGCACCACCGTGACCGGGACGCGCCAGGCCCGGTGAGATAGTGCCGGGGGTGGGTCTCGAACCCACACGCCCTTGCGGGCAGGGGATTTTAAGTCCCCCGCGTCTGCCGTTCCGCCACCCCGGCCGTCAGCCCTCGTCCGCGGCCCTGCGTATGGCCGCGATGTTCTCCGCGACGGTCCCGGCGCCCCTGTACACCGCGGCGCCGGCCACCAGCACCGTCGCCCCCGCCGCCGCGACCTCCCCCGCGGTGTCGGGGCCGATCCCGCCGTCCACTTCGATGTCCACCGAGTCGAGACCGGCCCGGTCCAGGCGCTCGCGGATCCTCCGGATCTTCCCGGTGCTCGTGGGGATGAAGCTCTGCCCGCCGAAGCCGGGGTTCACGCTCATGACCAGCACGAGGTCCACGAAGGGAAGCACCTCCTCCACCGCGGCTACCGGCGTCGCGGGGTTGATGGAGACCCCCGCCCGGATCCCGTGATGCCGGATGGCCTGGAGGGTCCGGTGCAGGTGCACGGAGGCCTCCGCGTGGACCGTCAACAGATCGGCGCCGGCGTCCACGAACGCGTCCACGAAGCGCTCCGGCGCGTCGATCATCAGGTGCACGTCCAGGGGCAGCTCCGTCGCCTTCCGCAGCGCCGCCACCACGGGAACGCCGATGGTGATGTTGGGCACGAAGTGGCCATCCATGACGTCCACGTGGATCCAGTCGGCGCCCCCCGCCTGCGCTTCCGCCACGCCCTCCGCGAGCCGGGCGAAGTCCGCCGAGAGGATGGACGGCGCGATCTTCACGCTCACCGGCGCGACTCCGCACGCAACACGCGCACGCCCTCCGCGCCAGCCACCACCACCGTGTCGGCCATGCCGAGGAACAGCCCGGTCTCGACCACCCCGGGGCGCCCCTTGAGGCGCGCCTCGACGCGCTCCGGGTTCTCGATCCCGCCGGGGAAGCCGCAGTCGATGATGTAGTGGCCGCCGTCGGTGACGAACGGCGAACCGTTCCCCTGCTTCCGCAGCTCGAACTCCGCGCCCATGGCCCGGAGCGGGTCGAGGTGCGTCCGCCATCCGAAGGGGACCACCTCCACCGGCAGGGGAGAGCGCAGCCCCAGGCGCGTGACCAGCTTGCTCTCATCCACGACGATCACCAGCCGGTCCGTTGCCGCGGCGACGATCTTCTCCCACAGCAGCGCCCCGCCGAGCCCCTTGATGAGGTCGAGGCCCGGGTCGACCTCGTCGGCCCCGTCCAGCGTCAGGTCGAGGTGGGTCTCCTCGTCCAGCGTCGCCAGGGGGATGCCCAGCTCCCGCGCATACGACTCCGTGCTCTTCGACGTGGGCACACCGACGATCCCCGCCAGCTCCCCGCGCCCGCGCCGGGCCGCCAGGGCCTCGAGCACGCGGCGGGCGGTGGATCCCGTGCCGAGGCCGAGCTTCATCCCGTCCTCCACCAGCTCGACGGCCCGCTCCGCGGCGCGGCGCTTCTGCTCGTCCTGCGTGATCATCCCGCTGCGGGCTACCGGCCGACGCCCGCGACCCGCGCATCCCGCCGTTCCAGCACGCGCAGCACCGCGGCCACGATGTCGTCGGCGGTGAGGCCGTACTTCCGCAGCAGCGCCGAGGGCTCGCCGCTCTCGGCGTAGGTGTCGTTCAGCCCGACGAACTCCATGGGGGCGGGGTGCCGGGCCGCCGCGGCCTGCGCGACGGCCGCCCCCAGCCCGCCGTGCCTGAGGTGCTCCTCGGCCGTCACGATCGCGCCGGTCTCACGGGCGGCCGCTTCCACCTCGTCCTCGTCCAGCGGCTTCACGGTCGCCATGTTCACGACCCGCGCCTCGATCCCGTCCTCCCGCAGCCGGTTGTGGGCCACCACCGCCGCTCCCACCATCAGGCCGTTGGCGATGATGGTGACGTCCCCGCCCTCCCTCACACGCGACGCCCGGCCGAAGGAGAACGCCGGCTCGCGGTCGTAGATCAGCGGCGCCTTCGGGCGGCCCGTCCGCAGGTAGACCGGCCCGCGGTGCGCGTAGGCGGCCTTCACCGCCGCCCGGGTCTCGTGCTCGTCGGCCGGTACGCACACCACCATCCCCGGGAGGCTGCACGCCAGCGCCACGTCCTCCACCGACTGCTGGCTCGCCCCGTCCTCGCCCACGCTGATCCCCTGGTGGCTGCCGGCGATCTTCACGTTGACGTGCGGATAGCTCACGGCCATCCGGAGCTGGTCGAAGCCCTTCAGGATCACGAAGCAGGCGAAGCTGGAAATGAACGGCACCTTCCCCGCCATGGCCAGTCCTCCGGCCATGCCCACCATGTTCGCCTCCTGGATCCCCACGTTGATGAACCGGTCGGGGAACTCCGCTCCGAAGGCCCAGCTCTTGGTGCTCTTCGCCAGGTCGGCGTCCAGGACGACGATGTCCTCGTGCTCCCGGCCGAGGTCCCGCAGCGCTTCGCCGTAGGCGTCCCGCGTCGCCCTGCCCATCTCGAGCCCCGGAAACAGGTCGCTCATCGCCCCGCCTCCTTCTCCGCCGCCGCGTCGGCCTCGATGGACCGTTCGGCCGCTTCCACCCCCAGCTCCAGCAGCGCCTTTTCCATCTCCTCGTCCGAGGGCGCCACGCCGTGGTACTTGTTCTCGTTCTCCATGAAGCTGACGCCCTTCCCCTTCACGGTCCGACCGATGATGCACGCCGGGCCGGGCTCGTCCATGGCCCAGCGCAGGGCGTCGCTGACCGCGGCGAGGTCGTGGCCATCGATGACCCGGACCGCCCAACCCATCGCCTCCCATTTCGCCGCGAACGGCTCGAGCCCCATGATGTCCTCGATGGCGCCATCGAGCTGGAACCCATTGGCGTCCACCATGGCGATCAGGTTGTCCGGGCGGTGGTGTCCGGCGGCCATGGCGGCCTCCCAGACCTGCCCCTCCTGGCACTCCCCATCGCCCAGCAGGACGAAGACACGGAAATCCCTGCGATCCAGGCGCCCCGCGAGGGCGATCCCCAGACCGATGGAGAGCCCCTGTCCCAGCGAGCCTGTCGACGCCTCGATCCCCGGCGCGGTCCCGTAGACCGGGTGGCCCTGCAGCCGGCTGTCGATCTCCCGCAGCGTGGACAGCTCCTCGCGCGGGAAGTACCCCGCCTCGGCCAGCGCCGCGTAGAGGACCGGGACCCCATGACCCTTGGACAGGATGAAGCGGTCGCGATCCGGCCAGTCCGGACGCTTCGGGTCGTACCGCAGGACCCCGCCGAAATAGAGCGCCGTGACGAACTCGACGGCGGACAGGGAGCCGCCCGGGTGGCCGCTGCCGGCCTTCGCGAGCATCCGCACGATGTGGCGACGGAGGGTCGTCGCCCGGTCTCTCAGGTCGCGCAGGTCCGGCGCGTTCTCGACTGCGGTATTCATCGCCTCCAGGCCAGGGATCGGGACAGGTGCCAGAGATCCGAAAATGTAGCGCGCCCCCGGAACGGGCGCAAAAAGAAGCGGCGCCCGACCGTGGGCGGGCGCCGCCCCCTCTTCCCGCGCGGGCGCGGTGTTACTTCTTCCGCACCTGCTCGACCTGCTGCACCGTCTGGAAGACGCAGCCGACGGGCCGCAGCGGGACGTAGAGGAACTGAATGTCCTCGATCTCGCTGCGGATGTCCGCGCGCGCAGCCAGAATGGCGTCCAGGTCGTTGTTCGCCTGCGCCCGACGCAGCTCGCGCAGGTCCGTCCGGAAATCCTCGACATCGTTGCGGGAGGCGTAGACCGGCAGCCCCCGGACGTTGCCCAGGTACTCCAGGTCCGTCGCCGGGATCACGCGGCCCGACTGCCAGGTCGTGTACTCCAGCGTCAGGTCCGGCGCGAGCCGCAGCTGCAGCGGCTCACCCCGCACGAACCAGTCGGACTCGTTCGCCAGCATCACGCGCGGCAGCGTGCCCCGCAGCGCCTGCCGCTGCCCGCTCACCACAACCATCGTGTCGCCACGCTCCGGCAGGTAGATCGCGTCCACCATCCGGATCCCGCCCGGCGCGGCCGGATCGATCACGCAGACCGAGATCCGCTCCTCCACCGGCGGCGGCGGCGGCGCAGGGGCGGGCGGCGGCGGCGGCGCAGGCGCCACCGCGACGACCTCCGGTGCGGCCAGGCCGAGCAGCAGGTGCGCGCCGATCTGCCCGAAGATCTCGTGGGTCACCTTGCCGTAGTCCTCATCGGGGTTGGTGGCATACTCCGCGGCGTTGGCGAGGGTGGCATCCCAGATGCGATCGCCCACCTCGAGCCGCAGCCCGAAGTTGTCCGCCAGCCGGACGTCGGTGCCCAGGGCCGCGAGGCCCATGATCGTCCACCTCGAAACCTGGTACACGGTCAGCCCGGCCTGAGGCGCGAAGGCCGTGCCGGTCTCCTCCTCATCCGTCCTCGGCAGCAGGTTGTCACCGGGCGGATTCGTGTTCTTCCCGCCGATGCCCAGCGCCAGGTACGGCATGGACCGCATGCCGCCCATCAGGTAGCCATCCGGCACCAGCCGGATCATGAGGTCACCGCTGGCGCTCCACAGGTTCACATCGCCCAGCAGGTTTCCATCCGCGTCCTGGAACGCGTCCTCGCCGCCCGTGATCGGACGCTCGGAAAACGCGCCGTTCGCCCGGATCCCGAAGCGCGGCGTCGCCCACCACGTCGCCTGGAGGCCGGTCACCCAGCCCGCCTTGTAGCGGACGGCATCCGTGCCCTCGTTCAGATGCGCATCGTCCAGCATGGCCGAATACCACGACCCACCACCGAACACCCCAATGTCGAACTTGTAATCGGGGAACTCCTGGGCGTCCGCCGGCCGGGCTCCGAAGAGACCGACGACAGCGACCGCCAGTGCGGCCCACATCGTACGCTTCATCATGTGAGGTCTCCTTGAAATGAAGGATTCCATTGCTCTCGACTCCTTGACTCCGCCGACTCGAACCGCGTCCGCCCCGAGCGGAGAGATCGGTTCGCGGACCCATGCAGGAATTACACCAGGCGCTCCGGCCCGAGGCCCCGGCTGTCGCCCGGCCTGCTCAACCGAGGGGCCGAACTCCGGTGCGCCTTGTGGTCTTCCTGCGTCCGGCTCTGGGCTGTGCAATCCCGGTGCCACATCCGGGCTCCCGAGCCGCACGGCGCCGTGATGCACCCGCCGTGCCGGACAAACCCGCCCTGAAGAAACGGAGAGGGGAAGAGCGGCCCGCGGCCACGCTCCCCCTCTTCCTCCCTCCATCCCATCGCGCCATCGTGCGGCCGCCTACTCGGACGCGTGCAGCGGTCCGGCCACCTCCGCGTGCGTCGGCATCCCCGCCCCCCGACGCCTGGCGGCCAGGCTGGAGCCATGGGCGGGCAGGATGTCGTCGGCGAGACGGGAAAGGGCCAGGAAATAGGTGACCTCGGCGATCGACTCCCTGACGTCCAGCGCGTCGAGATACAGCTCGACGGCCTCCTTTTCCTCCAGCTCCTCGTGGAGGATTCCCACGAACTGGACGGCGTTGTCGGTGTGGGTCCGGATCAGCGCGACCTCCGTCCTCGCCGCGATGAACTCGATCTTCCGGCGCAGCTCCTCATTGACCCGGCCCCGCAGTCGGTTGCGCAGCCCGCCAAAGAGCGACCGGCCGTTCGGCTCGCGGTCCTCGTCCTCGGGCTCCGGCCGCGGCGGCGGGCGCTTCGGCTCGACCACCGGGGCGTCACCCGCCTTCTCGCCGAGGATGGCCAGCGACCGCGTGGTGATGTTCTGCGCGTCGTCGTCGTCGAGGCGGAGCAGACGCCCGTAGATCTCCAGGGCATCGGTGAAGCTGACCTGCTCGTCGATGAGTGCGATCAGGTCGAGCGAATGGTCCACGTGGGTCGACAGCAACTTCTCCTGCGCCACCGCGACCGCCAGCTCCACGCGCTTGCGCGCCCCTTCAGAAAGACCCTTCGAGAACACGTCGTCTCCCCCGTTTTCTGGTGCATGAGCGCACGAAAAAACCCACTCCGCGCGGGGCGGAGCGGGTGCAAATTCCGTTCCCTGTGCGGCGCGCTAGCGCGGCGTCAGCACGAGGATGCGATCGATGCGCCCGTCGCGGTTGGCGTCCAGGAGCTCGGCGAGCGGCACATCACCCGCCCGGACCTGGAGGACCCGGGTGCGACCGTCGACGAACCGGCCCTCCAGGGGCCCGCCATTGACGGTGCGGGCGTGGGCATCGAGCCGGCGGAGGACCACGTCCCCGAGGACGTCGGCGAGGGCTCCGCGATCGAGGCGTTCGCCGTCACGGGTCCGCTCGCGGGGTCCCAGGATGACGTCGCCCCAGGTCACGTCGCTCCAGCCGCCCTGGTCCCACCCCTTGTCACGGCACCACTGGCGCCCGTGCACCGGGTGGCCCTGGCCGTTCCGGCAGAAGGGCGGGCCATTGCCGCGGCGTCCCTCGACACGGCGGCCATCGTCCCGCCCCGCACGCCCGGCGGCATCGCGGTCCCGGCGCTGCGCCTCGCGATCCCCCTCTCGCGCGGCATCACCGCGACACGCCGGCAGGTCGGGGGCGATGCTGCAGACCAGACCGGGGCGCTCGTTCGTCGCGGGAAGCTGCTCGGCCACGGGAGCCCACCACCCCCCGGCCTGCTGGGCCGCCACGCCGGCGGGAGCGAGCAGCGCCGCCAGGGCAAGGGCCGCGATTCTCGTTGTCATTGCCTAACTCCTTGCGATTCAGTACGTTCACCCGCCTCTCTCTTACGGTCCGGCGGGGCTGGAGGTTCCCTCTCTCCCGGACCGTCCTTACTTTTGCCGCCATGCTTGACGAGATCATCCAGAAGCTCGAGGGCGAGGTCGAGCGCCTCACGCACGAGCTGACCGTGACGCTCCCGGCGACCATCAAGGCCGCCGTGGAGCTCGGGGACCTCCGGGAGAACGCGGACTACAAGTCCGCGCTGGAGCGCCAGCAGTTCGTGCAGGCGCGGCTCAACCACCTGACCACGCGGCTGCGCGAGCTGTCGAACATCGACGTCGCCGCGATCCCGGCGGACCGGGCGGGCTTCGGCAGCTGGATGAAGGTCCGGGAGAAGACGTCGGGAGACGAGTACGAATACACCATCGTGGCCGGCGACTTCATGGACCTGGACAAGGGGCATATCTCGATGGCCTCCCCGCTGGCGCGGGGGCTCATGGGAGCCCGGGAGGGCGAGGAGGTCGTGATCCAGCTCCCGGCCGGCCAGCGGGTGTTCGAGATCATGAAGCTCCGCACGCTTCCCATGACCCTGAACTGACCGGCGCGGCGTCCCGCCGATGAACGTCGAAGCGCCGCTGTCCGGCAAGGACGCGGCGCTTCGTCATCAGAGGGCCCGGGCGGATTCGAACCGCCGTTCAAGGATTTGCAGTCCTCTGCCTAACCACTTGGCTACGGGCCCGATGGGGCAAACGTACGGCCTCGGCGGTGACCGAGGCCGTCAGAGCGGGACACCGGGCTCGAACCGGCGACCTTCACGTTGGCAACGTGACGCTCTACCAACTGAGCTAGTCCCGCCAAAATCGGTGTAAAAACGTACCCATGCGGCCGGTTCAGGTCAACCCGAAGACCGAACCGTCGGCGCGCCCGGCGAAGGTCACCGATGCCGGAAAAGGAAGCGGGAAAGGAGACGGCCCCGTCCCCGAACACGCGGGACGAGGCCGTCGTCGATAGCAGCCGGTCAGGAAGTGCGCTGGAGTCGCACGACGACGACCGCCGGAACCGCGCAGCGCGGGTCGATCTGGTCCGGGAAGTCGAAGTCGGCGTCGGTCTCCGTGATGGTGAGGATCGTCTCCGTCTCGTTGAAGCTGAATGAGGCGGTGAAGTCATCGAGGAGGCGGCCGCCGGGGCAGTTCTCGGTGTCCGGAGTCGTGTAGCTGGCGGTGGTAGCATTCCAGACCACCGTGACGCTGTCGCCTGCGGCGTTCAGGGAGATGTCTCCCCCGATGGGCAGGGCCACGGGCGTGACGTTGGGGATATTGAGCGTGCCCGTGAACGACAGGTCCTGCGCCACCGTGATGGCCAGCGTGCCGCCGAGGTGCGTGATGATGTCGAGCGAGAGGGCGGGATTGGAGGCGTCCGTGTAGGAGAAGCTGGTGGCGGACCAGGACCCCACGAAGCGGTCGGACGACGGCCCGGTCCCGTCATTATCGCACCCGGTCAGGAAGCCGGTGGAAAGCAGCAGGGCGAAGCCTGTGGCACGAACGAGCTTCATGGGAATCTCCGTGAGCGGGTCAGACGAGCGAGGAGCCGGGCCGGACGGCCGGCGCACGACAGAAACTTAGGCGCGGCCCGGTGTCCTGTCCAGCAGGAGGGCGGGGTGCGGGCGGCGGACAGCCTTGACGAGCCGGAACACCGCCGCCTACTCTTGGGTCACTCCTGGGCGGTGCACAACCCTTCGCGCCCACGGACCATTCACTCGCGAACAAGCCAGGGAGCGCGGCACCGCGCCGCGCCCGGAGACGAGGACGACTCCCATGCACCTGATCGGGCGCGGCCAGTACATCGTCGGATGCCTGTTCGGTTTCCTGCTGCTGATCGGCTCGCCTCTCGCCGCGCAGTCCGGTGCGGTCGGAGGCACGGTGACGAATGCGCGCACCGGCGAGCCGCTGGAAAGCGCGCACGTGCGAGTGTGGAACGCCGCCGGCACGCGCGTGGCCGAGACGCTGGCGGGAGGCGGCGGGCGGTTCATCCTGCGATCCATCCCCCCGGGCCGGTACTCCCTCACCGTGGACGTCCTCGGGTACGAGCAGGGACGGGTCGAGGGCGTGACCGTCGAGCCGGGTCAGACCGCCATGGTGGCCGTGAGCGTGGGGGAGCAGGCCTTCCAGCTCACCGGCATCGTCGTGAGCGCGTCCAGGCAGGAGGAGAAGATGATCGAGGCGCCGGCCACGGTCGCCATCGTGGACACGCGCGACATCCGCGAGACGGTGGCCATCACGCCGGTCGACCACCTGCGCTCGGTTCCCGGAGTCGACGTCATCCAGCAGGGGATCCAGGCGACGAACGTCGTCGCGCGGGGGTTCAACAACGTCTTCTCGGGGTCGCTGCACACCCTCACCGACTACCGGATCGCGAGCATTCCGTCCCTCCGGGTGAACCTCCTGCACTTCATCCCGGCCAACAACGAGGACATCGAGCGGATGGAAGTCGTGCTGGGCCCCGGCTCCGCGCTCTACGGCCCGAACACGGCCAACGGCGTGCTGCACGTGCTCACCCGCTCCCCCTTCGACCACCCCGGCACCACCGTGACCGTGGCGGGGGGGCTGCGGGCGAACCAGACCGCCGGGGGATTCCAGGACAGGTTCGACCGCGACCTCGCGGAGCGGTGGGCGTTCCAGACGACCTTCCGGACCGCCCACGTGGTCGGTGACGACCAGCGCTTCGGCGTGAAGCTCTCGGGGCAGTACCTGGAAGCCAACGAGTGGATCTATGTCGACCCGGTGGAGGAGTTCTACCGGGACCAGCGGCTCCCGTTCGACCCGGACACCCGGGTAGGGCTGCGGGATTACGGGATCCGGCGGTACTCGGGGGAGCTGCGCACCGACTGGCGCGTCACCGACCGCTTCACCGCCGTGTTCACCGCCGGCACCACGATGGCGGCGAAGGCGATCGAGCTGACGGGTATCGGCGCGGGGCAGGCGACCAACTGGCTCAACAGCTTCTACCAGCTGCGCGGCTCGCAGGACCGCTGGTTCGGCCAGGTCTACCTGAACACGAGCGACGCCGGGGACACCTACCTGCTCCGCGACGGCGCGGCGATCATCGACAACTCGAAGATGATCGTGGGCCAGCTGCAGCACGGCTCCACGACCCCGTGGGCGGACCTCACCTACGGTCTCGATGTGCTGCACACCCGCCCGGAGACGCGCGGCACCATCCACGGCGAGCACGAAGACGACGACAACGTCACCGAAGCCGGGGCGTACATCCAGTCGCAGACCGCGCTGAGCCCCCGGTTCGACCTCGTCCTCGCCGGCCGGGCGGACCACCACTCGCACGTGGACCACATCGTCTTCTCGCCACGGGCCGCCGTGGTCTTCAAGCCCTTGCAGGATCACAACTTCCGGCTCACGTACAACAGGGCCTTCTCGAACCCCTCCACCATCAACCTCTTCCTCGATCTCAGCGGCGGCCCGGCGCCGTTCCCGCTGAACGTCCTCGGCTATCACATCCGTGCGCAGGGCACGGGGAACGCCGGGTACGACTTCATGACGGGGGGGAGCCTCACGGGCATGCGCTCGCCCTACGCGGCGGCCGTCGGGGCGGCCCCGAGCGATCTGCTGGACGTGAGCACCGCCAACCTCTGGGACCTGGTCCTGCGGGCGGCGTTCCAGCTGGGGCAGATCGATGCGCCGACCTACGGCCGCCTTCAGACCCTGAGCCCGTCGGATGCGGACGTGGGGATCGACATCCGCGACCTGACGACGCAGCAGGTCACGCGGCTCACGGCGCTGACGGACGCGGCCTTCGAGTTCCCCTCCGTGGAAGAGTCCGCCACCCAGACGGTGGAGGTGGGCTACAAGGGGCTGCTCGGGCAGAAGCTCCTTCTCGCGGCGGACGTGTGGTACGAGAACCGGAGCAATTTCGTCTCGCCGCTGATCCCGGTGACGCCGCTGCTCCAGCTGAACCCGGACGACCTGGAGGCGTGGCTCGAGCAGGAGCTGACGGCCGCGGGTGATCCGAACGCCGCCGAGAACGCGGCCGCGCTGCGGGGTCTCGGCGGGGTGCCGGCGGCCGTGGTGTCGTCGAACGACGTGAACAGTCCCGACAACGCCAACATCATGGTGACCTACCAGAACTTCGGCGAGGTGGACCTGTGGGGCGCCGACCTGTCGGCCACGGCCCTGATCAGCGACCACTGGCAGCTGGGGGTGACCGCGTCGCTGGTGAGCAACGACTGGTTCTGCGTCGGCAGCGACGGGGAGCTGGACGAGGCCGCGTGCACGCAGGCCGGCGGGGGTGGTCGCGTCGTGGCCCTGAACGCCGCCGACCAGAAGGCGAGCGCCCGGATCAACTACCGCAACGAGGAGCGGGGCGTGAACGGGGAGCTGCGCGGGCGCTACACGTCCGCGTTCCCGGTCAACTCGGCCGCGTTCGTGGGGACGGACTGCATCATCGGCGGCACCAGCACCGGGGCCGGGGTCTGCGTCGACTCGGCGCTCCTGCTCGACCTGAACCTCGGCTACCGGTTCGGCCGCACCGGTTTCTCCACGCAGCTCAGCGTTCAGAACGTGCTCAATACGGCGTACCGCAGCTTCGTGGGAGTCCCGGAGCTGGGTCGGTTCACGATGCTCCGCCTCCGGTACGACTTCTAGGTCAGCCGGCCGCGAGCAGCTCCCGGGCGTGGTCGAGGCTGGTGTCGCTCTCGGGGTCACCGCCGAGCATCCGCGCCAGCTCCCGGACCCGGTTCTCCCCCGCCAGCTCCTCGAGGGAGGTCGTCGTCACGGCCGCGCTCTCGGTCTTCCGGACCAGCAGGTGGTGGTCCGCCCGGGACGCGATCTGGGGCAGGTGCGTGATGGCGAACACCTGGTGGTGTCCGGCCACCTCCCGCAGCTTCCCCCCGACCTGAACGGCCACGCGGCCGCCGATCCCGGCATCGATCTCGTCGAACACCAGCGTCGGGACGTGGTCCACGCGGGCCAGGATGGTCTTGAGCGCCAGCATGACCCGTGAGAGCTCCCCACCGGAGGCGACGCGGGCCAGCGCCTTCGGCTCGAAGCCCGCGTTCACCGCCACCAGGAACTCCACGCGCTCGGCCCCGTTCGGGCCCGGCTCCGGCAGCGGCTCGAGGCCGACGGTGAATCGGCCGCCCGTGAGCCCGAGCTGGGGGAGGACCTCCATGACCTCGCGGGCCAGCCGCCCGGCAGCCTCGCGGCGCCCCCCGGACACCGTCGCGGCGAGGCGCTCGAGCTCCGTCCGCGCTTCGGCCTCCCGCTTCTCCAGCGCCTTCCGCTCGAACCCCGGCCCCTCCAGGAGATCCAGCTCCTCCCGCGCCCGGCGTCCGGTCTCCGCGACGTCCGCCAGGGCGGGGCCGTACTTGTGCTTCAGCCTGTAGAGGAGGTCCTGTCGACGCTGGATGGCGTCCAGACGGGCGGGGTCGTGCTCGATGCGGCTGGCGTAGTCCCCCATGCGGCGGCCCAGCTCCTCGACGGTGTAGTACGCCGCCTCGAGCATCTCCCGGGCGCTTTCCTGCGCGCGGTCGATGGCGATGAGGGCATCGAGGTCCCGGCGCAGCTCGCCCAGGACGGCGGTGACGGAGCGGTCCGCCTCGTAGAGGGCGTGGTGCAGGCCCTCCGACAGCCGGGCCAGGTCCTCGGCATGGGCGAGGCGGCGGCTCTCTTCCTCCAGCCCCGGCTCTTCGTCCGGCTCGACGGCGGCGGCCTCGATCTCCTGGAGCTGGAAGCGCAGGAAATCGGCCCGCTGCTCGACCTCCCTGCGGCGGGCATCCAGCGTCTCCAGCTCCTCCCGGGCCTGGCGCAGCGCCGCGTGGGCGGCGCCCAGCCGCTCGACGGTCGGGCCGTGGCCGGCATAGGCGTCCAGGATGTCGCGCTGGGCGTCGGTGCGCAGGAGCGCCTGGTGCTCGTGCTGGCCGTGGAGGTCGACCAGGCGCGACCCCAGCACGCCCACGACCCCCGCGGTGCTGGCGGAGCCGTTCACCCAGGCCCGATTGCGACCCTCGACCGCGACCTCGCGCCGGAGGATCAGCAGCCCGTCCTCGGTCTCGAGGCCCTGCTGCCGGAGCAGGGCGCGGATGTCCTCGCGACCGGCCACATCGAACACCCCCTCGACGACCGCCCGCTCCGCGCCCGCGCGCACCGCCTCGGCCGACGCGCGCTCGCCCAGCAGCAGCGCGAGAGCGCCCACGATGATGGACTTGCCCGCACCGGTCTCGCCGGTCAGTACGTTCAGACCCCGGTCGAGGCGCACGGAGAGGCGCTCGATGACCGCGAAATTCTCGATCCGGAGCTCGATCAGCATGGCTGCGATGATAGAGAGGCCGCGCGGGGCGGATCAATAGTCGGACGAGCCGCGTCCGTCGTCGTCGCCGTTCGCTTCCCGCCCCGGGCCGCGCTCCGAGCCGGCGCCCCAGTGGAGCTTGCGGCGCAGGGTCGAGAAGAAGCTCTGACCGGGGAAGCGCACCAGGGGAACCGTGGCCTTGCCCCGGGTCACGACGAGGCGATCGCCCGGGACGAGGGCCTCGCCCTCCTGCCCGTCCACCGTCAGGACCACTTCCGCGCTGGGCTCCCGGATCTCCACTTCGATGCGGGTGTCCGCCGGCAGGATCAGGGGACGCACCGCCAGCGTGTGAGGCGAGATGGGAGTGGCGAGGAGGCACTCCATGGACGGGGCGACGATGGCGCCGCCGGCCGAAAGGGAGTACGCCGTCGAGCCGGTGGGGGTGGCGAGGATCAGGCCGTCGGCCGAGTACGCCCCGACTTCTTCCTCCTCTTCCCCCAGGCGGACGGCGAGCCGGATCACGCGGGCGAAGCCGCCCTTGTGGAGCACCGCGTCGTTGAGGGCGATGTAGGGGTTCCCTTCCCGGCCATCGCTGCCGAGGACGCGCGCCTCGAGGGTGAAGCGCGTGTCCAGCCAGTAGGCTCCCGCGGCGAGCAGGTCGAACGAGGCCTCCAGCTCGTCGGGGCGGATGGAGGTGAGGAACCCGAGGTGGCCGAGGTTCACCCCCAGCACGGGCGTGTGGTGCGCCGCCACCGTCCGGGCGCCCCGGAGGAGGGTGCCATCGCCACCGAACGTGAGGAGGAGATCGAGACGCCCGGGGACGAAGTCGCCCGCGCCATCGAAACGCTCGCGGAGCGGGTCTTCCGCATAGAGCTCGAAACCGTGGCGGTCCGACAGGGCGGTGAGGGCCGCGAGCACCGGTTCCAGCCCGGGATCGCGGCTCTGCCCGACGATCCCGATCCGGCGGAACGGGGCCGCGCCGGCCATCACGCCGTTTCGCGGATCGGGATCGTGCGGGCACCGCCCGCGTGGAGCGCCCGTGCCTCGGCCGCGATTCCCGCCGGCGTGAGCCCCACCTCCCGGAGCTGGTCCCCGCGCCCCGCGTGCTCGATCACCCGGTCCGGCACCCCCATGATGGCCACGGCCGGCCGGTCTCCCGCTCCGCGCGATGCGGCGCGCCCGGCCACCACGGCGCCGAACCCGTTGACCCGCGTCCCCTCCTCCACCGTGACGAGGGCGGGGTGGGCCGCAAGCGCCCACTCCAGGATCTCCTCGTCCATGGGCTTGAGGAAGCGGCAGTTGACCACGGAAGCCTCGATCCCTTCCTCCGCCAGCACGCGCGCCGCCTCCACGGCCGGCAGGACCATGGTCCCGGTGGCGAGGAGCGCGACATCGCCACCGCGACGGAGCACCTCCCAGGTGCCGAATTCGATCCCGGGGATGTCGTCCAGCGGCGGGACGTCCCCGGGAACGTTGTCGCGGGGGTAGCGCAGCGAGAACGGGCCGCCTTCGTGGGCCACGCCGAGGCGAAGCAGCGCGAGCATCTCGGCGCCATCCTTCGGCGCGGTGACGACCACGTTCGGGATCGCCATCAGGTACGCGATGTCGTAGAGGCCCATGTGCGTCGGCCCGTCGTTCCCCACCAGCCCCGCCCGGTCCATCGCCAGGACGACCGGGAGCTTCTGGACCGCGGCGTCATGGATGACGGAATCGTACGCCCGCTGCAGGAAGGTGGAGTAGATGGCGGCCACCGGCCGCATCCCCTCGGTGGCGAGCCCGGCCGCGAACGTGACCCCGTGCTCCTCGGCGATCCCCACATCGAAGAAGCGGGCCGGGTGCGCTGCCGCGAAGGCGCCGGTGCCGGTGCCGTCGGGCATGGCGGCGGTGATCACCACGACGCGGTCGTCCTTCGAGCCCAGCTCGACGAGCCCCCGGCCGAAGACCGTGGTGTAGGCCGGGAACCCCGACGGCGTCCCGGTCATGACGCCGCTGATCTTGTCGAACGGCTTCGCGCCGTGCCAGCCGACGGGGTCTTTCTCCGCCTGCGGGAACCCCTTCCCCTTCTGCGTGATCACGTGGACCACCCGCGGACCCGTCATGTCCCGCACGTTCCCGAGCGTCTCCACCAGGGCGTCCATGTCGTGTCCGTCCACCGGACCGACGTAGCGGAATCCCATGTCCTCGAAGAGCATCCCGGCCACGAACATGTTCTTCAGCGCGTCATCGAAACGGATGGCGAAATGCTCCATCGGCTCGGGAAGCCGGTGCACGATGCCCTTCAGCTCCTCTCGGACCCGGTTGTACAGCGGGTTGCTGCGGATCTTGGTGAGATACTTGTTGATCGCCCCCACGTTGGGCGCGATGGACATCTCGTTGTCGTTCAGGATGACGATCAGGTCCCGGTCCGTGTGGCCGGCGTTGTTCAGCGCCTCGTACGCCATCCCGCTCGTCAGCGCGCCATCGCCGATGATGGCCACGACCTGGTTCGTCCCGCCCTGGAGGTCCCGGGCCGTGGCCATGCCGAAAGCGGCCGAGATGGACGTGGCCGCGTGGCCGGCCCCGAACGTGTCGTACTCGGATTCGTCCCGCTTCAGGAAGCCCGACAGCCCGCCCTTCTGCCGGATCGTCGGAAAGCGCCCGTTCCGGCCGGTCAGGATCTTGTGCGGATAGCCCTGGTGCCCGACATCCCACACCAGTCGGTCCGTGGGGGTGTCGAAGACATAGTGGAGCGCGATCGTCAGCTCCACGACCCCGAGGCCGGGGGCGAAATGGCCGCCCAGGCGGCTGATCACGTCCACCAGCCGGCCCCGGACCTCCCCCGCGAGGACCTTCAGCTCCGATTCCTCCAGCCGACGCACGTCCGCCGGTGCGCGGATCTCCTCCAGCAGTGCCACTACCACCCTCCCTGGTCAGCGGTCGCGCTCGACGGCGTACGCCGCCAGCGCAGCCAGCTCCTCCGACTCGATCCCCACGGCCTTCAGCGCCGACCGGGCCACGTCCGCTTCGCGCCGGGCCCGCCGCGCCGCCTCCTCCACCCCGGCGAGCGCGGGATAAGTCGCCTTCTCCAGCTGCGTGTCCCGACCGGCGGTCTTCCCCAGGACAGCGGTGCTGCCCGTCACGTCTAGGATATCATCCGTGATCTGGAAAGCCAGTCCCAGCGAACGGCCGAAGACGTGCAGCGCCAGCAGGATCCGCTCGTCGGCCCCCGCGGCGAGTCCGCCCAGCACCGGCGCGACCGCGAGGATCGCGCCGGTCTTCAGCCGGTGGATCCGCTCCAGCTCCTCCAGGCCGATCGGCCGGCCCTCCGCTTCGAGGTCGAGGAGCTGCCCGCCCACCATGCCACCCGCCCCCGCCGCTTCGCAGAGCTCCACGACGATCCGGCGCCTCACTCCCTCCTCCAGCCCGAGACCCTCTGCCGCTCCGGCCGCCGTCCTCACCGCGAGCGGGATCATGGCCGCCCCGGCGAGCATGGCGCGGGGGACGCCGTGGACGACATGGGTGGACGGCAGCCCGCGCCGAACGGGGTCGTCGTCCATGGACGGCAGGTCATCGTGCACGAGAGAGTACGTGTGGATGAGCTCGAGGGCGGCGGCGAGGCGGAAGACGGCCGCGGGGGGCTCACCGGCGACCGCCCGGTAGGCGGCGACGCAGACGATCGGACGAAGCCGCTTCCCCCCGCCCTCGACGGCGTACCGGATCGCGCGGGCGCTGGGACCGGTGCCGAGGCCGCCCACCACGTCACCGAGGGCGCTCTCGACCGCCGACCGCTCCGCCTCCAGGTATTCCGGGAGGGAGAACCCGCTCACTCGCCGTCCGGACCGGTCTCCACCGTGACGGAGCCATCCAGCTCCACGACCAGCGTCTCCACGCGAAGGCGCGTGCGCTCGAGGGCGGCGTTCGCCTCGCGGACGTGGCCGATCCCTTCCTCGAAGAGCGCGAGGGCCTCCTCGAGCTCGAGATCCTCGTGCTCCAGCCGCTCGACGATGGCCTCCAGGCGCGCCAGCCGCTCCTCGAGCCCGGGCTCCGCCGACTCCTCAGGCTTCCCCATCAGCCTCGACCCCCTCCACCAGACAGTCGACTCTCCCATCGGCGACACGGAGCCGGAAACGGCTCCCGGGCCGGAACGATTCGGCGCGGCGGAGCACCCGTCCCTCCGGGTCCTGCGCGACGGCGTAACCGCGCTTCAGCGCTGCCAGCGGGGAGAGCGCCTGGAGGCGGTCCGCCGCCCGTCCGAGCCGGGTCCCGCCCCGCCCCAGGCGGTCCACCAGGCAGGACACCAGCGCGTCCCGCATATACCCCGCATCGCGGCGACGGGTCTCCAGGGCGCGGCGCAGGGATGCCGCCATGCGCACCCGGGAACCCGTGAGCCGCCGGCGCACATCGACCCCGTCCAGCACGACCCGCTCCGCGGCGGCCGATGGCGTGGCGGCGCGATGATCCGCCACGAGGTCGGCGATCGTGACGTCGACCTCGTGCCCGACCGCGCTCACGACGGGGACCGGGCACCGCAGGATCGCACGGGCCACTTCCTCGCGGTTGAAAGCCCACAGGTCCTCCACGGACCCGCCCCCGCGGCCCACGATGATGACATCCACGTTGCCGTGGCGGACGAGACGGTCGAGGGCCGCCGCTATCTCCGCCTCCGCGCCCTCCCCCTGCACGCGGGCGGGGCTGAGCACGGCGGTGGTCCACGGCGCCCGGTGCTCGAGCACGCGCAGCACATCGTGGAGCGCCGCACCGACGGGCGAGGTCACGATGCCGACCCGGGCGGGGCTCGCGGGGAGCGGGCGCTTCCGGTCCGGGGCGAGGACCCCCTCCGCCTCCAGCTTCCCCCGCAGCCGCTCGAAGGCCAGCCGCCAGAGCCCGCCGGTGTCCCTGGCCTCGACCTCCCGCACGACGAGCTGGAACTCGCCCCTGGCTTCGTAGAGCGTCACGGCCCCGAAGCACCGGACGCGCATCCCCTCCTCCGGCTCGGTGGGGAGCCGCCGCGCATCACTCTGGAAGAGGACGCAGCGGACCTGGGCCTCCCGGTCCCGGAGCGAGAAATAGCAGTGGCCCCGGCTCGACCGCTTCCAGTTCGCGATCTCGCCGGCCACCCACAGCGGCGGGAGAGACCCGTCCAGGAACTCGCGGACGAGGCGGTTCAGCGCGCTCACGCTGTACGCCGTCCTCGCCGGTTCCTCGCCGCCTTCGCCCGGGGGGCGCGTCTGCCGCTCCGCTTCGGCGGCGGCGAACAGGTCGAGCGTGCCGCTCACGACGCCCCCGCGCGCTCCGCCACGCCCGACCGCGCCACCTGCCGCCGCGCCGCCTCGAGGGTGTTCTTCAGGAGCATCGTGATGGTCATGGGGCCCACGCCGCCCGGGACCGGCGAGATGGCGGCCGCGACCTCGGACACGCCCTCGAAGTCCACGTCGCCTACCCACCTGTAGCCCTGCTCGGCGTCGGGATCGTCCACCCGGTTGGAGCCCACGTCGATGACCACGACCCCGTCCTTCACCATGTCCCGCGTGATGGTGTTCGGGCGCCCCACGGCGGCGACGACGATGTCGGCCTCGCGCGTAATGGCGCCGAGGTCCGACGTGCGGCTGTGGGCGACGGTCACGGTCGCATCGCCGCCCCGCCCCTTGCGCAGGAGGAGGAGGGCGAGGGGCTTGCCCACGATGTTCGACCGCCCCACGACGACGACGTGCTTGCCACGGGGGTCGTGGCCGTTGCGCACCAGCATCTCGACGATGCCGGCCGGGGTGCACGGCGCGAGGACGTCGGGATCCCCGACCGCGAGGCGCCCCACGTTGACCGGGTGGAACCCGTCCACATCCTTCTCGGGTGCGATCGCGTCCAGGATCGCCTCCTCGTCGATCCGGGCGGGCAGCGGGAGCTGGACCAGGATGCCATGGATCTCAGGGTCCGCGTTCAGCCCCTGCACCAGACCCAGCAGCTCCTCGTGGGGCGTGTCCCCGGCGAGCGTGATCTGACGCGAGAAGAAGGAGGCCGTGTCCGCGGCCCTGCCCTTCATCAGGACGTACTGGTGGCTGGCCGGGTCGTCCCCCACCAGCACGGTGGCGAGTCCCGGCCGGACGCCGGTCTCGTCGAGGAAGCGCTCGGCTTCCTCCTTGATCGCCGCCCTCATCTCCCGGGCGAGGGCCCGGCCATCGATGATCTTCGCCATCGCTCTATCCTTCAGCTCCCGGGCATCAGCGCGCGAAGTCCACCGCCCGCGTCTCCCGGATCACCACCACCTTGATCTGGCCCGGGTACTGGAGTTCTTCCTCCAGGGTGCGTGCGATCTTCTCGCTGAGCTGTGCCATGTCGTCGTCGCGGGCCTTCACCGGGTCCACCATGACCCGGATCTCCCGGCCCGCCTGGATCGCGAAGCAGCGCTCGACGCCCTCGAACCCCTGGGCGATCTCCTCCAGCTTCTCGAGCCGCTTCACGTAGGTCTCGAACATCTCCCGCCGCGCCCCCGGGCGCGCCCCGCTGATGGCGTCGGCCGCCGTCACGAGAAACGTCTCCGCGTACCGGTGTGGCTCCTCGTCGTGGTGGGCCCTGATGGCGTTCAGGACGGGGTCGGGCTCACCATGGCGCTTGCAGAGGTTCCAGCCCAGCTCGACGTGCGTGCCTTCCTGCTCATGGGTGAGCCCTTTCCCTACGTCGTGCAACAGCCCCATCCGACGGGCGAGCGGCGCATCCAGCCCCATCTCGGTGGCCATGTGCCCCGCGAGGAGCGCGACCTCGCGGGAATGCATCAGCTGGTTCTGCCCGTACGACGTGCGGAACTTCAGCCGTCCCAGCACCTTCACGATCTCCGGGGCGACGCCGTGGATCCCCAGCTCGTAGAGGGTCTCCTCGGCCGCACGGACCATCGATTCCTCGACTTCCCTGTGGCTCTTCTCCACCACTTCCTCGATGCGGCCCGGGTGGATGCGGCCATCCGCCACCAGCTTCTCGAGGGAGATCCGGGCGACCTCGCGGCGGATCGGGTCGTAGCCGGAAAGGATCACGGCCTCCGGAGTGTCATCGATGATGACGTCGATCCCGGTGGCCTGCTCGAACGCCCGGATGTTGCGGCCCTCGCGGCCGATGATGCGGCCCTTCATCTCGTCCGAGGGGAGGCTCACGACCGAGACGACGCTCTCCGCCGTATGGTCCGCCGCCATCCGCTGGATCGCCTGGCCGATGATCTCCCGGGCTTCTCGCTCCCCATCCCGCCGGGCGGCCTCGCGGATCTCCCGCAGCCGGTTCGCCGCCTCCGCCCGCGCCTCGTCCTCCAGCGTCGAGACCAGCTGCTTCTTCGCTTCCACCACGGACATCCCCGCGAGCGCCTCGAGCCGCGTCCGGGTCTCGCCCGTGAGCCGCTGGACCTCGGACTCCCGCTCCGCCAGCGCGCCCGCCCGCTCCTCCGCAGAACGCTCCCGGCCCTCCAGGAGCTGCTCCTTCTGATCCAGCACGTCGTACTTCCGGTCCAGGCTGCTCCGGCGCTCGTCCAGCCGGGCTTCCGCGCGGTCCAGCTCCTCCCGCCGGCGAGCCTCCTCGCGCTCCCAGTCCTCCCGCGCCCGGTAAGCGGCCTCGCGCCCTTCCAGGTCGGCCTGCTTCCTCACCCGCTCCGCGTCCTGCTCGGCGGCGGCCCGGATCCGCGCGGCTTCGGCCTCCGCCCCCGATTTCGCCCGGCGCAGGCGCCCGCGCTCGCCCAGCCAGCCGAGCAGCAGGCCGGCGGCGATGGCGACGAGCGCCACCACGATGAGGTTATCCATACGGGCGACTCCAAACGAAAGGCGCGCGGACGCGCCCCGGTAGGCGACAGCAAAGCCCGGCACACTGCCGGAATGTGGAAAACTAGGGCGGTTCAGTCGGCGGATGCAAGGTCGGGCGCGGGCGCCCGTTCCTCGATATCGGCGAGGAGGCGTGCTGCCTTCCGGGCCAGGTCCTCGCCCAGGCGCTCTCCCTCCCGGCGGGCCTGGAGGAGCTGATCGGCCAGGGCGAGGGCGGCGAGGATGGCCGCCTTGTGGACCTCCACGAGGCTCCCGCGCGAACGAATCTCGGACAGCGTCTGGTTGACGAGCCGGGCGCATTCGATGGTGTACTCACGGGAGGCCTCGGAGCGGATCGTGTACTCCTCCCCCGCGATCTCCACCGTGGTCACCGTGCGATCCGGCATCAGGGCTCCTCCCCGAGGAAGTCGAACCGGGCCACGAGGCGCCGGATCCGGTCCTGCGCCTGCGCCATGCGGCGCCGCAGCTCCTCGTTCTCTTCTTCCAGCCGGCGCACGCCGTCCCGCAGCTTCAGCGGATCGAGGGCGCCGGTCCCGACGTCCTCGAGCGTGCGCTCCAGCTCGGTCGCCCTGCGTTCCGCCACGTCCGCGCGGGCGCGGTAGCCGGCGACGTCATCCAGGAGCCGCCGGACCGACCGTTCCAGCCGGACGAACTCGTCCGGGAGGGCGACCGTCGACGGCCGGCCATCAGCCTCTGCGTTCGACACCGTGGGCATCCTCGAGCCGTTTCAGGACCCGCTCCACCGCGGCATCCACCTCCTCGTCCTTCAAGGTACGCCCCGGGTCACGGAACACCAGCCGGAATCCGATGCTGCGCACCCCCGCCTGGACGCCCGGGCCGGTGTAGAGGTCGAAGATCGCGAGCTCCTCGAGCAGCGGTCCCGCGGCGGACCGGATCGTGGCGGCCACCTCCGCGGCCGGCAGGGTCTCCGGAACGAGCAGCGCCAGGTCGCGGTCGCTGGCCGGGCGCGTCGGAACCGGCTTCAGCACGGGACGGCGCGATTGCGCCATCGCTTCGGTCAGCGTGACCTCCAGCCCGAGAGCGGGCCCCGCCCATGCGGGCGCGTCCATGGCGCCGTCGCCGATGCGCCCGCCCACGCCTGCGAGGGAATCACCGGCGCGGAGCCCGAGCATGGTGCCCTCGCGGTAGAAGCCGGGCAGGGCGAGGGCCCCCCCCTCCTCCCCCAGGGGGATCACCGCCCCGGGGGACAGCCCGAGGTCACGGGCGAGATCCTCGAGCAGGCCACGCAGGTCCCACGCATCCCAGTCCGCGGCCTCACCGGACCAGTGCGCCGGCCGGCGGCGCCCCGTGACCACCGCCGCCACCCGGGTCTCCTCGCGCGGCAGCTCGCCGGCGGGCGTCGCGTGGAACGTGGTCCCGATCTCGAACAGCCGGACGTCGCGCACGCCGCGAGCGTGATTCAGCTCCACGGCCCGCAGCAGCCCGTGTACCAGCGTCGAGCGGAGCACGCCCTCTTCCGCCGACAGCGGCCGCTCGAGGGGGACCGTGCCCGCGCCTTCCGGTGCCATGGGGATGCTGCGCGCTTCCAGCAGTCCGCGGCCGGCCAGGCGGTCGCGGAGTCGGTCCTCCAGCTGACTGAGCGGCGCGTCCGGAACGGTATTGGGCCGGTAGGCCCGCAGCTCGTCCGCGAACCGGTCGTAGCCGTAACGGCGGGCCACTTCCTCGATCAGGTCCGCCTCCCGGGTAATGTCGTAGGCGCGGAATCCCGGGATGGCGAAGGCCAGGTCGCCATCCGTCCGCTCCCGCAGCTCCAGACCCAGGTGCGCGAGGATGCGCTCCACCTCCTCGGCGGGGATCGGCTCGCCCAGCACGGCGGCCACCCTGGAGGGCCGCACCCTGACCACCGGCGCTTCGGCCGGCGCGGGATAGATGTCCAGCGCGTCCTCCTCCATGCGGCCCCCGGCCACATAGAGGATGAGCTCCGCCGTCCGATGGAGCGCCAGGGCCATCCCGTCCCGGTCCACGCCCCGCTCGAAGCGATAGCTCGCGTCCGTGGAAAGACCCAGCGCCCGCGCGGTGGACCGCACCGATTTCGGGTCGAACCACGCGCACTCCAGCAGGATCCGCGTGGTGTCGGTGGTGACCTCGGTGGCCGAGCCGCCCATGACGCCGGCAACGGCCACCGGCGCCCCGGCGTCGGCGATGACCAGCATGGACTCGTCGAGCTTCCGCTCGGTCCCGTCCAGGGTGACCATGCGCTCCCCCAGCGCCGCGCGCCGGACCACGATCTCCGGCCCGGCGATGCGCCCGGCATCGAAGGCGTGCAGAGGCTGGCCGAGCTCGTGGAGGACGTAGTTGGTCGCGTCCACCACGTTGTTGATCGGACGCTGACCGATCGTCCGGAGCCGGCCGGCGAGCCAGTCCGGGGAGGGGCCGACGCGAACCCCCTCGAGGACCGCCGCCAGGTACCGACCGCAGCCGATGGGGTCCTCGATCCGGACCCGCACGCCCCCCACCGCCCCGCTCCGCTCCTCGCGCCGGAGCGCGAGGGGTGGCATGGTGGCGTCGGTCCGCTCGACCTCGCTCATGGGGAAGGGTGGCAGCTCGATGCCGTGATGACCGTCCGGGGCGAGCTCCCGGGCCACGCCGGCATGGGACAGGAGGTCCGGCCGGTTGGGCGTCACCTCGAGGGTGAGCGTGACATCATCGAGGCCGAGGGCGTCCACGAGGCGCTCTCCCAGAGGCAGGGAGTCGGTCAGGCGCATGATCCCCCCCTGATCCTTCCCGAGCCCCAGCTCGCTCTCGCTGCACAGCATGCCGTTGGACATCTCCCCCCTGATCTTCGCCTTCCGGATGGTCGCGCCTCCGGGAAGCGTGGACCCGGCCGGCGCGAACGGGTAGAGCGCGCCCTCGACGATAATGGGGGCGCCACAGACGACGCTGAGCAGCTCCCCGTCCCCGGGATCGACCTGACAGAGGGAGAGCCGGTCGGCGTTCGGGTGCCGCTCCGCCTTCACCACCCGGGCGATGATGACATCGCCGAGGCCGGCACCGGGCCGGTGGATCGCCTCGACCGGCGCGCCGAGCATTCCGAGCCGGTCCGCCAGCGCGTCCGGGTCCTCCTGGATCCCGGGCGCGATCTCCCGCAGCCAGCGGTAGCTCACGTTCATGAGAACTGCTCCAGGAAACGCGTGTCTCCCTCGTACCACATGCGGATGTCCGGGACGCCGTAGACCAGCATGGCGATGCGGCCGGGGCCCATTCCGAAAGCGAAGCCGGTGTACCGCTCCGAGTCATGGCCGACACCCTCGAAGACGGCCGGGTCCACCATCCCGGCACCCATGATCTCCAGCCACCGCGTCCCCTTGCAGGTGCTGCAGCCGGAGTCGCAGAAGGGACAGGTGACGTCCACCTCCGCGCTCGGTTCCGTGAACGGGAAGTAGGAGGGACGGAAGCGGGTCTTCGTGGACGGACCGAACAGGCGACGCGCGAACTCCGCGAGGGTCGCCTTGAGATCGACCATCGTGATCCCCTCGTCCACGACGAGGCCCTCGATCTGCTCGAAGGCGGGGGCGTGAGACGGGTCCCACGGGTCGCGGCGGTAGACCACGCCCGGGGCCACGATGCGGATGGGCGGCCGGTGCTCGAGCAGCGTGCGGATCTGCACCGGCGACGTATGGCTCCGGAGCAGCACGCCCGGCTCCAGGTAGAAGGTGTCGCTCGTCGCCGCCGCCGGATGATCGAGCGGGGTGTTGAGGGCGACGAAGTTGTGCCACTCCGTCTCCGCCTCGGGTCCCCGCGCCCGCGCGAAGCCGAGATCCCGGAAGATCCCGCAGATCTCGTCGACGATCTGCGTCACCGGGTGGCGGCCGCCTCGCCAGCTCGCGCGGCCGGGCAGCGTCAGGTCCAGGGCGGGGCCGACACCACTCTCGCCGCCCAGCTCCGACTCCCGCCGCTCGAGCAGGGACGAGACCGTCTCCTTCACCTCGTTCGCCCGCTTCCCGACCTCCGGCCGCTCCTCGGGCGACAGCTCGCCGAGCCGCCGCAGGATCGCCGTCAGCCGCCCTTCCTTCCGCCCCAGGAGGCGCACACGCAGCGCTTCGAGCGCAGCGCCGTCCGCCACCGCCCCGGCCTCCCGGGCGGCCGCCTCCTCCAGCGCGTCCAGCTCCTGGATCAGATCGTTCGCCATGTCCGCTCTCACCCCCGAAAAGGAACGCCCCCCGGCCCGCTGCTCACGGGACCGAGGGGCGAACCAGGCTGTCCGTCCGGCAGCACCCGCGAATCAGCCGAGCTGCTTTTTCGCCTGCGCGACCAGCTCCCCGAACGCCTCCGGCTCGCGCACGGCCAGATCGGCCAGAACCTTACGGTTCACCTCCACGCCCGCCAGCTTGAGGCCGTTCATGAACCGGCTGTAGCTCATGTCGTGCCGCCGCGCCGCCGCGTTGATCCGCGCGATCCACAGGCGCCGGAACTCCCGCTTGCGATTCTTCCGGTCGCGGTAGGAATACTGCCACCCCCGCTCCACCGCGTTCTTGGCGATCCGCCACAGCTTGGAGCGGCCACCGAAATACCCGCGAGCCGCACGGAAATACTTCTTCTTCTTGCGGTGACGCGGCACCGCGCTCGTGACTCTCGGCATCGTCTTACCCCTGCAGCAGCCGCTTCATGCGCTTCTCATCCGCCTTCGACACGAGCGTGTCGGCGCGGAGCTGCCGCTTCCGCTTGGGCGACTTCTTGGTCAGGATGTGACGACGGTTCTGCTTGCCTCGCTTCAGGCGGCCACTCGCCGTCTTCTTCAGACGCTTCGCGGCGCCCTTGTTCGTCTTCATCTTCGGCATATCGCTCCTCCCTCGGCCCCCTACTTCCTGGGCGCCAGGACCATCACCATGTTCCGCCCTTCCAGCACGGGCGACGATTCCACCTTCCCCACATCCTCCAGCTCCCCCGCAACCCGGGACAGGACCTGCCGGCCGAGCTCCGGATGCGTCACCTGCCGGCCACGGAACATCATCGTGGCCTTCACCTTGTTGCCCTCCTCCAGGAAGCGCCGCGCGTGCCGCAGCTTGAACTCGAGGTCGTGCTCCTCGATGCCCGGGCGGAACTTCACTTCCTTCAGATGGACGTTGTGCTGCTTCTTCTTCGCCTGCCGCGCCTTTCGGGCCGCCTCGTACTTGAACTTCCCGTAGTCCATGATCCGGACCACCGGGGGCCTCGAGTTGGGCGCCACCTCCACGAGGTCCAGCCCCTTGCTCTCCGCCGCCTCGAGCGCCTGCTCGACCGGCATGATGCCCAGCTGTTCCCCATCATCCCCGATCACGCGGACCGGACTGATCCGGATCTGGCGGTTGATGCGGACCCGCTTTTCCGTAGCTATCCTAGGCTCTCCTTCGACCGGCGAAAAAAAACGACCCGCGCGATTGGCGGGTCCGAAGCACGCGACGCCCTGGAGGGGCGTCGCTCTCGAACCCGGCGGTACCGCGAGGCGGACCGAAAGGTGGGGGGCGTGCGGCCCCCGCTTCCAGTGTTTTCCCGCGCGAAAGATACCGGGGGGGCGCGGTGGAGTCAACGGGCGGCGGTGTGGGGACGGGCCGCGCAGGAAGGCCGCGGCTGGCGCCGCGGCAAGAGGGCTCGCGCTGCGCTCGCAAGCGGCAATCCGACACCGTGGCCGCCTTGCGGCGCAGCCGCCCCCCCGCAAGCTTCGCCCCGATGGAACACCCCATGGTCCACATCTACGCCGACGAGTCCTGCCTGGGCATCCAGTTCACCGACCGGGACTCTCCGGGTGGGGCGGGTGGACTGGTGGAGTACTGGAAGGGTGGCGAATGGGTGCGGCGTGATTACTGGGTGAGCGAGCCCGCCACCACGAACAACCGCATGGCGATCCGGAGCGCCATCGAGGGTCTGGCGGCGCTGAGGCAGCCGTGCCGGGTGATCTTCACGTCCGACTCGCAGTACCTGGTGAAGGGGATGCGGGAGTGGATGGCGGGGTGGGTGCGGCGCGCGTGGATGCGGAAGACGGGAGTCGTCGAGAACGCCGACCTGTGGCAGCGGCTCCTGCCGGTGGCCCGGCGCCACAGCGTCGACTGGCGTTGGGTCCGCGGCCATGCGGGCCACCCCCAGAACGAGTACGCGAACCACCTCGCGACGCGGGCGGCGAAGGAGCAGAACAGCTCGGGGGGGCTCGTGGAGTCCGCGTTCTCCGCCTGGCTCGAGGAGGAGCGCGAAAGACGGGAGCGCTACCTCGACTTCTTCGAGTTCCAGCCGCCGGACGACGAGCGCTTCGATCCCGTCCCGGTGCCCGGCGGCTAGACGCGGAAGCCGAACACCCCCGCGAGACCCCGCACGACCGCCGCTCCCACCTCCTCCATGGAGGGGGCTTCACCCAGCATCCGGCCCATCGACGTCACGCCGTGGCTCCGGATCCCGCAGGGCACGATGGCGTCGAAGAACCCGAGCTCCGTCGACACGTTGAGCGCGAAGCCGTGGGAGGTGATCCACCCGCTGGAAACCCGCACACCGATCGCGGCGAGCTTCTCGTCCCCCACCCATACCCCCGTCAGCCCCCGCTTCCGGCCGGCCGCCAGGCCGTACTCGGCCATGGCCCGGATCAGCGCCTCCTCCAGGTCGCGCACGTACGCATGCAGGTCCTTCCGATCCGGCTTGAGGTCCAGGATCGGATAGCCCACGAGCTGCCCCGGGCCGTGATAGGTGACGTCCCCGCCCCGCCCCGTCTCGAACAGCTCGATCCCGAGCAGCGCCCGTTCGGCGGGGTCCAGCAGGACGTGGTTGCCGTCGGAGGAGCTGCCGAGCGTGATCACGTGCGGGTGCTCCAGGAGCAGGAGCTGGTCGGGGATCGAGCCATCCCGTCGCCGCGCCACCAGCCGCTCCTGGAGGGTCAGGCCTTCCCCGTACGGCACGATGCCGAGGCGACGGACCTCCAGCGTCCTCGTCCCGGCCTCGTCTCGTACCCCACGCGCTTTCAGCATCCCGTGCCCTCGGAGAACCGATGTGGCCGTCCGCCCGCGCTGTCTGCCGGCCTGCGTTACGCCACTTCCTCCGGGAACGTCTCCAGCGCCTCCTTGAGGCGGGCCAGGAAGCGCGCGGCATCGGCGCCATCGACGATCCGGTGGTCGTAGCCGAGGGAGAACATGGAGCGGAGCCGGATCCCGATGGTGTCCATCCCGTCCGCCTCCACCACCACCGGCCGCTTCTCTATGCTGCCGGTCCCCAGGATGGCGGCCGTGCCCTCGGGGATGATCGGCATCCCGACGTACGTGCCGAGCACGCCCGGGTTCGTGATGGAGAAGGTGGCGCCCTGGATCTCGTCCGGCTTGAGCTTGCGGTCCCGCGCCCGGCCGGCGAGGTCGCTGATGCGCTTGGCGATCCCCACGAGGGTGAGGTCCTCGGCGTCGCGCACGACCGGGACGATCAGTCCGGGGTTGAGATCCACCGCGATCCCGATGTTGATGCCGCCGCGGAAGATCAGGTTCTCGCCCGAGACGGTGCCGTTCACCATGGGGAACTCCGGCAGGACCCTGGCGACGCCCCACGCCACGAACGCCGTGTAGCTGACCTTGTTCCCCTGCTCCTCCCACTTCGCCTTGTTCTTCCGCCGGATGCGGTCGATCCGGGTGAAGTCGACCTCGATGAACGAATGGACGTGGGGCGCCACACGCTTGGCGAGCACCATGTGGTCCGCCGTGAGCTTGCGGATCCGGTCCATCGGCTTGACATCGTCGCCCTCTCGGACCGGCCACTCCGGGTGCTGGACCTTGCCGTAGAACAGGTCCCACAGCTGATCGGACCCCATGACCCCCGCGGGCGCGGGCTGCCGCGCCGGCGCCCTGGCCGCCGCCTTCTCCGCGGGCTTCTCCGCCGGCGACTTCTCCCGCCGGTCCAGGAAGGACATGATGTCCTGCTTGGTCACCCGTCCCGCCCGTCCCGACCCCTCCACCTCCGCCAGGTCGACCTCGTGCTCCGCGGCGATCCGGCGGACCAGCGGTGTCGAACGACGCCGCAGCCGCTCCTCCGCGGTCTCGTCCCCGCCGTTTTCCGCCGACGCGGGCTGCCGCGCCGGCGCCCGCCGCGGCTCCGCCGGCTCGGACGGCTCCGCCGCCCCGGCCGCTCGGACGCCCGTCTCGGGGGCGGGCGCCGGCTCCGCCGACTCCGCCGACTCCGCCGACTCCGCCGACTCCTTCGCCTCCGCCGACTCCGCCGCCTGTGCACCCTCCGGTGCTGCCGGGGCCGCCTCGCCGCCGCCCGCCGCCGCGCCGGCCTTCGCTTCCGTATCGATGAACGCGACGACGGTCCCGACCTCCACCGTCTCGCCCTCCTGCACCTGGATGTCCACGAGCGTACCCGCCGCCGGTGCCGGGATCTCCGCGTCCACCTTGTCCGTGGAGATCTCGAGGATCGGCTCGTCGCGCTCCACCGCCTCTCCCGGCTGCTTCAGCCACCGGGAGACCGTGCCTTCGGCGATGGACTCGCCCATCTGGGGCATCGGGACTTCGATCTTTGGCATCGCGTCGATCCTGTCCAGAGTCCGTGGCTGTCAATTCCTGTGGCCTGCCCCGCCTCCGCCAACCCTGGTGGCGAGCCCTTCCCGCACCCGAACCTCAATACTCCACGAGATACCGCGCCGCCACCAGAATGTCCTCCACGTTCGGGAGGTAGTAGTCCTCCAGCGGCGGCGAATACGGCACGGGCGTGTCCAGCGCGGTCACCCGCAGCATCGGGGCGTCCAGCCACTCGAACGCCCTTTCACTCACGCGCATCGCGATCTCGCCGGCGATCCCGCCGGTGCGGGTGTCCTCGTGGACGACCAGGAGCCGGCCGGTCTTCTTCACGCTGTCCAGGATCGCCGCCTCGTCCAGGGGCATGAGCGTCCGCAGGTCGAGGATCTCGACGTCCACGCCCTCCGCCTCGAGCGCCTCCGCCGCCTTCTGGCTCTCGTGGACCATCATCCCGTACGTGACGATGGTCAGGTCCGCGCCCGCCCTGTGCAGCCGCGCCTTCCCCAGCGGGACGACGTGATCTTCCTTCGGCAGCACCTCCCGCAGGAACGGGGCCCGGTACAGCTTCTTGTGCTCGAAATAGAGGACGGGGTCATCGTCGCGGATCGCCGCCTTGAGCAGGCCCTTGGCGTCACTCGCCGTGCACGGGTAGACGATCTTGAGGCCCGGCGTGTGGAAGAACGCCATCTCCGGGTTCTGCGAGTGGAACGGCCCGCCCCGGACGCCGCCGCCCACGGGGCCGCGGATCACCATGGGGAGCGGACCCGCCTTCCGCCACCGGGAGGTGGCGATGTAGTTGGTCAGCGGCTCGTAGGCGCAGCTGACGAAGTCCATGAACTGCATCTCGACGACCGGCCGCAGCCCCATGTGCGCCGCCCCGGCCGCCGCGCCGGTGAAACCCGCCTCGCTGATGGGCGTGTCCAGGACGCGGTCCTCGCCGAAGTGGTCCACGAAGCCGTCCGTCACCTTGAAGGCTCCGCCGTACGTCGCGATGTCCTCGCCCAGGATGAAGACGTCCGGGTCCCGCTCCATTTCCTCCCAGAGCGCCTCGCGGATCGCCTCCAGCATCGTCACCGGCTCGCCACGCTCCGTCTGCCGCACGTGGTCCGGCCTGCCGCCGGTCAGCGCGCCCTTCACCGGCCCGTCGGTGGCGGCCGCCCCGCCCTTCGCGCCCTTCGCGCCCTTATCGGCGCCCTTCGCGGTGCCCATCCTACGCTTCGTGGGGGTCGTGGCGTGCCCGTCGGGTCCAGGGCGTCCAGCCCGGGGTGGCCGCGTACACGTCGTCGATCCCCGCCATCGGGTCCGGCATCGGCGAGGACTCCGCGGCCCCGCGGGCCCGATCCACTTCGCCGGCCACCCGCTCCCGGACCGCCTCGAGCTCGGGCTCCGTCGCGTGGTCCCCCTCGAGCAGCCAGCGCTCATAGTGGGCCACGGGATCCCTGGCCTGCCATTCGTCGAGCTCCCCGGCAGGGACGTACTGCTGCCCGTCGTGCTCGGCGTGCCCCTTCATGCGGTAGGTCATGAGCTCCAGCAGGGTGGGCCCGCCGCCCGCGCGGGCGTGCGCGACCGCCCGCTTCGTGGCCTCGTACACGGCGATGACGTCGTTGCCGTCCACGCGCTCGCCCCGGATCCCGTAGCCATCCGCCTTCGCCACGAAGGACTCCGCCGCGGTCTGCCGGGACGTCGGCGTCGAGTACGCGTACAGGTTGTTCTCGACGACGCAGATCAGCGGGAGCCGTCTCACCGCGGCGAGGTTGAGGCCCTCGTGGAAAGCGCCGGTGGACGTCATGCCGTCGCCGCTGTAGACCATCGCCACCCGGTCCTCCTGGCGGAGCCGGAACGAAAGGGCGACGCCGGCCATCACCCCGACCATCACCCCGAGGTGGGAGATGAGCCCCACGTAGCCGTTCTGATAGTCGCTGAAATGGACGTTGGTCTCCCGGCCGCCCGTGGGACCGTCGCCCTTCGCCATGTACTGCTTCATGACGTCCGCGGCGTCGGCACCCATCAGGAGCATGGCGCCGAGGTCTCGGATCGCCGGCGACATCACGTCGCCGGTCCCGTCGGCCCGCCGCCGCAACGCGAAGGCGGTCCCCACCGCGCCGGCCTCCTGGCCGAGGGAGCGGTAGAGACCGCCGATCACCTTGTTCTGCCTGTACAGGTTCGTGAGGACCTGCTCGACCTCCCGCGTCAGCCACAGCCAGTAGTACAGCTCGTGCAGCTGCTCCCGGTCCAGATCCGTCCTGGCGACCCCCGCGACCTCCGCCCCCCGCTTCGCCATCCCGGCTAGCGGTCCGGGGTCGGCTCGTCCCCTCCGGCGGCGCCGCCCCGCACCCCCGGCACCACTTCCCCCTCACCCGCCCCGCCCTCACCGACCCCGGGCAGGATCGGCTGCGGCGCCGTGGGTGCGCCCTGCTGGAACTGGTCCTGGAGCAGCGGCGCCGACTCGCGGGAGCGCGAGGACATGATCGACAGCACCACCGCGAGGCCCAGGAAGATGGCGCCCGTGGTCCACGTCGCCTTGGTCAGGACCGTGGCCGCCTGCCGACCGCCCATGAAGGTGTCGGTCCCGGCGCCGCCTCCCATGGCCGCGAGGCCGCCGCCCTTCCCGGCCTGGAGGAGCACGACGACGACCAGCAGGATGCCGTCGAGGATCAGGAGCGTAAGCAGTAGTCCGAACACCGGGAGTCTCGTCTCCGAAATCGGTTGATGATACAGCTTTGTAAGGTCGCCAGTGGCCCACGGGCTGTCAACAGCGAGGGGGGCTATTCCGGAGGAGGGCTATTCCGGAGGGGGGCTATTCCGGAGGGGGGCTATTCCGGAGGCGCGGGGTGGCGGCGCGCCGGCCGACCCGCGGAGGTCAGGCGGAGGCGATCGTGGCGAAGTCCCGAGGATCGAGGCTCGCGCCTCCGACCAGCAGGCCATCCACGTCCGGGGCGGCGAGCAGCTCGCGCGCGTTCTCGGGCTTGACCGACCCGCCGTAGAGGATGGGGATGCCATCGGCGCCGTCACCGAGACGCTCGCGAAGGCGGGCCCGCAGCCGGCCCTGGGCCTCGGAGGCGTCCCGAGGGGTCGCGGTCTCGCCCGTGCCGATGGCCCAGACGGGCTCGTAGGCGAGGCGGATGCGCGCGAGGTCGGGGTCACGGAGGGCGTGGGTCGCGGCGTCGAGCTGGCGGAGGATGACTTCGTCGCGCCGGCCCGCCTTCCGCTCCTCGAGGGTCTCGCCGACGCAGAGGACCGGAACGAGGCCCTGCTCGAGGGCTGCCGCGACCTTCCACGCCGTCTGCTCGTCCGTCTCGGCGAAGACGTGGCGCCGCTCGGAGTGGCCGACGAGGGCGTGCGTGGCGCCCGCCTCGCGGGCCATGGCGGCGCTGATCTCGCCGGTGAACGCGCCCTGGGCCTTCCAGTAGATGTTCTGGACGCCGACCTGGATCCGGTGGCTGGAGAGGGCTTCGCGCACCACCCCCACGGAGAGGTCGGGCGGAAAGATCAGGATCGTCCGGCTGCCGGGAGGGGGGGCGACCTGGACGAACTCGCGGCAGAACTTCCGGGCCGACTCGGGGCCCTTGTGCATCTTCCAGTTCCCGGCGATCACCGGGGTATTCGCGGGTCCGGCCATCAGTCCTCCCGATCGTCGAGCACGGCCACGCCGGGGAGGACGCGGCCCTCGAGGAGCTCCAGCGACGCGCCGCCGCCGGTGGAGATGTGGGTCATGCGGTCGCCGAGCCCGGCCCGGACGACCGCCGCGGCGGTGTCGCCGCCGCCGAGGATGGTGGTGGCCCCGGTGCGGGTGATCTCCGCCGCCGCGCGCGCCACACCTTCCGTTCCGCCGGCGAACGGGGCCAGCTCGAACATCCCCATGGGCCCGTTCCAGACGACGGTGCGGGCGTCTTCCAGGGCCTCGCGGAACCGCGTGAGCGAGGCGGGCCCGATGTCGAGGATCTTCCACCCCGCGGGCACCTGGTCCCGGGGGACCGACCGGGTCGGGGCGTCGGCGGAGGCGGTCTCCGCGATGACGCAGTCCACGGGAAGGACCAGCGCGTCGCCGGCGCGTTCGAGCAGGGCCGCGGCCATGGCCACCCGGTCCTCCTCGACCAGGGAGTCCCCGGTCTCGAGGCCCATGGCGCGGAAGAACGTGTTGGCCATGGCCCCGCCGATCACCAGCCGGTCGACGCGCGGGAGCAGGTGCTCGATCACGTCGATCTTCCCCGAGATCTTCGCGCCCCCGAGCACCGCCACGAAGGGCCGCTCCGGCGCCTCCAGGGCGCCACCGAGGAATCGGAGCTCCGCCTCCATCAGCAGCCCGGCGACGGCAGGCTTCCCCTCCCGCTTCATGTGCTCCGCCGCCCCGACCGTCGAGGCGTGGGCCCGGTGCGCGGTGCCGAACGCGTCGTTCACGTAGACATCGCCGAGGCCGGCCAGCTCCTCCGCCAGGTGCGGATCGTTCGTCTCCTCACCGGGCAGGAAGCGCACGTTCTCCAGCAGGAGCACATCCCCGCCGTGCAGGGCGGCGGCCGCATCCCGGGCGTCGCTCCCGACGACATCCGATACGAACGCGACGGGGACCTGCGCCAGCTCCCGCAGCCGGTCGGCCACCGGTCGGAGCGACAGCGCTTCGCTCCACATCCCCTTCGGCCGGCCCAGGTGCGAGACCAGGATCAGCCGCCCGCCGCGCTCCAGGAGGTGCCGGAGTGTCGGCAGCGTGGCCCGGATCCGCGCATCGTCCGCGACGGCGCCATCGCGCAGGGGGACGTTGTAGTCCACCCGTACCAGCACCCGCTTTCCCCCCACCGCCCCCTCAGACAGGTCCCGAATCGTCCGCTTGTTCATCCGCTCCTCGAAAAACGAAAAGCCACGATCTCGCGAGACCGTGGCTCCCTGGGTTCCGGCGGCGGGCTGGTGCACCCGCCCCGGCCGTCACATCGCCGCCGACTGCTCCGAAACCTGAACCGAGAAGCGGATGGAGTCCGGACCCCGGGAGGCCACCTCCAGAGGCGTATTGCAGTAGCTGCACGAGATCACGACGGATTCCTGCCCCGCCGTGAGCTCCGCCACGTCCCGGTGCCCGCATACCGGACAGCGGTACGTACCACTCCTCACCTGCTGCGCATCCGCCATCCCCACCTCCGGCCCAGGGTTGCAGCCCTCTCCACCCGCTGGCGCCAGATACATGCCAGTCGCGGAACCGTGAGGCGACAGCGACCGTGCGGAAGCCCGCCGGCACGCGCCCACTTCCGTTCAGGCTAATGTGCGCTCCGGGGCGCGTCAATAGTGGCGACATTCGAGTGGTACCCGAAGTGAAGCCTTCTAAATGACTGAAGAGTCGTTACATGCGATCGGCGATGTGAGCGGCCAGATCCACGCAACGACAGGAATACGCCCACTCGTTGTCGTACCACGCGAGCACTTTCACGAGGCGGTTCTCGATGACGAAGGTGGAGGCGGCGTCGACGATGGAGCTGGCCGGGTGGCCGATGTAATCGACGCTGACGAGGGGCTCATCGGAGACCTCGAGGATGCCGGCGAGAGCGCCAGCGGCGGCGTCGCGGAAGGCCTGATTGAGGGCGTCCACGGTGACGTCGGCCTCGAGCTCGGCGGTGAGGTCGACGACCGAGACATCCGGGGTGGGGACGCGCATGGCCATGCCGTCGATCCTGCCCTCGACCTCCGGGATCACGAGCCCGGTGGCCTTGGCGGCGCCGGTGGTGGTGGGGATGATGGACATGCCGGCGGCGCGTGCGCGGCGGAGGTCCTTGTGGGGGAGGTCGAGGATATTCTGGTCGTTGGTGTAGGAGTGGACCGTGGTCATGAGGCCGCGGCGGAAGCCGAAGGAATCGAGGAGGACCTTCACCACGGGGGCGAGGCAGTTGGTGGTGCAGCTCGCGTTGGAGATGATGGCGTGGGCGCCCGGGTCGTACTTCTCGTGGTTCACGCCCATGACGATGGTGATGTCCTCCCCCTTTGCGGGGGCGGTGATGAGGACCTTGCTCGCGCCGGCGTCGATGTGCTTGCGGGCCCTGTCGGCCTGGGTGAAGATCCCGGTGGACTCGAAGACGATGTCCACGCCCAGGTCCTTCCACGGGAGGCTGCCCGGGTCCTTCTCGCTGGTCACGCGGATCTCGTCCCCATCGACGACGAGGCCGTTCGCGCCGACCTCGACGTTGCCGGGGTACTTGCCGTGGACGGAGTCGAAGCGCAGCAGATGCGCGAGCGTTTCCGCGTCGGTGAGGTCGTTCACCGCCACGAAGTCGAGATCGGCACCGCTCTTCTTGGCGGCCCGGAGAATGTTGCGTCCTATGCGGCCGAAGCCGTTGATGGCGACGCGAGTGGCCATGGAGAGTTCCTCCCGAGTTCAGTTCGTTCGAAGCCGGCCCGGCGCGCGGGCGAACGTGAGCACGCTTACGCAGCGCGCCCCCGCGGCCATGAGCGTCTCCGCGCACGCCACCGCGGTGGCGCCGGTGGTCAGGACATCGTCCACCAGCAGGAGATGCTCGCCGGCGATTTCGTTCCGTGTCGCATCCATGGGGCGGAAAGCCCCCGCCACGTTAGCCAGCCTCGCTGCGGGCTGCAAGGTGGTCTGGCTGCTGGTTCCGGGTGCGCGGCGCAGGGCCGGAAGGAGCGTCCTTCCGGTCGCCCGCGCGAGGCGGGCGGCGAGCACTTCCGCCTGGTTGTAGCCGCGCTCCCGGAGCCGGGTCCGGGTGGTGGGTACCGCGATCACGATGCGAGTCTCGCGGGCGACATCCTCCGGCAGCGGGAGCGCGGCCATGCGGTGGGCCATGAAGGAAGCGAGAGCCTTCCAGCCGCGGTATTTCAGGTGGTGGACCAGCGCGTCCGCGGGGTGGTGCAGGAGGCAGGCCGAGCGCGCCGCCCTCAACCCCACCGGCCACTCCAGGCACTCCTGGCACCGCGGCCCCGGGGCGCGCCCGGTGCGCAGCCGGGGCATCCCGCAGCGCGGGCAGAGCGGGGCCGGCGGCGGCTGAATGCGGGAGCGGCAGCGGCCGCAGACCAGCGCGCGGGGGTCGCGGGTGGCGCCGCCGCATCCGAGGCACCGGGGCGCGAGGGCGAGGGTGAGGAGGCCGTCGAGGAGACCCATGGCGGCCAATCCTCAACACCCGGCGGGGCGGCGGAATGGCCGGAGCGGTCAGCAGTCGGCGTCCGGACGCCTGTAGGGTCCGAACGCCTAAACCCCGACTCTCCCCAACGCCCCGCGCATCACCTCCATCGGCGCGGGGGTGTCGAACCAGCGGCGGAACGCGGCTGCGCCCTGGTGGAGGAGCATCTCGGTCCCATCGGCGCCGGGGATGTCGAGGCGCGCGGCCTCGGCGGTCCAGCGGGTCCCGCCGGGGCGGTAGACGAGGTCGAGCGCGGCACCCACGCGGGCAGGAACGGCGAGGTCGAGGGGGAGCGGGTCGTCCGCGAGGAGGCCGAGCGGCGTGGCGTTGACGACGAGGTCGTAGCCCTCGCGCCGGAGCGCCGCGCCGGGGGGGAGCACGGTGACCTTGCGGCCCCTGGGGTCCAGCGCGGCCGCGAGCGCCCCGGCGCGTTCGGGGGAGCGGTTGAGGACGTGCACGGCGTCGGCCCGTGCGTCGAGCAGGGCCGCCACGGCGGCCCGCGCGGCCCCACCCGCCCCCAGTACCAGGACGCGGGCGCCGGCGGGAGCGCCGACGAGCTCGCGGCAGGCTGCGCCGAACCCCTCCACATCCGTGTTGTCGCCGTGCAGCCGGCCGTCCGCCGTCCAGAAGGTGTTGCACGCCCCCGTCCGCTCCACCGCGGCGGTGGCCTGGTCGAGCAGGGCCACCGCGGCGCTCTTGTGGGGGATGGTGACGTTGCCCGCCGCCCCGGCGCCGGCCAGGCCGCGGAGGAGCGCGGGGAAGTCCGCCGCACGGCAGCGGAGGGCGAGGTACACGGCGTCGAGACCCGCGTGCCGGATGGCGGCGTTCTGGAAGCGGGGGGACAGCGAGTGGGCGACAGGGTCGCCGAGCAGGGCGATGAGGCGGGTCCCGGGGCCGGAGTCCACGGAGGCGGAGATGGTCAGGGGGCGAGGATCGGCTCGAGGCGGTCGAGTACGGCCTCCACCGCCTGCTCGAGCTGGTCGCGGGTGCGCCGGTAGGTCTCGACGGACCGGCCGATGGGATCCGCCACCGGGCGGCCGCCAGCGTCGCCGGCGAGGAACTCCGTGACGAGGGCAGTCTTGCCGCCGCCGCCCATGTCCTCGACCGCGGCCGCGTGGGCGGGGCTCATGACCAGGATGGAGTCCGCCCATTCGACCAGCTCGGGCGTGAGCTCGCGTGACGCGTGGGCGCCGACCTCGATGCCGTGCTCGGCCAGCACGGGCCCCACGGGCTCGGAGACAGGCGCGCCCGGGGCGGCCGCGACGCCGGCGGAGCCGACGGCGACGTGACCCCACCCGCGCCGCCCGATGGCCGCCCTGGCGATCGCCGCCGCCATGGGGCTCCGGCAGGTGTTCCCGGTACAGACGAAGAGCAGGTTGTAGCTCGCGAGCTTCGGACTGGCGTCGCTCATGCCACCTCCACGACGGCCTGGATCGCTTCCCTGTCGATCACGCCCTCCCGCAGGATCCGGACGGGCCCGCCGGCGCAACGCACGATCGTGGACGGCACGCCGGGGGGCAACGTCCCGCCGTCCAGCACCAGCAGGCGGTCCACGGCCGCCGCCGTACGCGCGGCGTCGGTAGCCGTGCGGGCCGGCGGCTCGCCCGGCCGATTCGCGCTCGTCGAGGTCACCGGCCCGCCCGCCGCCCGGAGCAGATCCGCCACGGCGGGATGGGAGGACACGCGCACCGCCACGGTTCCCTGGGGGCCGACCACCTGGGGCGGAAACGCGCCTTCCCGCGCGGGCAGCGCCAGGGTCAGCGGCCCGGGCCAGAACCGTTCCGCGAGGCGGAGCGCCGCCATCGTCCACTCCAGCCCCGGCACCGCTGCCGCGTCCGGCACCAGGACCAGGAAGGGCCGGGTGCCCTTGAACCCGGCCAGGCTGCTCAGGGCCGCGTCACGGAGGGCACACCCCAGGCCGTACACGGTCTCCGTGGGGTAGGCGACGATCCCGTCCGCCTCCAGGTGCTCCTTCACCCGCGCGGCGGCGGCTTCCCGCTCTTCCGGGGTCTCGTACGGGAGGATGGCGCTCATCGGGGCGCCTCGACCCCGCCCAGCAGGAGCGCGGCGATGCGCAGGTCCTCCGGCGTGGTGACCTTCAGGTTCCGGGGAGAGCCCTCCACCACGACGACCCGGCCGCCGTAGCGTTCCACCAGCGCCGCGTCATCGGTCTCCCGCACACCCTCCTCCGCCGCGCGCGCGTACGCGTCCACGATCATGGCGCGGGGGAATGCCTGGGGGGTCTGCGCCGCCCACAACCCCGCGCGCGCCACGGTGGCGGCGATGGTCCGGTCGCCCGCCACGCGCTTCAGGGTGTCCGGGACCGGTATGGCCGCCACCGCCCCGACGCCGCCCGCCGCCGCTTCCAGGGTCCGGTCCACCAGCGCGCGGGTGACCAGGGGGCGGGCCGCATCGTGGATCAGGACCAGCTCCGCCGCGGGCGGGACCGCCTCCAGCGCCAGCCGGACGGAGTCGCCCCGCTCCTCGCCGCCCGCCACCACGGTGACGCCGTCGGGAAGGAACAGCGGCGGCGTGGCCATGTCCTCCGCCGGGAGAGCGACGACGATCCAGTGGATGGCCGGGTGATCGAGGAAGGGCCGGATGGCGTGCCACAGGACCGGCCGCCCGCCCAGCTCCAGGTACTGCTTCCGCACGCCGCCCATGCGCCGGCCGACCCCTCCCGCCGGGATCACGGCCGCCGCCCTCGGCCACGGGACGCTCACAGCGCCTCCAGGAGCTCGCCGACGGTGGCCACCGGGACGAGGTCGAGGTCCGAGACCGCGCGGGTCCGAGAGGGGACGTACGCGGTCCGGAACCCGAGCCGCTCCGCCTCCGCCAGCCGCCGCTCGATCTGGCTGACCCCCCGGAGCTCACCGCCGAGCCCGATCTCCCCGATGAACACCGCGTCCGGGGGGATCGAGCGGTCCAGGAGCCCGCTCGCCAGCGCCGCCGCCACGCCAGCGTCCGCCGCCGGCTCGGCAAGGCGGACTCCCCCGACGGCGTTCAGGAAGACATCGTGGGCCCCGAATGCCACGCCGGCGCGCTTCTCCAGCACGGCCAGGAGGAGCGCGAGCCTCTGCCGGTCGAATCCCGTCGTCACCCGCTGGGGGGCGCCGAAGGCCGCGGGGGAGCAGAGCGCCTGGACCTCCACCAGCAGCGGGCGGGTCCCCTCGAGCGTGCACACCACCGCCGCCCCGCTGACCCCTTCCACCCGCTCGCCGAGGAACAGCTCCGATGGACTCTCCACGGCCTCCAGCCCATCCACCGCCATGCGGAACACCCCGATCTCGTCGACGCCGCCGAAGCGGTTCTTGGTCGCCCGGAGCACCCGATGATCGAGGCTCCGGCTGCCCTCGAAGTAGAGCACGGTGTCGACGATGTGCTCCAGGGTCCGCGGGCCAGCCACCGTCCCGCCCTTCGTGACGTGACCCACGAGGAACACCGCCGTGCCGGTCTCCTTGGCGAAGCGCTGCAGCCGGGCCGCGCACTCCCGGACCTGGGTGACGTTCCCCGGCGCGCCGTCCAGCTCATCGGCGTAGGTGGTCTGGATCGAGTCCACGACCAGGACGTCCGGCTTCAGCTCGGCGGCGCGCTCCACGATGGCGGACAGGCCGGTCTCGGCCAGGAACACGACATCGCCCGCGCCACCACCGAGGCGATCGGCGCGCAGCCGGACCTGCGCCGCCGACTCCTCTCCGGAGACGTACAGCGTCGGGTGCCCGGTGAGCTCGAGGCGGGCGGCGACCTGGAGGAGGAGGGTGCTCTTGCCGATCCCCGGCTCGCCCCCCAGCAGGATGAGCGACCCCGGGACGACGCCGCCGCCGAGGACGAAGTCCAGCTCGCGGATGGCGGTCGACCACCGGGCGGTCGCGCCGGCCTCGACGGTGCTCAGCCGGGCGGGAACGGCGGCGGCCCGGCCGCGGTCGCCGGCGGGGCCCGTGCCGCGACCCTTGCGGGAGGGCGAGCGGGGCTCCTCGGCGAGCGTGTTCCACTCGCCGCAGCCCGGGCACTGGCCCTGCCAGCGCGCGGTCTCGTTGCCGCATTCCGTGCAGAAGAACGCGGTCCTGGTCTTGGCCATCAGCGAATGGTGGGGGTCACGCCATGTTGGCGGGCGTGAACGACTCGAACCGCGTGCACTCCTTCCGGAAGAACAGCTCCACGATCCCGGTGGGACCGTTGCGCTGCTTGCCGATGATGAGCTCGGCCTTGCCGACCACGCCCTGCTCCTGCGCCTCCAGGTCCGAGAGATAATACTCGGGACGGTACAGGAACATGACCAGATCGGCATCCTGCTCGAGGGAGCCGGACTCGCGGAGGTCGGAGAGCTGGGGGCGATGGTCCGACCGCTGTTCCGGGGCGCGGGAGAGCTGGGAGAGGGCGATGATCGGGACCCCGAGCTCCTTCGCGACGGCCTTCAGCCCGCGGCTGATCTCCGACACTTCCTGCTGCCGGTTCTCCGCGATCCGCCCGCCGCTCTGCATGAGCTGGAGGTAGTCCACGACGATCAGCCCGAGCTCCGGCTGCTCCGCCTTCAGCCGTCGCGCCTTCGCGCGCATCTCCAGGGCGGTGAGGACGCCGGAGTCGTCGATCCAGATGGGCGCGGTGTTCAGGTGCCCCGCGGCCTGGGCCAGGCGGACGTAGTCGTCATCGGTGAGGCGGCCGCGCAGGAGCCGCCCCAGGTCCACCAGCGCCTCCGAACAGAGCATCCGCTGGACCAGCTGCTCCTTGGACATCTCCAGCGAGAACAGCGCGACCGGCGTCTGCTGCGAGATGGCGGCGTGCAGGAGCAGAGAGATGACCAGCGCCGTCTTCCCCATGGAGGGGCGCGCCGCGACGATCACCAGGTCCCCCTTCTGGAACCCGCCCGTCTTGCCGTCCAGGTCGTAGAAGCCGGTGCCGATGCCCGTGATCCCGCCCTGCGCCGCCTGGAGCTGCTCGATGCGCTCGAACGTCGGGTACAGGATCTTCTTGATCCAGACGAACCCTTCGCGGTCGTGGCTCTGCGCGATCTGGAAGATCCGGTGCTCCGCCTCGTCCAGCAGCTCCTCGACGGTGCGCTCCCCCGGCTCGTACGTGTCCCGGATGATCTGCGACGAGGTCTCGATCAGACGCCGCATCAGCGCCCGCTCCCGCACGATGCGCGCGTGGTACTCCACGTTCGCGGCGGTGGGAACGGCGTCCAGCAGCTCGGCCAGGTACGGGAGCCCCCCCGCGTGCTCGAGCTCCTCGGCCCTGCGGAGCTCCTCGGCCACCGTGGTGGGGTCCACCACGTCGCCGCGCTGGAACAGCCGCATCATCACGCGGAAGATGCGGCGGTGGCCCTCCCGATAGAACATCGAGTCGTCGACGACTTCGACGGCCTTGGCCACCGCATCGTTGTCGATGAGCATGCCGCCCAGGACCGCGACCTCCGCCTCCGCCGCGTAGGGCGGCTGCCGGTCCGGCGCCCGGAAGGGGACGACCTGCGCCTCAGTCGTGCTCATCGAGAACCCGTCTCATCAGTTGGAAGTCCTGCCAGGTGCGCCGGGTGGCGTGGGGCGTCCTCAAAAGGTAAGCGGGATGGTACGTCGCGACCACGGGGATGCCGCGGAACGAGTGGACCACTCCGCGCAGCCGCGAGATACTGGCGTCGCTGCCGCTCAGCGTCTGACCGGCGAACTTCCCCACCGCCAGCAGGACCTTCGGCCGGATCACCTCCAGCTGGCCGTGCAGCCAGGACGCGCAGCTCGCCACTTCATCGGCCTGCGGGTCCCGATTGCGCGGCGGCCGGCACTTGAGGACGTTGCAGATGTAGACGCGCTCGCGCGGGAACCCGGCCGCCAGCAGGAGCAGGTCCAGCAGCTTGCCGGCGGGCCCTACGAACGGCAGCCCCTGGCGGTCCTCCTCGCCCCCGGGCGCCTCTCCCACCACCACCAGCTGCGCTTCCGGGTCGCCCCGGCCGAACACCACCTGCGTGCGACCTTCCGCCAGCCTGCAGCGGGTGCACCCCGCCGCTGCGGCGGCGAGGACCTGGAGCGGCGTGCCGGAGGGGGGCGCGGCGGTGGTGGAGGTCCCGGGCGTCGCCCGCGAGGGCCCGGGGGCCGGGCTCCTGGCGCCGCGGAGGAGGGCCGCGGCCTCGGCGGCGGTCAGCCCGTCGAAGTACCATTCCTCCACTCCGAGCTCGCGGAGCTCGTGGAGGACGCCGGACAGCCGCGCCCGATCGTCCATGCTACTCGTCGGGGAACGGCATGTGCCGCTCCACACGATCGAGGATCCGCTCCGCCACCTCGTCCTTGGAGAGGAGCGGCAGCTCCTCCGCCCTGCCCTCCCGGTCCAGGAGGACGACCCGGTTCGTCTCCGTATCGAAGCCGGATTCCGGGCCGGTCTGGTTGAGGACCACCAGGTCCAGCCCCTTCGACTCGAGCTTCCGCCGGGCGTTGGCCACCCCGTCCTCCGTCTCGAGGGCGAAGCCGATGACCAGGCACCCGCTCGGCCGGTCCCCGACGGTTTCCCTGAGGATGTCCGGCGCGGACTCCAGGGGGATGGCCTCGGGCGTCGCTTCCTTCTTGATCTTCGAGGCGGGCGCACCCTTCGGCCGGAAATCCGCCACCGCCGCCGCCATGATCAGCAGGTCCGCATCCGCGATGTGCCGCTGGACGGCTCGCTTCATCTCGTCGGCCGTCTCGACCCGGTGCACCCGGGGCCCGGCGGGGGGCGCGAGAACCGTGGGGCCGGCGATCAGGTCCACGTCGGCCCCGCGCCGCCAGACCGCGGCCGCGAGGGCGAAGCCCATGCGGCCGCTGGACCGGTTCGACAGGAAACGGACGGGGTCCACCGCTTCGCGCGTGGGCCCGGCCGTGACGACGACGCGCCGCGCCGCGTACCGGCTCTCCCCCTCGAGGGCCCGGCCGATGTGCTGGATGATCTCCTCCGGCTCCTCCATCCGTCCCGGGCCGCTCCCTTCTCCGTACGCCAGGGCGCCCTCGGCCGGACCGACGAGGCGATAGCCGAGGCCGCGCAGACGGTCGGCGTTCGCCCGGGTGGCCGGGTGACTCCACATGAGGTCGTTCATGGCAGGGCAGAAGAGCACGGGCGCACGCGTGGCCAGGAGCACCGCGCCCAGGAGGTCATCGGAGCGCCCGGCGGCGGCCCGGGCGATGGAGTCCGCCGTGGCGGGTGCGACACAGACCACGTCCGCCGCGCGGGCGAGGCGGATGTGGTCCAGGGCGTGGCCGGGCTGGAGGATCTCCGTGTGGACGGGGCGGCCGGTGACGCCTTCGAAGGAAACCTCGCCGACGAAGGCGCGGGCGGAACGGGTCATGACGACATCCACCTCGGCGCCGAGCTTCGTCAGATCACGCGCGACCTGGACGACCTTGTACGCGGCGATTCCGCCCGTGACGCCGAGGAGTACACGCTTCCCGGCCCAGGGCCGGCGGGGCCCCGCGCCGGGGGCGATGCCCGGCTGCGGGCTCGCCATTCAGCGGATCAGAGGGCGGCCTTGCGGCGCCGCTTGATGAGACGGAATTCGATGCCCCCGGACGCGAGCGTCTCGAGGGCACGGGTGGTGAGCTTCTTCTCGAGCCCGGCGGGAACGGTGTCCCGCGGGAGAGCGTTCAGCTCGCGGGCGTATTTCGCCGCCACGAGAACGCCCAGGTACTTGCTTCCGGTGTGCTCCGAGGCCTGCCCCGGGGTGACGACGTCCATGCGATTTCCGCTCCGCGTTGATTCGTTCCGAGACGGGGAAAGGTAAGGCCTTCGAGGGCGCCGCGTCTAGGCGCGTGGGCTAATCCGCGTGGGCGGGACCGGGGGGCAGGTGCCGTCGGGCCCGGCCGCCTCCGCGGGCGCTGGTCCCCCGTCCGCGGCGGGCCACCCGCCTCATTCCTCCCGCATGATGGCGTCCAGATCGCGGACCAGGGCGCCCGTGAAGCGGCCGAGATCGGCGGTCCGCTCCACGCGGCTCCATTCGGAGCGGACAATGGCCTCCACGCGTGCGTACGCGCGCTCCAGGTCGTCGTTGAGGACGGCGAAGTCGAACTCCGCGGCGGCCTCGATCTCGCGCCGGGCGTTGGTCAGCCGGCGGCGCCGCTCGAGGGGGTCCTCGCTGGCGCGGCGGCTGAGGCGGCGGGCGAGCTCCTCGGCGGAGGGGGGAAGGACGAAGATGAGGAGGGCGTCGGCAAACATGCGGCGGACCTGACGGGCGCCCTGCACGTCGATATCGAGGACGACGGTGCGGCCGTGCTCGAGGGCGGACCCGATCTCCCTGCGCGGGGTGCCGTAGCGCCGGCCGTGGACCACGGCCCATTCCACCAGCTCGTCCCGCTGGATCATGCGGTCGAACGTGGCGTCATCCACGAAGTGGTAGTCGCGGCCATCCATTTCGCCCCTGCGTGCGGGGCGGGTGGTCGCGGAGATGGAGAAGACGACGCCGTCGTTGCGGTCGACGAGCATGCGGGCCAGCGTCGTCTTGCCGGCGCCGCTGGGGGCCGCGAGCACGACCGGGAAGGCGGGGCGGGCGAGGGTCACTCCACGTTCTCCACCTGCTCGCGGAGGCGCTCGATCTCGTTCTTGATGGCCACGACGCGGTGCTCGATCGCGGCGTCGTTCGCCTTGGAGCCGATCGTGTTCGCCTCGCGATGCATCTCCTGGACGAGGAAGGCCAGGCGCTTGCCCACGGGCGCGGCGGAGTCCTCGTCCAGCATGCCGCGGAAGTGGTCGAGGTGGGAGCGCAGCCGGACGATCTCCTCACTGAGGTCCCAGCGGTCCGCCATCATGGCGACTTCGCGCGCGAGCCGGTCCTCGTCGATCCCCGCCTCCCCCGCCAGCTCCCGCACCGACTTCATGAGGCGGTCGCGCTCGTTCGCGAGCCGCCCCGGCGCGCGCTCCGCCACCGCGTCCAGGGCCATGGCGATGGCGGCGAGCCGCCCCTCGAGGTCCGCGTGGAGGCTGCGGCCCTCCTCTTCCCTCATGACGACGACGCCCCGCGCCGCCTCCGCGGTCACTGCCGCGACGGCGCCCTCGTCCACCTCGGCGACATCCGGTTGCTCCCGGACCACCAGCTCACTGATCCGGGCCATCATGTCCAGCGTGATCTCGCCCGGGAGCTCGAACCGCCGCTTCATCTCGCGGAACACGCGCAGGTACGCCTCCGTCCGCTCCGCTTCCAGGGCGAGGGCGGGGCCCGCTTCTCCGTTCTCGCCCTCGAGCCGGTAGGTGACGTTGACGTGGCCGCGGGAGATGTAGGGCTTCAGCCAGTCCTTGATCCGGGGCTCGTAACGGTCGAGCGCCGATGGATTGCGGACGTTCAGGCTGAAGAACCGGTGGTTGACCGTGCGGATCTCCGCGCGCAGCAGTCCCGCGGCCGTCCGGACCTCCGCCTCGCCGAAGCCGGTCATGCTCCTGATCATGGCCGGGAAAGTACGGGCCCGGAGCGCAACGTGAAACTGGAGCCGGTCAGTTCCAGAACTCCCACTTCACGCCGTAAAGGATGTGCTGGCCGGGAAGGGTCAGCCTGCCGAAGGGGTTCGCGAGGCCGGGGTCGTAGCGGATGGGGAGGTCCTGCTGGAAGCGGCGGTGGAAGATGTTCTCCCAGCGCAGGAACGCGCGGACGGTCACCACGCGTATCGTGAGCTCCAGGTTCGTGGCCCCGTAGGCGCCGACCTGGATCCGTCGGTCGCCATCGACATCCACGCACTCCAGTATCGGGGTGCACGGGGTGGTCATGCGGCCGCGGGAGACGTGCTCGACACGGGCCAGGATCTCGAGGTTGCCGCTGGGAAGAGGAAGGTGGTGGTAGACCAGCCCCGCCCGCCAGCTGCGGTCCGGGAGGTACAGCCACGTGTCCGGCCTCTCCATGCCGACGACCCACCCCTCGACCCGCAGGGGCGCCCAGCCCGTGGGGAGGACCGCCATGGCCTCGAAGCCCGTGGCCTCGCCCCCGGCGGAGCGGGGGGCGTCCGGGTCGAAAGCCACCCCGAACCCCGCCACCGTGTCCGTCCGGACCCGCACGGCCGCGACGCCCAGGTGCACCCCCCACCGGTCGAAGGAAGCCCCGATCCGCTGGCTCTCGCGCACCGGCGCGAACACGAGGGAGTCCTCCGGGGCCAGCAGCCGGCCCGCCGCCATTTCGCCGAGGGGAAGCTCGGCGAAGGCGGAGAGCCCCAGCAGCGGGCCCAGCCGGCCCCGCAGTGTCGTGTGGCCGGTGGGATCACCCTCCGCCCAGAACCCGCGCACCATGTCCACGCCGCCGCCCAGCCAGGGGAGCGGCGCGACCCACAGCTCCATGGCGGCCTCCATCGCCGGCAGCCGCGGGTGGTCGCGGAATCGCAGGGCCGCCCGCGCGCCGGCCGGGACCGGTCCCGCGAACGCGCGATGGAGCCGGATGCCGGCCTGCGGGGTGCCCTCCCGGAGTACCAGGTCTCCGGACCGGTCCTCCACGGTGGTCGCGCCGGCGTATCCTTCCGCCGCGAGGCCCAGGATCCGCCCTCGTGCCCGGAGCGCCCAGTCGCGCCGCTCGCCGAAGAACGGGGGGCCCACGCCAGTCCGGTCGGTCTCGGTCTGGCGGTATTCCAGCTGTACGCCGGCCGAGTCGCGGACGAAGGTCCACTTGAGCCATGCGGTGGTGTGATCCGCGCCCCCCGCCGCCTCGGCGGCGAGACGCTCGAATCCCAGCGCGAGCGGCCCCCCCAGGACGCCCGGGGCCAGGAAGATGCCGCGGAAGAGGTTGACGCCGACATCGCCGGTCGCGGCCTCGACCGCGCTGTGGGCCCGGGGATCCGTGGGCGAGAGCGTTTCCATCCGGACGACAGCGCCCGTCACCCGCCGCTCCACGCGCAGGCGGGCGAGGGCGAGGAGCGGTACGCGGGACGGATCGAAGGTGGGGGTGGTCAGCGGGTCCAGCTCGAAGCCATCCACGATGTAGCGGATGGCGGCGCCCGCGGTCCCCAGCACGGCCGCGCCCTCCGGCTGGGCGATGATGCCCGCGCGCACGGGCGTGATCCCGGGGATGCGCTCGAGGATGTCGAGCAGGGAGATGTCGGGGAGCATGAGCAGATCGCTGCGATCCCATTCCCACACGCCCGCCTCCCAGCCGACGGGGCCCACCGGATCCAGCGGCGGGAGCGTTGGCGGCGGCGTGGGGGGGATGGTATCCGCGGGCGGCACCGTGTCGGCGGCGGGGGGCGGAAGCTCCTGTGCCGCCAGCACGCCGGTCGAAGGGGCCAGCGCGGCCGCGAGAAAGAAAAACGCCCCCGACCGGACCGAGGCGGGTCGGGGGCGCCGCGGGGCCGCGTAGGGGCTCACCGCTCCGCGCGATCCCGGATCCATTCCACGAACAGGCGGGTGGGCACGCCCGTGGGGCCCTTGCGCAGGTATGGTGCGGGCTCGTCCCGATACGCGGTCCCGGCGATGTCCAGGTGGACCCAGGGAACGTCACCGACGAATTCCTTCAGGAACCACCCCGCCGTGATCGCGCCGGCCGGACGGCCACCGGTGTTCTTGATGTCGGCGACGTCGCTTTCGATCTGCTTGCGGAACTCGTCCCAGAGCGGGAGCGGCCAGCAGCGCTCGCCGGTGCGCTCGCCCACGGCGCGCACCTCGTCCATCAGCGTGCCGTCGTTCCCCATGAGGCCGATGGCCTCGTGGCCCAGGCCGATCACCACCGCGCCCGTGAGCGTGGCCGCATCGATCATGGCGCGCGGGTCGAAGCGGTGCGCGTACGCCAGGGCGTCCGCGAGGATGAGGCGCCCCTCCGCGTCGGTGTTGATCACCTCCACCGTCTTCCCCGAATACATCCGGATCACGTCCCCCGGCTTGGTCGCGCGTCCGGACACGAGGTTCTCGGTGCACGGGATCAGCGCCACGACGTTGATCCGGGGGCGCAGCCGGGCTACGGCCTGCATGGCGCCCAGGACCGCCGCGGCCCCCGACATGTCGTACTTCATCTCCTCCATCTTCTGCGCCGGCTTGATGGAGATCCCCCCCGTATCGAAGGTGACTCCCTTCCCCACCAGCGCGACGGGCCTCGTCGTTTCGCCGGATGCGCCCGTGTACTCCATGACGATGAAGCGAGGCTCTTCTTCCGACCCCGCGGCGACCGCCAGGATCCCTCGCAGCCCCTCCTGTTCCATGGCCGCGCGATCGAAGACGGTGATTTTCATCCCGCCCTCCTCCGCGATGCCCCGCGCGATGTCGGCCAGGTGCGTGGGCGTGGCGAGGTTTCCGGGCTTCGAGGCGAGCTCCCGGGCCAGGTTCTCCGCCTCGGCGACCACGCGCCCGACGTCGACGCCGGACTGCATCTCCGCCGCCTCATCCGCATCGCGGGCGAGGACGGTGAGGGCCTCCACGCGGACCACCGGCTCGTCGTCCTCCGTGGTCGGCTCGCTCTTCAGCTCGCGGTAGTCCCAGGCGGCCAGCACCGCGCCCTCCACCGCGCCGCGGGCGGCGAGGTACCCGCCGATGTGCTCGCTCTTCCGGTCCAGGTGCCCGAGGGCGAGGGTCATCTCGCGGACCCGCAGCCGCTCCGCCTGACGGACGGCGGAGCCGACGGCCTTGCGGAGACTCTGCATGGCGTAGTCTTCCCGCTTTCCCACGCCCACGAGCAGGACCCGTTCGGCCGGGAACGCCGGGTCGCCGGGGTAGACCACCAGCGTCTCCCCCTGCCTTCCCGTGAAGTCGCCCCGGTTCATGAGGCGCGCGAGCAGGCCGCCCAGCTCGTCGTTGACGGCGGCCCCCGCGCCGAGCGGCTCCTTGTCGCCCTGGAAGTGCTGGAGGACGAGGAGCGGCGTGCGGAATTTCGCCGGGTGGTCCGTGCGGATGGAGATGTTGAGGGGCATCGCGGTTCCGTCAGTCCATGTGGTCGATGATGGCGGCGGCGAAGCCGGAGGTCTTCACGAGGCGCGCGCCCTCCATCTGCCGCTCCAGGTCGTAGGTCACGGTCTTCGCGGCGATGGCTCCCTCGACCCCCCGCACCACCAGGTCCGCAGCCTCGTTCCAGTCGAGGTGCTCGAGCATCATGACCGCCGAGAGGATCAGCGAGCCGGGATTCACCTTGTCCTGCCCCGCGTACTTGGGAGCGGTGCCGTGGGTGGCCTCGAAGAGCGCGACCTCGTCCCCGACGTTGGCGCCCGGGGCCATGCCGAGCCCGCCCACCTGCGCCGCAGCGGCGTCGGACATGTAATCGCCATTCAGGTTGGGCATGGCCAGGACGTCGTACTCGTCGGGACGCAGCAGGATCTGCTGGAACATGGCGTCGGCGATCCGGTCCTTCACCACCAGCCGGTCCCCGACCTCCGCTCCGTCCCAGGTCTCGGCCTCGCTGATCGTGCGATCGCCGAACTCCTCCCGGGCGACCTCGTATCCCCACTCCCGGAACGCGCCCTCCGTGAACTTCATGATATTGCCCTTGTGAACCAGCGTCAGGGACCGGCGGTGGCGCTGCAGGGCATAGCGGAGCGCCATGGCCACCAGCCGCTTGGTGCCGAAGGCGCTGATGGGCTTGATCCCGATCCCGCTGCGCTCGCGAATGTCGGCCCCCATCTCGTCCACCAGAAAGCGACGGACCTTCTCCGCCTCCTCCGTCCCGGCCGCCCACTCGATCCCCGCGTACACGTCCTCCGTGTTCTCACGGAAGATCACCACGTCCACCTTCTCGGGCTCCTTCACGGGGGACGGCACGCCGGGGATATAGCGGACGGGGCGGATGCACGCGTAGAGGTCGAGCACCTGCCGGAGCGTGACGTTCAGCGAGCGGATCCCCCCGCCCACCGGCGTCGTCAGCGGGCCCTTGATCCCGACCTTGAACTCCCGCAGCGCCTCGAAGGTCTCCTCGGGAAGCCACTCCCCCGTCCGGTCGTACGCCTTCTCTCCGGCCAGGATCTCCATCCATACGACGCGGCGGGAGCCCCCGTAGGCCTTCTCGACGGCGGCCTCCACGACCCGCTTCGTGGCCGCCCAGATGTCCGGGCCGATCCCGTCGCCCTCGATGAACGGGATGATGGGGTCATCCGGAACGGCGAGGCCGCCCACCCGAACCTGGATTCGCGTTCCCTCCGCGGGCACTTCGGCGTGCTTGGTTGGCATGGCTATCGTTGTTCGATAGGGAGGACCGAACGGGTCTCCGGCCCGACGTATTTCGATTTCGGCCGGATCAGCCGGTTGTCCGCGAGCTGCTCGAGGACGTGCGCCGCCCAACCCGTGACCCGGGCGCAGGCGAAAATGTTGGTGAACAGCTGCGTGGGGACCCCGAGGCGGTCGTACACCGACGCGCTGAAGAAGTCGACGTTGGGGTAGATCGCCTTCCCTCGCTCCTCCATGGCCCGGGCCATGACGTCCCGCACCCGGTCCGAGATCTCGAGCCACTTCGACGTGCCCAGGCTCTCGCCGAGACGGCGCAGGATCGGAGCCCGCGGGTCCACCGTGCGGTAGACCCGGTGGCCGAAGCCCATGATCTTCTCCTTCCGCTCCAGCGCGGCGGCGACCCAGCTCTCCGCCTGCGCCGGCTCACCGATCTTCTCCAGCATTTCCATCACCCGCTCGTTCGCGCCGCCGTGGAGGGGACCCTTCAGCGTGCCGATGGCCGCGGTGATGGCGCTGTGCATGTCCGCCAGGGTGGCGACGGTCACGCGCGCGGAGAACGTGGACGCGTTGAACCCGTGCTCGGCGTGCAGCGTCAGGGCGACATCCATGGTCCGCGCCTCCGCCTCGTCGGGGGCCCGGCCGTTCAGCATGTTGAGCAGGTTGGCCGCGATCCCCAGGTCACCGCGCGGCGCGACGGGGTCCTTCCCCTCCCTCAGCCTCCCCGTCGCGGCGGTGATCGTGGCGAGCTGCGCCGTGAGACGCACGGCCTTGTCGAGGTTGGCCTCCCTGGACATCTCCTCGCCCTGCGGGTCGTGCGGCCCCAGCGCGGAAACGGCGGTCCTCAGCACGGCCATGGGGTGGGCGAAGCGCGGGGCGCCCCGGATCACGTCGAGGACGGCGGGCGGAAGGTCGTAGGAACCCGACAGCCGCTGACGCAGGCTGGCGAGCTCTCGCTCGGTCGGCAGCTCGCCATACCAGAGGAGGTAGGCCACCTCCTCGAACGTGGTCCGGTCGGCGAGCTCCTGGATCGGGTAGCCGGCGTACTCCAGGGTGCCCGCTTCGCCGTCGATGCGGCTCACCCGGGTGTCCGCGACGACGACGCCTTCCAGACCGGACGCTGGCATGTCCCTGCTACCCCTCCACCCCGGGTTTCGCGTTCTCCGCCTCCGCGCGGCGGCCGGCCGACCGGCATACAAGATCGGGGCCGACGTCCTCCTCGACACGGGAGGATGCCAGCCCCGTTGCAGAGTTGGGGGCGAGCCGCGACGGCGCCGCAAAGTAGTGAGCGCGCCGCGGCCCGTGCAAGGCCGCGGCGCGCCTGCTTCCCCGCCGTCCGAATCGCCCCCCCGGGGTCGTCGGGCCCTCGCCGGCCAGGCCGGATGGACCCGCACGCCCGCCCCGGTGGCTACTCCGCGGCGGCCGGCCGTTCCGCCTCGGCGCCGGGGCCGAAGCTGGCGGCGAAGGTGCGCTGCGTCCCCTCGGGGATGCGGACGTCCCACGCGCGGTCCGGTGGCGTCTGCTTGCGGACCAGATGCGGATTCAGGTCCAGGACCCGGTCGACGTCCACGCCGGCCGCCTCGGCCACGTCGGCGAGCGGGGTCCCGCCCGGGACGCGCACCACGTCGAAGCGCAGCGGCTCCTGGAAGTCGAGCTCCGGGAAGCCGAACGCACCCGGGTCCTTTGCGATATGGCCGGCGGCGACCATGAGCGGCACATAGTCCCGGGTCTCCCGCGGGAGCCGGTCGCTGATCTTCCAGTAGTCCTGGTCGGCACCCTTCTCGGAACCGGTGATCTCCCGCATGATACGGCCGACCCGGTTCTCGCCGGTGTTGTAGCCGGCCGCGGCGAGGAACCACGAGTCGAAGCGCACGTTGAGCTCCTGGAGGTACGTGAGCGCCGCCGCCGTCGCCTTCACGGGGTCCCGCCGCTCGTCCACGTAGCGCGTCACCTCGAGGCCGTAGCGCTCGCCGGTCTCCTCGATGAACTGCCAGATCCCGGCCGCGTCCGCCGCCGAATAGGCGTTCGGATCCAGCCCGCTCTCGATGATGGCGAGGAACAGCAGGTCTTCGGGCATGTCCCTGGCCCGCAGCTCCTCGCGGATCATCGGGCCGTACTTCCCGATCCGCTCGAGCCACTCCTTCATGTCATCGAAGCGCTCCCCCTTGAGGAAATCGATGAAGAAGTCCACGCGCTCGGTCCGCTCGGAGGGCAGGTCCCAGCCCCGCGGGATCAGGTCCGCCATCAGGTCCACATCCGGGGCCCGGTCGGCGTCCGGTGCGAGAGCCATCCCCGCCGCCAGCCGCTTCTGCTCCGTGGCCATGCCGGCCCCGAGCAGCGCGAGCGTCGAGGCCGCGAGCCCGACCGCTACGGTTTCCTTCTTTCGTCGACCCATTCCGGATCCCCCTCCATTGCAGGTCTTCCGCTGCGACTTAAATGCCTACCCGCCACGAAGATGACTGTTGCAAGACCCCTGCCCGCGCTATCGCCAGTGGGCGGCCCGCGGTCAGATGTCAGATGTCAAATGTCCGAGCGAGGGTCAGAACTCGCCGATGAAGCCGATCTCGGGCTCGAGGTGATAGCCGAGCTCCGCGGCGACACGCTCCTGCGCGAGGGCGATGAGCTCCCGGACCTGACGCGCCGTGGCGCCGCCCACGTTGACGATGACGTTGGCATGGCGGTGGAAGATCTGGGCGCCGCCGTGGACGTGCCCCTTCAGGCCGCACTGGTCGATGAGCCGTCCCGCGCCCACGCCCTCGATCTTCTTGAAGATCGAGCCCGCGGAGGGGTAGAGCCACAGGTCCGGATGGCGGTCGTCGCGCCACCTCAGGTTCTCCCGGATCACCTCCAGGATCTCTTCCGGCGACTGCGGCTGGAGCCGGAACGTCACCGCGAGAACGACGTCCGGTCGGTCGTGGAGGATGCTGTAGTCGTATCCGAAGCGGAGATAGTCCACCCCCACCGTGCGGCGCTCCCCGTCCGCGGTCAGCAGCTCGCACTCCTCGACGACCTCCTCGACGAAGACCGTGCGCTCGCGCGCCGGCGCCGGACTCAGGAAATGGAGGTTCTGCCAGATCGCCCCGCCGACCGTGCTGGGGATCCCGACGAAGTGGTGCAGACCGGCGAGGCCGCGTTCGCGGCACGCCTGGATCAGGTCGTGGTAGACCATGACGCCGCTGGCGGCACGCACGCGGTTGTCCGCCCGGAACTCGATGTGCGCCGCCTCGTTGCGGATGACCAGCCCGCGGAACCCCCCATCCCCGATCAGGATGTTGGCGCCGGCGCCCAGGAGGAAGTGCGGCAGGTCCAGCTCCCGGGCGGCGAGGACCGCCATCGCCAGCTCCTCGGGAGTGCGCGCCCTGTACAGGCGGTCCGCGGGGCCACCGATCCTGAAGGTGGTATACGGCGCGAGAGCGACATCGTGCTCGAGGCGGTCCGGGCCGAGTCGCCGCTCGAGCTCCCGCATGGGAAGACGCGTCGCTGATTCCACGCGCTCAGTCCTTCTCGTCCTTGCCCACGGACGTGACCGGCGTCCACGACGGCGCGTCGCTCGCGGGGAACGACTCCATGGACGATTCGTCCACGATGTCGCTCCCCCGCACGCCCATGCCCTCCTCCACCGCGGCCCGGAGGAAACGGGCGATGCGGGCGACGAGCTCGTCGTGGCCGGCGAAGCCGCGGTACAGGAGCGCGGCCCCGCCCGCGGCGAACAGCGCACCGGCCCCCATGTCCCGCCGTCGCAGGCTGGAGAGGACCAGCATCCCCCCCAGCAGCGCCGACGCCCACCGCTCCGAGTCCCCGATCCTCTCGTTCCGCTCCATGCTCACCTCCCTGGCTGCCGACACATCCCCGGGACAAGGTCCCGGCAAATACGGCACCAGCGCAAGCGCGCCGCGGGGCGCAGGCCGTACCCCGACCCCGGCTTCAGAAGCCGTTGTCGAATTGCAGCGCCTTGCGGTCGATCCGGTCGAACGTACGGTAGTCGCAGAGGAGCTCCTCTCCCGGCTGGATATCCCGCGCGGCCACATCCACGCCGAAGACCTCATCCAGGGCGTAGTCCCCGCGGACATTGGGCTCCTCGGAATGGTTCATGAACCGCGCATCGTCCGCGCACAGGACGTAGAGCCCCGTGCGGATGTCCAGGTAAGCGTACGTGAGGAACGCGTTCCTCGAAGGCGCCGGCACCCGCTCGACCACGTCCGGGTGGATGGCCTGGTCGATCCCGGCGATGAACCGCCACGTGGGCGTCCCCTCGGCAATGAACTCCTTGGCGAAGAGCCCGATCCCGTGGACCTCGCTTTGCCGCTTCTCCGTTTTCACGAGCATCATCCTGGTGCGCCCCGGGGTGCTGGTGAAGAGTCGGCCGGACCGGCGCCCGGGGCGCGCAAGAAGAAGGCCGGCCAACACAGGGGCGCGGCTCCGCCCGAAGGCCGGGAACCCCTGGTCCGCCGGACCCGTCCCTGATTTCGTCGGATATGCATCCGTACCGCTTGCTGCAGGGCCCGATCCTTGCCTGATGTGTGGGATTTTCGAAATCCCCCCACCACGGAGCTTGCGCGCATTGACCAGTGACGTGGATCCAGGAGCGGACGGCCTGGCCGGCTCGACGGGGTCGAATGGGGAAGCGCGAAGACAGCTCGTCCTCATCGTCGAGGACAACGACGCCGACCGTGACTTCTGCGGCGGGCTGCTCTGGTACGACGGCTACGATGTCATCCACGCCCCGGACGGAGAGTCCGCCATCGAAAAGGCGGTGGAAGCCGGACCGGATCTGATCCTGCTCGATATCAGACTCCCCGGCGCCCGGAGCGGTCTCGACGTGGCGCGGGCGTTGCGCGAGCAGGGGGTGCAGCCGTCTATTATTGCGCTGTCGGCCCTCTCCAGGGATGAGGTCGGCGCCGCGGCGGCCGAGGCGGGGGTGTCGGTCTTCCTGGAAAGCCCATCGATCCGTTCGCGGTAGTGAAGGAGGTGATGGGCCGTATCGGCCACGCGACGGGCAACAAGAGGGGGCGGTAGGCAGTGGAACTCCTGAAGTATCGCCTCGCACTCGGGCGCTGGTTCCGACTGGTGCGATCCAGGCTGACGGCCGGCAGATCCCGGCGAAATCTCCAGGCGTTGCGGGCCAGGGCCGCGGAGGCGGCCGCTTCGTTTCGGCCGCCGCATTATCTCCGGGCTGCACGGCTCGCCGGGTCGCTGGGCCTCGATTCTCAAGCGCTGTCCCTGTACGGGGAAGCCATCGACGGGTACCTCGAGACCGGCCGTGGCCGGGCGGCGGAGGTCGTGTGCCGCGAGGTGGTGGAAGCGTATCCCCAGGTCGTCCGGGCCCGTCGGACGCTCGTCCTGATCGCCCTCGGCCGCGGTGACGCCGAAGAGGCCGCCGCGCTCCTGCGGGACTACGCGGAGACCGCGAAGCGATTCGGGGATCAACGGCTGACGACCAAGTCGCTGCGGGCGATGGGACTGATCTCGGAGCCGGGCCCCCTACGGAGTCGGGCCATCGCCGAACTGAACGCGCTCGGCGACGAGGCGGGTGCGCAGATGGTGATGGAGGGCAAAGGGGTTCCCCAGGACGAGGCCTTCGACGCCGGGGCCTGGTCGAAGGCGCTCGAAGCCGCGCTGCGGGGCGCCGACGAGTTGCGGGACCTCCGCCCGACCTGATAGTGGTGGCGACGGCGGGCCATGCTCGTAGTCGGCCGGCGCGGCGGTGTCAGGGCAGGTGGGTGTACGAGATGGTGATCCCGAACTGGTGGCCGGTCCCGCTCTCGAAATAGCGCTGGAATCCGAGGTACACATCGAGCCCCGGGTGCCAGAGCTGCTGGGCGCCGACGCCGGCCCGGGCGAGGACGGTGCGGCGGGTGGCGGGCAGATCGAAGGCGCAGCCGGCCTCCCACACCAGGGAAGGGGTGACGAAGGCGACCACGCGCGTCTTCTGGAACAGGGCCACCGAGACGGGGGCGCCGATGTCCACGGTGCAGTCGTTCTGGCCGGCGGCGAGGCCCGAAGCGTAGCCCATGCCGATCTCGGCGCCCAGGGTGGTGGTGGCGTTGTGGTCGCCGATCAGGGCGCCGACGGTGGGGCCGCCGGTGTACATGTTGAGCCGGGCACGCCCGCCGGCGAGCCAGGCGACGTGATCGCACTCGGCGGTCCCGGCGCAGTCCCGGGTCCGCACGCCGCCGGTGATGCCGAACACGGACCCGCCATGCCACTGGAGGTCCGCGCCGATGCCGAAGGCGGTCAGGTCGCCGCCGTCGCGTCCGACGCGCTGACCCACATGGAGCCGCCCGACCCAGTAGTTCTGGCCACGGTGGGCCGGCATGGGGAGCGCCATGGGCGGGAGGGCGCCGATGGGTGTCGCCTCCAGCGCCCGCACTCCGTCCTGGGCCGCCGCGGTCCCGGGGGGCCCCGGGACCAGGAGCGCAGCCAGCGCCAGGAGGGGGTATCCCCACGCCGCGGCAGCCCGCCCCGCCCCCTTCGGCCGGGCCCTCACCTCGGCTCCAGCCAGCGGGTGTAGGCCAGGCCGCCCCGCCCGCCGCCGTCGTAGTCGTAGACGCGCAGGAGGACGCCGCCGCCCCGCAACAGATCCAGGCGCATGAACCCGCTCCGATTCTGGCTGGCGAAGTGGGTCTCCCGCATGTGGACTACGCAGTCGGCCTTCGAGTAGGCGCCGGCGCCGCTCACGAGGACGTACTCCACGCTGGGACCACCCCGGAGGACCTGGAGGTTGTGGTCGTGGCCGGCGGCGTAGACCAGCGGAGGCCGGGCGGACATGGCGCTCTCGATGGAGTCCCGCATGGTCCGGTTCGCCCGGGAGATGATGTCCTGGCTGCGGCCGCCGAAGCGGCGGAACGGTGCTGTGGGTCCGCAATAGCCGCCGTGCGGGCCGCCCGTCCGGAGGGGGTGGTGGCCCGTCACCACCACGACCCGGTCCTCCCGGTCCGGGCTCCGGACCTGCTCCCGTAGCGCATTCGTGATGGCGCCCACGTCCGTATGGCAGTCGGAGGCCTCATCGGCGACCACGTAGTCGTGAAGCCACCACTGGGTGTCCAGCCCGATCACCCGCAGGCGACCCACATCGAACGACACGGGCCCGGGGCAGCCGTCGCCCGGGAGCATCCGCACGTCCCGGCCCCCGGCGAGCTCCGCGATCAACCGCTCCTGGAGCCGGATCGCGGCGAGGCCGAAGACGCCGGCCTTATCCCAGTCGGCGTTCCCCGGCAGGAACACCCCCCGCACGCCGTGGGGGACCGACACGATCTGGGCCTCCAGCCGCCGCCGGGCGTCCGCCCGGCTCGGGTCGTCCTCCGGCGGAATGCCGTAGGGGTACGCGTTGTCGCCGAGGAACACGATCACCGTCCGCTCCGGCGCCTCCGCCGCGTACCGGGCCAGCTCCTCCAGCGGCGCGCCCACGTCCCGCGGGTCCGGGGCCCCGGCGTCCCCGATGAGGAACAGGGTCGTCTCGATCTCCCCGGGCGACGGCGCCACCGGCGGCCTCTCGGGAGCGCACGCCGCCGCGGCCGCCAGAGCGGACACTCCCACCGCCGCGACCGCCCGCCGCCACCCACGCCTTCCCTGTCCCCGCCGTCTCACCATGCTCCAGCCCTCATCTCCCGGATCCGCTCCACCCCCGCACCGCAGACTCCGCGCCACCCCCGATTCCGGAGGCCGCGGCTCCCGGCTCTCAGTCCGCGCCCGCGGCCCCGCGCGACCGGCCCGATTGCTGCACCAGCCCTTCCCCCATGCCTCGACTTCCGATCCCGCCCGCCGCCCTCTTCGCCCCGCTGATGGCCCTCGCCACCGCCGGTTGTGGGCTCGCCGACGTGCCCGGCGCCCCTCCGACGCGCGTCGAGGAGACCTTCGTCACCCGCGCCGCCTACTTCTCGAACCTCGACTCCCCGGTGGTCTGGCACGGGCCCATCGACCAGGACTGGCTGATCACCACGGCCAAGTCGCCGAACCGGCTCTACGTCCACGATGCCGCCACCGGTGAGCTTCTGGGCCGGGTGGGGGGGGGCGGACGTGGGCCCGTGGAGTTCCGGCGCCCCAACGGCATTGCCCTGGTGGACGACCTGCTCCTGGTCGTGGAGCGGGACAACGCCCGCGTCCAGGTGCTCCGGCTGCCCGCCTTCGACTTCGTCATGTCGTTCGGCGAGGGGTCGCTCCGGCGGCCGTACGGGATCGCGGTGCTCCGCCGCGGCCCGGCCACGGTGGACGTCTTCATCACCGACGACTACGACCCTGCGGCTGCCGCGGCGGCGGGCCCACTGGGCCTGGGCGAGCGGGTGAAGCGGTACCGCCTGGAGCTCCCGGGGTCCGGCGACGGCGCCGGGAGCGCGACGCTGCTGGGTTCGTTCGGGGAGACGGCGGGCCCCGGCCGGCTGCTCGTCGTGGAGTCGCTGGCGGTGGACCCGGAGGCCCGCCTGCTCCTCGTCGCCGACGAGGAGGCGGGGGACGTGAAGGTGTACGACGTGGACGGCGCGTTCACCGGGACGGTGCTCTGGAGGGACGTGATCCGGCACGAGCCGGAAGGGATCGTCCTCTACCCGTGCGACGGTGGCGACGGCTACTGGATCCTGGCCGACCAGCACCGGGTCCACAACCGGTTCCTGGTCTTCGACCGCCGGGACTTCACGCCGCTGGGCGCCTTCGCGGGCGCAACGGTGCGGAACACCGATGGTCTCGCCATGACGCAGCGGCCGGTGGGATCCATGCCCGCCGGCGTGCTTTACGCCGTGCACGCGGACCGGGCCGTGGGCGCGTTCTCGTGGCGCCATGTGGCCGCCGCCCTGGGGCTGCGCGACGACTGCGGCCCCGCGGCCGGGCCGCTGCCGCCGACCCGGAACCCCTGATCAGAAGGACAGCCCCTGCTTGAAGTAGAGCCGGGACTCCTCCCCGTAGGCGAACGTCACGCTGAACGACTGGCCGAGAGCCGCCAGCCACACGCCGCCGCCCACGGCCGTGTGCCATCCGCCGGGACTCTCGCCATCGAACCAGACGCGGCCGGCGTCGGCGAGGGCGAGGAGTCCGGCGTCCCACTTCAGGAACAGCGGCACCGTCCCCACGGGGACCCGCAGCTCGGCGGAGCCGAAGGCCGACGTGTCACCCGTGAACCGCTGCCAGCGGTAGCCCCGGAGCGTGGTCCGGCCGCCGATGGCGGGGGAGTGCTGCACCGGCGCGGGGCCGGCGGCCAGGGCGCCCCCCGCCCGCACGGCCAGGTGGGTGCCCCCCACGGGGAGCGGCAGGTACGCCGAGCCTGTGGCGGAGGCGGTGCCGAACGACTCCGCCAGCTCCCACAGCGGCGGGTACCCGTCGAGCCGGGTCGTGAGCGTCCACCCCAGTGTGGGGACCGGGTCCCGGTCCGTGCGATCCAGCGTCACGTCGAGGCGAATCCCGGCCCGGCCCCCGGCCATGAAGCCGTCTTCCACCGTGGCCGCCGGTGAACCCTCCACCGGCCGGACATGGGACCAGTACACGACCGGGCCCACGGCCAGCTCTCCCACTACCGGCCGCAGGCTCCCCACCGCGGAGCCCTCTCCACGGAGCGGGTCCGAGAGCCCTTCCCGGGCCCGCCAGCCCAGGTGCCAGACCAGGGCCGGCTCCGCGGAGACACGATCCTGCCAGACCAGCGAACGGTGGGCGGTGACCCGCTCCGTGTCATTGCCGAAGCCGTAGAACCGGAAGGCCTCCAGCTGCGTGGCCGCCGCCGCCAGCCTCCACGCCAGCGGCGAGTTCTCCGCCCGGTAGTCCGCGTCCGCCGTCACCCCCAGCCGGCCGCTTCCCAGCCCCACGTGCAGCTTCGCGTCCGCCCGCCAGTGATGGGGCAGACGGCGGAACCCGTACGAACGGCCGGAGGGACCCGCCCCGAGCACGATCCCCGAACCCTCCACGTAGTCCGCGTCCACGCTCCACCCCCGAGTACCACCCCAGTCCGGGCTCCACGCCTGGGCCACACGGAGCCCGCCCACCTGCTCCGGCTCCTCCCACGTCCGCATGTCCACCGACGTGCCCCGCGCCGTCACGAACCGGTCGTCGCCCTCCGAGTCGTAGAAGTACGTGGCGCCGCCACCCGCCGAGTCCACCAGCACGTCATCGCCGGGGCCGCCGATGACCCGTACGGCCAGCCCTGTCGTGGGCGCGCCCCGGACAATGGCCAGATCGTCACCCCCGCCCAGGTACACCCGCACCTCGTTCGTCTCACCGGGCAGGAACGTCCGCTCGTAGAAGGGCGCCGCCGGCCCGGCGTCTGCGACGACGGTCCCCATGACACTCAGCGTCACCCCCCCATCATCGTGACGCACCACCTCCACCGTCTCCGGGTCTTCCCGCCCCGTCAGGGTGACCGTGACGCGGCCGTCGGTGTGCCGGTGGATGCTGGCGAGCTCGTCCTCTTCCGTGCCGTGAATGTCCACCTCCCCGGCCAGGTCGTCGTAGAAGGCGCGGGCGATCCCGGGCAGGCCGGCGTGGCGGGCGGTGAGGACGTCCCGCAGCCGCGCGCTGGCCCCGGTGCCGCGCCAGCTCGGGGGCAGGGATGCCACCACCTCCTCGATGACGTCGGCATCGATGGCGCGCTGGACGTGGAGGGCGGTCTCCTCGAAATCGTGGCGGTCGAGGCGCTGGAGGAGACGGCGGTCGATGGGGTGAGACGTGTGGGTGAGTCCGGAGAGGGAGAAGCCGCGCTCGAAGGTCACGAGCTTGGGGTAGACGCGGCGCACGAGGAGGCTGTTGACGAGGCCTCCGGCGTGCATGAAGGCGCGGTCCCGGTCGTTGGGGATGGGCCGCCAGGTGTAGGGGGCCTCGTCGCCGAAGCGGGCCCAGCGGAAGTTGTCGGGGGTCCGGTCGGTGTCGCCGATCATGAAGTCGACCAGGCGGGCGGCCAGGAGCTCGCGCTCGTCGAGGCGGTGGTCCCGGCTGTTGCGGAGGTCGTCGAAGAAGTTGGCCGTGCTCTTTATCTTCCGGGAGCCGGCGAACCCGGGCTCGTCACCCGGGGCCTCATCGGGCTTCAGCTCGAAGGTGCCCACCATGCCAGCGAAGGTGTCCTGGTAGACGCCGAGCCTTGGGTCGTCCGGCATGACGTAGAGGGTGGGGCGCACGTGCAGCACGCCGATGGCTTCCAGCAGCGGAGGGACCAGGAGGGGCGCGGCGGGGAACAGGGTGCTGACCTGGTCCTGGATGATGCGGCCGGCCGTGGTCCCCTGGATCGCCGGTGGCATGGCCTGGATGACGGGGTACTTGTTCACCGACCGGAACCGGTACTCCCGCCAGCCGTCTCGCTCCACGAGGTGGAGAGTGATGCTCTGGTACCCACCGCCCCGCTGCACCCACTCCAGCCCACCCGCCACGCGGTCGAGGTCGAAGACGGGGGCGTCGGTGGGCGTGGTCCAGAGCTCTCGCCAGTTGTCGCCCCAGGCCAGCCGGGCGAGGGATCCCGCCTCGTACTCCGGACCCGGCGCGACCTGGGCGCCCGCGCTCGCCGGCAGGGCGGCGAGGGCGAGGGCCAGGACCAGGGCGGCGCTACCGGTGGCGGCGGCGGGTTGCGACTTCCAGCGATTGGCTTCGAACATCGTGACCTCGGGCGGCTCTTCCGCGGGGTGGACAGTTGAGTTCACCCATGCACGAGGCAAGCCAACCCGGCCCGGCTACGCTCCGGCGCCGCTCCGTACCGACTCCAGCTCCTCCCAGCGGGCGTAGAGCGCCTCAATGCGGGCACAGTCTTGGCACAATCGGGGGACAGTCGGCCCCGGATGGAGGAAGGGCCGCAGCGGCGTAAACCGTTGCGGTCCTTCGCATGCCGGGGGCGGGATTCGAACCCGCAAGGGCTTGCGCCCGGGCGATTTTGAGTCGCCTGCGTTTGCCATTTCGCCACCCCGGCTCCCAAGCGGCCGGCCAAGTATAACGGGGCGTTCGGCCGCGCTCTAGGCGAGTCCCTTTGGAGGGCCGAGGATCTCGGCGAGGACGATGGCGCGGCGAAGCTCGGGGCCGCGGAGTGCGGCGCGGAGGGCATGAGCCGATTCTCCCCCGGCCTCGAGAGCCGGCGCGATGTCATGCTTCTCGTGGTGGAGCCGGCGCCGGACCTCGGGAGGTGGCGGGGGGATCTCGAGGGAGATCGCCTCCGGACCGATGTGCTCCAGCGATGCCGGCGCGTCGCGTTCCGCCCGGGTGCCGGCTCCCTCTTCGTCATCGACCTCCCAGTGGGCGGGCGCCCAGGATTCCGCCGGGCCGAGCTCCGGCGGAGCCTCCACCGTGGCGTCGGGGGGCGCTTCCCACCCTTCGGGCTCCCATCCGGACCCGGCGGGGGGGGCCTCCCTCGGACGCTCGCCCGTGAGGACCTCCCAGAAGTCCGGCGGGATCATGTCGGCAGCGGAGTCCTCCCCGCCTGGCGCGGGGCGCGAGGAGGCCTCACCCGCGCCCGCGCCGGCGCCCACCCGCTCCCGGTGCCGGGGGGCGGGCGCTTCCTGCGGTGCCTCCTTCCCCTTCCGATGCTTCTTGAACACGACCTCGAGGATGGGGATGACGATGAAGATCAGGATCAGGACCTCGAAGAAGTCCACGGCTTACGACCCCTGTCCGTTGCCCGCTTCGCCGGACCCGCCCTCACGGGCGATGGAGTTCCGCATGTCTGTGTCGGCGTTGACGTTGCGGTAGCGCACATAGTCCATGATCCCGAGGTTGCCGCTGCGGAACGCCTCGGCCATGGCCATGGGCACCTCCGCCTCGGCCGCCACCACGCGGGCGCGCATCTCCACCACCTTGGCCCTCATCTCCTGCTCGGCCGCGACCGCCATGGCGCGCCGCTCCTCGGCCTTGGCCTGGGCGATCCGCTTGTCCGCCTCGGCCTGGTCGGTCTGGAGCTCCGCGCCGATGTTCTTGCCGACGTCCACGTCGGCGATGTCGATGGAGAGGATCTCGTACGCCGTCCCGGAGTCCAGCCCCTTTCCGAGGACCGTCTTCGAGATGGCGTCCGGGTTCTCGAGCACGGCCTTGTGGGACACGCTGGAGCCGATCGTGGACACGATCCCCTCGCCGACCCGTGCCAGGATCGTATCCTCGCCCGCGCCGCCGACCAGGCGGTTGATGTTGGCCCGGACCGTGACGCGGGCGATGGCGATGAGCTGGATGCCGTCCTTGGCCATGGCGGCGACCCTGGGCGTGTTGATGACCTTCGGGTTGACGGAAACCTTCACCGCCTCCAGCACATCGCGGCCGGCCAGGTCGATGGCGGCGGCCTGCTGGAAGGGGAGGTCGATGTTGGCCTTGTCGGCGCTGATCAGGGCCTTTACGACCCGGTCCACGTGGCCGCCCGCGAGGTAGTGGGCCTCGAGCTGCTTCGTGGTCAGCTCCAGCCCCGCCTTGGTGGCGGCGATCAGGGGCCGGACGACCGCGGCCGGGTTGACCTTCCGGAGCCGCATGCCGATGAGGTCGCCGAGACTGACGCGGACGCCGGCGAAGACGGCCTCGACCCAGAGGCGAACCGGGACCGCCCAGGCGAGCATGAGAACGAGCACCGCGACGCCGATGAGAAGCGCCGGGGTCAGCAGCACGAATCCCTCCATGGGAATACCGCTCCGGTTTCCTTGCGTGAGCTATTCCGCGGGCACGCCGACGGCGCGCACCACGTGACGATACCCTTCCGCCCGTACGATCTCGATGGTGGTCCCGGACGTGAGCCACCCCTCTTCGGCGACGACGTCGATCCGCTCCTGGCCGAACCGGCCCACGCCCGCCGGTCTCAGGTCGGTGACGGCGACCCCCTGAATGCCCACCAGCTCCTTCCGCACCGCGGCCGAGAGATAGCCGACGTCCGAACCCGTATCCTCCCCGAGCATGATCCCCGAGCGCAACAGCCGCGTGTTCCTCGGCAGCGTGCGGAAGAGCGCCCACGCGCTGACGAGGACGATGAGCACGGAGGCGGAGAGGATCACCGCGGCCTGGGAGTAATCTACGGCCGTCGACAGGCTGCCGACGAGGCTCAGGTAGATGCCACTCAAGACGCCGGCGATGCCGAGGACGCCGAAGATCCCGAACCCGGGGACCACGAAGATCTCGATGCCGAGGAGGACGAGGCCGATGGTGAGGAGGATCAGCTCCTCCCAGCCGGCAAGGCCGACGAGATAATGTCCGCCGAAGAAGAGCGCGAGGGCGCCGGCCCCGGCCAGGCCGGCCATGCCGAACGCCGGCGTCTTGATCTCGATCAGCAGCCCGAGGAACCCGATGGACAGGAGGAAGGGGGCGACGACCGGGTGGGTGATGAAGCGGACCACGCCCTCGGCCCAGTTCACCTCCGCCTCGACGACGTGGTCGACGGAAAGGCCGGTCTGCCGGAACACGTCATCGAGGTCCTCGGCCACGCGGGCGTACCCGATCCGCTCGGCCTCGGCGGTGGTGAGCGTCAGGAGCTTGCCACGCTCCACGACCCCCTCCACCGCCACCTCCTCGTCCACCATGGCCTCGGCCACGCGCGGGTCCAGCCCCCGCCGCTCCGCCAGCGCCCGCATCTCGCTCCGCATCGCGCTGACGATCTTCTCCGGAGCCTTCTGCCCCTCACCGGTGACCGGCGTGGCGGCGCCCATGACGCTCCCGGGGCGCATGAAGATGTCGTCGGCGGCCAGCGCGATCATGGCGCCCGCGGAGAAGGCGCGGCGGTTCACGAAGGCGTACACCGGGATCTCGGCGTCCTCGAGAGCGTTGACGATGCGCTGGGCCGCATCCACCCGCCCACCGGGGGTCTCCAGCTCGAGGATGACGGCGTGCGCGCCGGCCGCGCGGGCTTCGGCGAGGCTCCGCTCGATGAACGGGGCGAGGCCGAGCTCGATCACGCCGGTGACCGGGACGAGGTAGACCGTGTCCCTCGGCGCGGGCGCCGCGGGGTCGCCCGCGCACGCCATGGCGCCGAGGGCGAGAAGGGCGGCGGCGATCGCGCCCGGCCCGACCCGGATTCCGCCGGCCGACAGCCTGTCGTTGCTCATCGCGCCTCTACCAGCTGGAGGGCGTAGTACGCCCGCTGCATGGCCACGAGATAGTCACCCTCCTCTACGGCGCGCGCGGCCCAGTCCTTCAGCCGGACGGCGCGCTGCAGGTCCCGGTCGGCGCGATCCGTCGTGCCGACGGCGCGGCGGACCGCCGCATCGGCCTCCACCGCCATGGCCCGGGCGACGAAGCGCGGGGTGGTCTCCACCAGCTCGGCGCCGGCCAGGAGGAGGGCGCGGGCCCGTGCGCCCGCGTCCGGTGCGGCGGCGGCGCGGTCGAGCTGGACGCGGGCGAGTCGGAGCCGCCCCTCGACGCGCGGGAGCGTGATGTGCCGGAGCATGGACTCCGCCGTGGCGATCCACGCCCGCAGCCCCTGCTCCGTGGCGTCCCAGTCCTCCGGCGCGAGCTGGTCGATGAGAACGGGGGCGGCGTAGCGAACGGCGAGGCGGCGGCGTGCGCGGGCGCGGTCATCCTGGTCCGCGACGCCTGCGGCCCAGAGCTCCTGTGCGCGGAAGAGATTGAGCCGGCCCGACTGGTCCGGCGGGTCGCCGGCGCGGTCGATGAGGGCCGGGAGCGCGGGTAGCGAGGCGGCGGAGCGCAGGACGGCTTCGGCCTCGGCGGATTCGGTGAATGCCGATGGGTCGGTAACGGCGTCACCGCATGCGCTCGCCGCCGTGGCGAGAGCCGCGACTGCCAGGGTCTTCGGCAGGGAAGGAAAGGATCGCAAAGAGCCGCTTCCGTAGAGGATCGGAACCCGATCCAAAGCTATTCCCGGGGCGGACATCCGGCAAGCGGACCGCTACTTGACCCACACTTCGCCCGCTGGATAGGTTGCGTTCTGTCCAATGTGAGGGCGCGCTGTCGGCCACGCCGATGGCGCGTCCTGCTTTCCGAGCGACGAGCGACCCGGTAGCGGAGGTACGGATGGCGCACGGAACGGTGTCCGAGACCAAGAAGGAAAAGAAGACGCTGGTCCATTTCGACGTGACGGACGGCGTGGCGGTGCTGACGCTGGATGATCCGCCCGCCAACACCTACACGTACGAGATGATGCGCCAGCTGGACGAGGGCATTCTCCGGGCGCGGATGCGGGATGACGTGTTCGTCATCGTCCTCACCGGGAAGGGCGAGAAGTTCTTCTCCGCGGGCGCGAACATCCAGATGCTGTACGAGGTGACGTCCGGGTTCAAGTACTGTTTCTGTCTGCACGCGAACGAGACGCTCCAGCGGCTGGAGCAGACCCCGAAGCTGGTGATCGCGGCGCTGAACGGGCACACCGTGGGCGGTGGCCTGGAGATCGCCATGGCGGCGGACATCCGGATCGCCCGCAAGGGGGCCGGGAAGATCGGGCTGCCGGAGGTGAATCTCGGGGTGCTGCCGGGGACGGGCGGGACGCAGCGGCTGGCGCGGCTCGTCGGCAAGGCCAAGGCGATCGAGCTCATGGCCGAGGGGATGACGTTCGACTTCGACGAGGCCCTGGAGTACGGGATCGTGAACCACGTCTGGGAGTCGGCGGGCGCGGAGGAGTTCATGACGTCGATCATGGACTACGCCAGGACGTTCACCGCCCCCGGCCGGGCCGCGAAGGCGGTGGGTCTGATCAAGCGGTCCGTGCAGACCGGGTGGGAGCTTCCGCTGGCCGAGGCGCTGGCGGTGGAGCGGGAGCTCCAGCAGCAGCTCTTCCAGAGCCAGGACGCCCGGGAAGGGATCGGCTCGTACCTGGAAAAGCGCAAGCCGGAGTTCACCGGGAAGTAAGGACCCGCGTCCCGCCGGGCCCCCCCCGGAGTCGGCACGACCGGGCGGGAGGGGACGTCCCTTCCCGCCCGTTGCTTCGGCGGGATGGGTGCTCCGAACGCGGAAGGCCGCCGGGTCCGTCGGCCAGACACGGCTCCAACCGATCATCCAGCTCAGCGGACAGACATGGCTTCCACGACGGCGATCGAGCGCAGGGCCCCCGACAGTCTGTACATCAACGGGGAGTGGACGGACCCGTCGGAGGGGGGACGGTTCGAGACCGTGAACCCGGGGACGGGCGAGGTGCTGGCGGAAGTGCCGGAAGCGGGGCCGTCGGACGTCGACGCGGCGGTGGCGGCGGCGCGGGCGGCGCTGTCGGGGCCGTGGTCGACCATGGACGCCGCGGACCGCGCCGCACTGCTGTGGAGGATGGGAGACGCCCTCGAGGCGCGCCGCGAGGAGCTGGGGCGCCTGGAGGTCCTGGACAACGGCAAGCCGCTTCGCGAGGTGCCGTTCGACCTGCAGGGCGCCATCGACGCGTTCCGATACTACGCCGGCTGGGCCACCAAGCTCGAGGGCGAGACGATCCCCGTGCGCGGGAGCGTGCTGAACTACACGCTCCGCGAGCCCGTGGGGGTGGTGGCCGGCATCATCCCGTGGAACTTCCCGCTGGAGATGGCCGCGTGGAAGGCGGCCCCGGCGCTGGCGTGCGGGAACGCGATCATCCTGAAGCCGGCGGAGCAGACGCCGCTGACCGCGCTGGAGCTGGCGGCGATCGCCGGCGAGGTGGGGCTCCCGCCGGGCGTCTTCAACGTGCTGACGGGTCACGGCGAGACCACCGGTGCGGCGCTGGTCCGTCACCGTGACGTCGACAAGGTGGCGTTCACGGGTTCGACGGCGGTCGGCAGGACGATCATGAGGGAGGCGGCGGAGACGCTGAAAGGGGTGTCGCTGGAGCTGGGTGGGAAGTCGCCGAACATCGTGTTCGAGGACGCGGACCTCGATGCGGCTGCCCGGGGCGCCTTCAACGCCGTGTTCTACAACACGGGGCAGTGCTGCACGGCCGGGTCACGGCTGCTGGTGCACGAGTCCGTCTACGAGCCGCTGATGGCGAAGCTGGTGGAGCGGGCGGGGAGCCTGCAGCCGGACGAACCGCTGAATCCGAAGCGGAAATACGGTCCGGTCATCTCGGGCGAGCAGCTGGAGCGGGTGCTCGGCTACATCGAGACGGGGCGGTCCGAGGGGGCGGAGATCCTCACGGGCGGCGGCCGGGCGGTCCGGGAGGGGTTCGAGAACGGCTACTGGATCCAACCGACGGTGTTCGATCGCGTGCGCCCGGACGCGACGATCGCCCGGGAGGAGATCTTCGGCCCGGTGCTCGCCGCCATGACGTTCTCCGACGAGGATGAGGCGGTCGCACTGGCGAACGACACCATCTACGGGCTGGCCGGCGCGGTCTGGACGCGGGACGTGAAGCGGGCGCATCGGGTGGCGCGGCGGATCCAGGCGGGCACCGTCTGGATCAACACGTATCACCCGCTCGACGCGGCGTCGCCGTTCGGCGGCTACAAGCAGTCCGGCCACGGCCGGGAGCTGGGCCGGCACGCGCTGGACCTCTACACGCAGATCAAGAGCGTGTGGGTGGACCTCCACTGATGAGCAGGGCGGTCATCGTCGACGCCGTCCGGACGCCGGTCGGGCGCCACGGGGGCGCGCTGGCGTCCGTGCGGCCGGACGACCTGGCGGCCGTGCCGCTGCGGGCCCTCCTCCAGCGCACCGGCCTCGATGCGGCGCGCGTGGAGGACGTGATCCTGGGCTGCGCGAACCAGGCGGGGGAGGACAACCGGAACGTCGCGCGCATGGGCGCGCTGCTCGCGAACTATCCCACGGAAGTCGCGGGGCAGACGGTGAACCGCCTCTGCGGGTCGGGACTCCAGGCGGTGAACACGGCCTGCCACGCCGTAGCGGCGGGGGACGGCGCCGTTTTCGTGGCTGGCGGCGTGGAGTCCATGAGCCGGGCGCCGTGGGTCCTCCTGAAGCCCGAGGAGGGGTACCCCCGCGGGAACCCGGAGACGGCGGACACCGTGCTCGGCTGGCGTTTCGTGAACCCTCGCTTCCCCGAGCACTGGACCGTGGGGCTGGGGGTCACGGCCGAGAACGTCGCGGAGGAGCGGGGGATCGGTCGCGAAGCGCAGGACCGGTTCGCGCTGGAGAGTCAGCGGCGGGCGGCCGAGGCCGTACGGAACGGGCGGTTCGCGGCCGAGATCGTCGTGGTGGAGGTCCCGCAGCGGAAGGGGCCGGCGCGGCGGGTGGATGCGGACGAGCACCCGAGGCCGGGAACCACCATGGAGAAGCTCGGAGCGCTGCCACCGGCCTTCCGGGAGGGCGGCACGGTCACGGCCGGGAACGCATCGGGGCTCAACGACGGGGCGGCGGCGGTGCTGGTGATGTCGGCGGACGCCGCGTCGTCGCTGGGGCGCCGGCCGATGGCGCGGTTCCTGGCGAGCGCGGTGGCGGGGGTCGAGCCCCACCTCATGGGCATGGGCCCGGTGCCGGCGACGCGGAAAGCGCTGGAGCGGGCGGGGCTGACCCTGGCGGATGTGGACCTCGTGGAGCTGAACGAGGCGTTCGCGGCGCAGAGCATAGCCTGCATCGACGCGCTGGGGCTGGACCCGGCGAGGGTGAACGTGAACGGCGGCGCCATCGCCCTGGGGCACCCGCTGGGGTGCTCCGGCGCGCGGATCCTGACGACGCTGATCCACGAGCTGCGGCGGCGGGGGGGCGGGATCGGGCTCGCGACGATGTGCATCGGGGTGGGACAGGGGATCGCGACGCTGATGGAAGTGGAGGGGGCATGAGCGGCAGCGATACGATCATGGTGGCGCGCGACGGCAACCTCGGCTGGATCCGGATCAACCGGCCGGAGCGGCTGAACGCGTTCGCCGGCGACATGCGGGATCGGCTGGATCGGGCGCTGCAGGAGCTGGACGAGAACGACGCGGTGCGGTGCGTCGCCATCACCGGTGTGGGGCGCGCCTTCTCCACGGGCGGGGACGTGCAGGTCATGGCGGACCTGGCCAAAAACGATGATGCGGCCGGGTTCGAGGAGCTCGTCCGGAGCGGGGTCCGCGTCGTGAAGCGGATCGACAGCATGCGGAAGCCGGTGATCGCCGCCGTGAACGGGGCGGCCGCGGGCGCGGGTGCCTGCCTGGCGCTGGCGTGCGACCTGCGGATCGCGAGCCAGAGCGCCACCATCGGTCTGACCTTCGTGCGGGTCGGCCTCCACCCCGACTGGGGCGGCGCGTACTTCCTCCCCCGGGTGATCGGCTCCGCGCTGGCCGCCGAGCTCGTCATGACGGGCGGGATGATCAACGCCCGGAGGGCGGAGCGCCTCGGACTGTTCAACCGGGTGGTCCCCGCGGACGACCTGGAGGCGGCGGTGCGCGGGCTCGCCGGCCAGATCGCGAGCGGTCCGCCGGCCGTGATCGCGGACGCCAAGCGCACGTTGCGCCGGAGCCTCGCGGCCGACCTGGACGAGATCCTGGAGATGGAGACGGCGGCGCAGCTCCGTGCGTTCGGCTCGCCCGAGTTCGACGAGGGGATCCGCGCCTTCATCGAGAAGCGGGCGCCGAGGTTCGGGAGGTCGTAGCCATGCCCGGGGAGATCCGACGCGTCGTCGTGGTCGGGGCCGGGACCATGGGCCACGGCATCGCCCAGGTGGCCGCCATGGCCGGCGCGGACGTGCTGCTGGTCGACCGCACGCCGGAGCTGGTCGAGGCGGGGCTGAGCCGGATCCGGAGCAACCTGGAGGAGGGGGTGTCCCGGGGGAAGGTCCAGGCGGCCGACCGGGACGCGGCGCTGGCGCGGGTGCGGGCCGGCACCGACGCCGCGGCCGCCGCAGCGGACACCGACCTCGCCATCGAGGCGATCCCGGAGCGGCTCGCGCTCAAGCGGGACCTGTTCCGGACCCTCGAGGCGGCCGCCCCGGAGCGCGCCTTCCTGGCCACCAACACCTCCAGCCTGAGCATCACCGCGATCCAGGAAGGGATGATCCGCCCGGACAGGCTCGCGGGGATGCATTTCTTCAATCCCGTCCACATCATGAAGCTGGTGGAGGTGGTGCGGGGGGGCGCGACGGGAGAAGGAACCGTGGAAGCGGTCACGACGTTCGCGCGGCGGATGGGGAAGGAGCCCATCGTCGTGAACGACTCCCCGGGCTTCGCCTCCTCCCGGCTGGGCGTGGCGCTGGGGCTGGAGGCGATGCGGATGCTGGAGGCGGGAGTTGCGAGCGCGGCGGATATCGACACGGCCATGACGCTGGGCTACCGTCACCCCATGGGGCCCCTCCGGCTGACGGACCTCGTCGGGCTGGACGTGCGCCTGGACATCGCCGAGTACCTCCACGAGGCGCTGGGTTCCGAACGGTTCCGACCCCCCGAGATCCTGCGCCGCCTCGTGGCACAGGGGCACCTGGGCCGCAAGACGGGCCGGGGGTTCTTCACCTGGGACGAACAGCCGTGACCTTCGAGACGCTGCTGGTGGAACGGGCGGACGGGATCGCCACGATCACGATCAACCGCCCGGACAAGCGAAACGCGCTGAACGCCACCGTCCGCCGCGAGCTCGTGGCCGCCTGCGACGCCCTGGAGGACGACGCGGACGTGCGGGTCGTCGTGCTCACGGGCGCCGGGGACAGGGCGTTCGTGGCGGGAGCGGACATCGGCGAGTTCGCGGAGCGGAGCGCCATCGAGCAGCGCACGGCCATGGAGGGGCGGCGGGTGTTCGAGGTGGTGGCCTCGTTCCCGAAGCCGGTGATCGCGGCCCTCAACGGCTACGCCCTGGGGGGAGGTTGCGAGCTGGCGCTGGCGTGCGACCTGCGGCTCGCGGTCCGGTCCGCGCGGCTCGGGCAGCCGGAGGTGAACCTCGGTCTCCTCCCTGGCGGCGGCGGGACCCAGCGCCTGCCCCGCCTGGTCGGTCACGGGACCGCCCTGCGCCTGATCCTCACGGGCGAGCTGATCGACGCCGAGGAGGCGTACCGCATCGGCCTGGTGGACGAGGTCGTCGAGGATGGGCGGCTCGCGGAGCGGACCCGCACGCTCGCGGCGGCCATGGCCCGGAACTCGCCCGTGGCGCTGCGGCTGATCAAGCAGGCGGTGCGCGCCGCGGCGGAGATGCCCCTTTCCGCCGGCCTCGCACTGGAGCGGGAGCTGTTCATCACCGCTTTCTCCAGCGAAGACCGCGTGGAGGGGGTGACGGCGTTCCTGGAAAAACGGAGCCCCGCGTTCCGGGGCCGGTGAGGGCATGGCGAACAACCCGTTCGGCGACGAGGGGGGGTCTGTCCCCCCTTCCCGCCCGGCGAACCCCTTCGGGGACGACGACCGGGACACCGCCACCCCGGCGGAGGCCGCGGCCTCCATCGAGCATGCGGCCGCGCGGATCCGGCGGCTGAAAGGACTGGTGGGCGCGGAAGGCCTCACGGCCTCCGCAACCCGGGAGCTGATGGACCACCTGAACGATGCCCTCCGCGCGATGGCGCGGGCACTGCGCGGGCTCGACGGGCCGGGCCGCGCAGGGTCGGGCCGCGCAGGGTCGGGCCGCTAGGCGGCCGAGTGTCCGCCGGTGCTCCCGGCGTCGCGGTTGATGTTCAGCTCCTCGGCCTCCTCGTCCACCGGCTCCTCCCCCATCTCGTCCTGGGCGAGCTTGGGCGTGCGGCTGAGGAGGCGGACCATGAGGATCCGCTCCGCCCGCAGGTCGTGGCCCATGTCGACGATCAGCCGGACCAGGTCACCCCCACCCCACAGCACCACCGCGAGCACCGCGGTCCGCGCGGTCTCTCCCAGCAGCGACGGGAGCGCACCCGCGCCGGTCATGCGCAGCCCGGCCACGAACTCCGCGGCGAGCGCCACGAAGATGAACACGGCCGCGGCCTTGAAGAGCGTGGCCGTCCAGCGCAGGCCGGTATAGGGCTCCAGGTCGGTGCTGCGGATCGCGCCGGTCCGTCGCCCCCGCGGCTTTTCCTGTTCTTCCATCGGGTCGGTTCTCTGGGGTGCAGGTCGGCCCCGTCCGATGCACGAACGGGGCCACTCCCGGACAGACGAAAGGCCCCCTGCGTCCGACGACGCGGGGAGCCTTTCCGACCGTCCTGCCGACGCCCGGCTACTCGGCCGGATAGACCGAGATCTGCTTGCGATCGCGACCCCGACGCTCGAACGTGACCACGCCGTCGATCAGCGCGAACAGCGTGTCATCCTTCCCCCGCCCCACGTTCAGCCCCGGATGGAACCGGGTCCCCCGCTGACGGACCAGGATGTTCCCCGCCAGCACCGCCTCGCCGCCGTACTTCTTCACGCCCAGGTACTGCGCATTGGAGTCCCGGCCGTTCCGCGTCGAGCCTACGCCCTTCTTGTGTGCCATTGCTTCCTCCTCAGCCGGCCGTGATCTCGTCGATCCGGACGGCCGTAAACTTCTGGCGGTGCCCCTGCTTGCGCCGGTAGTTCTTGCGCCGCTTCCACTTGAACACGATCACCTTCTTGCCCTTCCCGTGCTCGATGACCTCCCCGCTCACCTTCGCCCCCTGGACGGACGGCGTGCCCACGGTGACGCCGTCATCCGTCTGGGTGAAGAGGACGTCCTCGAAGGTCACCGTCTCCCCGACCTCCGCAGTCAGGGACGGCACCTTGATCGTCTTGCCGGGCTCGGCCCGGAACTGCTTCCCGCCGGAGCGGATGATCGCGTACATGGCTTCCCGAATTTCGGTTCGTGACAAGACGCATAATTTCGGGGGAAACGACCTGGCCGTCAAGGCCGGGAAAGAGAGCCGCCCGACGGCGGCCCAGAGAGGGCCGCCGCGGGGCAGAAAGCGCGCGCCGCGCGGCGGCGCCTACAGCCCGTATTTCGCGGTGACGTCCGTGGCGGCGGGGCCGGCCAGGAGCCGGAACTCGTCGGCCTTCATGAGCGGGTCATCGCGGATGTCCAGCTTGAGCTCGAGGTTGCGGGCCATGCGGCGTAGGAAGTCGGGCTCGTGCTCGAGGATGTGGAGAGCGACCTGGGGGTGGACGCGGAGGGCGAGGCGGCGCTCGCCGCCGTTGGCTGCTGCGCGGCGTAGTGCGCGCTCGATGCGCCGGACCACGGACTCGGGGGTGAAGACGCGGCCGGCGCCCTCGCAGTGAGCGCAGGGCTCGGTGAGGGAATAGTAGAGGCTGGGGCGAACGCGCTGCCGGGTCATCTCGATGAGGCCGAGCTCGGAGACCTGGAACGCGCGGGTGCGGGCGCGGTCGCGGTTGAGGTAGGTCCGGAGCTCCTGGAGGACGCGGTCCTGGTTGGTCTTCGTGTCCATGTCGATGAAGTCCACGACGATGATTCCGCCGATGTCGCGGAGGCGGAGCTGGCGGGCGACCTCGCGGGCGGCGTCGAGGTTGGTCTTCAGGATGGTCTTTTCCGGGTCCTTCTTGCCCGTGTAGCGGCCGGTGTTCACGTCGACGGAGACCAGGGCTTCCGTGGGCTCGATGATGAGGTAGCCACCGGAAGGGAGGTCGACGCGGCGCTGGAAGGCGACGCGGATGGCGTCCTCGACGCCGTACTCGTCGAAGAGGGGCAGGGTCCTGTCGTAGAGGTGGACGCGCTTCATGAGGTCGGGATCGATCCCCTCGAGATAGCGGGCGATCTCATCGTAGACTTCCCTGCTGTCGACGGTGAGGGAGTCCACCTTGTTGGTGAAGATGTCGCGGATGATGCCGCGGGTGAGACCAGCCTCGCGGTGGACCAGGGCCGGGGCGCGGACCTTCTTCGCTTTCTTCTGGATCTCCTTCCAGGTGCCCAGGAGCGTCTTGAGCTCGCGACGGAAGAGCTCCTCGGTCAGTTCCTCCCCGGCGGTGCGGATGATGAGCCCGCCCCCGTCCTTGGGCATGTTCTCCCTGGCCAGGGCGCGGAGTCGCGAGCGCTCCTCCCGGTCCTCGATCTTGCGGGACACGCCGACATGGCCCGACTGGGGCATGTGGACGAGGAACCGGCCCGGCAGGGAAATCTGTGACGTGACGCGGGGGCCCTTGGTGCTGATGGCCTCCTTGGAGACCTGCACCAGGAGCTTCTGCCCCTTCTTGACGACGTCCTGGATGGGCGTCAGCGGGCGACGCCCGTTGCCGCCGTTCTCCTCCTCCTCCTCGTCGTCCGCGCCTGCGTCGGAGGCGTGGAGGAAGGCGGCCTTCTCGGTGCCGATATCGACGAAGGCCGCCTGGATGCCGGGGAGGACCGCCTGGACCTCACCGAGATAGATGTCGCCGACGGTGCGGGCGGCGTCCGGCCGTTCCACGAGGAACTCGACCAGGATGTCGTCCTCCAGAATCGCCACGCGCGCTTCCTGCGGCGTGGACGAGATGAGAATCTCTCGCTTCATACCTCTTCACGGTGTTCCGCTCCCGCCGAACGTTTCCTGGAAGATCCGTCGCGCGATCACCAGTCTCTGGACCTGATTGGTTCCTTCACCGATCTGGCAGATCTTGGCGTCGCGCATGTGACGTTCGACGGGATAGTCATTGGTGTAGCCGTAGCCGCCGAGGAGTTGAACCGCCTCGGTGGTCACGTCCATTGCGATGTCGGTCGCGAACAGCTTGGCCATGGAGGCCTCCTTCACGAACGTGCGACCGTTCTGCTTCAGCCACGCGGCGTGGTAAACGAGATGCCGCGCGGCCTGAATACGGGTGGCCATGTCGGCCAGCTTGAACTGCACGCCCTGGAACTCGCGCAGGGCCTTGCCGAACTGCTTCCTTCCGTCGGAGAAGTGGAGTGCGGTTTCGTACGCGCCCTGGGCGAGGCCAAGGGCGAGGGCGCCGATGCCGATGCGGCCGGAGTCGAGGGTCTTCATGAAGTTGGCGAAGCCCTCGCCCTCCTCGCCGAGGCGGTTCCCGGCGGGCACAGCCACGTCCTCCAGGACCAGCTCGCGGGTATCGGACGCGCGCCAGCCCATCTTGTCCTCCTTCTTCGCCGCCCGGACCCCGGCCATGAACGGCTCGAGCTCGGTGGCGTGGCCGACGCCCACGCGGTCGGCCTCCTCCCTGTCGGTGGTTTCCTTGGTGACAATGAAGGCGCTGATCCCCTTCGTCCCCTGGCTGCGGTCCGTGGCCGCCGTGACCACGAACACCTCCCCCACACCGGCGTGAGTGATGAAGATCTTGCTGCCGTTCAGGCGGTAGCCGCCGTTGTCGCGGACCGCGCTGGTCCGGGTGGCGGCCGCGTCGGAGCCGGCCTCCGGCTCCGTGAGGCCGAAGCCCGCGAGGACCCGCCCCTTCGCGAGCATGGGGACGTAGCGCCGCTTCTGCTCTTCGGTGCCGAAGTTGAGGATCGGCGACATCCCGAGGGTGGAGTGGGCGCTGATGGTGATGGAGTGGCTGGCGTCGACCCGGGCGAGCTCTTCGATGGTGAGAACATAGCTCAGGTAGTCGCGGCCGAGGCCGCCGTACTCCTCCGGGACATTGACGCCGAACCATCCGCGATCGGCCATCTTCCGGACGTTGTCCCAGGGGAAGCGGCTCTCCTCGTCGAGGCGGGTCGCGACCGGCGCGATCTCCGCCTCGGCGAAGGCGCGGATCTCCTCCCTCAGCTCCTCGTGCGACGTGTTCAGGTACGGCTGCATTCGTCCGGCATTCGGGTCCGTCCCGTGGATCGGCCGCCTGGATCGGGCGCGCGGGCGCGCCGGCGCACCGGGCGCCGCCGGCCCACGGGCGGGATCGCTCTGAGTGAAAAAGTATCGGAGCGGAGGGACGTAGGGAAGGTGCGGGGCCGGGCATCACCCCCGACGCATGCGCTTCTTCGGCGCGGGCCACCCTGGAAGGATCCGTCGAGCCGGCGGCAGACAGCGGTCGCACCGGCCGCAGCGCCAGGGGGCGGACTCGCCGAAGTAGGCCAGGACGTAGCGGCGGCGGCAGCCGGACTGATACGCATAGGCCTGCATACGGCGCAGCTTCTCGAGGTCGGCGCGATGCTTCGCCGCCTCGCGCTTCCAGTCGACGCCGCGGCCGGGGGCGGCGAAGGGCTCCAGGAGCCGGTAGCGCGATCCCATCCCGTGAGGCCGCCACTCGAGGAACCCGCGCTCCCGCAGGTCGCCGAGGAGGCGCGCGCGATCGGTGGGAGAGATCGCCGGCAGCAGGTCCTCCGGCGGCAGGGGCGACCAGTGGTGGGCGACGTCCGGATCCAGCGCGGCGCGGATGGATTCGAGGAGGAGCCGCGCCGTCGGCTGGCTGGCGAGCTCGCTCCGCGCGCGGGCCTCGCTGGCGATCAGGCGCACCCAGGCGCCCGTCGTGGAGACCCCCTCCTTCTCCAGCGCGCCGCAGGCCGAGAGGAGGCGCAGAACGGTCTCGAGCCGCCGGGCGCCGCCCGCGAGCCGCGCCGCCTGCCGGAAGAGCGACCCGTGTACGTCCACCGCGCCCCCACCGGCGGCCGCGGCGGCCATGGACAGCAGCTTCGCCACGGCTTCCACCGTGCGCTGGTCGGGGTGCGCCTGGTCCAGCAGGAACTCGTGGGTGAAGCGGTCGGCGTAGGCGTGCAGCAGCACGCAGTCGGCGTCCGCGCGGTCGCGTCCGCCGCGCCCGGCCTCCTGATAGTAGTCCTCGAGCGTGGAGGGGGTGTTGTAGTGGACGACCATGCGGACGTCCGGCTTGTCTATGCCCATGCCGAACGCGTTCGTCGCCACCACGACCCGCACCTCGCCACCCATGAAGGCGTCCTGGAGCCGCTGCCGCTCCCCCGCCCCGATCCCCGCGTGGTAGCCACCGGCGCGGACGCCGCGGCGGTTGAGGAAATCGGTGACCGCGTCGACCGCCTTGCGGGTCGTGGCGTACACGATGGCGGAGCCGTCCCCGCCGCCGCGCCGCCGGTCGCCCAGGAGCCGGGCCAGCAGCCTGTCCTTCTCGGCGTCGTTGCGGGCGGCGAGGACGTGCCACCGGAGGTTGGGCCGGTCGAACCCCTTCGCGACGACGATGGGCCGCCGGAGGCGGGTGTGCCGAGCGATGTCGTCCCGGACCTCCGGGGTGGCGGTTGCGGTCAGGGCCATGGCCGGGCAGCCGAGGCGGTCGCGGATCTCGCCGAGGCGCATGTATGCGGGCCGGAAATCGTGTCCCCACTGGGAGATGCAGTGTGCCTCGTCCACGACGAACAGGGACACCCGGATGCGGCCGAGGCGTTCGAGGAAGGACCGGCCGCTGAACCGCTCGGGCGCGACGTAGAGGAGCTTGACGGTGCCGGCCTCGACGGCATCCAGGCGATGCCTGCCCTCCTCGCCGTCGAGCGTGGAGTTGACGAAGGTGGCCGCGATCCCCGCGCGGGCGAGCCCGTCCACCTGGTCCTTCATCAGGGAGATGAGGGGGCTGACCACGAGGGTGGCGCCCGGGAGCAGCTGGGACGGGACCTGGTAGCAGAGGCTCTTGCCGCCACCCGTGGGCATGAGGACGAGGACGTCCCGACCCGCGAGGGCCGCCTCGACGGCGCGGCTCTGGCCGGGTCGGAAGTCGTCGTAGCCGAAATGTCGCTTGAGGATGGCCCTGGCCTGGTCGGCCGAGCGGAGGGCGGGGTCGGGGGGGCGTGGTATGGTCGTCATGGCCCCAGAGTCGCCACGGGGACGGGGCGGGAGAATAGCAGGGCGGGACAGAACGCTCCGGCGGCACTGCCGCCGGAGAACCCGGCCGCGCGGTCGGTGGACTGGAGCGAGGCCATCGCGTGGACGGTGGCGACGGGCGTCGTGGTGGGGCTGATGCGACCCGTCGCCGAGCGGAGCGCCGCGACGGGGTGGAGGAAGGTGAAGGGACGCTACCCGAAGGGGCTGGAATAGGGGCGCCGGCGGGGCGGGAGATCAGCGGGCGCCGGGCCTGTCCTCGTACCGTTTCCGCCAGATGAGGATCACGCCGCAGCGGGCGTCCATTCCGCCGAAGCGCGGGGGGACGCCCGCGCCGCTGGGGTACAGCTCGATGCCGTCGATCTCGGCGGGGTGGATCAGCGCGTCGAGGCGGATCGAAGGCGCACCGCCGCGCCGGACGATGGTCCCGTCGAGGACGAGGGTGGGGAAGCAGAACCTCCCCGAGAAATCGCGGACCTGGCTGCGGAAGGAGATCGCGTACGCGTTGGACTCGCCTTCGGAGAGGACGGGATGCGCGCGCACCGACGGGTCCATCCGGAGGACGTCGGTGACCTGGCTGGCGGCGAACTGCTCGATCTGCTCGGCCGTGAGGAACCGGCCAATGCCCATGTCGCGGCGCTCGTAGAAGCCGACTCCCTCGAGGCTGACCCGGCGCGACTCCACCTCCACCACGACCGGCGCGAGCTGGAGCGGGAGCGGGACCAGGCGGAGCTCCAGGACCAGGGCGCGGCCCGCGGGGACCATGAGCGTGCTCTCGGACAGGGGTCCATAGCCCACGCGCTCGGTCGAGACGTTCCAGCGGCCGGCGGCCGGGACGTCGAGGACGAAGACACCCGCGCCGTCCGTCTCCACTCTGCGCAGCTCCACCCCGGCGGTGTCCGCGAGGATCACGGTCGTCCCGGGTAGAGGGCTGCCGGTCCCGGCATCGACGACGACGCCGCGCACCGCCTGGGCGCGGGCCGGCGCCGCGGGCGCGAGGAACGGCGTCGCCAGCAGAAGGAGGATCGCAAACCGGGGAACCCTGCGCATACTCCATGAAAACGCCCCGGGACCCGGCCAAATGTCAAGGCCAACGGCGTCCGAGGCGCCGCGCGCCAGGGGGCGCTCGTCCGCCTCCGGGGCTCAGCCCCGGCGCCGCTCCTCCTCCTCCTCCTCCTCCTCCTCCTCCTCGGGCGCCTCCTCCCGGGGGAGGAAGCGAACGCCGATGCCCGCGGCGAGCACCAGGGCGGCGCCGCCGATCACCCAGTCATTGCCGAGGGCCATCCCCGCCACGGCGAGGAGCGCCCCCACCGTGAAGAGGGCGACCTTCGCGGGGAGCCACGCGTCGTCCCGGGCGTCGCGGCGGAAGAACATGTTCAGGCGCTGTCCCCGTCGCGCTCGAGGAAGCGGCGCAGCCCCTCCCGGGTGTCGGAGCTCAGGCGGGCGAGGACGTTGACCTCGGCGCCGCGGGCGATGGCCTCCTCGAAGGAGACGGCGTCCATCCCGTACAGGAGGCGCTTGATCAACGAGACGGCGGAAGCGGAGCGGGAGGCGATCTCGTGCGCATAGGCCCGCACCCCCTCGTCCCACTCCTGCTCGGGGAGGACCCGGTTCACCAGCCCCAGGCCGAGGGCCTCCCCGGCGCCGATCCGGTCGCCGCGGACGACGAGCTCGAAGGCGATCTTCTCCCCCACGGACCGTCGCAGGAGCGCCATGACCATGGCGGGAACGAAGCCGAGGTGGACCTCGGGGTAGCCGAAGCTCGCGTCCTCCCGGGCGAGCACGATGTCGCAGGCCGTGGCGAGACCGGCGCCGCCAGCGAGGGCGTGACCGTGGACGGCGGCGAGGATCGGCCTGGGGTGGCGTCGCATGGCGATGAGGAGCGAGCCGAGGGCGCCGGCATCCGCGAGGTTCCTTGCGGGGTCCGCCTCGGCGGCCATCCGCTCCATGGCCTCGAGGTCCGCCCCCGCGCAGAAGTCGGGGCCATCGCCGCGCAGGAGGATCACGCGGACGTCCTCGGCGGTGGCGGCATCCGCGAGCTGGCGGGTGAGCTCGGAGATGAGCGCGTCGTTCAGGGCGTTCCGTTTCTCGGGCCGGGCGAGGGTGAGGGTGCGCACGCCGGCGTCGGTGGTGGCGCGGAGGGTGGGAGCGGGCATGGGCGATGGCTCCGAGAGGGTTCGACTTCGACTTCGACTTCGACGCGACTTCGAGCTCAGGAGCGGTCGGGCACGTCGAGCTCGAGGCGGAGCATGGCGGTGCTGAACGTCTTGCCCTGCGCGTCGGTCATGAGCGAGACGGTGCCGCCGCCGCCCAGGGCGTTGTGGAGGAGGAAGTTGAGGGCGCCGAGGTTGGGGAGCTCGAAGCGCTCGACATCCCCTTTCACCAGCTCGCCGAAATGCTCCTTCACGCGCGCGGCCGTGAGCAGCTCGACGAGGAGCGGATAGTCCTCCTCGCGGTAGGCGATGACACCGACGTTGACGGTGTCGCCCTTGTCGCCCGATCTCGCGTGGGCAAGGTCCTTCAGAAGCTTCCGTGCCATTTCAGCGCTCCGGAATCGACGTTCGTGGGCTCTGGACGGCGCGATGTTCGTCCCTCGCTACGCCTCGGTGACTTCGACGCGCAGGTTCGCCTCGATCTCCCCACGATCGATGAGGGCGGGCCAGAACGCCATGATCTCCTGGACGCGCGGGCGGCCGCCGGCGAAGCCGGTTACGGACGGGGGACCGCTGAGGATGAGCGGCGCGATCTCGCGGCTGAAGCGCTCGACGGCCGCGCGGTCGTCGCCGCGCACGGCGACCCGGAGCTCGACCTCGGCCAGGTCCTGGGGTGGCGGCCCCGCGAGGTGGCCGTGGGTGGCGTTCCAGCCGACGAACTCGGTGCGGATCTCGGCGAACTCCAGACCGAGGCGGTCGAGGCGCTCGCGGAGGACCCGGTCCGCGGCGCGGGCCTTCTTCACGGCGTCCGGCCAGGTATAGACGAGGGTGCCGACGGCCTTCCAGCCGGCCTGATAGGCGATGGAGACCTTGAGCTTGTCGGTCTTCGGCTTCCCCTTCACGCCGGTCACGCGGACGCGGTTCTCGCCCTCCTCCTGGAGGCGGATGGTGGTGAAGTCGGCGACGACATCGGGGGTGATGTACTCCCGCGGGTCGCCCATCTCGTAGAGCAGCTGCTCCTTCACCACCGCGGCGTTGATCCGCCCGCCGGTGTGGTCGTGCTTCGTGACGACGAAGCTGCCGTCGGGGTAGGCCTCGATCACCGGGTAGCCGATCCCCGCCAGGTCGGGGAGGTTCTCCCAGTCGATGAGGCAGTTGCCGCCGGAAGCCTGGGCGCCGCACTCGTTGATGTGCCCGGCCACCACGCCGGCCGCGAGCCGATCGTACTGGTCCGGCGCCCAGCCGAAGGCGTGGATCATGGGGGCGTAGGTGAGGGCGGTGTCGGTGGACCGGCCCGTGACGACGACGGTGGCGTCGCGATCCAGGGCTTCGACGATCGGCTTCGCGCCCAGGTAGACGTTGGCGCTGGCGACCCGGTCGAGGACATCCCACAGGGGCCGCCCGGTCTCCATGTGCCGGAGCTCGTGCCCCTCCTCGACCAGCTGGTCCAGGCGGCCCATGAGGTCGTCGCCGATGACGATGCCGATCCGGGCCCGGTCCCCGGTCTTGCCCGCCCTCTTTCGCGCGGCCGCCAGCAGGGCATCCCGGCACCCTTCGAGGTTGACGCCGCCGGCATTGGTGACGACACGGACGCCCTTCGCGAGAAGGTCGGGAAAGAGCTCCTCCATGAGAGGGATGAAGTCGCGGGCGTACCCCTGGGAGGGGTCGCGGGAGCGCTGTTTCTGGAGGATGGACATGGTGACCTCGGCGAGGTAGTCCATCATCAGGAAGTCGATGGGGCCGCCCCGGACCTGCTCCAGGGGCGCATCGAGGCGATCGCCCCAGAAGCCCTGGCCGCTGCCGATCCGGATCATGGTTCCCGCCGTAGTGGCCGACGCGGTGTCCTCATCGCTCCCCAGCCCGCGTGACCGCCCCCGGATTGCCGCTGCGCCGAAGGACGACGTAGCCGGCGATCCCGGCGATGGCCGAGGCGGTGAGCACGCCGACCTTGGCGAGCTCGAGGGTGACGCCGGCAAAGGCGAGGTTCGCGATGAAGAGGGACATCGTGAACCCGATGCCGCCGAGGAGCCCGACGCCGATCAGGTGGGCCCCGCGCACGCCGGCGGGGAGCCCGGCGAGGCCGAAGCGGACGGCGGTCCAGGCGAACAGGGCGATGCCGACGGGCTTGCCGAGGAGCAGCCCGAGGGCGATGCCGAGCACGACGGGGCTGCCCACGCTGGCGACCACCTCGGGCTCGAGGGCGACGCCGGCATTGGCCAGGGCGAAGAGGGGCATGATGCCGAAGGCGACCCACGGCACGAGGGCGTGCTCGATGCTGAGGAGCGGGGACTGCACGCTCTCTGCGGCCTCCTCGAGGCGCTCCAGAGCGGACTCCTGCCGCTGGGTCAGCGGTTGGCCGGGATCCGGGCGGAGGCCGTCGGCCTCGAACTGCTCGAGATAGGTCCGCGCGCCGCTCACGAACTCCGCCACGTTGATCTTGGTCCGCGCCGGGATCGTCATGGCCAGGAGCACGCCGGCGATGGTGGCATGGACGCCGGACTTCAGGAAGAAGTACCAGAGGACGACGCCCAGGATGGCGTAGACCGCGGGCCGGCGGATGCCGCCCCGGCTCGCGGCGAAGAGCACGATGAGCGTGAGGCCGCCGTAGAGGAGCATGTTCCAGTCGATGCCCTCGGAATAGAAGAGTGCGATGACCAGGACGGCGCCGAGGTCGTCCACGATGGCGAGGGCGGCGAGGAGGATCTTGAGGCTCGTCGGGGCTCGTGAGCCGAGGAGGGCCAGGACGCCGAGGGCGAAGGCGATGTCCGTGGCCATGGGCACCCCCCAGCCGCGGAGCTCCGGCGTGCCGGCATTGAAGGCGACGAAGATCAGCGCCGGGACCACCATCCCGCCGATGGCGGCGGCGATGGGCAGGGCCGCCTGCTTGGGGGACGCGAGCTCGCCGACGAGGATCTCGCGCTTGATCTCGAGCCCGACCATGAAGAAGAACACTGCCATGAGGCCGTCGTTGATCCAGTGGTGGAGCGAGTAGTCGAGCTGGATCGGGCCGCCCCCGACGACCAGGTGGGTCTCCCACAGGTGGAAGTAGCTCTCGGCCCAGGGCGAGTTCGCCCAGACGAGCGCCAGCGCCGCGCAGATGAGCAGGACGATGCCGCTGGCGGACTCGGCCCGGAAGAACTCCTGGAACGGCGTCGCCAGGCGGCGGACCAGCGTGTGCCGGGTCCCGGGGCGCGGATTCAGTCCCTGGAACCCGGGGCCCTGCTTGCCGGAGCGGTTCAAGAGGCCTCCAGGCTTCCGAACGGTCCCAGGTGGGGACCGGGGTTGTGGAGCCCGGCCCGGAGCGCGAGGGAGAGGACCGGCCGGACGCGCTCCGGCGGGATCACGGCATCGACGAAGCCGCGGGCGGCGGCGTAGCGGGCATCGAGCTGGTGCTCGTAATCGGCGCGCACGGCGTCCACCTTCTTCTGCAGCTCCTCGCCGGGCTGCTGCTGCTGCTTCCTGAGCTCGTCCAGCTGGGGCCCGAACAGGGCCATGACCGCGCTCTCTCCTTCCATGACGCCCATGCGCCCCGTGGGGAAGGTGAAGATGAAATCGGGATCGAAGCCCTGGCCCGCCATGGCGTAATAGCCGGCGCCCGAGGCGTGGTTCAGGGTGAGGACGATCTTCGGGACCACGGCAGTGGCCATGGCCTCCACGAACCGGGCGCCCGCCCGGATGATGCCGGCGTGCTCCGCCTCGATCCCAACCATGAACCCGCTGACGTCCTGGATGAAGAGAATGGGCGTGCGATGGCGGCTCATGGTGTCGATGAAGTAGGCCGCCTTCTCCGCGCTGTCCGTGTAGATGATGCCGCCGAAGCGGGGCGGTCCCCCGGCGGGGGGGTTCATCATGCCGCGGCGGTTGGCGAGGACGCCCACGGCCACGCCGTCGAGCCGGGCGGTGGCGCAGAGGAGCTCCGGAGCCCGGTCGGCCTGGAACTCGTCCCACGCGCCGCCGTCCAGGACCGCACGGAGCACCGCCTCGATGTCGTACGGCTGGCGGTGGTCGTCGGGGATGACGTCGTAAAGGGACAGCGGCGCCTCCGCCGGCTCGGCGGCCTGGACGACGGCCGCCCGGGGGGGCTCGTACGGCAGCTCCTCGACGAGCTGGCGGATGCGGTCGAGGCACGCGCGGTCATCCGGGGCGCGGTAGTGGGCGACGCCGCTGATGGCGTTGTGAGTCCACGCCCCGCCCAGCTCTTCCGCCTCCACCGTCTGCCCGGTGGCGCCCTTCACCAGGTTGGGGCCGCCGAGCCCCATGAAGCTGGTCCCCTCCACCATGAGGATCACGTCGCTCAGCGCGGGGAGGTACGCGCCGCCGGCGATGCACGGCCCCATCACGGCCGCGATCTGGGGGACGTGGAGGTAATGCCGCATGATGGAGTTGTAGTAGAACAGCCGGGCCGCTCCGTACTGCCCCGGAAAGACGCCGCCCTGGTAGGGGAGGTTCACGCCGGCGGAGTCCACCAGGTAGATGATGGGGATCCGGCAGCGCATGGCGATCTCCTGCGCCCGGAGCATCTTCGTGATGGTCTCGGGCCACCAGGAGCCGGCTTTCACCGTGGCATCGTTGGCGATGACGACGGCGGGCCGGCCGCGCACGGTGCCGAGGCCCGTGACCACCCCGGCGCCCGGCGCCTGGCCGTCGTAGCGGTCGTGGGCCACGAGGAGCCCGACCTCCAGGAGCTCCGTGCCCGGGTCGAGGAGGAGCGCGATCCGCTCCCGGGCGGTCAGCTTCCCGGCGTCGTGCTGGCGCCGGATCCGCTCCTCGCCCCCGCCCTGCCGCAGCTCCGCCTCGAGGCGCTCCAGCTCCGCGACCAGCCGCCGCAGCCGGCCCCCGGACTCCCCGGACTCGCCACCACCCCGGGCCGCGGCACCCCCACCACCCGACCGCTCCGCCACCCTGGCCACCGCCCGGTTACCGGCTCCCCGCCGTCTGCCGCTCCGCGAACCAGTCGCGGATGTAGGCGATGGGCTCGGTCGTCGGGGTTCCGGGTCCGAAGAGACGACCGACCCCCTGCTGCCGCAGGGCCTCCATGTCCGCGTCCGGGATGATCCCCCCGCCCGTGAGGAGCACGTGGTCCGCGCCCTCCTCGCGGAGCATCTCGAGGACACGGGGGAAGAGGGTCATGTGAGCGCCGGAGAGGATCGAGAGGGCGACCACGTCGACGTCCTCCTGGATCGCCGCGGTGGCGATCATCTCGGGGGTCTGGTGCAATCCCGTGTAGATGACTTCGAACCCGGCATCGCGCATGGCGCTCGCCATCACCTTGGCCCCGCGGTCGTGGCCATCGAGGCCGGGCTTCGCGACCAGCACCCGGATCTTTCGTTCCATCGTGCGTCCCCCGCGCTGCGTGGTAGGGGCGGAAGGTAATCCGGGCGCGCACGGGCAGGCAAACTGGTGGTGGGGAAGAGGGTTTGCGCCCCGTTCGGGGCGAGGGACGGACCCCCGCTCCGGCAGACGGACCCCCGCTCCGGCGCGGGCCCGACCGATCAGGAACGCCCGGCAACCAGAACGAGACGCGGAGACGTGTGGCGCAGCGCCCGGCCGTCCCAGTCTCCGTACGCGTGGAGCACGGCCAGGCCGGCCCCCTCGAGGAGGGCGGCGATCTCCGTCGCGCTGCGGATCCGCAGGGCATGCCGCTTCTCCCCGGACCCCCGGGGGCCGCGCCAGCGGAGGACCTCCTCGCTGATGCCGCGGAGCGGATCGAAGCGGCGGCGCACGCGGACCTCCGTGCGGTCGGCCAGGAACCAGCGGACGCGCGGGGCGAAGCGGGCGGCGATGTCGTCGCGGTGCATCCCCTCGAGGAGCAGCCGTCCGCCCGGGCGGAGCACGCGGCGGGCCTCGCGGAGGGCGGCCCGGGCGGGGTCGTCCAGGAGGAAGAGCCCGAGGCTCGTGGCCAGGTTGAGCACGATGTCGAAGGAGCGCTCGGCGAGGGGGAGGGCGCGCATGTCGGCGGCCGCGAGGGGCGGTTGGCGCGGTCGCGCAGCTGGCGGGTCGACGGGCGAGACGTCATCCGTGACGGGGCGGGCGCGGGGGACCTGGCGGAGCAGCGCGGGCGAGAGATCGACGCCGACGATGTCGTGGCCGGCCTCGGCCAGGAGGGAGAGGTGGCGGCCCCAGCCACAGCCGAGATCTAGGATCCGGTCGTCCTGCGCCATCCCGAGGAGCTCCCGGAGCGCGGCGGCTTCGTGACGTGCTTCGAGCTCGGGATGGAATGGGGCGAGGAGGCGGCGGTACTCCGCGTCGAAGAAGCCGGCGGGGTCCGGGCGGGACGCGGGCGGGTCAGAGCCGGGCGTCGCCATCATCCTCGTCGTCGCCGGCGGGGTCGAGGAGGAGCGCGACGCGGAGGATGCGACGGCCGTCCATGGCGAGGACGCGGAGCCGGCCACCCCGGAATGCGACCTCGTCCCCGGGCCGTGCGAGGCGGCCGAGCCGGCCCATGACGTACCCCGCGACGGTGGTGTAGTCCTCCTCCGGGAGCTCGAGGTCGAACCGCTCGTTGATCTCGCTGACGCCCACCGTGCCGCTGATCAGGACACCACCCTCCGCGATCTCGAGGATCTCGTCCTGCACCTCCTCGTGCTCGTCAGCGATCTCGCCGACGATTTCCTCCACCAGATCCTCGAGGGTGACGAGCCCGGCCGTGCCGCCGAACTCGTCCACCACGATGGCGAGATGGATCCGCTCGTTCTGCATGTCCCGCAGGAGTGCCTCGACGCTCTTGCCTTCGGGGACGAACGTCGCCAGACGGATCAGCGGCGCGAGGTCGCAGGCGCCGCTCCGCTGGGCGCGCCAGATCTCGCGGGCGAGGACGACGCCGATCACGTTGTCGAGGGAGTCCCCGTAGACCGGGAGCCGCGAGTGGCCCTCCGCGAGCATGACATCGGCAGCCTGGTCGACGGTGTGGGTGCTCGGGATGGCGACCATCTCGGTGCGGGGCGTCATGACCTCCCCGGCGTCCGTCTCCGACAGGTCGAAAACGCCGCGGATCATGTTCACGGGCTCCTTGCCCAGGAGGCCGGACTCGTAGCTCTGGTCGACGAGCATCTCGATCTCTTCGGGCCGGTGCACGCGCTCCAGCTCGGTGGCGGCGCGGAGCCCGACCATGCGCAGCAGCAGGTTCGCCGAGCCGTTGAGGAGATGGATGAACGGGGTGAACAGCCGGGAAAAGACGAGGAGGGGCCCGGAGGTCCAGAGGCTCACCGTTTCGGGGAACAGCAGGGCGACGGATTTCGGGGCCAGCTCCCCCAGCACGATGTGCATGACGGTGATGAGGGCGAAGGCCAGCGCCACGGAAACGCCGTGGGCCGCCAGGATGTCGAAGGGCGGGGAGAGCCCGCCGAAAGCCTGGATGAAGATGGCGGCGAGGGTGCTCTCGCCGACCCAGCCGAGGCCGAGGGACGCCAGGGTGATCCCCAGCTGCGTCGCGGAGATGTAGTGGTCCAGGTGGGAGACCACCTCCCGGGCCAGGCGGGCGCGGCGGTTCCCGGTCTCGGCGAGCTGCTCGATGCGGGTGCGGCGCGCGCCGACCAGGGCGAACTCGGCCGACACGAAGAAGCCGTTGGCGGCGACGAGGAGGAAGGCCACCAGCAGGCGGACGAGGATCTCGCCGAAGGTCAGTGTGGCGTGTACCTCATCCATCAGGGGACCGCTCCCGGCGCGGCCCGCGCGAGACCGAGGGCCGCGGGGAGCTCGGCGATGCTGCCGATGCAGGCGACGTCGTCACGCGGCTGGTCCACCAGCAGCACCGCGCGGATCCCGGCAGCCCTGGCCCCGAGCACGTCCACCTCGTAGGTGTCGCCGACGTACACGGTCTCGCCGGGCGCGACCCCGAGCCGCTCGCAGGCCATCGTGAAGATGCGCGGGTCGGGCTTCTCGATCCCGACCACGGTGGAGTCCAGGACGAACTCGAAGCGGCCATCCAGCCCCGCGTTCTCGAGGTACTCGGCCACGCGCCCGTCCGCGTTGGAGATCACCGCCAGGCGGAGCCCTGCGCGTTTCAGGGCGTCGAGCGCCTCGAGCGTGTCCGGCTCCATGTGGACCCACAGCCGCCCCTCCTCGTGCCGCTGCCGGATCCTTCCGCCGAACGCCGCCAGGCGGTGCGGCGGGAGTCCGAGGGCGGTGAGCAGGGCGGCGAAATAGGTGCGGGCACGGGTCGCATCGGTGCCGGGGTCCGTGGAGCGGAGGATGTCGCCCACGGCGTCGCGGGCGAGCCGCCGCGCGTCGTGGTAGGCCTCGAGGGTCGCCGTGATCCCTTCCTCGGCGAGCCGCGCGAGGATGAAATCCCGATCGGGATGGATGAGGGTGCCCCCGGCGTCCAGGAGCACCGCCCGGAGGTCGGGCATCAGAAGGAGATGGGCTCCCGGAAGCTGCCGTACACGGACTCGAGGGTGTGGCGGATCTCGAACAGCGTGCAGTAGCTGCGGACGCAGTCGAGCATGGGCTCGATCACGTTCTCGTCCGCCCGGGCCGCCTGCCGCAGGCGCTCCAGCGCCTCCTCGACGCGCCGGTCGTCGCGCGCTGCCCGGAGCTCCGCGAGACGGGTCTCCTGCACGCGGGCGGCCTCGTCGCCGATCCGCAGGATGTCGATGTCGGCCTCGTCGTTCCCACCGGTGAACTCGTTCACACCGACGATCACCCGCTCCGCCGCCTCGATCTCCCGCTGCTGCCGCTCGGCGCTGCGTGCGATCTCGCGCTGGAAGTAGCCCTGCTCGATCCCCGGGACGACGCCGCCGAGGGCGTCGATCTCCGCGAAGATGTCCTCCGCGCGCCGCTCGAGCCGATCGGTGAGGCTCTCGACGTAGTAGGACCCGGCCAGCGGGTCGATGGTGTTGGGCACGCCCGTCTCGTACGCCAGGATCTGCTGCGTACGGAGCGCGATCCGGACGGACTTCTCCGTGGGGAGCGCCAGCGTCTCGTCCATAGAGTTGGTGTGGAGGCTCTGGGTCCCGCCGAGGGCCGCGGCCATGGCCTGGTAGGCCACGCGCACGATGTTGTTCTCCGGCTGGGGCGCGACGAGGGTCACGCCCGCCGTCTGCGCGTGAGTCCGGAGGCGCCAGCTCTCCTCCCGCTTCGCTCCGAGATTCTCCCGGAGGTGCCGTGCCCAGATGCGGCGGGCGGCGCGGAGCTTCGCGATCTCCTCGAAGAAGTCGTTGTGGACGTCGAAGAAGAAGCTGAGGCGGGGAGCGAAGTCGTCCACGTCCAGGCCACGGTCGATGCCGCGGCGGACATACTCGAAGCCGTTGCGCAGCGTGTAGGCCAGCTCCTGGGCCGCCGTGGCGCCGGCCTCGCGAATGTGGTAGCCGCTGATGGAGATCGGGTTGTACCTGGGGGCGTGCCTGGAGGCCCACTCGAACATGTCGACGATCAGCTTGAGCGCGGGCTCGGGCGGATAGATCCACGCGTGCTGGGCCATGTACTCCTTCAGGATGTCGTTCTGGACCGTCCCGCGGAGCTGTTCCGGCGCCACGCCCTGCTTCTCGGCGGCGATGACGTAGAAGCAGAAGAGCATGATGGCGGGGCCGTTGATCGTCATGGAGACGGAGACCTGGTCGAGGGGGATCCCATCGAAGAGGGTCTCCATGTCCGCCAGGCTCGATATGGCGACGCCGCACTTCCCCACCTCGCCCAGGGAGCGGGGGTGGTCGGAGTCGTAGCCCATGAGCGTCGGGAAATCGAACGCGACGCTCAACCCGGTCTGTCCGTGCTCGAGGAGGTAGTGGTAGCGCTGATTGGTCTCGATGGCCGTGCCGAAGCCGGCGAACTGCCGCTTGGTCCAGAGCCGCGTCCGGTACATGGTCGTGTACGGGCCGCGGGTGAAGGGGTACTCGCCCGGGAGTCCGAGCCTGCGGTCATACTCCCAATCGGCGCCGAGATCCGCCGGGGTGTAGAGCGCCTTCACGGCCTCACCGGAAATGCTCGAGAAGGTCGCGGCCCGCTCCCCCACCTTCTCGTAATCCCGCTCCCAGTCGGCCAGCCTGGCCCGGAGCTCCGCGAGCTCCCGCTCCTTCACCCGGAGCCGCTCCTCCAGCTCCGCGCGCGCCCCCTCCCCGACCGAAACTTCCCGCTCGACGGTTCCCATTTCAGATCACAGAATTCAGGAGTCAGGTTCAGTGGCTCGCGGGCGTCCGCCGTGTGCCCCCTACCCCGCGATGGCGCGCACGATCCGAGCCGCCACCTCGTAGGGCGTGGTCTCCCCGGATTCCAGCGCCGCCAGGCTGGACTCCAGGATGGCTCCTCCCTCTCCGTCCTGCCAGGTCCGGAGCAGGAGCGCCTGCTGGACGGCATCGCGGACACGCTCCTCCAGCCGGGCGCGTCGACGGCGCGTCAGCGCTCCGGTCCGCTCCAGCCACGCGGCGTGTGCATCCAGGACCGACACCAGCTCCGCCACGCCCTCGCCCGACTCCGCCTGCGTGAGCAGCACGGGGATCTCCCACTCTTCCCCCTCCCCCTCCCCCTCCACCGAGTCCCGCCGGCCGCCCGAAGTCGAAGTCGACGTCGACGTTGACGTCCGGCGCGGAGCGGCGCGGAGGTCCACCCCGTGGTGCGCCGGGATGTTGCGCATCGCCTGCCCCCTGCGGAGATGGAGCATCATCTCCACCTCCTTGGCCAGCCGCGGCGCACCCGGCCGGTCGGCCTTGTTGATCACGAAGAGGTCTGCCGCCTCCATCAGCCCCGCCTTCATGGTCTGGATCGAGTCGCCGGACTCCGGGACGAGGACCACGACGGTGGTATCCGCAGCGGCGGCGATGTCCAGCTCGCTCTGCCCGACGCCGACGGTCTCTACCAGCACCAGATCGAAACCGAAGGCGGCGATGACGTCGATCACTTCCCGGGTCGCCGCCGCGAGGCCGCCGAGGGCCCCGCGCGTCGCCATGGAGCGGATGAACACCCCGTCGTCGCCGGCCACATCGTTCATGCGGATCCGGTCGCCAAGGAGCGCACCCCCGGTGTAGGGGGACGTGGGATCGACGGCGACGACCCCCACGGTGTCGCCGCGCTCGCGGAACAGGCGGATCAGGCCGGAGGTGATGGTGCTCTTCCCCGCTCCGGGCGGGCCCGTGAGCCCGATCCTCCGGGGTCCCCGGACGCCCGCGTGCAGCTCGTGGAGGAGGGCCTGGAACCCCTCGCGCTGGTTCTCGACGATGGAGATGGCGCGGGCGAGGGCGGCGCGCTGCCCGGCGCGGAACCGGGCCAGGAGCTCATCGTGCTGGGGCATCGTGGGGCGAATGTCCGGGAAAGGCGGGGCTCTGTCAAACGGGGCGGGACAGGCTAGTCCCGCTGCCAGTCCGTGCGCCGCTCGCCCTGCCCGACGCCCCGTGCATGGCGCATGGGGTTCTCCAGGAGGTGCGTGGGGAGGAGCAGCACGACCATGAAGAGGACGAACCCGGCGCTGAGCCCGCCGGCGAGGACCCACCAGTTGGGGACGGCGATGAAGACGATGGCGGTGATGAGGGCCATGGTGGCGGCGAAGACGGAGAGCTGGATGCGGCGGACCTGGAGGGAGAGGAAGCGCTCGATCTGCATGAGGTCGCGGGGGTGGACGCGGACGCGGAGCTCCTCGCGGTCGAGCCGCTGCACGATGTCGCGTACGCCGGTGATGACCGAGCGGGCGTCGTCGAAGACGTTGCGGGCGATCTCCGACGGCTGACGGGCGGCGACGCGGAGCAGCTCCCCCTTCATGCGCCGGACGACGGTGCGGGAGACGTCGAGGCCGTTGAACGCGGGGTCGTAGCGGAAGCCGATCCCCTCGAGGAGGGCCGCGGCGCGGAAGAAGAAGACGAGCTCGCGGGGGAGCATCAGGGGCCACGTGTAGAACGTGTCCATGATCTGCGCGACCATCTCCTGGACGCGCTTCTGGCCCAGGTGCCGGGCGCCTTCGATGGTGGTGAGGATCTCGGCGGCGGCATCGCGGATCTCGGCCTTCGAGATGTCGGGATCGATCATGCCGAGCTCGTACATGCCATTGATGATGCCGTCCACGTCTTCGCGGGCGGCGGCGAGGGCGACGCGAATGATGGTGTCGCGGGTGGGGGGCCGGAGCTGAACGACCATCCCCCAGTCGAGGAAGACGATCCGGCCGCGGGCGTCGACGAGGAGGTTCCCGGGGTGCGGATCGGCATGGAGGATGCCCTCGACCAGGAGCATCCGGAGGTAGATCTCGGTGAGCGTTTCCATGATCGTGCGGAAGCGCAGCTCGCCGGAGGCGAAGCGCGGGGCGAGGCGGTCGATGCGCTCGCCGTCCACCCACTCCATGACGAGGACGCGCCGGCGGACCAGCCCCTTGATGATGGCCGGGGCCATGACGCGCTCGTCGCGGCCGAAGTGGGCCTGGAAGAGCTCCATGTGCCGGGCCTCCTCGCGGAAATCCATCTCCACGCGGACCCGCACGCTGAACTCCCGGACCACGTTCGTGAGGGCCTTCACGTGGTGGTTCGGGAAGAGGATGTTGAGGACGTAGAGGATCCTGAAGGAGATGTCGAGGTCCAGCGTGAGGAGGGCTTCCACGCCGGGTCGGAGCACCTTCACGGCCACGTCCCTCTCGCCGATGAGGGCGCGGTGCACCTGACCGAGGGACGCGGCGGCAACGGGCTCGCGCTCGAAGGCGGAGAAGACCGCATCGAGGGGCTGGCCGAGCTCCTCGGCCAGCACGGCTTCGATGGCGGCCGGATCGTCGGGCGGGACCCGGTCCTGGAGACTCGAGATCGCGCCCAGGTACGGCTCGGGCAGGATGTCCGCCCGGGCGCCGAAGACCTGCGCGAGCTTGATGAACGTGGGCCCCAGCGCCGCGATCGTGGCGGTGAGGCGCGCGGCGCGCCGGCGGTGCGTCTCGGGCGGCAGGCTACGGGGCCGGCCGAAGAGGATCCAGCGGCGGCGGTCCCGGAGGAAGGCCACCAGGAAGGGGAAGAGCCTGAGCGCGACGACGGCGCTCCGGCGCCAGCGCCTCATAGGAGGAAGCGGGTCGCCAGCCCCAGGAGGAGGAAGAACCCGGCCACGTCGGTGACCGCCGTGACGAATACCGACGAAGCGACCGCCGGGTCCGCCCCGACGCGCTCGAGGAGGACGGGAACGAAGGCGCCGGCCACGGACGCGACGACGAGGTTGCCCCACATGGCGAAGAGGACCACGACGCCGAGCAGGTACGTCCCGAACATGACGTAGGTGCCGGCGCCGACGATGAGGCCGAGAGCCAGACCGTTCACGAGGCCGACGATCACCTCCTTGGCAGCGACGCGCCAGCGACGGGCCGCGGACTCCCGGGTGAGGGCGAGCCGTCGCACCGTCACGGCGAGGGCCTGGGTGCCGGCGTTGCCGCCGAGGGCCGCGATGACGGGGAGAAGCGCGGCCAGCGCGAGGAGCCGGTCGATGGTGGCGGTGAACCGGTAGATCACCAGTGCCCCGAGGGCGGCCGTGAGGGTGTTCAGCGCGAGCCATGGGAGGCGGCTCCGGACGGCCTCGGTCCACGCGCCCTGGACCTCCTCCTCGGAGCCGATCCCGGCCAGGCGCAGGATGTCCTCGGTCTGCTCGGCCTCGATCACGTCCATCACGTCATCCCAGGTGACCCGGCCGAGGAGGACGTTGTTCGGGCCGAGGACGGCTATCGATGGCTCGTTGTAGCGGGCGATCAGACGCCCCACTTCCTCCTGGTCCATGTCCACGGGAACGGTGATCACCGGCGGCTCGACGAGGTCGGCGATGGGGGCATCCGGCTCGGCGATCACGAGGTCCTGGAGCGTGACCAGTCCCTGCAACCGTCGCAGCAGGTCCACGACGAAGATGTTGTAGAACTCCGTCGCCAGGTCCCGCGCCTGCCGCCGCACCTCCTGGATCGCCTCCCCGGCGGTCAGGTGGACGGAGATGGCGACCAGCTCCGTCGTCATGATGCCGCCCGCGGAATCCTCCGGATAGGCGAGCAGCTCCCGCAGCTCGCCGGCGTCCGTGGGCGTGAGTATCGCCAGGACCCGGGCCTGGTCCTCGGGGTCGAGCTCGCCGATGAGGTCGGCGGCGTCGTCGCTGCTGAGCTCGCCGATCAGCTCGCCGATCCGACGGGGCTCCAGGGCCGCGAGGATCTCCTCCGGATGCTCGTGGGCCTCCATCTCCGCGAGCGTCTCCGACGCGACCTCGGCCGGGAGCAGGCCGAGCAGCGCGATCCGCTCTTCCTCCTCATCGAGGTGCTCGATCAGGTCGGCGATGTCGGACGGGTGGAGCTCGGCAAGGAAGAGCCGGAGCCCCGGCTCGTCCCGGGCCGCCCAGAGGGCCTCGAGGCGCACCAGCCGCTGCCGCTGCTCCTCGCCCTGCTGGACCTCCGGCGTGCTCACGAGCCCGTGCCTTCCCGCGGTTCCGGCAACCGACCAGCCGCCGCCGCCGCCGCCCTTGCCGCCGCGGCAGCGGCGTCCGCGGCCGGCCCCGCAACGGCGCTGCCGGGCGCCACCGCCCCCGCGGAGAGGATGTAGGTGAACCCCTCCTCCACCGTGACCGGGAGCCGGACGGTCCGGGCCCGGGGCACGATGATGAGGAACCCGGTCACCGGGTTCGGGGCGGTGGGCAGGAAGATGGTCAGGCCGTCCTCGACCCGCCCTTCCAGCGCCTGCGGCGCGTTCCCCGTGACGAAGCCGAGCGTCCACTGGCCGGGGGAGGGATACTCGAAGAGCACGACGTCCCGGAAGAACTTCTTCTCCTCCCCGCCGAAGACGCTGCCGATGATGCGCCGCGTCGCGCCGTAGAGGCGGCTGACGAGGGGGACGCGGTCGAGGAGCCCGTGCCACCAGTTGAGCATCTGGGCCCCGATGGTGCGCTCCGCGAGCCAGCCGACCGCGAGGAGCAGGAGGAGGAGCATGAGCAGCCCGAGGCCCGGGACGGTGATCCCGATGGCGCCGTAGACGTGGCGGCCGAGCAGGCCATCCACGGTTCGGAAGAGCCACCAGAGGACGTAGGCCGTCACGCCGAGCGGGGCGATGACGATCAGCCCTGCGATCAGCCGGCGTCGGAAAGCCTTGCCGAGGGTGTTCATGGAATCACGATGCTGTCCACGATGCGCTCCTGGTGCCGCCACATCTCGCTCTCCTCGCGCCCCTCGTCGGGGTGATCCCAGCCGAGCACGTGCAGCGTGCCGTGAACGGCGAGGCGGACCAGCTCGCGGGCGGGTCGCTCGCCGACCTCCGCCGCCTGCCGGAGCGCCTGTTGCCAGCCGATGTACAGGTCGCCCAGCGGCGCCTCGCCCGCCTCATGGAGAGCGAAGGCCAGGACATCGGTAGTGGCGTCCCGGCCCTTCCACTGCCGGTTCAGGGCGGTCATGGCCTCGTCGTCCATGAGGGTCACCGAGACCTCGGCCTCCCCGACCCGCCGGTCGCCGAGGGCGGCCCGGACGGCGCGCTCCACCAGCGCGGGGAGGTCGGCGGCGAAGGCGTCCGCCGGAAGGGCGCCCTCACCGGTGACATCCACCAGGAGCATCAGGGGACGCCGGCGCCGGCGCGCTCCGCTGATGGCTCGCGCTCCGGCTCGTCCGGCCGGGGCGGGTAGTCGATGCGCTGGTGGTACATCCCGCTGAGGCCGCTGGCGAACTGCTCCTTGATCCGGGTGAGCTCGCGGAACGTGAGGGGCGCCTCGTCGAGCTGCCCCTGGTCGATCTTGGTGCGGGTGATCCGATCGACCAGCTCCCGGATGGCTTCGGGGGTCGGGTCCGGCAGGACTCGGGCGGCGGACTCGACGGAGTCGGCGAGCATCAGGATGGCGGTCTCCCGCGATTGCGGCCGGGGTCCGGGATAGCTGAAGTCGCGGAGATCCAGCGTGGCGTCGGGATCGGCCTCCCGGGCCTGGTCGTAGAAGAAGCTGATGGGCTGGGTGCCGTGGTGCTCGACGATGAACGCCTTCACCGAGGCCGGGAGCTTGTGCTCCTCGGCGAGCCTCATGCCGTCGATCACGTGGTTCCGGATCTGCGCCGCCGATGTGGCGGGCTTCAGCTTGTCGTGGGGGTTGCGCCCCCCGTGCTGGTTCTCGATGTAGAGGTGGGGCCGGAGCATCTTCCCCACGTCGTGATAGTACACGCCGACGCGGGTGAGCAGCGCGTCCGCGCCGATGGCGCTGGCCGCGGACTCGGCGAGGTTGGCGACGTTGACCGAGTGGGCGTACGTCCCCGGCGCCTCCATGGACAGCCGCCGGAGAAGGGGGCGATTGACGTCCGCGAGCTCCAGCAGCGACTGGTCGGTGGTGATGCGGGTGAAGCCCTCGAAGACGGGGAGGAAGCCCATGGCCATGAACGCGCTGCCGAGGGCCGTCACCGCGCCCCAGGCGCTGGCCCAGAAGACCTCCTCCAGCGTCCAGGAGCGGAGCAGTCCCAGGACGACCGCCACGAGGACGTAGCCCGCCGTGATCAGGGCGATGAAGCTCCAGATCTGGGCGCGACGCCGGACCACGCGCACACTCAGGGAGGCCATCGCGCCGGCCACGGCCAGGGTGAGGAGGACGCTGATCCCGGTGAGCTCGGCCTGGCCCGTGAGCATGATGGCCAGGATGAGCGAGAGGCTGAGTGCGAGCCGGCCATCCCACAACGTGGCGATGACCAGCGCCGGGAAAGCGATGGGGATCAGCGCCCTGGGAGCCTCGTAGGTGGTGATGATCGCCGCCGCGGCCACCAGCGCCAGGATGAGGAATCCCAGCAGCACGACGTGCCGGAAGTCCTCGTAGACGTTCGGCCGGTAGAAGTAGAGCAGCGCCGCGATCAGGGAGAGAGTGATCAGGTTGAAGAGGAAGGCGCCGAACGTGCGGGCGCCCCGCTGTCCCCCTTCCAGGTCCCCCAGCCGCTCGAGCTCGGCCTGGTAGGCCCGGAGCCGCTCGATCTGATCGTCGGTGGCGCGGTCCCCGGCCGCGACGATCCGCTCCCCCTGCAGCACCTCACCCTTGGTCAGGCTTACGGCGGCCCGGTTCCGCTGGCGCGCCTGGTCGGTGGCGGTCCAGTCCGGCCGGACGCTCGGGACGAAGAACTTGATGAGGAGCAGGCGCTGAAGCTGCTCGTATCCGGGCCGGATCGCGCTGGGCAGGTAGATCTCCGCGCGATCGAACAGGTCGACCGAGGTCAGCATCGAGTCGGCGTCCATGACGCGTTCGGGGCCGATCCCGCGCAGCCGGAGCTCCTGACTCCCCGCCTCCTCCAGCTCGCCGGGCACCGCGATGCCGCGCGGGAGCTCGCTGGTGATGGCCATGCGGACAGTCGCCCGGAGGCGGCGGCGCTGGCTTTCGTTCTCGAGCAGATCGAGGTCCTCCGTGGAGGGGGGGATGCCGTAGGCCCCGAGGAGGTCGGCGATGCGCTGCCGCACCACCGACCGGGTTCCCGTGGTCGCGGCAACGCTGTCCACCCGGACGAAGAAACGCTCGACCTGCGCCAGCATGGAGTCCACGGCCGTCGAATCGTAGACGAAGATCGGGGTGACGCTCGCCGCCGCGTCCTGCCGCGCGCGGGCGAGCTCCGCCGCCGACTTGTAGATGGGGGCCGTGACTTCCGCGACGACATCCTCGTTCGCGACCATCCCACGCTCGAGGAATGGGAAATCCGGGAGCGGTGCCACCGGGAACATCAGGGTGGTGGCCAGGGCGAGCCCGAGCAGCAGCACGGCCCGGGCACCGTGATGCAGCCACGCTTTCCCGCGATCGCGCGGGCGCGTGCTCAGGATGTGGAAGAACTCGTGTGCCGTCATCGCTCGCTCCCCGTCAGGCCTGCCGGCCGTTCCCCAACTTCTCGTCCCGCCCCCGCTCCACGTCCGCGGCGGCGTAGGCGTCGATGATGTCCTTCACCAGACGGTGCCGCACCACGTCCGCGGCCTCGAGGTAGACGAAGCTGATCCCCTCGATCCCGCGCAGGATCGCCTCCACCTCCAGCAGCCCCGAGTCGGAGTGGCGGACCAGGTCGATCTGCGTCTTGTCGCCCGTGATGACCGTGCGGGAGTTCAGCCCGAGACGGGTCAGGAACATCTTCATCTGCGCCGTCGTGGCGTTCTGGGCCTCGTCCAGGATGACGAACGCGTCCGAGAGCGTCCGGCCGCGCATGTAGGCGAGCGGCGCGATCTCGATGGTCCGGCTCTCGATCGCCCGCTTGATGCGGTCGTGGGGGAGCATGTCCTCCAGCGCATCGTAGAGCGGCCGGAGATACGGGTCCACCTTCTCCTGGAGGTCACCTGGCAGGAACCCCAGCGACTCGCCCGCCTCCACGGCCGGGCGGGCCAGGATGATCCGCTTCACCCGGTTCTTCAGCAGCGCGTCCACGGCCATGGCCACCGCCAGGTACGTCTTCCCGGTCCCCGCGGGGCCGATGGCGATGACGATGTCGTTCTTCGCGATCTCCTCCAGGTAGCCGGCCTGACCGGCGGACCGCGGCGCGATCACCTTGCGGAGCCCGGGCAGGAGGATGCGGAGGTCGTCACGCCGGCCTTCCGTCCCGGGCGCGCCCGCCTCCACGGTGGTCGGCTCGGCGACACCGGCCACGCCGGCGGCATCGACCAGCCGGGCCACATCGGCGACGCCGAAGGGCGTCTGGAGCCGGGCCATGTCCAGGAGCTGCTGCGCCACGGGGATCGCCCGCTCCACGTCCGCGAGCTCGCCGGAGAGGATCAGGTAGTCCCCGCGCAGGATCACCCGGCAGCCGGTCTGCCGCGCCAGCTCCTGGAGGTTCTGGTCGTTCACCCCGGCAAGGAGCAGGTAGTCGGCCCCCTCGGAGGGGAGCCGGTGCTGGACAATGGTGTTCTCGCTATCGGCCATCGACGTCGGGATCAACCTTTCAGATCTGGGATCGGGAGATCGAGCCGCTCCCGGACTCGCGCGCCGTCTTCGGCTACCCCGCGAATGCTCAACCCGTTTCGTCTCGCACGCAATACGCGCGCGCTCGCGCCGCGGGCGTCCTTTCCTACGCCTTCCGGTCCTACGCCTTCCGGATGTGCAGGTCTCTCAGGTCGGATTCGTCGACCGGCGCCGGGGCGCCCTCGAACAGCGCCCGGGCGGCCGTGGTCTTCGGAAACGCGATGACATCCCGGAGGCTGGCCGCCCCGGTGAGCAGCATGATCAGCCGGTCCACGCCGAAGGCGAACCCGCCGTGGGGCGGCACCCCGTAGCGAAACGCCTCGAGCAGGAACCCGAACTTCCGCTCCGCTTCCTCCTCCTCGATGCCGAGCGCCCGGAAAACCGCGCGCTGGACCCGGGCATCGTGAATCCGGATGGACCCGCTGGCCAGCTCGTGACCGTTGTACACCGCGTCGTAGGCGCGGGACCGGAGGCGTGCATCGAAGAGCGCCCGTGCCCCTGCCCCGGACACGGTCTCGGCCGCGTGGTCCAGGAGCGCGGGGACGTCGTCCGGGTGCGGCGCCGTGAAGGGGTGGTGGGAGGCCACCAGCCGACCCTCCCCGGCGTCCCAGTCGAACAGTGGGAACTCGGTGATCCAGGCCCAGGCGTGTTTCCCCGGGTCGCGCAGGCCCAGCCGCTGACCGAGGTGGCGGCGGAGCGCGTCGAGTGCCGCCTCGGCGCCCCCGAGCCGCTCGGCGTCCGTGGCGCCGCCGTGGCTCGCCGCGACGATGCCCGCCTCCCGGAAGCGCCCGATCACCACCACCACCACGTCCCCCACCTGCACATCGGCGGCGTCCACCAGGCGACGACCCGTGTCCTCATCCAGCGCCTTCGCGAACTGCCCGGACCACCCCTCCGCCGTCCGCTTGACCCAGAGGCAGCCGGGCACGCCCGCGGCCTGGGCCACGGGATTCAGGCCATCCAGGTCCTTGCGCGACAGCGCGTCCGCCGCGCCCGGGGCGATGACGCCCCGGATCCGCTCCCCCGATTCCCGCGTGGCGGCGAACAGCCGGAAGTCCGCCGGCTGGAGGACCTCCGTCATGTCCACGAGCTCCATGGCGAAGCGGAGGTCGGGCTTGTCGGTGCCGTACCAGGCCATTGCCTCGGCATACGTGAGGCGCGGGAACGGCGTGGGCAGGTCCACGTCCAGCACGTCCTTCCAGAGCACCACCAGCATTCCCTCGCCCACGGCAAAGATGTCTTCCTCGGCGACGAACGACATCTCGGCGTCGATCTGGGTGAACTCCGGCTGCCGGTCCGCCCGCAGATCCTCGTCCCGGAGGCATTTGGCGATCTGGAAGTAGCGGTCGTAGCCGGAGACCATGAGGAGCTGCTTGTAGAGTTGCGGCGACTGGGGGAGCGCGTAGAACTCGCCCGGGTGAACGCGGCTCGGGACCAGGTAGTCCCGGGCCCCTTCCGGTGTCCGGCGCGTGAGCATCGGCGTCTCGACCTCCCAGAACCCCTGCTCCGAGAGGTGACGCCGAACGGTTTGCAGGGCGCGGTGCCGCGTCCCCAGCACGCGCTGGAGCGCCGGCCGGCGCAGATCGAGGTAGCGGTAGCGCAGGCGCAGCTCCTCGGCGGGGAGCGCCTCTCCGGGAACCTGGTAGACCGGGATGGGCGGCGTTTCGGCGGCCGCGAGCAGGTCCAGCGAGCGGACGTGCACCTCGATCGCGCCCGTCGGCATGTCCTCGTTGCGGGCCCCGTCCGGGCGACGCACCACCTCCCCTTCGACGGCGATCACGCTCTCCGTGCCCAGCGAAGCGCCCCGCTCCAGCGCCTCGGCCGGGGTCCAGTCCGGGCCGAGCGAGAGCTGCACGAGCCCGGACCGGTCCCGCAGGTCGATGAAGAGCACGCCGCCCAGGTCGCGACTGCGGTGGACCCACCCCGCCAGCCGGACCGCTCCGCCCACGTCCTCCACCCGAAGCGTCCCGGCCGCCGTGGTCCGGTACGCCGTTCCCATCTCCTGGCTCATGTCCCTCCAGCGCTCTTGCGATGGCGGCGGCGGAGCAGGAGGAACGCGATGAGCGCGCCCGCCATGTCCGCCGCCCAGTCCCATGGGTCGCCCGTCCGGTGCGGGAGCCCCGCCTGCCGCAGCTCATCCGCCGCGGCGACGAGGGCGACGAACAGCATGCCGGGCCACCCGCTTCCGCGACGGCTCAGGCGGCCCACGCCGGCAGCCAGCGCACCCCCGAAGGCGTAGATGACGAAGTGCGCCAGCTTGTCGGACCCCGCGGGGAGGCGAACGTCGCCCATGTCGAGGCCGCCCAAGATAAGGACCCCCGCCGCCCACAGGACGAGCGGCAGGTAGCCCAGCGCAACGCGCATCACCCTCGCTCGGCCCCGCGCAGAGCGCGGAGGAACTCCCCCGCCTCATCGGCATCCATCAGCCGCTGGCGCAGCTCGGGCTGCCGGACCAGCCGCGAGATCCGGCTGAGGGCCTTGATATGCGCCCCGGCCGCGGTCTCGGGACCCACCAGCAGGAAAACCAGCCGAACGGGCTCGCCGTCCAGGGCGTCGAAATCGACCGGCTCGCTCGTCACGCCGGCGGCGATGGACAGACCGCTGCAGACGGGGGACTTGCCGTGGGGGATCGCCACGCCGCTGCCGATCCCGGTGGAAAGGATCGCCTCGCGCTCGCGCACCGCGCGCAGGACCTCCCCCGGCTCATCGACGCACTGGTCCGCGACCAGCAGATCCACCAGCTCCGCCAGGAGATCGTCCTTCGTGGTGGCGGTCAGGGGCACTTTCACCCGGGCCGCCGAGAGCAGATCCGAAAGCAGGACCACCGCTTGCACCAGGGGGTCTTCTACCGCGCGAATAATCGGCCTAACTTAACCGCGGCCCATGACGCGGACAACCGAACGAATCGACCTCCTGGGGCTCCCCCCGGATGACGCCCGTACCGCCCTCGAAGCCCATTACGCGGGGCGCGGCGTGGCGTCCTACCGTGCGCTCCAGACGCTCGACCGCCTGTACGGCAAGGTGGTGCTCTCGTTCGACGAGATCACCGAGCTCCCCCGCATCGAGCGGGAGGCGCTGGCCGGGTCCTTCGACCTGGTCGCCCCCGCCGCCGCGCGCGTCCAGGTGTCCGGCGACGGGACGGCCAAGCACCTCTGGCGCCTCGCGGACGGCGAGCTGGTGGAGTCGGTGCTGATCCCCACCGCCGACCGGCTGACCCTCTGCCTCTCCAGCCAGGCCGGCTGCGCCATGGCGTGCGTCTTCTGCGCCACCGGATGGTCCGGCTACCGGCGCAACCTCGGCGCGGGAGAGATCGTGGCCCAGTACCGGGGAGCCCGCCGCTGGGCCGAGGAGAACGGGCGCGGCGCCATCACCAACATCGTGTACATGGGGATGGGCGAGCCGCTGATGAACCGGGCGGCGGTCCTGGACTCGCTGACCGTCCTGAACCACGCCTACGATGTGGGCGCCCGCCGCATCACCGTCTCCACCGTCGGGATCGTCCCGGGAATCGTGGAGCTGGCCCGGCGTCCCGAGCAGTTCCGGCTGGCGGTGTCCCTGCACGCGCCGACGCACGAGCTGCGGCGGAAGATCGTGCCAGTGGAGAAGAAGTATCCGCTCCCGCAGCTGCTGGACGCGCTCCGGGCGTTCGAGGCGGCCGGCGGCCGGCGGATCACCTTCGAGTACGTCATGATCGACGGCATCAACGACGACCTCGCGCTGACCGACGCGCTGGCGGAGATCGCCGGGGAATTCCGGGCGCACGTGAACCTGATCCCGTTCAACCCCGTCCCGGGGACCGGCTGGTCCCCGTCGCCCGAGCGGCGCTTGCGGGAGTTCGCGAGGCGGCTGGAGGCGGCCGGGGTGAACGCGACGGTGCGGGAGTCGCGGGGCAGGGACATCGCGGCGGCGTGCGGCCAGCTCGCCGCGGAGCACGAGATGAAGCCGCCGAAGCCGTTCGTCGAGCTGATCGCGGGGCGCTCTAGCGGGTCCGGGGCGCCTCGGGCATGATGATCCAGAGGGCGATGTACGCCAGCGTGCCGGGGAACCCCGCCGACAGGATCGAGACCACCACGTAGGAGACCCGGACGAGCGTCGGGTCCCAGCCCAGCCAGTCCGCAAGCCCACTGCAGACGCCGGCGATCATCCGGTCGTCGCGGGAGCGCACGAGTCGGGTTCCTTTCATCCTCGCTCTCCTCTTTTCGTCATGCTGCCGCCCGCCAGGCACTACGTCGCCCGCCCGGGTTTCGTTTCCGTCCGCCTTCACGGGGCAGCGGACGGGCGCAGGATCAGGGCCACCGCCCGCGCGGGACAACAGACCGGTGCCGCACCGGGTCGCCACACCGGGTCGCCGCGCGCGCTCTAATGCCCGGCGTGCCCCGCATGGTCCGGGTCCGTCGTGGGGCCGCCGCCAGGCGCCGCGTCATAGCCCCGCACCTCACGGTACCGCATGCGCTGGCCCTCGGTCAGCAGGGGCGCGGTCTCGAGGTGCGCCTGCAGGTGGACGTTGCGGAGCCGGCCCCGGAGGGTGCCGAGCGCCACCGCCCGCTCCGCCACCGCCGGCGGCGCCACCGCCGGCGGCGCGGCCGCCCCGGCGGCGAAGAGACTGTCCAGCGTCCGTTCGCCCTCCACCAGCTCTCGCCCGAGGCGGACCGCTTCCGCGCTCATGCGGTCGAAGATCGCCTGGACGCGGGCCCGCTGGTCATCCGTGAGCTCGAGCTCCGCGGCCGCGTCCAGGACGTGTCGGGGCCCCGGGAACCCGTTCCGCTCTGCCGCGCGGGCGAAGCCCAGTCCCTCGCCGGCCAGGAGCCCGGCGACCTCTGCGTCGTCCAGCGCCTTGATCTCCCGCGACTCATCGCCCGCGTACGACGAGGGCGCCGGCCCGCCGCCGCATCCGCCGGCCGCCAGCGCGGTAGCGAGAACGAGCCACCGCTTCATCCCCATTCCTTCCTTTCGCGCGTGGTGCAGGGACGAGGTAGTGAGACCGGCGGGCGGACCTTCACGGGGACCCCAGCATGGACTCGCGGCGCGCCCTGAACTCGTTCCCCTCCCTCCACGTTGGCCAGATGTCGCCCTCCGCGACCTCGTAGCCCACCAGGAACATCAGCCCGAGGTCTTCGACGGCGCCCGCGAGGTCCCAGTCCGGCTTCACCTCGTCCGACGGCTTGTGGTAGTCGTTCGCGGTATACTCCGCCCGCTTCTGCTCGCCGTACCCCTCCGGCTGGCCGATGTAGTGCGTCCCCTGATCCATGTACAGCGCGGGGACGCCCTGCTTCGCGAACTGGAAATGGTCGGAGCGATAGAAGAACCCCTTCTCCGGCTCCGGGTCCGGGACCAGGGTCCGGCCGCGGGCGTCCGCGTGACGACGGAGCACATCATCCAGCGATGAGTTGCCCATCCCGATGACGACCACGTCCTCCGTCCGCCCCCACTGGTTCAGCCCGTCCATGTTGATGTTGGCGAGCGTCTTCTCCAGCGGGTAGAGCGGGTTCTCGGCGTAATAGCGCGCTCCGAGGAGCCCCTTCTCCTCCGCCGTGACCGCGAGGAAGAGGATCGACCGCCGCGGCGCCTCGGCGAGGGAGGCGAACGCCTCGGCGATCTCCAGCAGCCCCGCCGTCCCGGTGGCGTTGTCCAGCGCCCCGTTGAAGATCTGGTCGCCATCGAGCGAGGGGTCGCGGCCCAGGTGGTCCCAGTGCGCCGTGTAGACCACGTGTTCATCCGCGACGTCGTCGTCGGAGCCCGGGAGCCTCGCGATCACGTTCTGCGACGAGACCTGGCGCCGCTCCATGGTGACGTCGAAGCTGGCGGTGCCGTCCAGGTCAATCGGCTGGAACCCCCGCGTCCGGGCCCGCTCCTTCAGCGCATCGAAATCGTGGCCGGCGGCGCTCAGCATGCGGCGGGCCGTCTCCTCCGTGATCCACGCCTCCACCTTCACCGGAGTCGGGCCGCCGCCGCCGGCGATCCCGAACTGCTCGGGTCCCCAGCTCCCGGTCACCACCTCCCACGGGTACCCAGCCGGGCCGGTCTCGTGAACCACGATCACCGCGTCCGCGCCCTTCCCGGCCCCGACCTCGTACTTGTAGGTCCAGCGGCCGTAGTATGTCATCGCCCGGCCATTGAACACCTCCGGGTCGAGCGCGGTGTCCCCCGCCAGCCGGACCTGCGGGTCGTTCACCAGCATGATCAGTGTCTTCCCGGTCATGTCCCGGCCGCCGTAGTCGTCCCACCCGTACTCGGGCGCCTCCACGCCGTAGCCGACGAACACGAGAGCCGAGTTGTCCACGACCACCGACGGCGCGTCCCGGTACGACACGGCCACGAGATTTTCGGGGAAGCGGAGCGGGATGGTCTCGCCGCCGACGCGCACGGAGCCCGTCGCCTGATTCCGGATTCCCACCAGCGTCACGCCCTGCGTCCAGCTGCCGTCCGGGTTGCCGGGCTCGAGGCCGAGGGTCCGGAACTGCTCCGTGAGGTAGGCCACGGTCTTCTCCTCCCCGGGGGTCCCGGGGGCGCGGCCCTCGAACGAGTCCGACGCCAGGACGTCGATGTGGGCCATCAGGTCGGGGACCGTGATGGTGCCGAGGGCGGGCTCGACCGCCTCCGCCGGGAAGGAGCCGGGCCGCTCCCGGTCGCCCGAGCACGCGGCCAGGCACGCCGCGGCTGCGCCGGCCGTGAGCAGGGGGAGGGTCGAGAAGACGCTGCGTCGCATGGGAGGAGCCTCCATCGGGTCGTCGAACTCGTATCGGAACGGGCAAACTACAGGGTCAGCGCGACCATGGCACGTGGACACAGGGACCTGGCACCGGTGCTTGGTCCTGCTCCGACCGGGCATGGCGGTGACCCATCGAGTGGTTCGGTTCCGTCAGGAAACGGCCACCGCAGCGCGTCTGCGGTCGCTGGCGAGCACGCCGGCCACCGTGCTCGGTGAGAGCCCGAGGTAGGCCGCGGTCTGGGTGTTCCGATAGCCGGCGGCAGCGGCGCGTCGGATGATCTCGTGGCGCACGTCGACATAGGGCGGGCCGCCCCAGCGCGAACGCAACAGCCCGGGGTCCAGGCCCGGAGGGCGCCCGTTCACAACGGCGCGGGCGATGGTGTCAAGGTCGAGGCGGCCAAAGAGCTTGGCCACCTCGGGAGGGTTGGCCGCGTGGTAGCGCTCCAGTGCGATATAAGCACGTCGGAGCTGCCCGTAATCCGGGTCGGGCGCGAGGTCCACGAGGGACGCGGCACGTTCGAGGTTGACGGGATGCCGACCGCCGTCCGCCGCGGCGCGGCCACCCGCCCAGAGTCCGTGCGAGCTCCACGGGTACGCCCCCGCCTCGTCGCAAAGCCGAGCGCGGACCGGATTGAGGTGAGTGTAGACAATGGCGTTGCGAAGGTGATCCGCGTCGCCGCACGGGTTGTCTCGATACCGGCGCTCGAACACGTGCCCCTCCCTCCGGTGGCGCCTTTGGACCATCAGCGCTACGCGCCGCAAGAGTGGCTGCATGAAGCGGAAGAGGGGTGCGTCCCCCTGCTGGAGCACCAGGTGGAAGTGGTTCGGCATGATGACGTACGCCAGAAGGGCGACGTCGGAGTGCGCTACCTGCGCGCGCATGGCCGCGACGAACCGCGTTCGCAACGCGGGCGTAAACAACGCCTCGCGACCCTGCAGACGCGACGTCAGGTGAAACGTGCCCCCAGGCAGATTGGGGCGAAAGCTACGACCCATGTGCAGGAGATAGGCCGAAACCCGGGGCGGAAACATGGAGGAATGGGTCGACCCGAAGCAGTGGTGCCAGGTCCACGAAGCCACGAAGGTGCCGGAAGAAAGTACGGGGTGCGCCACATCTTTGCCCACGCCCCGCTGCCAACGGCCCCCCCACCCGATCTGGTCGTAGCCGGAGAAGTCGTTGTAGGGCAATGACTTGGCCTCGCACCTGCGGGGGCGGGACCGATGCGGGCCTCGCCCTTGCCGCCATGGCGGCCGGCCGGGCACCGCCCGTCCGATTCCAATTGCAGGGCATCCGCACACGCTGCTCAGAGCAAAGCCGCCGAAAGGCGGTGACGCAGAGCTTCGGGGCTACCGCGACGCCGTCGCCACGCCAGCCGGGCCGCCAGCGTACCCCCCAGGGGGCTGGCGCGTCGCATCCCCCATGGGCCTCTTCCCAATACAGGAGGCGTCGATGTTCGATTCCCTAATCCAGAGCCTGCCCGAAGCCTGGCGCGAAGGCGCCGTGTTCCTCGCGGGGCTGGTCACGTGGATCCCGCCGTGGCAGGAGCGCGTGCTCGGGATGGTGCTGGCGCCCGGAGGCTCGTGGCTGGCGGTGGCGGGGTCGTGGACGCTGCTGGGGCTGCCGGCGGTGCTTCTGGTGGTGGCCATGTGGACGACGATGCTCTCCGTCTACACGCTCCCCTTCCGGTCCGGCCGGGGCACGTACCTGCGGACGGTGGCGTTCTCGTGGTGGGACATGGGGCGCGGGATCGCGGTGTACTGGGCCGGGGTCGCCCGTTTCTTCCTGCTGGCGGCGGGGCTGCTCTGGTCGGGGCTGCGATACGCGGTGGTGGTCCTGCTGCGCGTCGCCCGGTCGCTGTTCACGACGCCCGCGGCGGCGCTGGACTGGACGGCAAAGCGCTACTTCAAGCCGGGTGTGCCGTGGCTCGCGTTCGTGCTGATCCTGGGTTGGGCGGCGCTGGAGGCGGCGATCTTCACGTTCACGCTTCGCCCGACGATGTACGAGGTTCTCTACGACATCACGGGCGCGCCGCCGAGCACGATCCTGCTCTCGGGGGTGCTGTACGCGTTCCTGTTCCTGCTGATCGCGGGGAGCTTCGCGTGCATCCAGGTGCTGACGGACGCGATACAGAACCGTCGGCCGAAGGAAGTGGTGCAGATGCTCTTCGTCGAGTTCTTCGTGATGTTCTTCGAGGTGGTGTTCCTGTACCGCGAGCTGATCGACGCGATCACGCCCTGGATCGCGCAGCAGACGGGCGGCCAGGTGCGGCTGGGGCTGGTCTCCACGCTGGTGCTGGCGTCGTTCGGGTGGATGGGCATCCGGGCCATGACCTGGTTCCTCTTCGGCCGCTACGGCACGCCCGCGCTCATGGCGATCCTGTCCCGGCAGACCCTGAACATGCCGGCGCAGCAGGGCGCGCCGGCGACGGCGGCCGCCTTCGGGTGGTGGAAGGAGATGGTGGACGACCTGAAGCGGGAGCAGGCGTGGCTGCGGGGCCAGGCGGATCGGCTCGCGGAGGCGCTGGTCCTGCCGATGCTCCAGCTGCTGGCCGCGGCGCTCAACTTCGTACTGGTCCTGGTCAGCTCGCGGCCGGCCTTCGAGCTGCCGTTCTCGTCGATGGAGGAGGCGATGGCGCGCTTCCCGACGCCGGGCGGCCGCCGGGCCCCGGCCGAATCGAAGGCTTCGGGTCGGCTGGTCCCCGAGACGGCCAGGGAGGGCTGAGATGTCCATACGACGCGACCGGAGCCGACCGCGCGGCAGCCGCGCCGTCCTCCGCTTCCTCGGGTTCCGGGCGCTGCTGCTCGGCGCCGTGAGCTGCGCCCCGGCCCCCGATGCCGAGCTGGTGCCCAGGAGCACGATGTTCGTGGGCATCGACGTGAGCGGGTCGTTCCAGAGGGACGGGCGGTACAACGACGCCATGACCTTCACCGCCCACTACCTGCACGCGCACCTGGCCGGCGTGGGTGAGCTGGAGCAGCCCCGGGCGCTGTTCGTGGGCGCCATCGGGGGCGACAAGCCCGGGCAGCCCCAGGCGTTCCACCCGATTCACGACTTCGAGGGCAAGTCGGTGAAGCAGATCGAAGCCGATCTCCGGGAATGGTTTCCCCCGAACGACAACCTGACGGATTTCAGTGCATTCTTCGAGCGCGCGGCCTCGCTCGTGAAGCGCCAGAACCTGGTGCTCGCGCCGGTCACGCTGGTGCTCCTCACGGACGGGGTTCCGGACGTGGGACGCGGCGGTCCGCCGATCGACGAGGCCGCGCGCTACGCGAATATCGACCTGGAGTCGCTGGAATACCTGGCGCGCAACGTCACCGTCCGGGTGCTGTACCCGAACCCGACCGTCGCGGTGCACTGGGAGCACAGCGTCCCCCGGGAGCGGGTACGGATGTGGACGGTGGACGCCGTGGTCATGAATGGGTGGCGGGAGCAGCTCGCCGGGGCCCCGGCGGAGCCGGCGCGTGGGGCGGCCGGGGAGCCCGCGGACGACCTCGCGGGAGCCATGTCGGGCGAATCGCCCGCGGAAGCCGCGGCGCCGGCGCGTGCCGGATTCCTCCCGTCGGCGCGGGAGGGGGACGAGCAGCCGGACCTCTGGCGGTGGATCCGGGACAACGTCGACTTCCGGGTCAGGCGGTCGGTGCTGTAGCGCCCTGGAACGCCGCGCCGCGGACCTGACCCGTCGAAGGTGAGGCTGAAGGTGAGGCTAGTGATCCACGCGCGTGCGCCGGACGGGCGAGAGCTCGTCCGGCGCACGCGTATCGCCATCCCTGCCGCTCAGGTACCGGCTGTCCACGTCGACTCCCGGCTCCAGTCGTCGAACCCCATGGGTCAGTCCAGGTAGAAGTCGATCTCGATCCGGCTCACCGCGCCGCCGGCCAGGTGGAAGGTCACCGGCTCCTCGGCTCCGTCGCCGCACTCGTAGACGAGAGCGGCCGGAGAGCGCCGGGTCGGCTCACCGAGGGCCTGGATCACCCGGGCCGCCGGGGCATCGATGCCGATCTGCGGGTGGGCCAGGAACCGGTTCGCCGTGACGACGGCGTGGTCGACCATGTCCCGTCCACCCTCCGGCTTCCGCAGGATCGACATCAGACCCGGATAATGGACGGTGAACAGGGAATCCAGCTGCCCGCGGACGTGCCGATTCGGCTCGGTCGTGGCCACGATGCTGTCCGGCCGCCCGAACTCCGCCGCGAGCTCGGCCCGCGTCGGATCGACCTTCAGGATCCTCCACGCCAGGCCCTCGCAGGAAAGCCCTTGCACCGAGGCCCACGCCGCCTCGACGGAATCGGCGGTGGAGTCCCCGCCCGGCGCTTGGTCGACCGGCGGCGGCCCGGGGGCGCAGGCGGGGAGGGCGGCCAGAACGGCGGGCAGGACGTGCCAACGCTCGATCATCCGTCCACTCCCACCCGCGTGAAGATCCGCTGCGCCCCGTCGACATCCAGAACGATCCGGTCGGGCGTGATCATCCCGCGGTACTCCCTGCGCCCGGCGACGCCATAGTCCCACAACGGGAGCCTCTCCGGTGTCACGTCGAGCGCGCTCCGATAGTGCAGCGGTACCGGCGCGCCGAAATAGTGGCCCGAGGCCGGCTCCAGGGTGAATCGGATCACCCCGTCCCGCACCTCGAGGCCGTCCATCTCCGCCACGAAGAACCCCGGGAGGTAGCCTTCCCGCGCGGGGTCGAAGTCGTCGCTGCTGCCGTAGTACCAGCCGCGGAGCGGGCCAGCGCCGGCGTCGAGCACGATGAAATGATTTTCGTTGAGGTCCGCCGTGTTGTACGGATACGCGTACTCGTAGACCGCCGGGGCCCGGTCCCCGGGTGACTGGGCACGCGCCCCCGCCGCGATGCCGCTGGCCAGCGCCACTGCGGCCAGGACCGGCCAGGTACGCGAAGACATCCGCTCCATTTCGCTCATCGATCGTCGGCTCCCCACCACGGTGGATGTACGCGGGAGCGGTCGGACACCACGGAAGGTGCGACCGCGCCGGCTGCCGGGGCAACGGTCAGCCCGGGCCCGGACGCTCCTGGCCCGTGCGGAAGGGCCCCCGGGAGGCGACCGCTTCCCCGGCGCCCCGCATCCTCCGTCCCACGCCGGTCAGGGCGCCCGACATGGACCGCCCCGTCGCCCGGGTGACCGCGCTGGCGACGGGAGGTGAATGCAAGCTCGGCGCCCGCGGCCCGTCCTCGCTCCCCGCCGGGCAAAGGACGAAGTCGACCACGATGGAATCGCCGGGGCTCAGCTCCAGCGGCAGCACCTGCGGATCGTACCCCGTCCGGGCGGCGGTGACCCGGCGCGCCTGTGTGGCCGTCAACAGGACGCCGGGGATCGAGAGCCGATACGTGCCACCGTCCGTGGTGAGCGTGCGGAAGGTGCTCGCCGAGATCGAGACCTCCGCCCCGGACAGGGCGGCATGCGGGTGCGTGGCCACGCGCCCCCGGATGACCACTGTCCCATCGCGCCGGGCGGCGGCGCTCTGCGAGCGGAGGAATGCCCCCGCGGCCCCGCAGGGGAGCTCCGACGCTCCGACAGGGCCTCCGGCGACCGCCGACGCTCCGGCAGGGCCTCCGGCGAGCGCCGACGCCGCGAGGAGCGCGAAGCCTGCAATGAGAACCAGGCCGCAGAGAACTCTCATGGTGCCTCCGTGAAGGGGGTTCCTCGTGGGAGCGGCGGTGTCGCGGCAGCGGGGGAGAGCGCCATGAAGCCTCCCAAAGATGGGCTGCCCCACCCGGCCGGGTCCAGGAAAATCTGCCGCCGGGGATCGGCGCGAGCGCAATCCCGAGGCCCGGCGTCGTCGGCGAGCGGAAGGACCGAGTGCCGCCGCCCAGCGCCGCACGGGCGGCCCCGGGTTGCCTCGCGGGGTCGCGGGCACCTAGTGTGCGGTGCGGACCTCCCGGTCACCACTGCCCCCGGAAAGCGCACCAGCGGATGAAGCGGATCCTTCTCGCCGTGACGATCTCGACGGCGCCGGCGTGCGCCGCGGGCGCCAGCGAACCGGGACCCCGGACCGTGCAGCCCGGAGCCCCCGGCGAGGCGTCCCGGGAGGTGGAGGCCGCCCGCCCCGGGCGGGCGGAACACCCCTATACGGCCGCGGATGTGGGATTTCTCCGGGCCATGATCCCGCACCACGCGCAGGCCCTGGCCATGACGGCGCTGGCGCCGGACCGGGCCGCGCGCGAGGACATCCGGCTGCTGGCGGAACGGATCGACGCATCGCAGCGCACCGAGATCGCGCAGATGCGGCGCTGGCTGGAGTCCCGCGGCGAGCCGGCTCCGGCGACCGGGTGGGAGCAGCACGCCGGGCACGTCATGGCCGCGGCGGCCGCTGGCGATCCCGGCGGAGCGCACGGCATGGCCACGCCGGAGGAGCTTGCGCGTCTGGAAGCCGCGCGCGGCGCGGCGTTCGATCGGCTGTTCCTGACGCTGATGATCCGGCATCACGAGGGCGCGCTCACCATGACCCGGGAGCTGCTCGCCAGCGAGGGCGCCGGCCAGGAGCCGGAGCTCTTCCAGCTACTGTCGCACATCGATGCGGACCAGCGCGCGGAGATCGCGCGCATGCGCCGCATCCTGGACGCACCACAGCCATGAGGCCGACCATGACCCACGAACCACCTCCACGTCCCCGCGAGACCGGCGTCCGCGTCGCCCGATTCGTGACCATCGCCGGCGTGCTGGCGGCCACCGCGTGCGGCGGGGCCCGGGCCGCGGGCGACCCGGGCCTGAGCGCCGAGGAGCGGGCCCGGAACGCGGCGGACACGCGGGTGGGGCTGGGCGCGGGGTGGCTCGACGCCGAGATTGCCACCATGAACATGGAGCTGGTGGCGACCCAGCCGCGGCCCGAAGGGTTCTTCGATGAGGCCGACCTGGGGAACATCCTGCTGGCGAACTCGGACATGGCGTACCGCGGCACGCTGCTGTTCATGGGCAGCTTCCACGGCTTCCAGATCTGGGACATCGCGGACCCCTCGGCGCCGCGGCTGCGCACCTCCGTGGTGTGTCCGGGCGGCCAGGGTGACCTGTCCGTGCACGGGGACCTGCTGTTCATGTCCGTGGAGATGCCGAACGGCCGCGTGGACTGCGGGACCGGGGGGCAGTTCCAGCCGGGGGCGGACCCGGCGCGGTTCCGTGGTGTGCGGATCTTCGACATCAGCGACATCGGGAGGCCGCGGCAGGTGGGCGGGGTGCAGACGTGCCGGGGGTCGCACACGCATACGCTGGTGCCCGACCGCAGCGATGCCTCGCACGTGTACATCTACGTCTCGGGTACCGCCGACGTACGGCCGGACGCGGAGCTCGAGGGGTGCACGGCCCTCGAGCCCACGGAGGACACGACCTCCTCGCTCTTCCGGATCGAGGTGATCGAAGTGCCGCTGGCGGCGCCGCAGGACGCCCGCATCGTCAACATGCCGCGGATCTTCGCCGTGGGCGGGGAGGTGGCCGGGCTGTGGCCGGGAGGAGCCGAGACCGAGGGCGCCCAGACCACGGCCCGCACCGACCAGTGCCACGACATCACCGCGTATCCCGCGGTCGGGCTGGCCGCGGGTGCGTGCTCCGGCAACGGCATCCTGCTGGACATCTCCGACCCCGCCTACCCGGTCCGGGTCGAGGAGGTGTTCGACCCGAACTTCGCGTACTGGCACTCGGCGACGTTCAACAACGACGCCACCAAGGTGATCTTCACGGACGAGTGGGGGGGCGGGATGGCCGCCCGGTGCCAGTCCAGAGACCGGCGGTCGTGGGGCGCGAACGCGATCTTCGAGCTCCGGGGTCGCCAGCTGCGCCACCGGAGCTACTACAAGCTCCCCGCGCCGCAGACGGCGGCGGAGAACTGCGTGGCCCACAACGGCTCGCTCGTCCCGGTCCCCGGGCGCGACATCATGGTCCAGGCCTGGTACCAGGGTGGGATCTCGGTCTTCGACTTCACCGACCCGGCCCGACCCCATGAGATCGCGTACTTCGACCGCGGGCCTCTCGCCGAAGAGCTCCTCCTGGGCGGCGTCTGGTCCGCCTACTGGTACAACGGCCGGATCTACGGGTCCGAGATCGGCCGCGGCCTGGACGTGCTGCGGCTCACGCCCAGCGAGCACCTCTCGGCGAACGAGCTCGAGGCCGCCGACCTGGTCCGGCTCGATACGTTCAATCCGCAGACGCAGCCCCGGCTCACCTGGCCCGCACACCCCGCCGTGGCCCGGGCGTACCTGGACCAGCTCCGGCGCGACAGCCGGATCCCGGCGGATCGCCTCGACGACATCGCCGCCGAGCTGGATCGCGCGCTCGCCGCGTCCGGGTCCTCGCGCAGCGCCGCGCTGACCCGGCTGGCCGGCGAGGCGGAGGCCCTGCGCAGCGGCGCATCGGCGGCGGAGGCGAGGCGGGTGGAGGCGCTGGTGGAGACGATCCGGGGGCTGGCCGCCGACGAGTGAAGAGGGGCCGCGGGAGACCCGCGGGGTCGGCCGGCGGCTACCCGCCGATCAGGTGCCGGGCCACATCCAGCCGAAGACGCCGGCCGTGATCAGCGCGTAGACCACGCCGTCGGCGGAGTTCTTCAGGGTCGTGGTCCACTTGCGGCCGTACCAGATCGATTCGGACCAGGTCCCCAGCGCGTAGGCCGCGAACGCGGCGGTACCGGCGAAGCGGAACACCTCCAGGTACTCGGCCTCGGGGGTCAGGGCGCGGCCGGCGACGTACGCGGCCACGACGCTCACCGCAATGGTGAAGACGAACCAGGAAGCGAGCTGCTTCCCCATCCCCGTCTGCCCTGAGGGGAGCACAGTGATCATGGCGACGGGCCCCCGCGCCATGCGCTCCTTGAACTCCGGCGTGTTCATCACCTTCATGCTTCCGGCGTAGGGCATCATGTAGTTGCCCGGCGGCACGTTGGCGGCGCGGATCGACGCGCCGACGACCTCCTCTCCCGGCACCGCCACATAATCGTTGGCGTGATAGCCGAGGAACATGTGGATGACCGAGCTCGCGGCGAACACCAGCACCGCAGAGACCAGAATCGGCAGCCAGAGCGAAAGCACCGTCACCATCTCCACCTCACGGATGGGAGATTCGGGAGAACAGCAGATCGGGAGGAAAATGTGTGCGCGGGGGAGTGCGGTGCGCCAGTGCTTCGGGGCCGGGGCGCGGAAAGTGGCGCGCCGGACTACTCCTCGAGCACGCCGCGCAACCGCTCCACGAGCCCCTTCCGCTGCAGCGGCCTCGGCGGCCAGTCGTCGCCGAGCATCACCGTCACGTCGAGGAGCAGGGTGGAGTCCGGGGCGGTCGCCACGCTGTCGATCCCCAGCGACGCCGCCACCGCACGGGCGAGGAGGGGGTCCCGCACGCGGTCCAGGACGACCGAGCGGCCCCGGTCGAACGCCGGGGCGTTGCCGAAATACACCACGTCGAAGCCGTCGCCACGCAGCCGGTGCGTGGCATCACGGGCCAGTCCCGCGGTCCCGGCGCGATTCAGGACTTCCACACGCACCTGCGCGGGATCGCCCAGCGCGGCGGCACCCGCCGCGGCGCCGCTGCCGTCGCCCAAGATGCGCGCCACGAGCGAAACGGCGAACGCCGCCACCATCCCCAGCGTGACGAACAGGACGACCCGCGCCCCGCGCCGGGTCCCGGCTCCGCTACGGGCCATTTCCGACCACCGCGTTCCAGAACGCCACCGTCTCGGCGCGGAGCGGCTTTTTCGACTCCAGGAGCCGCGCGATCCGAACCGACGCGACATCCCGGATCACATGGTCCATCTCCGCCGGGCAGCGGGCCCGCAGCGCGTCCGTCCCTGCCGGCATGTCCTCCCGGCCGGGGTCCAGGTAGTCCGCGAGGTACAGCGCCCGCCCGAGCCGGTCGAATGCCGGATGCCCCAGCGTGTGGTAGGCGATCGCCCGCAGGAACAGGTCGTCATCCACACCGTCCCGCCGCAGCCGCTCCGCCGCCGCCGGCCCGTGCAACAGCTTCGCCGGCAGCCCCGCCATGTCCTCCGACACCCCCATCCGCAGCAGCTCCGGGTCCGCGTCCCGGAACGCGTCGTGGAGCAGCCCCGCCGCACGCCAGCGCGCACGCTCGTGCGACCCCAGCCCCAGCTCGTCCGCCCAACGCCCCATCAGCTCCGAGACCCGGCCCACGTGCGCGCGCCGGCGCTCCCCCGCCCGGGCCCACCCGGGGAGCTCGCCTTCGGCAGCGGCATTCAGAAGGGGGTGCATGGGATGATCTTAGGGGGGGTTCCGGGTGGGGAAAGGCGTGAACGGGTCGAACGAAGGGGGAGCCCGTCCCCGACCGCGCCCGGCAACGCGCCCGAAGGCGTCTACGCCGGCTCGATCCGCAGCTTCCCCGGCCGGCCCGGGGCGGGCGCGGCGCGGATGCGGTTCTCCCCGTCGACGAAGACGACCTTCGGCTCGAAGCCGTCCAGCTCCACCTGCTCGTAGGAGGCGTAGCTCATGATGATGATCTTGTCGCCGGGCTGGACCAGGCGGGCCGCGGCGCCGTTCAGGACCACGTCGCCGGAGTCCGCCTCGCCCTCGATGACATAGGTCTCGAAGCGGGCGCCGTTGTCGATGTCGACCACGTGGACCTGCTCGAAGGGGAGCAGATCCGCGGCGGCCATCAGCACCGGGTCGAGGGTGATGCTCCCCTCGTAGGCCAGGTTCGCGTCGGTGACCGTGGCGCGGTGGATCTTGGACTTGCACAGGGTACGTCGCATGGCCGCCTCTATCCGTCAGTGTCCCAGAATCAGATTGTCGATGAGCCGGGTGTCCCCCACCCGGGCCGCGATGGCCAGCACCGCGCCGGGCCCCGCCTCGCCCAGCGGGTCGAGGGTCTCCGGGTCCACCAGCTCGATGTACTCCGGCTCCACGTCCGCCTCGCGCATGGTACCGCGCACCCGCGCCTTGAGCCGTTCGGCGTCCGTAACGCCCTCGGCGAAGGCGTCGCGGGCGGCGAACAGGCCGCGGGAGAGGCTCAGCGCCCGCTCCCGCTGGGGCGCGGACAGGTACGTATTCCGCGAGCTGAGTGCCAGCCCATCCTCCTCTCGCACGATGGGCGCCACGACCACTTCCACCCCCATGTCCAGGTCCGTCGCCATGCGCCGGATCAGCGTGGCCTGCTGCCAGTCCTTCTGGCCGAAGACGGCCACGTCCGGCTGCACCATCCCGAACAGCTTCGCGACCACCGTCAGCACCCCCTCGAAGTGCCCCGGCCGGCTCAGGCCGCAGAGGCGGTCCACGAGCCTTTTCGGCACCACTCCCACGGCGAGGTCCCCCTTCGGGTAGACCTCCTCGACCGTGGGCGCGTACAGGAGGTCTACCCCCCGGGCGCCGGCAAGCTCCGCGTCCCGGGCCTCGTCCCGGGGATAGGCCTCGAAGTCCTCGCCGGGGCCGAACTGGAGGGGATTCACGAAAATGGACAGGACGACGAGGCCGGCGTGTCGTCTCGCCTCGTCCACCAGGGCGAGGTGGCCCTCGTGGAGGGAGCCCATGGTGGGGACGAAGCCGATGATCGCTCCCTGCCCCCGCGCGGCCGCGACACCGCGGCGGAGCTCCTCGACGGTCCGGACCGTCTTCACTCGTGGGTGTGCTCGGGCCCGGGGTACTCGCCCCGGCGGACGGAGGTCACGTAGTCGGCGACGCCTTTCCTGGTCTCCCCGGCCAGGTCGGCGAAGCGGCGCAGGAAGCGGGGGGTGAACGCGTCGTTGAGGCCGAGGGCGTCATAGAGCACGAGGACCTGGCCGTCGCAGTCCGCACCGGCGCCGATCCCGATGGTGGGGACGGGCGAGGCGCGCGTGATGTCGGCGGCGAGGGAGGCGGGGAGGAGCTCGAGCACGAGGCTGAAGCAGCCGGCCTCGACGAGCCGTGCCGCCTCGGCCCGGATCCGCTCGGCGTTCCCGGCGTCGCGCCCCTGCACACGATACCCGCCCAGCGCGTGCACGGACTGGGGCGTAAGGCCGACGTGCCCCATGACGGGGATCCCCGCCTCCACCAGCCGTGCGACGTGGGAGGCCACGCGCTCCGAGCCGCCCTCGACCTTCACCGCCTCGGCGCCGGTCTCCGCCATGACCCGGCCGGCGTTGCGGAGGGTATCCTCCGGGGAGACCTGGAAGCTGAGGAAGGGCATGTCCACGACGAGGAGCGACCGCTCCACGCCGCGCCGCACGGCGCGGGCGTGGTGGATCATGTCGTCGAGGGTGACGGAGAGGGTGCTGGGGTGGCCGAGGACGACCTGGCCGAGGGAGTCGCCCACGAGGACGACGTCGACGCCGATCTCATCGATGATGCGGGCGAAGAGGACGTCGTAGGCGGTGAGGGCGACGATCTTCTCGCCCTGCTGCTTCATCTCGAGCAGGCGCCGGATGCTGGGCCGCCTGCGGCCCGACCCCTGGGTGCTCATGCCCCGGTCTCCCGCCCCGAAATACGCTGTCGTCCGAAGTTTGACGGCGGGTCGAAGCTAGACGCAAGTTCGGAAGGTGTCAAACGCGATCCGGTACGACTCGCTGCTGGTCGACTACCTCGCCCGCGAGCTGGACGAGCGGCTGGCCGGACGCCGCACCCGGGGCATCCGCTTCGACGGCGAGAACCGCCGGTTCGTCCTGGAGCTGGAGACCGAGACGCTGGTCTGGGAGCTCCACCCCGCCCGCGGGTGGATCAGGGTCCTGTCCCCCACGGGGGAGGGGCCGCCCGGGTCCGGCGTCGGCGGGACGGTGGCGGCCGAAGGATGGGGCGGCCGCGGGGTGCGGACGCAGCGGAAGGCCCGCGTCGGCTCCGTCACGGCGCTCCCGGACGAGCGGATCCTCGAGATCCGCCTCGACGCCAGCGGTCCGGACCGGGCGGCGCGGTTGGTCGTCGAGCTCATGACCAACCAGTGGAACGTCGCCGCGCTGGACGCCGCCGGGCGGATCATCGCGGCGCTCTGGCCGCGGGAGGCCGGAGATCGGACGCTGCGCCGGGGCGTTGCGTACGAGCCGCCGGCCGGCCGGGAGCCCCGGGCGGGGATGGAGGAGCCGCTGGAGTGGGAGCGCCTCCGGGACCTCCTGGCGGACGTCCCGCCGGCGAAGCGGAAGAGCGTGCTGTTGCGACACGCGGCGTGGACCAGCCCCCTCAACGCGTGGGCGATCCTGGGTTCGGCGGGCGAGCTCGCGGGTGAGGGAGGTCGGCTGCCGGGTGATCCGCTCCTCGGCGCGTACGACCGGTACGTACGCCTCGCCTCGCGCCCGCCCGCCCACCCCCGGATCCTCGCGCTGGACCGCCCGACGCTCTACCCCCTCCCTCTCCCGGAGGTGGCGGACCGCCCGGTGCTCTCCCTCCTCGCGGGCATGGAGGCGGTGGCGGCCCTGGAGGCGCCGGCCGGGCTGGCGCCCGAGGTCCGTGCCGCCCTCGAAGCCCGCCGGGATGAGGCCGCGCGGCGGGCCGAGCGGCTGCACGCGGAGGTGGAGGCGGCGCCCGGGAAAGCGGCCACGCTGCGACGCCGGGCGGATCTGCTGATGGCCCAGCTGCACCGCGTGGAGAAGGGCGCGGTCCAGGCGGAGCTGGACGACTTCGAGGGCGGGTCGCTGAGGATCCGGCTGGACCCGACCCTCTCACCGGCCGGGAACGCGGAATCGCTCTACGACCGGGCGCGGAAGCGGCAGCGCGCGGCGGAGCGCCTGCCGGCGCGGGTGCGCGCGGCGGTCGCCGAGCGGAACCGCCTGGACGCGCTGCTCCGGGCGCTGGACCGTGGGGAGGCCGACGGGGCGGAGGTGGAGCGGTGGTTGAAGGAGGTCCGCCCGGCGGAAGGCCCTTCGTCCGGAGAAGACGAGCGGCTCCCGTACCGCGCCTTCCGGAGCTCCGGCGGGCTGGAGATCCGCGTCGGTCGGAGCGGGCGGGGGAACGACGATCTGACGTTCCGCCACTCGTCGCCGGAGGACATCTGGCTCCATGCCCGGGACGTCGCGGGGGCGCACGTGATCCTGCGGTGGACGGAGCGGGAGCAGAACCCGCCGCAGCGGGACCTGGTGGAGGCGGCGGTTCTCGCCGCGCTGAACAGCCGCGCGCGCACGTCCGGGACCGTGCCGGTGGACTGGACGCGCCGGAAGTACGTACGGAAGCCGCGCAGGGCGCCACCGGGGGCCGTGCTGCCGGAGCGCGTCCGGACGGTGTTCGTGGAGCCGGACCCCGGGCTGCCGGACCGCCTCGGACGGTAG
>DATKBW010000014.1:0-57777 GCA_035513575.1 Longimicrobiales bacterium | reverse complement strand
CCACGGGAGGGTCCGGGCCTCGCCGACGGCCGGTCTACCGTTGCGCCGAACGCAGGATCTCCTCGATCAGCGCCCGGGCGTCGTAGATCCGGAGGGTTTCGAGGATCCCGGCGGAGTGTACGCCCACCGTCCGCCCGCGCTCGGTAGTGAAGAGGAACTCGTTGGGGAGCCCCTCGATGTTGCTGTCGAACGCGACGCCCACGAGGCGGCCTTCCCGGTCGATCATGGGGCTGCCGCTGTTGCCGCCGGTGATGTCGTTGGTGGTGACGAAGTTCACCGGGGTGTGCAGCCGGACCTCGCCCGCGGCGCGGGCGAAGGCCTCCGGGAGCTGGAATGGCATGGCGTTGTCGAAGCTGGCCGAGCGCTCGTAGAGCCCCCAGAAGGTGGTCTTCCAGGGCGCGACCGTGCCGTTGTACGGGTAGCCCTGGACGACGCCGTCGGTGATGCGGAACGTGAACGTGGCGTCCGGGGGCAGCCGGGTCCCGTAGACCGCGAAGAGGGCGCGGGCGAGACGGGTTTCCTGGATGCCCTGGCCGGCGGTGATCTCCTGCCACGCCGGTAGGACCTCCGCGTACGTGTCCTTCATCCCCGCCACGAGGCGGACGAGCGGGTCGTCGACGGTGTCCGGGTCCGCGCCCGTCTCGATCAGCCGGCGACGATACTCCAGCTCGCCGATGCGCGTGGCGTCCAGGAGCCGCCGCGCGGCGTCGTCCGCGCTCTCGCCCGGCTGGAACGCGGCGCCGAGGAACGGGTCGTCGGGGGCGAGCCAGGCGCGGGCGAGCTCGAGACGGAGGCGGAGCAGCGGCCGGGAGGCCTCCGGGCGGAGCTCCAGCGGCTCGAGCAGCTGCTGCCGCGCCCGGGGGTCCGCGGTGTCGCGCAGCACATCCACCAGCGCGGCCGCCACCTGGACGTGGGGCGGGCCGATGAAGCCGGGATTGCTGATGTTGACCCGCGGCTGGAGCCCGACCTTCCGGGCCTGGAGCCGGGCGATGCGGTCCCAGACGTCGCCGTACTCGCGCCGGAGTGTGGGATCGGCCGTCACGCGCTCACGGAACTGCTGCTCGAAGCGGAGCTTCCGCGCGAGCAGCGCCGGGTCCTCCAGCCCACCGAGCTGCCCGGTGTACGCCTTGATGGAGTTCTCGATCCCGAAGAGCTGATCGCGCACTCCGCGCTCGGCCTCCGGCCCCGTGGCCGCGATCGCCTGGAGCATGTCCCGCTGCCCTTCCAGGAAGTCGAGGATGAACGGGTGGCGAACGTGGCGCTCGTACAGCAGTTGGGAGAGCGTGGCGAACCGGCTCGTGGAGCCCGGGTTCCCGGTGATGAACACCAGCTCCCCCTCCGCGGCGCCCTCGGGGTCCCACGAGAAATACCGCTCCGTCCGCACGGGCGTTTCCCCCTGGTAGGCCCGGACGAACGCGAAGTCCGTGGCGTAGCGCGGGTACGTGAAGTTGTCCGGGTCGCCGCCGAAGAACCCCGCCTGGAGCTCTGGCGCGAAGACCAGCTTCACCGGCTGGTGGCGCTGGTAGCGGTAGAGCTGGTACTGCCCGCCCTGGAAGAGCCGCACGACCTGGCACACCAGCCCCGTCTCGGCCTCGCACTCCTCCTCGATCGCCTCCTGCTCCGCCTCCATCGCCTCCACCACCCGCGTCGCGGGCGCACCCGGGGCCGCCGCGGCATCGACGCGGTCCGTCACCTCGGTAATGGAGACCAGCTGGTCCAGGAACAGGTTCGGGCAGACCAGCTCCTCGCCCCGCGCCGCTGCGTAAAAACCCTCGACCACGTAGTCGCGCGCCTCGGTGGAGACCGCCTCCACGCAGTCCCGGGCGCAGTGGTGGTTCGTGAGCACCAGCCCCTCCTCCGACACGAACGACGCAGAGCAGTGGTTCCCGTAACGGACGGACGCCAGCCGCGCGAGGTCGAGCCACGCCGGCGTGGCCTCGAAGCCGTACGTCTCCCGCCAGTACTCGAGGGGCGGGTTCTCCAGCGTCCACATGGTCCCGAGCTCCGTGCCGGTGAGCTCCACCCCCGCCGCCGCCGCGGCGATCTCCGCCTCCGGCTCCAGGACCGAGATCGCCGCACCGGGCGCAGGGGAGGGCGCCGGAGCCTCCGGTTCCACGATCGGGGTGGTGACGCCGCAGGCGCCGGCGCCGGCTAGCAGCAGCAGTGCGGAAAGACGCAGCCTCGACATGATCGAATCCTCGCTGGACGTGTTCGCCCGCTTCGCAGGGCCATGGTTCGTTCGCGCCGGGGGTGTCGCGGGAGGGCTGCGCTCAACGTCCAACGGGATCGGCCGAAGCGCAAGCGGCCTCGACCATTCCGCCTCGACCATTCAGCCCTCGCCGCTCCCCTGCCCCACCGCCCGCGCCACCAGCGACGGCAGCTCCCGCACGAACGCGGACCGCGCCATCACTCGGTCCGCGCCGGCCTCCCGCGCGGACTGGAGCACCTCGGTCTCGACGTGCGATCCGAACGCGACGATCGTCGCCGTGGCGCCGGCCGCCCGGACTCCCCTGATGGCCGCGAGGGCTTCGCCGGCGTGCAGGTCCACCAGGACGAGGCGCGTCCCCCGCCCGACCGCCTCGGCCAGGGCGTCGGCGTGATGGACCGTCTTCGCGCCGGGAGCGGCGCCGCGCACGCGCGACGCGAACATGAGGTCCGCCACGAGCGCGGCGATCATGGGGCCATTGCCCGATTGCAACTCGTTGTCTGCCATGCCTTTCCCCGCTTCTCCGTATTGAGAATCGCTATTGACACCGCGCTTCCGCGGCCGTTAGTATAGCGGCCATGGAGCTCGAGCAGAACGGACGGCGGGCGGGGCCGGAGCCGGAGGCGCTGCTGCGGGAGGCGCTGGAGGCGAACGGCCAGCGGTTCACGGAGCAGCGCGGCGCGGTGTACCGCTACCTGCGGCAGACGGAAGCGCATCCGTCCGCGGACGACGTGTTCACATCGGTGCGGCGCGTGATCCCGGACATCTCGCTGGCGACGGTCTACAAGTCGCTGGAGACGCTGGTGAGCTGCGGTCTGGCGTCGAAGCTGACGTACGGGGATGGGTCGGCGCGCTACGACGGGCGGACGGACCCGCATCCGCACGCGCGCTGCCTCACCTGCGGGGCGGTGGCCGACCTGCCGGGCCACCTGGACGGGAACGCGCTGGATGCGCTGGGCGAGCTGCCCGGCTTCTCCATCGAGGGGTACCGGGTGGAGGTGGTGGGCGTGTGCCGGGAGTGTCAGCCCGCCTGATCCCGACCGCGGGCCTGTGGAAGCGAACCGTCGCGGAACCCCCGCGGCGTTTTTTTTGGCTGTCGGGGTCCTGCCGGAAGGGCCTGTTTCCTGGTTCTGTGGCGTTGACAGGGGCGGGCGGGCGTGGGACTCTGAACGGCGGGCGGTGCCACCGGACGGCGGGGGTGAGAGATGGAAGGCAGAAGGCGTGGGAAACGGGAGCTGGTGCCGGACCACAAGGTGAGGCCGACGGAGGACCCGGTGCGGCGGCGTGCGGGCGCGACGCGGGAGGATCTGCGGGAAGCGCTGCAGCGGACGAACGTGCGGTTCCTGCGGTTGCAGTTCACGGACATCACGGGCGCGATCAAGAACGTGGAGGTTCCGGAGAGCCAGTTCGACAAGGCGCTGGAGGGGGACATCATGTTCGACGGCTCCTCGATCGAGGGGTTCGTCCGCATCGAGGAGTCGGACATGATCCTGAAGCCGGACCTGGACACGTTCTCGGTCTACCCGTGGGGCGACCCGGAGAACCGTGTGGGCCGGCTGATCTGCGACGTGCGGACCGCGGATGGGAAGCCGTTCGTCGGGGACCCGCGGCAGGTGCTCAAGCGCCAGATCGCCGCGGCGGCGAAGCTCGGCTACCGGATGATGGCGGGGGTCGAGGCGGAGTTCTTCCTCTTCCACCGGACCGAGGCGGGCGCGCCCACGCGGGAGACCCACGACGCGGGCGGCTACTTCGACCTGGGGCCGGTGGACCTGGGAGAGGTGGCCCGTCGGGACATCGTGAACATGCTGGCGGCGATGGGCTTCGAGGTGGAAGCGGCCCACCACGAAGTGGCCCCCGGGCAGCACGAGATCGACTTCAAGTACGCGGACGCCCTCACCACCGCGGACAACCTGTCCACGTTCAAGTTCGTGGTGCGCAACATCGCCGTGCGGCACGGGCTCCATGCCACGTTCATGCCCAAGCCCATCTTCGGCCAGAACGGGTCGGGGATGCACACGCACCAGTCGCTGTTCGCCGGCGACGACAACGTGTTCGCCGACGAGGGCGCCGAGGACGGCATCTCGGACGTCATGCGCTGGTACGTGGGCGGCCTGCTCACCCACGCCCGCGCCTTCTGCGCGGTGACCAACCCGCTGGTGAACAGCTACAAGCGGCTGGTCCCGGGATACGAGGCGCCGGTGAACGTGGCGTGGTCCCACCACAACCGCTCGCCCATGGTCCGCATCCCCGCCCGCCGGGGGCGGGGCACGCGGCTGGAGGTCCGCATCCCCGACCCGTCGGCCAATCCCTACCTCGCCCTGACGGTCCAGCTCGCGGCGGGGCTCGACGGGATCCGGAGCAGGATCGAGCCGCCGGAACCGGTGGACAAGAACATCTTCGCCCTCACCGTCCGGGAGCGTCGCCGCTACAAGATCCAGGAGCTGCCCCGCGACCTGGGCGAGGCGCTGGAGGAGCTGCGGAAGAGCGAGCTGGCGAAGGACGCACTCGGCCCCCACGTCTTCGAGCACTTCATCGCCGCCAAGGAGCAGGAGTGGGCGGAGTACATCGCCCAGGTCCATCAATGGGAGATCGACCGCTACCTGGCGTCCTACTGAGCGCGGTCGCTGTCCTCACTCTCGGCCGGGGTCGGTGGCTCGGGGCGGACGGGGCAGCTCACGCGGATGCGGGTCCCCTGGGCGGTCGGGTCGACGGTGACCCTGCCGCCCAGCTCGTTCTCGATCAGTGCGCGGACGACGGACTGCTCCCCCAGGACCTCGTCGCGGACCTCGGCGCCGCGGGCGTCCGCGGGAACGCCGTCATCGGCGATGACGATCTCGATGCGGGTCGCCTCCACCAGGACGCTGGACGCCAGCTGCCCTTCCCGGCCGTTGGGGAAGCCGTGCCGGATCGCGCTCGAGGCCAGCTCGTTGATGGCCAGCGCGAGGGAGAAGCCGTACCGCTCGGACACCAGGGCATCGTCCCCGGTCACCGTGGTGCTGATCCGGCTTTCCGGCCGCAGCGTGTTCTTCAGCCGCTGGAGGATGCGGTCGGCGATCTCCCGCAGCGGCACGCCCCGGTAATTCGACCTGCGGAAGGCCTCGTAGGCCATCAGGAACGCCCTGAGCCGGTTCTCCAGGCTCAGCAGCGCCTCGCCCGCCGGCCGCGCGGCCCCCCGCGTCCGCTCCATGCTCACCAGCCCCATGATCACGCCCAGGTTGTTCCGGACCCGGTGGTCCAGCTCCCGGAGCAGGTCCGCCCGCTCCTCGGCGTCCCGCCGCGCCTGCTCGTACAGCCGGTAGTTCTGCTCCGCCAGCTGGGACGCCTGCCGGTTCGCTTCCTGGAGCGCCTGCTCGGCCCGGTGCGCCCGGAGCCGGGAGTCGATCCGGGCCTGGAGCTCGGCGACCTGGAACGGTTTCGGGATATAGTCGTCCGCGCCGGCGTCGAAGGTCCGGACCACGTCCTCGGGAGCGGTCCGGGCGGTGACCATGATGATGGGGAGGAGGGGGTCGATGCGCTCCTTGATCTCGCGGCAGATCGTCCAGCCGTCGGTCCCCGGCAGCATGGCATCGAGGAGGATCAGGTCGGCCTCGTGGAGGAGGTCGAAGGCTTCCTCCGCGTCGGCGGCGCCGATGACCCTGTAGCCGTGGGCTTCCAGCAGGTCCGTGAGTGTCTGGCGGGCGAGGGGCTCATCATCCACCACGAGGATGGTGGGCTGCTCCCCCGGGGCGCCCGCCTGCCCCGCGGCGGCGCTCAGGGGCCCGCGCCGCGCGGGCGCATGCGCGAGCAAGCGGACGTCACCCCTTCTGCAGCAGCGGGGCCGCGAGCAGGATCTTCCTGGCGAGATCGATCATCGGCGTGTTCTTGTCCTGACTCGTCTTCTGGAGGAACCGGTAGGCCTCCTGCTCGGTCATGCCGCGGGTCTCCATGAGGATCCCCTTGGCGCGCTCGAGCGTCTTGCGCTCATCCAGCTTCACCTGGAGCGTGTCCCGCTCCGCCCGTGCCTGCGTCCAGTCGTCGAAACGGGCCTTGGCGACGGCGATGGCCGGGGCGAGGTCGTCCGGGTCGACCGGCTTGACCAGGTAGTGGAAGATGGGCGAGCGCGTCGCCTCCTCGACCGTGCGATTGTCGCTGTACGCGGACAGGATGATGATGGGGATCGGCCGCTCCTCGTGGATCTGGTGGGCCGCCTCCGGGCCGGTCATGACCGGCATCCGGATGTCCAGCACGGCGACGTCCGGCTTCTTCTCCCGGGCGAGCTCCACCGCTTCCCTCCCGTTCGACGCCGTGGCCACCACCTCGTGGCCGAGCGCCTCGAGCTGGCTGGTCAGCGCCAGGTTGTGAAGCGCTTCATCGTCCGCGATCAGGAAACGCAGGGATTCCGCCATGGCTGCTCCAGGAATGTAGCGGGGAATGCGGCGGCGGCAGTGAGACGAAAAAACGCGCCCGCGTCGCTTCGTGGGGGCGCGCCATGACCCTGGTTTCGTCTCATGTCATCCTGCCGCTGTCAACTTGCCCTCGGCAGAACCGGTGCGCAAGTCTCATGCTCCGCTCCCTCAACCCTCCAGGACCACCATCGCCGCGGCGGTCTCGGCGGTGTGGGTCAGGCTCACGTGGAACCCCCGCGCCCCGCGCGACCGCGCCGCCTCGGCAGCCCGTCCGCTCACCCCGAGCGACGGCGCCCCGCGCGCCCCCCGCGACACCTCCACGTCCCGCCAGTCGCCGCCGGCTCCCCAGCCCAGCGCCACGGCCTTGAAGAACGCCTCCTTGGCGGCGAACCGCGCGGCCAGCGAGGGCGCCGGGTCCGCCATCCCGAGGCAGTAGCGCAGCTCCGCCTCGGTGAAAAGGCGGGCGAGACCGCGCTCCCCGCGACGCTCCCGGAACCCCCGCATCCGCTCGACGGTAAGGAGGTCGAGCCCGATTCCCACGACCATCCGGCCAATGTACACGCCGCCCGGCTCCCGTGCGACAGTGCGGCCCTGCTCTTGCACTTCCGGACGGCGGTACACATACCTTGCCAACCCGGAGAATGGACTCGTCGATGGCCCGTACCACCGCTCTGATCGCCCTGGCGCTCACCGGCTTCGCGGCCACGGCCGGCGTCGTCGCCGCGCCCGCCGCGCCCGCCGCGCCCGCCGCCGCGGTTGCGGATGCGCGCGCGCAACAGCTCGCGCGCGACCTGGCGCAGGTGCTCCGGGAGTCGGGGTGGCCGTCGGACCGGTGGAGCGTGATGGTGGTGTCGCTGGACGGGGGCGACACGCTGTTCGCGCACCAGCCGGGGGCGGACCTGACGCCCGCGTCGAACCTCAAGCTGTTCACGACGGCGGCCGCGCTCCACTACCTCGGCCCGAGCTACCGGTTCAGCACGTACGTGGTGGGGACGGGCGCGGTGCGGGCGGGCGTGCTGGAGGGGGACCTGGTGTTGTACGGGGCGGGAGACCCGACGATGTCCGGCCGGTTCTACCAGGACGAGACGCCGGTGTGGCAGGCGGTGGCGGACTCGCTGGCGGCGCTCGGCATCACGCGGATCGCCGGCGACGTGGTGGGTGACGCGTCGTATTTCGAGGGCCCGGGCGTGGGGAGCGGCTGGCAGGCCAGCTACATCACCCACACGTACGCGGCGTCGGCCAGCGCGCTGTCCTTCAACGACAACGTGGCCACCCTGCGGGTGACGCCGGCGGCCGCCGTGGGAGAGCCGCCGCAGGTGCAGGTGCTGCCCGCCGGGCACGTGGAGTTCCGCAACGATGCGATGACGGTGGCCTCGGGCCGGACCCGGATCGAGGTGAAGCGCGCGTCGTACGACGCCCCCCTCGTCCTCACCGGGCAGATCGCCCGTGGCTCGGCGGGCGTATGGCGGGCGACACCGGTGGCGGATCCGGCCGAGTTCGCGGCCTCGGCGCTGGCGGAGGTGCTGCGGGCGCGGGGCATCGAGGTGACGGGCGGCGTTCGCGCCATCCACGACGCGGCGACCTCGCCGATCGGCGGACGGCAGGTGTTCGCCGCGGCGCTGGAGGACGGCGGCAAGCCGGTCCAGGTCCTGGCGGTGCACCAGTCCCCGCCCCTGATGGAGATCCTGAAGGTGATCAACCAGCGGAGCCACAACCTCTACGCCGACGTGGTGCTCCGCAGCGTGGGACGCGTGGTCACCGGCCACGGCTCCGTGGAGGGCGGGAAGGTGGCCCTGGATGCGTTGCTGGGCGAGCAGAACACGGCCGCCAGGGGCGTGGCCATGGATGACGGCTCCGGCCTCTCGATCCGCAACCGGGCCAGCGCCCGCTCCTTCATCGAGCTGCTGGCCTTCATGGAGAGCTCGCCGTTCCGGGACCAATACCTGGAGACGCTCCCGGAGGCCGCGGTCGACCGGGGGCTCCGGCGGATGCAACAGACCGCCGCCGCGGGCAATCTGCGGGCGAAGACGGGGACCATCGACAACGTCTCGTCCCTCTCCGGCTACGTCCGGGCTGCGAACGGCGAGATGCTGGCCTTCGCCATCATCAGCAACGACGTGCCGTCCACCTGGAGGGCGAAGCGGATCGAGGACCGGATCGGGGCGCGGCTCGCCTCCTTCGACCGTCCCGTGCCCGCGACGCGCCTCGCCCGGACCGCGCCCGCCGCCGCCGGGGAGCCCACCGCGGCGCCGGAGCCCGCGGGCCAGCTCCCCAGGACCGCCGCGGCGACGCAGGCCGCGCCGGACACGTCCGCCGCGCTGGCTCCCGCGCCGACGGAAGCGGCGGCCTCCGAAGTCGCGGCCACGAGCACGTACGTGGTGAAGAGCGGGGACACGCTGGATGCCATTGCCCGCAGGAACGGCATCAGCGTGGTGCGGCTCGAGGCGGCGAACCCGGGGGTGAATCCGCTGCGGCTGATGCCGGGGCAGGAGCTGACCATCCCCGGCGACCGAAGCTAGTGTACCGAAGCTAGTCCGGGAGCAGCCGCCGGGCCACGTGGAGCACCTGTCGGAGCCAGACCTCGAGGTCGAGGTCGCCGGCGAGGTCGTTCATGCTCACACCGCCATTGCTCGCGGCCGCGTGGATGATGCGCGCCCCCCCGATCGACATGGCCACGTGATTGACGCGGTTCCGCTCCGCGAAGAAGAGGAGATCCCCGGCGCGGAGCCGCTCGAAGCCCGCGCCGGGGTCCAGCCGGGCGCCGACGCGCGCCTGCATGTCCGAGTCGCGCGGCAGGGCGAGACCGTGGATCCAGAACACGGACTGGATCAGCCCGGAGCAGTCCACCCCGTTGGGCGTGACGCCGCCCCAGAGGTAGGGGGCGCCCATCCAGCGGCGGGCGGTCCGGACGATGCTCTCGCCGCTGGCGGGGAACCGGTCGGCCATGCGGTCGACCGGGACCACCTCCCCACCGCCCACGACCCCCGTCCGGCCGTCGGGGAGCAGGATCCGGCCGCCGGCGACCCTCAGGACGCGGGATCCCCAGGGGAGGCGGGCGAAGGTGAGGCCGTCGTCGTCGTGGAGCTCGGCGCCGAGGGAGACCATGGGCTCGCCGCCGTCTGCCCTCTCCCACGCCAGCGCCCATCCACCCTCGCCGCGGACCAGGTAGCCGCGGTGCAGCCACCCGACGTGGCGGTCCTCGCCGCGAATGCGCCAGAAGCGCGCCTTGCGGGAGAGCAGCGTGACGCGGTGTCCGAGCACGTACTGGGAGAGCTGGGTCGAGTTCATGGTGGGCCGGCGGTACACGGGCGCGATCGGCGCGCCGATCAGCGCTTCCGCCCGTGGCCCCAGCTCGGGGTCCGGGAGCAGGCGCAGCCGGATCTTCACGGGGACGCCGAGCTGCGCCAGGCGGGCGCGAAAGGTGTCCGCGGCGGCGGGGACGGTGGTCTGGCCGTTGACGACGGGCACGCCGTCGACCGTGCGGGTGCGCACTTCGAAGATGTCGACCCGGGTGTCCGGGACGAACTCCCGGCGGACCTCGCGGGCGATGCGGCGGATCCGTGTCAGCGCGTCGGCCACGAGGCGCGGCTCAGCCGCCCCTGCTCGCGCCCTTCGTGCCCGGGTCGCCCGTCTCCCACTGGCCGAAGGGATCCCGCGCGGCGCCGGGGGAATCGTGGCGGCGCGAGGCCATGCGGAGCCGCCGGCGCAGCTCGAACTCGGACATGGTTCGCAGCGTCCGCTCCGCCGTCTGGCGGTTCTGCCAGCGGACCTCGGGGAGCATGAGCTCCGGGCCGCTCCCGTCGGCGGGGTGCAGCACGAGGTACCAGCGGCCGTGGTGGCGGGGGGTGTCCTCCTCGAGGGCGGTCGCCACCCAGCTCGCCCCCTTCGCGTCGGTGAAGCGCTTCATCCCGGTTCCTTCGGCTCGGATCGTTCGAACAGCGCGTCCAGCGCGGCGGGCTCCATGCCATCGAGCTCGGCGTCGGCGTCGACGTGGGACTCGGCCGCCAGCATGGCCTGGCGCGGTGCGCCCGCGTTCCCGGCCGCGGGGACGAACAGCGCCAGGAGCGCGCCGAAGGACTCGCGGCCGATCACCACATCCCACGGCCGGCCGTCGCGGTCGGTGTAGCGACGCACGGTGGCCTCAGAACCCCAGGATGCTGAAGCCGGAGTCCACGTGCACCACCTGCCCCGTGACCCCGGCCGACAGGTCGGAGCACAGGTACAGCGCGTTCCTGCCCACATCCTCCTGGGTCACGTTCCGATGCAGCGGCGCGCGCTCTTCCACCATCGCGAGGATGTTGCGGAACCCCCGGACGCCCGACGCGGCCAGGGTCTTGATCGGGCCGGCGCTGATGGCGTTCACGCGGATCCCCTGGGTGCCGAGGTCCGCCGCCAGGTACCGGACGGAGGCTTCGAGGGCCGCCTTCGCCACCCCCATGACGTTGTAGTTCTGGACCACCTTCTCCGCGCCGTAGTACGTCATCGTGAGCATGGTGCCGCCCTCCGCCATGAGCGGGGCCGCCTCCCGGGCCAGGTGGACCATGGAGTACGCGCTGATCTCCATCGCCTGCAGGAACCCGGCCCGGCTGGTGTCGGAGAAGCGCCCGTCGAGGTCCGCCCGGTCCGCGAACGCGACGGAGTGGATCAGCACGTCCAGCCCGCCCCACGTCTCCCGGACCGCCGAGAACGCCTCGCTCACCTGCGCGTCCTCGGTGACATCACAGGGGAGGATGAGGTCGGCATCGACGCTCTCGGCCAGGGGACGCACGCGCTTCTCCAGCGCCTCGCCCACGTAGTTGAAGCCGAGCCGGGCCCCCTGCTCGTGGAAGACCCGGCTGATGCCCCAGGCGATGCTCCGCTCGTTGGCCACGCCGAAGACCATCACCCGCCTGCCTTCCATCAGTCCGGCCATCCGGCCTCCCTAATCGAACATCTCGTAGGCCGCGTCGAGGTCCTTCCTGGAGTAGACCCGGAACGCGACGAGGGTCTCCGTGCGCTCGAGACCGTCGATCTGCGCGATGCCCTCCGTCACCACCTCGGCGATCTGCTCCCACTCCGGGACCCGCACGACGGCGATCAGGTCCCACTCCCCGGAGACCGAGTAGACCTCGGCCACGCCATCGATCCCGGCGACCTGCCGGGCCGCCGTCGGGATCGCGTCGCGGCGCGCCCGGATCAGGACCACTGCGGCTACCATGGGACTCTCCCCTGGGATGCTGGCCTCGTTCCCGCGCGAAGGTAGCCGGCGCTTCGCCGGGGCCGCAAGCGAACGCGCCGGCGGGGGCCGGGGTTGCGACGCGGGGCGGCGCGGAGGATCTTTGCCCCCTCTATGCGCGCACCCATTTCGCTCCAGCCGGGCGCGGGCGCGGCCCGTGCGGCCGAGGCGGGACTCCTGGTCATGGTGGCGGTCTGGGCGGTGAACTTCTCGTTCATCAAGGTCGCCCTCGAGGAGATCCCGCCTTTCGCCTTCAACGCGCTCCGCTTCCCCCTGGCGGCCCTGCTCCTCGCGGCCGTGCTGAAGAGCCGCGGCCGACTCCGGCTCCCGGACCCGCCGGACCGGGGCCGCGTCGTGGCGCTCGGCGTGATCGGCAACGTCCTCTACCAGCTCCTGTTCATCGCCGGGATGGACCGCTCGCGGGCCGGGAACGCGAGCCTGCTCCTCACCGGATCGCCCGTGTACACGGCCCTCCTGAGCGCCGCCCTGGGCCATGAGCGCGTCCGCGCCCTGGCGTGGGTGGGGATCGCCGCCACCGTCTCCGGGATCGCCCTGGTGGTCGGGAGCGGCGAGGGCGGATTCCGCTTCGGCACGGCGACGCTGGCCGGAGACCTCATGCTCATCGCCGCGTCCGCCGTGTGGGCCTTCTACACCGTCGGCGCGCGCGACCTCATCCGGAAGTACGGCTCGGTGGCCGTCACGGCCTGGACGCTCTGGGTGGGCGCCGCGCTCCTCTTCGTCATCGGCGTGCCGGACCTGATCCGGCTGGAGCGGACGCCCTCGCCGCTGGCGTGGGGCGGCGTCGCCTACGGGGGAGTGTTCGGCATCGGCGTCGCGTACCTGCTGTGGTACCGGGGGGTCCGTGTCCTCGGCAATACCCACACGTCGGCCTTCTCGAACCTCACGCCGGTCCTGGCGGTCCTGGTGGCCTGGGCCTGGCTCGGCGAGGTGCCGAACGTCTGGCAGGTGCTCGGGGCGGTGGTGATCATCGGGGGGATCTCCATCGTGCGGCGCTCGACGGAGGCGGCATGAGCGAGCGCCCGGGTCGCGTGGAGCGGGCCCGCCGCGCCGTGGCGGAGTTCGGGACGACGGCGGGCACCCTCGGCTCGACCGCCGGCCAGACGGTGATGGTGGCGCTGCTCCCGGTCCTCCTGGACCGCTACACGGACTCGGCCCTGCTCATCGGGTTCGCCATCGGTGGCGAGGGGATCGTCGCCATGCTGGTGCCCTACTGGATCGGGGCGGCCAGCGACCATCTGCCGGAGCGGATCGCCGACCGCTTCGGCCGCCGCACCTTCTTCCTGCTGGTCACCGCACCCCTGATGGCGGCGTCCGTGGCCGTCGCGCCGTTCCTGGACGGCTTCTGGCCGATCGCGGCCGCCGCGTTCGTCTTCTTCCTCACGCTGCACGGATACCTGGCGCCGCTCTGGGCCCTGATGGTGGACGAGGTCGCGCCGGAGCGGCACGGCCGCGTCCAGGGGGTACGGGGGGCGCTCCACTCCCTGGGCCTGGCCTTCGGGCTGGTGGCCGGCGGGCTCCTGTTCACCATCTGGGAGCCCCTCCCCTTCCTGGTGGCCGCGGCGCTGATCCTCGCGACGACCGCGATCACCTTCTTCGCCGCGCCCCGGACCCGCACCCCGGGACACGAGGGGGACCCGGCCGACATCCTGAAGCTGTGGCGGCGCCTGAAGGGGCGGCCGGCCGTGAGCTGGATGCTCATCGCCAACTCCCTGTGGAGCGCCGGGGTGGACGGCATCCGGCCGTACATCTTCCTCTTCGCGGCGATCGTGCTCGGCATCAACGTGGCGCAGACGTCGCTGCTCCTGGTGGTCATCGTCGCGGGGATCGGCATCGGCGCGGTGGTGCTCGGCACCCTGGGGGATCGGTACGGGCACGCGAAGCTCCTGGCCGTCGGCGGCACCGTCACGGGCGTCAGCATGACGGCCGGGATCTTCGTCCGGGACGTGCCCGGCGCAGTGGTGCTGCTCCTGTGCGCCGGGCTGGGCGCGGCGACGATCCTCACGCTGGCCTACCCGCTCTACGCCCGGCTGATCGGGGAGAAGGGCGTGGGCCGGGACACGGGGCTGTACATTGTCACCATGGGCATCGGACGGATCGTGGCACCCGTGCTCATCGGCGCCGCCATCGACCTGGCCCGGCCGATGATGCCGGAAACCCGCGGCTATCCCGTCATGTGGCCGATCGCCGGGGGGCTCACCCTCCTCGGCATCCTGGCGCTGGCCCGCGCCATGATGTTCGCCCGGCGAGCCGACGCCGCGACCCGGCAGACGACGGAGGGGCCGTGAGCGGGCGCGGCAACGGCGCGCCGGGACCGGCCCCCCCTCCCCCGCTCCGGCCGGAGACGCGGCTCGACCCGTCGATCTTCCATCTCCCCGCGGACCGGATGCGCAGCGGGTACTACTCGGACAAATACTTCGTGCGGGCCCGCGAGGTGCTCCTGGCCGACGGCCACGACCCCGTGGTCACCGCCCAGGTCTTCCAGAAGAAGCACGCGTACCTGGGCGGCGTGGACGAGGCCATCGCCATCCTCAAGCTCTGCCTCACCGACGGTTACGACTGGGGGGAGATGGAGGTGCACGCGCTCCGCGATGGCGACCGCATCGAGCCCTGGGAGCCGGTACTCCAGGTCACCGGCCGCTACGCCGCCTTCGCCCACTTGGAGACGCTCTACCTCGGCGTGCTCGCCCGCCGGACGAAGGTGGCCACGAACACGCGGCGGGTCGTCGAGGCCGCGTGGCCCCGCTCCATCATGTTCTTCCCCGCCCGGCACGACCACTGGCTGGTGCAGACCGGCGACGGCTACGCCGCCCACATCGCCGGCGCCATCGGCGTGTCCACGGACGCGCAGGCGTCCTGGTGGGGGTCCCGGGGCGCGGGCACGGTGCCCCACGCGCTCATCGCCGCCTACGGCGGGGACACGGTCCGCGCCACCGCCGCCTTCGCGGAGCACATGCCGGCGGAGGTGAACGTGATCAGCCTGGTGGACTTCGAGAACGACTGCGTCCGCACCTCCCTCGAGGTGGCCCGGGCCCTCGGGCCGCGGCTGCACGGCGTGAGGCTGGACACATCGGAGTCCGTGGTGGACCTTTCCATTCTCCCCCAGATGCGCGGGTTCGATCCCCGGGGAGTGAACCCGCAGCTCGTTCGCAACGTGCGGAACGCCCTGGACGCCGAGGGGTTCAACCATGTCCAGATCGTCGTTTCGGGAGGGTTCACGGCGGACAAGATCCGGCATTTCGAGGAGCTCGGCGTACCGGTCGACTCCTACGGCGTCGGGTCGTCGCTGTTCAGGGACCGGTTCGACTTCACGGCGGACGTCGTCCTCCTCGAGGGTCGGCCCGTCGCGAAGGTGGGACGCCAGTACCGGCCGAGCCCGCGGCTCGAGCGGGTGACGTGATCGACGGATGAAGAGAGAAGGCGCGTGATGAAGCGAGCCGGGTACGCGGTTTGGCTGCCCCTGGTCCTGTTCGGCTCCCTCGGAGCCGGACCGGCGGGCGCTCAGGACATCCAGCGGGCGCCACGGGGGCCCGAGGGCGTGACGCGCCACGTCGTCGTCATCTCGGTGGACGGGCTGCGCCCGGACGCCATCGCCCGGTTCGAGCTGGAGACGCTCGGCCGCCTGAGCCGGGAGGGGAACGTCGCCGTGGACGCGGAGACGATCCTGCCGAGCAAGACGCTGCCATCCCACACCTCCATGCTCACGGGGCTGCTGCCGGAGGACCACGGCATCACCTTCAACCGGGAGGTGGCGGCCGGGGAGAACGTCCAGGTCCCCACCATCTTCGAGCTCGCGCGCCGCAAGGGGTTCTCGACCGCCGCGTTCTACAGCAAGGCGAAGTTCCGCCACCTGGAGCGGCCGGATGCCTACGACTACTGGCAGGCCCCGTCATCCAACGCGGACAACTGGATGGCCACGAAGACGGTCGCCGACGCGGTGCAGTACCTGCGCCACGCGCGGCCCAACCTGCTCTTCGTCCACATCGGCGAGCCGGACTACGCGGGGCACGCGATGGGGTGGATGAGCATGTTCTACGGGTGGGCGGTCAAGCGGGCGGACGCCGGCGTCGCGCGGGTGCTGGAGGCGGCGGACCAGGCGTTCGGCCGCGGGAACTACACCCTGATCCTGACCGCCGACCACGGCGGACACGGCCACGACCACGGCAGCGACGTCGCGGAGGACATGCTGATCCCGTGGGTGGCCTGGGGCCGCGGCGTCGCCCCGGGGAGCACGCCCGCCGGGGTGCGCACCGTGGACACCGCGGCTACCGCGCTCTGGCTCCTCGATGTCACCGTCCCCGCCCACTGGGAGGGGAGGCCGGTACGGTCGGCGTTCGAGAGACGGACGGTGCCGGTCGCGGTGGACGCGGGGGGCTGATCGGCGGGTCCGGGTGCCTGTCAGCGCGGTTCGGGCGGGCGGAGCTCCAGGAGGTCGAGCACCGGCGCCCCGGTGAGCGGGGACCGGGCGGAGCGGACGCGGCCCAGCACCCGGACCTGCTGAAGCGGAGTCAGGCGACGCGCCTCCTCCACCCGCTCCGGCGGCACGGCCACGTAAACGAACCCTGCCTCGCTCCCGGGGCCGCGGGCGAGGATGAACGGCTCCCCCTCCAGGAAGTCGGTGCGGAAGCGCTCGGCCTGCTGCAACGCGATGAACTGGAGGCTCCAGTCCACCACCCTGCCCCGGTACCGGTCGGGCGCCTCGGCCAGCGTCGCGGCGGGCACGTCCCGGAGGACCGGCGTCGCGGTGGTGTCCCCGGCGCTCAGCGAGGCCGTGAACGTCCACCCCTCCACGCGGATCCGGGCCCAGTCGCCTTCCCGGGCCAGCACCTGCACGCTCGCCCCGGGGGCGACCCGCGCCAGCGTGTCCCCCGCCGGGCTCTCCAGCAGCGTGCTCCCGCCCCGCCCCGCGATGGTGAACTCCCGCCGCGGCGTGCCCTCCGCCACCGGGGGGGTCGCTGCGGGAGGAGCCGCGGGTCCGCCGGCTCCCCGCGCCGCCGTCGTGCCTGGCGGGACGGGCGGCGCCGCCGCCTGGGCGGTCTCCACCTCGACGGACGGCTCCCACACCCAGCCGGTGCGGCGAACCCTGATCCAGCGGTCCCGGGCCTCGACCCGGTCCAGCCGAGTCCCCGTCCGGAGCCGGGCCAGGATGGGGCCGTTCGGGACGCCCCTCAGGTTCTCGCCGCGGGGAGCGGAGACCACCAGGTCGTGGCCGTCCCGGGCCTCGTCCCGGACGGATGCCCCCCACACCCACCCTTCCAGCGTGGCCTCCCGCCAGCGGTCCTGACGCGCGCCGAGGGGGAGCTCGGTCCCGCCCCGGACCTCGGCGAGGATGATGCCGGAAGGCGTCGCGCGGAAGTTCTCGCGGGCCACGCGCACGGTCCCGGTCTGCGCCTCCACGACCCCGGCGGCCGCCAGCAGGGGGAGGAGGAGGGCAGCGGTCCGGCGGAGCACGCCGGGCGAGCGCTTCAGCACCGTGGCCAACTATTTATGGGCTATCGAGTTATGGCTGCGATAAAAGGAACGTAACGCGCGCCGCTCCCCCCCGTCAACGCGGCCGGCGGTTCGCTTGCGTGCCCCCTCCCCCACTCCTAGCTTCCGGCACCGTCCCCGCCGGGGCGGGAATTTCCAGCCGGATACGGGGAGAGAATCCTGAAGACCGTGAGACAGACGACGCTCTGCGCCGGCGCCATCGCCGCGCTCCTTTTCGCCGGGCCCGCCCGCGGGCAGCAGATCACGTCACCGTACGATTTCGTCGAGACCGCCCAGGGCATCCGGGCCTTCGTGACCTACGTCCTCACGGACCGCGGCGCCATCGACATCGGACCGGGCTCCGGCCTGGCCGGCGGGCTCGGGTACAACATCCGCGTGAGCGGTCCGTTCGAGATCGACGGGCAGGCCACCTTGTTCCCCACGAGCCGCCGGGTCTTCGACATCTCGCCGACGGACAGCGACTCGCTCGCGCTGGACCCGAAGGCGGGGCTGGTGGAGCTCGGCACCGCGGACCTCGCTCTCCTCCTGGTGGACGCGAGCCTTCGTTTCGACCTCACCGGCCCCCGGACGTGGTACCGGCTCCAGCCGTACGCCAGCGCCGGCGTGGGCGGGGTGTTCCGGGTCGCCAGCGACAACGCCGTCGAGGAGAACCTGCCCACGGACGTCGAGCTCCGGGTGCGATTCCGCAACGGCTTCACCGGGCACGTGGGGGCGGGCTTCGAGTGGCACGCGACGCGGCGCCTCACCGTGCGGGCGGACGCCCGCGACCTGTTCTGGAAGCTCCACGTCCCCGAGGGCTTCTTCCAGCCCGGGCGCAGCATCGACGACGAGCAGTGGGTGCAGACGGCCCACCTCTCGCTCGGTCTCGTATTCCGTTTCTGAGGCCCGGCACTGCGGTTGCATCGCAAGCTCCCGGCTCAAACCCGAGGAGAACCGCGATGCCGAAGGATTTCGAGAACGCCATCAACACCGACCAGCTGGACGACGACGACGTCCGCGACTACGAGAACAACGTGGTCGTGGACGAGGCCGCCCGCGCGGAGCAGTCCGAGGCGGCGGACATCGCGCGGCTGGAGGACGCCGCCGTGGATGACGAGCTCGGCGAGCGCGGCGAGACCACCAGCGACACGGCCGAGCACCTCCTCCCGGACACCGCCGGCGAGCAGTTCGGGACGCACGACATGAAGAAGGCCATCGAGCAGGGGCAGTCGTACAACCCGCCCGAAGGGCCGATGCAGGAAGGGATCGAGGGAGGCCCGCAGGGGGAGCGGCACTGATCCGCCAGGGCGCGCTTGCGGCCCGGCCGCCGCGCGTCCCACTCTGAGGGATGCGAACGACGCTGCTGTGGGCGACCCTGGGGGCGGCCACCCTGGCCGGGTGCGCCGCCCCCGGCCACGAGCGCGAGCGGGTGCTGCTGGTCACGACCACCTCCGTCGAGGCCTCCGGACTCCTCGATGCGCTCCTCGAAGCGTACCACGCCGCGCAGGACCGCTACCGCCTCGCACCCACCGCCGTGGGCTCCGGCGCCGCGCTCCGGATGGGCCGCGGCGGGGACGCCGACCTGCTCCTCACCCACGACCCGGAAGGGGAGCGGCGCTTCGCCGCGGAGGGGCACGCCGCCGAGCAGGGTCCCATCATGATGAACCAGTTCCAGGTCGTCGGTCCGGCGGCGGATCCGGCGAGGATCGCGGACGCGGACGGCCCCGTGGAGGCGTTCCGGCGCATCGCCGCGGCCGGCGCGACGTTCCTCTCCCGGGGAGACGACTCCGGCACGCACACCCGCGAGCGCGCGCTGTGGCGGGCCGCCGGGCTCGCGCCGTGGGACGGGCGACCCGGCTGGTACGTGGAAGCGGGGACGGGGATGGCGGAGACGCTCCAGATGGCCAGCCAGCTCGGCAGCTACGCCCTCACCGACCGGGGTACGTTCCTCCATCTCCAGGCGTCCCTCCGCCTGCGGGCCCTCGTCGAGAGGGGACCCGACCTCGAGAACCACTACACCTACACGCTCCCCCGGCGGCCGTCGAACCCCGAGGGTGCCCGCGACCTCCTGCGCTGGCTCCGGGGCCCCGGCCAGATCGTCATCGCGCGCTACGGCGTCCGCCGCTTCGGCGAGCCGCTCTTCGTGCCCACGGCCCGGGGAGGCTGAGCCGTGGACCTGATCGGCCGCGCCCTGGCGGAGGCGTTCGGCCTGATCGCGTCCTTCGACGCGTACGTCTTCGAGATCCTCCTCCGGTCTCTCCAGGTCTCCGGCACCGCGCTCGCCCTCGCCGTGCTCGTGGGGCTGCCGTACGGGGTCCTCCTCGGCGTCGGGCGGTTCCCGGGGCGAAGGCTCCTCGTCGCGGTGACCTATACCGGCTTCGCGCTGCCGCCGGTCGTGGTGGGGCTCTTCGTGTACCTGCTCCTGTCCCGGGAGGGCCCGGCGGGGGCGCTCGCGCTGCTGTTCAGCCCGACCGCCATCGTCGTCGCGCAGGCGCTCCTCGCCGCGCCCTACGTCGCCGGCGTGAGCCTCGCCGCGATCCAGGCGGTCCCCCCCGACGTGCGGCTCCAGGCCCGGGCCCTCGGCGCCAGCCGCGCCCGCGCCCTGTGGGCGCACCTCCGGGAGGCCCGCCTCGGGATCCTCGCCGCCGTCATCGCGGGGTTCGGCGCGGTGATCTCGGAGGTGGGCGCGGCCACCATGGTGGGCGGCAACATCGTCGGGGAGACCCGCGTCCTCACCACCGCCATCGTGCTGGAGACGCGCCGGGGCAACTTCGAGACGGCCATGGCGCTGGGGTTCATCCTGCTCGCCATCGTGCTCGCGGTGAACCTGCTCCTCACCCGGGTGCAGCAGGGCCCCGCGTGGGGGCGGGCCGTGACCGAGCGCCCCTGGTCATGAGCGCGCTCCTCGCCGCCGAGGGGCTCGGCCGACGGTACGGCGCGCGGACCGTGGTGGACGTTCACGACCTGGCCGCCCGCCGCGGCGAAGTGCTCGCGGTGTTGGGGCCGAACGGCGCGGGCAAGTCCACGCTCTTCCGCCTGCTGCTCCTCCTCGAGGCGCCCGATACCGGGCGGGTCCTGCTGGACGGGCGGGCCGTACGGCCCGGGGACGAGGGGGCGCGGCGTCGCATGGCGGGCGTGTTCCAGCGGCCGCACCTGTTCGCCGGGACCGTGCTGGACAACCTCCGGTTCGGGCTCCGGGCCACCGGGGTGCCGAGGGCGGAGTGGGCGGGCCGGATCGGGCAGGCCGCGGAGGAGATGGGTGTGGCGGCGCTGCTCGATGCCGGCGTCGCCCGCCTCTCCGGCGGGGAGACGCAGCGCGTGGCCCTCGCCCGGGCGCTGGTCCTCCACCCCGCCGTGCTCCTCCTCGACGAGCCCACCGCCAACCTGGACGCCGCGATCCGCCGCCGGTTCCGGGAGGAGCTGGGGAGCGTGCTCCGGGAGCGCGCGGGCGCGGTGGTCCTGATCACCCACGAGGCACCCGAGGCGTTCGACCTGGCGGACCGGGTGGCGGTCATGGAGGACGGGCGGATCGTGCAGCTGGGCACGCCCGAGGACCTGACGACGGACCCCGCCACCCCCTTCATCGCCGCGTTCACCGGGGCCGAGCTCCTGCTGGACGGCGTGGTGGAGGCCGTCGAGGAGGGCACGCTCCGGGTGCGCGCGTCCGGCGCCGTCCTCGCCACGCGCGGGACCGAGCCGCCGCTCCGGCCAGGGGAGCGGGTGCACGTCCGCTACCGGCCCGAGGATGTCACCCTCGCACCGGCGGAAGCGCCGGACGTGAGCGCGCGGAACCGGCTCCGCATGCGGGTCCGCTCCGTCACCCCCGCCGGCGGGCTGATCCGCGTCCGGCTGGAAGGGCCGGTGGCGCTGGCCGCCCTCATCACCCGGGACAGCGCGGACCGGCTGGGCGTGGCGCCGGGCGCGGAGGTCACCGCGCTGCTCAAGACCACCGCGCTCCATGTCTACGCCGCCCACCGCTGACGCCTGCGACCCCCGCCGGCGCCGCCTATATTGCCGCATGACGCGGGACGTCGCGGCGGTTCCGGAACGGGCGGTGCGGCTCCGGGTGAACGGGCTCGGGGTCGCCCTGTGGACGTGCACGCCCGGCGCCCTCGAGGCGCTCGCCGCCGGGCGACTCCTCGCCGGCGGCTTCATCCGCTCCGCCGACGACCTCCTGGCCCTCCGCACCCTCCCGGACGAGGAGCCGGTGCTCGGCGTGGACGCGGAGGTGCCGGCGGTTTGCATGGCCACCGCGGTGGCCGAGGGCGAGCACCGGGCGGAGCACGGCTGCGGCCCTCGCTTCCTCCTGGACTGCCGGCCCGAGCTCATCCGCCGGGCCCCGGCCGCCCCGCCACCCGATCCGGCCGTCTTCCACGGGCTCTTCCGCGGGCTCTACGCCGGCTCGGCGTCGCATCGCGGCTCGGGCGGCCTCCACACGGCCGCCCTCAGCGACGGGGAAGGTCTCCTGTACCTGCACGAGGAGGTCGGCCGCCACAACGCGGTGGACAAGGCCATCGGAGCGGCCGTGCTCGACGGCGCGCACCGCCCCGCCCTCGGCCTGGTCACCACCGCCCGCATCAGCGGCGAGATCGCCGCCAAGGCCGCCCGCGCGGGGCTGGCCTGGATCGCCAGCCGATCCGTCCCCACCAGCCTCGCGGTGGAGATCGCCGGGGTCGCCGGGATCCCCATCGTCGCCCGGGCTCCCGGGCCCGACGCCCGCGTCTTCGCGCCGGGGGAGGCGTGAAGCCCCTCGGCGCCATCCTGGCGGGCGGACAGAGCCTCCGCTACGGCGCCCCCAAGGCGCTCGCGGAGGTCGGCGGGCGGCGCATCATCGACAGGGTCGTGGACGCCCTCGGCACGGCATGCGACGACCTCGTCCTCATCGCCAACGACCCCGACCTCTTCCGCGACCTCGACCTCCCGACCCGCCCCGACCTGCGTCCGGGGCTCGGCGCCCTGGGCGGCATCCACACCGCCCTCGTCACGGCCGACGAGCAGGGGCGCCCCGGGATCGTCGCCGTCGCCTGCGACATGCCGTTCCTCTCCGTCCCGCTCCTGGCGCGCCTCCGCGACGTGGCGTTCGCCGGCGGGGGCGGTCCGCCCGGTCCGATCGCCGGCGGCCCCGCGGCCGGCCCGGCGGTGGACGTCCGCCCCGACCTGGTCGTCCCCGAGAGCCGGAGCCGCCGCGGTGTCGAGCCTCTCTGCGCCGCCTACGGCACCGGCTGCATCCCCGCCATCGAGGCCGAATTCGACCGCGGCGACAGCCACGTCATCGGCTTCTACGACGATGTCCGCGTCCACCGCCTCGCCCTGGGCGAGGTCGAGGCGCTGTGCGACCCGGAGCGGGCGTTCCTGAACGTGAACACGACCGGGGAGCGGGACCGGGCCGAGCGGCTGGCCGGGGGCGAGGCGGAGGGGTCGTCGCGTGCCGACTGACTGGTCCGGCCGGGACGCCGACTGGATCTCCGTCCGCGAGGCCGTCGAGCGCGGCCTCGCCGCCGCGCCGCCTCTCGACGCCGAGGAGGTGCCGCTCGAGGAGGCGCTGGGCCGCGTGCTCGCCGCCGACGTGCTCTCGCCCATCGACCAGCCGCCCTGGGACAACAGCGCCATGGACGGCTACGCCGCCCGGGCCGAGGACCTCCGCGGGGCCTCCGGCGACGCTCCCGTCCGCCTCCGCGTGGTCGACGACATCCCCGCCGGCGCCTTCCCCTCCCGCCCCGTCGGACCGGGCGAGGCCGCCCGGATCATGACCGGGGCGCCGGTTCCGGAGGGCGCCGACTCGGTGGTGCGCGTGGAGCACACGGACGCCGGCGCGGACATCGTCGAGGTCCGCCAGGACCGGGACGCCGGGGCGAACATCCGCCGCCGGGGCGAGGACCTGCGGTCCGGCGCGGTGGCTCTCGCGCGAGGGAGCGCCATCTCGCCCGCGGCGATGGGCGTGCTGGCGACGGTGGGCGTGGCGCGGCCCCGGGTCGTGCGGCGCCCCGTCGTCGCCATCCTCTCGAACGGCGACGAGCTCGCCTCCCTGGCCGAGTTCGACGACGTCCTTGCCGGACGGAAGATCGTGAACTCCAACAGCTACACGCTCCTGGGCGCCGTGGCCGCGATGGCGTGCGTCCCGCGGCCGCTGGGGATCGCACGGGACGAGCCCGCGGACATCCGGTCGAAGGTCGAGGCGGCGCTGGACGCGGACGTGCTCGTCACCTCCGCCGGCGCCGCCGTCGGCCAGCACGACCTCGTGAAGGACGTGCTGGACGCCATGGGCTACGAGCCCGACTTCTGGCGCGTCCGCATGCGACCCGGCAGCCCCGCCTCCCACGGCCGCCTCCCCCGCACCGGCCGGTCGCCGCTCCCCGTGTGGGGACTCCCCGGCAATCCGGTCTCCGCGCTCGTCACCTTCATGGTCCTCGTGCGACCGCCGCTTCGCCGCATGCTCGGCCGCGCCGCCGTCCACGAGCCCGTGATCCGCGTCGAGGCCGCGGCGCGCATCCCCTCCAAGCCGGACAAGACGCATTTCCAGCGGGTCGTCCTCGAGCCCGGTGATCCGTTTCCGCTGGCGCGACCGACGGGACCGCAGGGATCCGGGATCCTCACGTCCATGACCCGGGCGGACGCCCTGGCGGTGATCCCCGAGGGGGCGCGCGGGGTCGACCCGGGGGAGACGCTCCTCGCCATCCCCCTCGGGGCGCCGGATGGGGCCGCGCTGGAATACGCCCTCCCCGAATGAGCGATGGCGTCAGGGGTGGTCCCCGGCTTGCGAAAGACGCGAAAGACGCGAAATGACGCGAAGAACCCGAACGCCAGGCCGCTGCCATGCCCGATGATCGGATCGTCCCCTCCGCGCACCAGCCCCCCCTCCCCCGCGACCGCCTCATCGTCACGGACGCGCCGGGGGAGGAGGCGGTGCCCATGGACGTCGCCATCGTCGGCGGCGGGCCGGCGGGGCTCGCGTGCGCCATCGAGCTCGCGCGCCTCGTGGCGGCCGACCGCGAGGGGGGCGGCGGGATCGGGGACGTCGAGATCGCCGTGCTGGAGAAGTCCGGCGCCCTGGGCGAGCACTGCCTCTCCGGCGCGGTGATCAACCCCGGGCCGTTCCGGGATCTGTTCCCCGGCCTCTCCGACGACGACTTCCCATTCCGCGGCCCGGTCACCGGCGAGCGCGTCTACGTCCTGACGAAGGGCGGCTCGATCCGCATCCCCACCCCCCCGCCGATGAAGAACCACGGCAACCGCATCGCCTCCATCTCCGAGGTGGTGCGCTGGATGGGCGAGAAGGCGGAGGCCGCCGGGGTGAACATCTTCACCGGCTTCCCCGTCGACTCGCTCCTGGTCGACGGCGACCGGGTCCGCGGCGTACGGACCGCCGCGACGGGGCTGAACCGGGAGGGGCAGCCCGGGTCCGGGTACATGCCCCCGACGGACGTCGTCGCGAAGGTCGTGGCGCTGGCCGAGGGGACGCGGGGCCCGCTGTCGCAGGCCTACACCCAGTGGCAGGACATCGGCTCGGAGAACCCGCAGATCTTCGCGCTGGGCGTCAAGGAGATCTGGGAGACGAGGAAGCCGCTCGATGCGGTCGTTCATACCATGGGCTGGCCCCTCCCCACCGACGCGTTCGGCGGCAGCTTCATGTACCCGCTCGAGCCGAACGTGGTGGCCCTCGGGCTCGTCGTCGGCCTCGACTACGGCGACGCCGGCCTCGACCCCCACGTCCTCTTCCAGCGCATGAAGACCCACCCCCTCTTCCGGGAGGTCCTCGAGGGCGGCGAGATGGTCGAGTGGGGCGCCAAGACCATCCCCGAGGGCGGGTTCTTCGCCCTCCCCGAACGGCGCCACGGCCACGGCGTCGTGATCCTGGGTGATGCGGCCGGGTTCGTCGACGTCCCCTCCCTCAAGGGCATCCACTACGCCGTCGAGTCCGGCCGTCTCGCCGCCCGCGCCATCTTCGAGGCGCTGAAGGAGGAGGACACCTCCGCCGCCGCGCTGAAGCGCTACGACGACCTCGTGGACGACAGCGTCATCGCGAAGGACCTGAGGCGGACCCGGAACATGCGGCTGGCGTTCAAGTCCGGCTTCTACATGGGCGGGATGAAGGCGTCGCTGATGACGCTGACCGGCGGCGCCTTCCCCGGCGGGAAGATCGACATGCACGCGGACGCCGCCGCCCCCAAGGAGCCCGTATCAGACGACGAGCCCGCCTTCACCCCCGACGGCAGGCTGACGTTCAGCAAGGTGGACGCGGTGTTCAGGGCCGGGAACCAGACCCGGGACGACATCCCGAGTCACCTGGTCGTGGGCGACGACGTCCCGAAGGAGGTGGCGGAGATGTACGCCCGCCTCTGTCCCGCCGGCGTCTACGAGCTGACCGACGACGGCAGGCTGGTGGTCAACGCCCCCAACTGCATCGACTGCAAGGCGATGGACGTGCTGGGGCCGAGATGGACGCCGCGGGAAGGGGGGTCGGGGCCGTCGTATCGTCGGATGTAGGGAGCCGGCTCGGACGCGCCGCCCGCGCAGCGTCCGCGGCTCTCCGCAACCCGGAATCCAACCGCGTGTTATCTCCGCAGCTTCCGGATCTCCTCCGTCAGCTTTGGCACCACGTCGAACGCGTCCCCCACGATCCCGTAGTCGGCCACCTTGAAGATCGGCGCGTCCGGGTCCTTGTTGATGGCCACGATGGTGCTGGCGGTCCGCATCCCCGCCAGGTGCTGGATGGCGCCGCTGATGGCCACGGCGAAGTAGAGCTGCGGCGACACGGTCTTGCCGGTCTGCCCCACCTGCTCGGCGTGGGGGCGCCAGCCGGCGTCCACCACGGCCCGCGACGCCCCCAGCGCGCACGCGTTTCCCAGCGCGCCGGCCAGGTCCTCGAGGAGCTTCCAGTTCTCGGGCCCCTTGAGCCCCCGGCCGCCGCTCACCACCACCGATGCCTCCGACACGTCCAGCTTGTCCCCGGCCGCCGCCTTCACCTCCCGGACCCGCACCCGCCAGGACGACGGGTCCGCGTCCGCCGATACCGTTTCCACGGCCGCATCCCGGGGGCTCTCCTCCGGCCGGAACACGTTCTGGCGCAGGCTGACCACCCGCGGCGAACCGTCCAGCGTGACCTCCGCGAACGCCTTCCCGGCATAGACCGGGCGCGTGATCACCAGCTCGCCGTCTTCCACCTTCAACTCGGTCGCCTCGGATGCCAGCGGCACGTCCAGCCGCGCCGCCAGCCGCGGCGCCAGGTCCCGCCCGGCCGCCGTGGCCGCGAACAGCACGGCGAAGTAGTCGTCCGCCCTCGCCCGCTCCGCCAGCGCGTCCGCGTACCCGTCGGGGTTGTACGACGCCAGCGCGTCCGACTCCACCGCGATCACCCGGTCCGCGCCGAACTTCCCCAGCGACTTCGCCTGCTCGCCGATCCCGGGTCCACCCACGACGACGGCGTCCACCTCTCCGCCGATCCCGTCCGCCACCTGCCGGGCGGCGGTGACCACTTCCTCCGAGACGCGCTTCAGGGTGCCGTCCCGCTGCTCCACGACCGCCAGTACCTTCGCCATGATCTATGCCGTGTCCCCTACAGGACCTTCGCCTCTTCGCGCAGCAGACGGACCAGCTCCGGCACCGCCTCCGCACCCTCGCCCACGATCTTCCCCTCCGGCCGCGGCGGCGGCTCGCTGTAGCGCCGCACCTTCACCCGCGACGCCGCTCCCTGCGCCGGCTTCTCATCCAGCGGCTTCTTCTTCGCCGCCATGATCCCCTTCAGCGATGGGTAGCGCGGCTCGTGGGGGCCCTTCGTGATCGTCACCACGGCCGGCAGATCCACCTCCACGATCTCCGTCCCGCTCTCGCCCTCGCGGTGACAGACCAGCCTCTCGCCGTCCATTTCCAGCTCCGCCACCACCGTGACGCAGGGCAGGCCCAGCAGCTCCGCCAGCATGGGGCCGACCTGGTGCTGGTCGTCGTCGGCGGCCTTCGTCCCGCACAGGATCAGGTCCGGGGCGAGAGCCTTCAGCTCGGCGGCCAGCGCCCGCGCCACGGCCAGACCATCCATGGAGCCCTCGCCGTCCAGCCGGATCGCCCGGTCCACACCCATCGCCAGCGTGGCCCGGAGCTGCTCTCCCGCGGGCGCGCCACCCAGCGACACCGACACCGTCTCCCCTTCCCCCGTCGCGTCCTTCAGCCGCAGCGCCGCCTCCACCGCGAACTCGTCGTACGGGCTCACCACGTACTTCAGCCCGCTCTGATCGATGGATTTGCCGTCCGCCGCCACGCGGATCCGCGCCTCGGTGTCCGGCACGCGCTTTATGCAGATCGCCGTCTTCACCTTCCCTCGTCTCCTCTTCGGGGTTCAGCCCCGGCCAATGTAGACCGCGGCCCGGGTTGAGAAAAGGCGCCGCGCGGCCTGCCGCGCGACGCCTTTTCCGGAGGCGTGCCGCCACCCGCAGGCACGCTCCGTATGCCCCGCTCCCTCAGAGGGGAACCGGTGCGTCGATCTCCTCCTGCTCCCGCTCCGGCGACCACTTTTCGGGGAGCCAGTCCGGTTCCTCGTCGGACCGGCGCGGGGCCGGCTCATATCGTTCGGGCTCCTCCCTCGGCGGCTCCTCCGCGGGCGCTCTCGGGATCGGCAGCGGCTTGTCCGGGTCCGGTCCGGGTACCGTGGCCATGGAAGCCTCCTCTCTCGCCAGGATGCACTACGGTCGAATAGAAACAGATGGCGCACAGGCCATGCCACGGCTTTTTCCAGCGGATCAACGCCCGCTCCGACCCCCGGCCCGCCCGACCCGCGGCCCCGGCGAGACCCACGGACTTCCCCGCACCGTGAACCGGAGCGGCCAGTCCGCCGCGCGGCTGATCCCCACGCGCGGGCCGGCCTCGATGGACGCCGCGTCGATGGGGGGACCCTCCTCGATGGTGAGCGGAGGTGTGTGGAGGGCGTGACCGTCCAGGGCGCCGGTGATCCCCAGCGCCTGGGTCAGGCGGCCGGGTCCGCGGGCGAGGTCGCGGTCCGGTGTGCCGCGACGCGCGCGCATGGTGTCGAGGCCGGAAACGGGCTCCAGGGCGCGGATCAGCACCGCGCAGGGGTGACCGACGCGGGCCGTCACCGCGTTGAGACACCAGTGCATGCCGTAGCTGAGGTAGACGTAGGCGGTCCCGGGGGGGCCGAACATGGTGGCGTTCCGGGCGGTGCGGCCGATGCGCTCCGCCGCGTGGGACGCTGGGTCCTCCGGACCGATGTAGGCTTCCGTCTCCACGATGCGCCCCACCGTCACCGCCCCGCCGAGGGTGGAGCGGACCAGCATTCCGAGCAGGTCGGGTGCCACCTCCCGGGAGGACCTCGCGTAGAAGTCCGCCGGGAGGGGCGTCCCGATCGCGTCCCGCATCAGGCCGTCCGGCGGGTCAGCCGGGAGAGGCCGCCGAGCCGGCTGCGCCCGCCGTCGTGCGGCGGCGGTAATCCTTCTGCCACGCCTCCAGCAGCGCCTCGGTGCGGCGGCCGCTGCCCAGGATCCCGCGCACCCGGTCCGGATCCGCGTGGAGCCCGTGGAACACGCGGTCGGCGCCGAACGTGCCGATCAGCGTTTCGGCCGTCTTCTGCCCGACACCCGGGTAGCTGTTGGACAGGTAGCGGATCACCGACGCGCTGTCCGTCGGGAGCCCCAGCTCCGTGGCGTCGAAGTCGGCACCCGAGCCGGGCGCCGGCCGCGCGAGGTCGTCCTCCCCCGTGGGCGCGTCCGTGACCGGGGGCCTTCCACCCGCCGGCTCGCCAGCCGCCGGCTCGGACTCGGGCTCCTCCCGCCGCGGCCGCGCAACCTCCGCCTGCGACCGCGCGACCTCCGCCTGCGACCGCGCGATCTCCTCCTCCGCCCCGCTGTCGACCTCCGCCGCCGGTCCGGACGACGGTGCCCCGTTCCCGGCACCCGCCTTCGCGGACGTCCCGATCGCCTGCCCCGGAAGGAGCGGCGGCGGACCGTCGGCCCCTCCGCGGCGGCCCCGGGCCCCGCGTCCGAAGGACCGCTGCCCGGCCCCCGCCCGGGGGCGTCCGGCTTCCTTCGACGGCGGCTCGGACATCGGGTGCTCCTTCGGCGCGGCGGCTTCCTCGCCCGATGGCGGCTGCTGCTCCTCCACCGCCCCGGGCTCCTCCTCCCGCAGCGACGGCTGCGCTTCCCGCACCGGCTCCGACACGGCCTCCTCCTCCTCCTGCCGGCCCGTCGCTTCCGGCTCCGCTGCGGACTCCGCCGCGATCACCGGCTCCTCGCGGACCGGCCGCTCTCCGCGCTCGGGGCGCGACTCGCGACGCGGACGGGGCTCCTCACGCGGCCGCGGCTCCTCCCCGGCCTCTTCCGACGCGGCGGCCTCGCGGGCCTCCCGGCGGCCCCGACCCCGATCCCGGTCCCGGCCGCCGCGCTCTTCGGGCCGCTCCTCCCGGCCCCGCCCGCCGGCTCCGGGGGCCGTCTGCCCGGCGCCCCGGGGCAGGCGGGCCTCGTAGAAGCCCTCGCGGCTCTTCTGGAGGTCCACCACCTCGGCGTCGTGGGCCTGGCGCAGGAAGCGGCTGAACTTCGTGAACCCGATGGTCGACTCGTCCCAGCCGGGCTCCAGCTCCAGCATGCGACGCTTGACGTCCGAGTCCCGCGCGGCGGCCGCGCCGTCGCTGGTCAGCTCCCGCACGGCCTTCTGGAGCAGCTCGTAGCCGTGCTGGAGATCCTCGGCCCTGCGCTCCCGCGTCGACGGCCGGGGCGCGGGCTTCTGCGCCTGCGCCTGCGGCGACCGGGCGGCCTCGCGCGCGGGCGCTCGCTCGGCCGCGGGCATCCGCTCCGCGCGGGGCTCCTCCCGCCGGGGCTCGCGCCGGCCACGCCCGCGCCCCCCCCGTTCCGGGCGCGGGGGCTCCTTCTCGCCGTCCTCGAACGGCTGGACCTCGTACTGGCCGTTCTCCAGCTTCCGCAGCGCCAGCTTGCTCCGGGAGGCGGCCTCGGTCAGGAAGCGGTTGAACTTGCTGTAGCCCAGCTGACTCTCGTCGAAGCCGGGGTCGATCTCGAGCATGACCTGCTTGAGGCGGTCCGACCGCATGACGTCCGCCTGGCTCGCCATCTGCCGCACCGCCCGCTCCGCGAGGTCCCAGGGGTTCGTCGCCGAGACCGTCTCCTCCTCCCCCGCCCGCGTCAGCCCCGTCAGCGACGAGTAGGAGAAGTACTCGTCGCAGTTCTGGACCAGCAGGTCCGACGCGGACTCCCGCAGCCCGACGCCCACCACGTACTTGCCGTACTCCTTCAGCTTCAGGACGAGGCTGCTGAAATCGGAATCGCCCGAGAGGAGGATGAACACGCCGATCTCCGGGCGCGTGAACACCAGCTCCAGCGCGTCGATCGCCAGCCGGATGTCCGTCGCGTTCTTCTTCGAGCTGCCGTAGGCCGGCGCGAAGATCAGGTCGACGGACGCCTCGCTCAGCGGCACGATGTACTGCGCGTAGCGCCGCCAGTCGGCGTACGCCCGCTGGACCGCCACCTTGCCCTTGATGATGTCGCTGTTCAGGAGCTCCTTCAGCTGGCGGGTCAGGTCACTGCGGATGCCCATCGTCACATTGTCGAAGTCGATGAGCAGGGCCGCGTTGGGCGCGCCGACCGACACGCCCGGGTACCCCTGGTGAGGGGCGAGTGGATACTTTGGCATTCCTCGCGTTTCTTTCGTTTCCCTGTGTGTCCCGTGCGCGAGGCCCCTCTCCGCCCCGCGGCGCCACCGTCCGGCCCGGGTGGAAGCGGACCCGCAGGTCGGCCCCCAGCCGGTTGATTTCCGGAACGCGGTCCGCGAGAACCCCGAGGGGTCCCGCAGTGATTTCAGACCTCAGAGCTCAGGAGTCAGATTCCGAGATCCGAGATCTCTCAAGGCCGCCGGCTCGATTCCTCGGCGCTCAGCATCCGCGCCAGCTCGACCCGACGGACCTTTCCGCTCCCCGTCAGGGGGAACGAGTCGAAGAAGCGGACCAGGTCCGGGACCTTGAAGTCCGCCAGCGCGCCCCGGCACCAATCCTTGATCTCCTCGCCGGTGATGATCGCGCCTTCGACGGGCACGACGCACGCGCATACCACTTCCCCGAGGACCTCGTGCGGCAGCCCCACCACGGCCACATCCATGACGGCCGGATGAGCGTGCAGCCGGTCCTCCACCTCCCGCGGGTACACGTTGAACCCGCCGCGGATGATCAGCTCCTTCCGCCGGCCCACGATGTGGAGGAATCCCTCCTCATCGACCATCCCCAGATCGCCCGTGAGGAAATACCCGTCCTCGTCGAACGCCTGGGCGGTCTCGCCGGGCTGCCGGTAGTAGCCCTTCATCACGCCGGGGCCTTTTACCCCGATCTCCCCAAGACTTTCCTCCGGCAGGACGGTCCCGTCGAAATCCAGGATCCGCAGCGCGACTCCCGGCAGCGGCCGGCCCACCGTGAAGACCTGTTTGTCAGACGGGTCGTGCGGCGTCGTCACGGCCACCGTCGACGCCGTCTCCGTCAACGAATACGCCACGCACAGCGACGGGCACAGCTCGTTCCGGATCCGCTTCACGAGGTCGTCGCCGACGGGCGCCCCCGCCACGATCCCCGTCCGCAGCGAGGACAGGTCGTAGCTGCGCTCCGCCAGCTCCCGCAGCTCGGTGATGAACACCGTGGGGACGCCGTAGTGCACCGTCGCCCGGTGCCGCTCCACCAGCGCCAGCGCCTCCCCGGCATCGAACTGGTCCTGCAGCACCAGCGTGGCCCCGGCCACCGCCGTGCCGAGGATCCCCGGACCCAGACCGAACACATGGAACACCGTGGTCACGCCGAACACCACGTCCTCCCGGCGGAGCTCGATGGCGTCGCACGTCTGCGCGGCGCTCATCAGCAGGTTCTCGTGCGTCAGCGCCACGCCCTTCGGCTTCCCCATGGTGCCGGACGTGTACAGGATCGCGAACACGTCCGCCGGGGTCACCGTCGGGCCATCGAAGTCCCGCCCTTCCCCGCTCGAGAGCAGATCCTCGAACTGGTAGATCCGGTCGTCGTACCACAGGTCCGCCTCGCCCACCGTCACCACGTACTGCAGCTCGGGAAGCGACGCGAGGAAGCCCTCGAACAGCTGGAGGTAGTCCACCCCGCCGAAGCTCTCGGCGCAGATCACCGCCGCCGCCTCCGAGTGCCGCAGCATGTACTGCAGCTCCGGGACGGTGTAGCGCGGGTTCAGCGGCACGATCACCGCCCCCACCTTCGCCGCGGCGAACAGCGAGATCACGAACTCCGGCCAGTTCGGCAGGTCCAGCGCGACCCGGTCCCCCGCCTCGATCCCCAGCTCGTTCAGCGACGCCGCCAGCGCCTCCGCCCGCTCGTTCACCTGTCCGTACGTCAGCGTCCGGTTGCCGGAGATCAGAAAAGCGCGCCCGGGGTCCTCCGCGGCTCTCGCCCCGAGCGCTTCGGCGACCGTCCGTCCCCTCACGCGCTCGACGAGCGCCATCACGCCTCCGTCCGGAGTGATCCACCCCGTCCGCCAGACGGGAAAATGAGCCCACGAAGCGGCAGAAACATAGTCCTGCGCCGGGAGAGCGTCAAACATATGGAAGCCGCCCTTCGGAGGGTCTCACGCCCCGCCCAGAGCCTTCAGGACGGCCGCGTCCGGAGCCTCGTGCGTCCACCCCCCGTCCGCGGCCCTGGCCACCGCCCCGATCCCCCGCAGGAGCGTGTACCGGACGGCCCCGCGCCGCGCCTTCTTGTCCGTCCGCGTCGCCTCCAGCAGGACCGCGGGATCGAGCTCCGCCGCGACCGCGCAGGGCAGGCCCAGGGAGGCGACGAGCCGACCGAGCCGCCCGGCCGTGCCGGCCTCCGTGACGCCCGCCTCCTCCCCCAGCCGCGCCTCCACGCACATGCCGATCGCCACCGCTGGCCCATGGGCGAGGGCGTACGCGCTCGCGCGTTCCAGCGCGTGCGCGATGGTGTGGCCGAAGTTCAGCGCGGCCCGGGGTCCCGCCTCCCGCACGTCCTCGGCGACGTAGGCCGCCTTCACCCTGATGGAGTCGGCGACCACCCGCCCGAGGGCGGCCGCGTCGGCGGCCAGGACCCGGCTCCCGTGCGCCTCCAGCCAGGCGAAAGCCGCCTCGTCCGCGATGGCGCCGTGCTTCACCGCTTCGGCGAGCCCCGCCCCGATCTCGGCTTGCGGGAGCGTGCGCAGCAGGTCGGTGTCGGCCACGACCAGGCGCGGCTGCCAGAAGGCCCCCGCCAGGTTCTTCCCGGCCTCCAGGTCGACGCCCGCCTTCCCGCCGATCGCCGCGTCCACCATGGCCAGGAGCGAGGTCGGGACCTGCACGAGGGGGATGCCCCGGAGGAACGTGGCGGCGACGAACCCGGCCAGGTCGCAGGTCACGCCCCCGCCGAGGCCGATGACGCAGGCGTCGCGGCCCGGTGCGTCCCTGGCGAGGGCTTCGACGAGGCCGGCCCAGGTGGCGGTCGTCTTGTGCCGCTCGCCCGCCGGGAACGGGTAGAGTCGCGCGGGCGCACCGGCATCCCGGAGCGCGGCCAGCAGCCCCTCCCCGTACAGGGCGGCGACGTTGGCGTCGGCGATGACCGCGTAGGCGTGGGCGGGGGCGTGGTCGGAGAGCAGCCGGGGCAGCTCCGCCAGGAGCCCGGGGCCCGCGGCGATCTCGCAACGCTCCCCGGTGCGGGGGAGCAGCAGCGAGAGACGGGCGGCGTCGCCCCCGGCCGCCGGGGTCACGTCGCGCCGACCCTCTGGGACCTGCGGCGGTCGAACCCGGTCCCGAGGCGGGTCTCCCGGACCAGCCACCGCACGACCTCCTCGAAGGAGCCGCTCTCCCGGTGAACGCGCCGCATGCGGTCGGCGCCGTTCCCCCGCTCCAGGAGCTCCTCGACGCGCTTCAGCACGTCGGTCTCCCCGAACGACTCCGCCGTTGCGGCCAGCTCGTCGAGCAGCCGGCGCAGGGCGGTGCGCACCGCCACCCGGCCGGATCCCTCCGTCGGGGCGGTGAGGAAGGCATCCAGGCCGTACCGCGCGGCCTGCCACTCGTTCTCGGTGAGGATCGAACGCCACGCGTCGTCCGAGAAGGAGCCGCCGCCCGGCGGCTCCACGCCGCCCTCGGCCGCGCCGGCCACCAGGAGCCGCGCGAGACCCGCGATGGTGGCCGCGTCCTCCAGCCGCGGGCACGCGTCGGTGGCCCGGAACTCGATGGTCGGGTAGGAGAAATGGGGGCGCACGCTCCAGTAGATGTTGCCCCGGTCCCGGATCGCCTCGCTGCGCAGCAGCAGCCCGACGAACTCCTCGAACTCCCCCTCGCTCTCGAAGCGCGGCGGAATCCCGGTGTAGGGGTACTGGCGCCAGAGGATGGCCCGGTAGGACGCGAACCCGGTGTCGTCCGCGTCCAGGAAGGGGGAGCTGCACGAGAGCGCCAGCAGGTGCGGGACGAACCCGCGCACCTGCTCCAGGAGCGCGATCCGGTCCACCCGCTCCGGGATGCCCACGTGGATGTGCATGCCGAAGATGTTCACCGCCCGCGCCACACGGTCGTGCCGGAGCGCCATCTCCAGGTAGCGGCTCCCCGGCTGGATCCCGTGCCCGTGCCAGCCGCTGAACGGGTGGGTCCCCGCCGCGGCGATCTCCAGCCCCTCGGCCGCCGCCGCGGTCGCCGCCTGGAAGCGGACGCGGCTCAGCTCCCGCTCCACCGCGTCCAGGCCGTCGCAGATGCGCGTCCCGATCTCCACCGTGGTCTCGTGCAGCTCGCCCCGGATCTCGTCCGCCCAGTCCGTGGACAGGACGTCGCTCGCGCGGCTCCGCAACGCCCCCGTATCCGCGTCGACGAGCTGGTACTCCTCCTCGACGCCGATCGTGTACTCCTCACGCATCCGCCGCGCTCTCCACTTCGATGTCTCGTTCGCTGTCCGGGGAAGTTGTACCGCCGCGCGCACTACAATGGCAAATGCCAGGCCGGTTCCCGCTCCCCGCCGCCAGCCGCCGACCGCTGACCCCTCAACGTCACTCTTCCATTCCTGAAGCACACGATTATATTCGTTCCCGACGCGGCGCAGGTGACGCGGCCATAGGCAGTTCGGTGACCAAGCCGCGCTTTCCCGGAAGGGAGGCGCTTTTTTCATAGGCGTGCAACAGGAGCTCATGCCGCCACTTCGAATCGGCCTGGCGTACAACGAGAAGCCGTCCGCGGAGGACGAGCCTCCCGGTAGTCCGCGTCCCATCGGTGACGAATACGCCGAGTGGGACGATCCTTCGACGATCGCGGCCGTAGAGGCCGCGCTGGCCGGGGCGGGTCAGGTGATCCGCCTCGAGGCCGACGAATCCTTCCCCGCCAGGCTGCAGGACTCCCGACCCGACATCGTCTTCAACATCGCCGAGGGCCTCCACGGCCCGAACCGGGAAGCGCACGTCCCGGCCATCTGCGAGTTCTTCGCTGTCCCCTACACCGGCAGCGACCCGCTGACCCTCTGCCTCAGCCTGGACAAGCGCCGGGCCAAGGGCGTGTGGTCGGCCGAAGGCGTCCGCACGCCCGCGGGCGTCGTCGTGAGCGGCGCCGGGGACCGCAGCCTCGCGCTCCGCGTGCCGCTCCCCGCCATGGTCAAGCCGCTGTTCGAGGGCTCCAGCAAGGGCATCCCCGAGTCCGCCCTGTGCGCCAACCCGGACGACGTCCTGGCCCGCGTCGACGCCGTGCTCGAGGAGTACCGCCAGCCCGCGATCGTGGAGGAGTTCCTCCCCGGGCGCGAGTTCACCGTCGCCATCATCGGCAACGGCGCGGCCGCACGGGCTCTCCCCCTGGTCGAGATCCGCTTCGACGCACTCCCCGCGGGTGCGAAGCCGATCTACGGGTACGAGGCCAAGTGGATCTGGGACACTCCCGAGCGCCCCCTCCAGATCTTCCGCTGCCCCGCCGAGGTGGACACCGCCCTCGAAGCCGAGATCACGCGGACCGCCCTGGCCGCCTACCGCGCCCTCGGCTGCCGCGACTGGGGGCGCGTCGATCTCCGCATGGATGCCGCCGGCCGGCCCGGCGTCCTGGAGATCAACCCGCTGCCGGGCGTGCTCCCGGACCCGGAGCAGAACTCCTGCTTCCCGAAGGCCGCCCGCGCCGCCGGGATCCATTACGACGACCTCATCCGCACCGTCCTCCGCGCCGGCCTCGAACGCTACGGACTCACGTGAGGATCGCCGTCGCTTACGACCGCGCCGCCGATGAGGGCGGAACCCCGGACACCGTCGCTGTCCTCGAGGCCGTGCACGCCACCGTCAACGCCCTCTCCCGCGCCGACCACGCCGCCTTCCCCATCGCGGCCAGCGCACCTCTCGAGCGCTTCTTCGCCCGCCTCACCGGTGTGGACGTCGTCTTCAACCTCGTCGAGAGCCTCGGCGGCCGCGCCGCCGACGAGCCCCGCGTCGCGGCCCTGATGGAGCTCACGGGGAAGCCGGTCACCGGCGCGCCCTCCGAGACCCTCGCCCTCTGCCGGCGCAAGGACCGCGTCAATACGCTCCTGGCCGCCGCCGCGGTCCCCATCCCCGCCTGGACTCTCGCCCGCCCGGGAGATGCCCCCGCCTGGGACGCCTTCCCGGCCATCGTCAAGCCCGCGGGGGAGGACGGCTCCGTCGGCATCCACGAACAGTCCATCGTCGAGGACGCCCTCGAGCTCCGCGCCGCCCTCGCCCGCTCCCCGGGGGATGCCATCCTCCAGCGCTTCGTCGGCGGCCGCGAGCTCAATGTCGGGATCCTCGGCGACGTCGTGCTGCCGGTCGCGGAGATCGAGTTCTCCGGCGCCCAGCGCCTCGTCACCTACGCGGCGAAATGGGAGGCCGGCTCCGCCGCCGACCTGGGGACCCGCCCCGTCTGCCCCGCCCGCATCCCCGAGGCCATGGCCGACGAGGCCCGCGACATCGCGCGCCGCGCCTGGGCGGCCCTCGCCGGGCGCGGCTACGGCCGCGTCGACCTCCGGGCCGACGAGGACGGTCACCTCCACCTCCTCGAGGTCAACCCCAACCCGGACCTCGCCCCCGATGCCGGGCTCGCCCGCATGGCCGCCGCCGCAGGTTGCACCTACGACGGGCTCATCGCGCGGATCCTCCGGGAGGCACAGCGATGAGCCCCCTCGCCATCCGGAGTGAGACGGTGGTCCGCCCCCTCGAGAAGGGGGACCGGGACGCGGTGGCGCGGCTCGTGCAAACCGTCGCGCTGTTCTCGGCGACGGAAAAAGATGTGGCAATGGAAGTTGTGGATTCATATCTGGAGAACCCCGGGAAGGACTATTTCGCGCTGGGCGCCTTCACCCAGCGGAACGGCCTCCTGGGCTACGCGTGCTACGGCCCCACGCCGTGCACGTCGGGCACCTGGGACCTGTACTGGATCGCCGTGAGCGGCGAGACCCGGGGCCGAGGCATCGGAACCGCACTGACGGAGGAGATCGAACGAAGGCTCGTCCAGCAACGCGCTCGACTCGTGCTCATCGAGACGTCCTCCCGTGCCGACTACGAGCCCACGCGTGGGTTCTACGAGCGGCGCGGCTACGAGGAAGTCGCACGGGTCCCGGACTTCTACGCCGTGGGCGACGATCGAGTGATCTACGCCCGAACATTCGACAGCGTTTAGAGGACGAAACGACCATGTCAAACTGGCAAGAGATCCTGCGGGAGAGCCTGGTCACCGTGGACGAGCTGGTCGAGCGCTTCGGCGCGGAGCACGTGGACCGGGAGGCGGTGGAGAAGGCGATCGACAAGTTCAACCTGCGGATCACGCCGGCGGCGCTGGCGCAGATCCGCAAACCGGGGGACGCGTTCTGGCAGCAGTACGTGCCGACGGGGGCGGAGAACGAGATCGTGGACGGGATCGTGGACTCGCTGGCCGAGGACGCGGACTCGCCGGTGCCGAACATCACGCACCGCTACCCGGACCGGGCGCTGTTCCTGGTCTCGCCGGTGTGCTCGACGTACTGCCGCTTCTGCACGCGGCGGCGGAAGGTGGGCGACCCGGAGAAGATCCCGCTGAACCAGTTCGACGCGGCGTTCGCGTACCTGCGCGAGCACACCGAGATCCGCGACGTCATCCTGTCGGGCGGCGACCCGTTCATGCTGAGCGACCGGCGGATCGAGCACTTCCTGTCGACGCTCCGCGCGATCCCGCACCTCGAGATCATCCGGATCCACACGCGGATGCCGAGCCACCTGCCGGAGCGGATCACGCCGGAGCTGTGCGAGATCGTGAAGCGGCACCACCCGGTGTACATCAACGTGCACTTCAACCACCCGGACGAGCTGACGCCCGGGGCGGTGAAGGCGCTGGGGATGCTGGCCGACGCGGGCGCCCCGCTGGGGTCGCAGACGGTGCTGCTGAAGGGCGTGAACGACGACCCGGAGACCATGAAGTCGCTGATGCACAAGCTGCTCATGGCCCGGGTGAAGCCCTACTACATCTACCAGGCGGACGTCGTGGCCGGCGGCGAGCATTTCCGCACCTCGGTGGAGAAGGGTCTCGAGATCATCCGGGCGCTGCGGGGCTGGACCTCCGGCCTGGGCGTCCCGCACTACGTCATCGACGCACCCGGCGGCGGCGGCAAGATCCCGATCCTGCCGGAGTACGTGCAGTCCGTCAGCGACAGCGAGGTGGTGCTGCGCAACTACGCGGGCGAGGAGTTCCGCTACCCGCTGCCGCAGGAGCCCGCCACCGTCGGCGGCGGCTGCGACGTCCCGTCCATCCCGGCGCGCATCGCCGCGCGGGAGGCGAAGCGGTCCGCGAAGAAGAAGGCGCCGCACGGGAACGGCAGGAAGCGGAACGGCACGCGGGCGGCCGGGAAGCGTGGCGCGCCGGGAATCGTGCCGATGGACCTCTAGCGGTCGAGGTTCTGCACCTCCTGGAGTCGTTCGATCGCGGGCACCGGGACGTCGCCGAGCTCGACCCCCGCCCGCGCTTCGACGACCAGCACCACGGGCCGTCCCCAGGCCTCGCTCCGCCGCGCCAGCCCGGCCCGGTCCGGCCTCCGATCCAGCATCCGGTGGTAGGCGGCGGCGAAGCGGTCGGCGGCGGCGTCGTCGTCCCAGACGGAGTACCAGACCAGCGCCTCGCCCCCGCCAGGTCCTTCCAGCAGTGCGTAGCGGTCGCCGTCCCAGCCTTCCGCCGCGGCGGCGGCCTGGTCATCCAGGTGCTCGGCGAGGAGGATGGACACTTCGAGCTGGCCGAGGTTGTTCTCGTAGACCGTGCGCCATCCGGCCGCGGGGCGCTCGAGCCAGACCTCCGTGGGGACGTCCGGCCGCGGCAGGAAGCGCGCCTCCGGGTTCATCACCTGCTCCGTGGAGTGGGGCAGGAGATCGCCGAACGGGACGACGGGCCCGTCCCCATCCGTCGCGCGGTACAGCGCCTGGAGGAAAGCCGCGCCGGCCACGTACGGGAACAGCATGGTCTCCCGGATGAGGCGCGGGGCGCGGTTGAAGACCGGGAACTGCGCGTTCTCGGCCTCGGCGGCGGGGCGCAGGAGCTCGGCGAGGTCGGGGAGCAGCGCGGGATCGAGGCGGCGGCCCATGGTCTGCTCGGCCTGGAGCGCCAGCATGACCAGCGTCGCCTGTCCCTCGGCGGCGGCCTGCGCCGCCATCTGCCGATCGTTGCCCCGCTCCCGTGCGACCAGGGAGTCGAGCGGGACCAGCTGGTCCTGGAGCGCGTGGACGAGCTCGTGGGCCACCACCGGCGCCGCCGTCTCCCGCTCGGCACCCTCCACCACGTAGAGCCGGTCCGTGCGCGGGTCGTAGTAGCCGATGACCTGCTCGGTGTAGAGCTCCAGGAGCAGGCGGTCGAGATCGACGGTGTCCGGAAGGAGCCCGAACGCCTTGTACGCCCGCGCCATGCCCTCCAGCTCGCCGGGCCCGAACTCCTCCTCGAGCTGCCGCGCGATGAAGGCCCGGGCCTCGGCGCGGGGCTGCATGGCGTAACGCACGGGGGCCCGCACCTCCAGGCCGCTGGCCTCCGCGATCCGCGGCAGGAGGGAGTCGATGAGGACCGCCAGCTCGTCCGCCTGCAGCCCCGGCTCCTGGCCGCCGCACGCCGCGGCCGCGCCGCTCAGCAGCACCCCGGCGCAGAGGGCCATCGTCATCCTGCCGGTCCTGATCATGGCCTTCACTCCCCTTCCGCGAGTCGCTCGCCCGCGTACAGCCTCCGGATTCCCGCCGGCTCCCCCTCGAGCATGGACGCGTACTCCCTCCCCGTGACGGGGTCCCGCAGCAGCGGATCCAGCTCGAGGAGCGGGAACAGCACGAAGGGGCGCGTCCCCATGCGGGGATGCGGGATCGTGAGCCCCGGCTCCCTCACGCGCAGGTCGCCGTACAGGAGGATATCGACGTCCAGCGTGCGCGGCGCGTTCCGGAAGGTCCGCTCGCGTCCCTCCCCGTCCTCGATGGCCCGCGCCAGCGCCAGGAGGTCGCGCGGCGGGAGCCGGGTCTCCAGTCGCACGACCATGTTCAGGAAGGCCCCCTGGTCGACGAAGCCCACCGGGTCCGTGTCGTACACCGAGGAGAGGCCCGTCACCTGCCCGGCGGCGCCGAGCCCGCGGATCGCGCGCGCCAGGTGGGCTTCGCGGTCGCCCACGTTGCTGCCCAGGGCGACGTAGGCCCTGACCTCAGTCCCGGGCGGGGCGGCCGTAACGGTCCTCGAGCCGGACCACGTCGGCCAGCTCCGGCGTCGAGGCCTCGAGCATGTCCACGTCCGTGATGGCCTCCATCCGGTGGACGGTTCCGGGCGTGATGTGGAAGCTCTCCCCCTCGCTCAGCTCCAGCTCCTCCAGCGCCGCCTGCGAGGGGCCCACGAAGAACCGCATCCGGCCCCGCAGCAGGTGGATCGTCTCGTCCTTCTTCTCGTGGTACTGGAGCGAGAGGGCGTGCCCCGCCTTCACGTGCAGCACCTTGCCCACGTAGCGGTCGGTCCGGGCCCAGATCAGCTCGTGGCCCCAGGGTTTCTCCACCCGCAGCACGTCCTTCCGCTCCATCCACGACCTCCGCGCCACCACGGCGGCCTCCCGGTGTACCGAACCACGCCGCCCGCACGCGGCGCACGACAAGACGGTGATGGTCCGCAGCCACACGCCGCGCTCGTACGGCGGGCTCGGACGCGGACGCTACCGACCCCGGCCCCGCGGTGCAAGCGGGGGCACCCGATACGCGCGACCCGTGGGCGTTTGCCCCCGTGGCCGCAAGAAATATAGAACGCGTGCTCCTAGCGTTCGAGCCGGACCCGGGTGAATCGCCGCTTCCCGCGACGCAGGACCACGGGCCGCCCGGGCTCCAGCGGGATCGTCGTGTTGCGTCCCTCCACGGCCGTCCCATCGACGGAGACCGCGCCCTGCTCGATCAGGCGCACGGCCTCGCTGTTGGAGGTCGCGAGTCCGGCCGCCACCAGGAGGCCGGCCCCCCAGACCGCCCCGTCCGCGTAGCGCAGCCCCGGATCGGTGACCGACAGGACGATCTCCGGCATGTCCTCGGGCTCGCCGCCCTCCCGGAACACCCGATCGAAATGGCCGCGCCCCGCCTCCACCCCTCCGGTCCCGTGGTAGGTGCCGGTGATGAGCGCGGCCAGCTCCCGCTTCGCCTCGTACGGCGAGCCCGCGAGCCGTCGTTTCGCCGCTTCCAGCTCTTCCCCGGCCAGGCCGCTGGCCAGGTCGTACCACTCCTCCAGGAGGGTGTCCGGAATGGACATGGTCTTGCCGTACATCTCCTCCGGCGGCTCGCTGATGCCGATGTAGTTGTCGTAGGACTTCGACATCTTCTGCTCGCCATCGGTCCCGCGGAGCAGGGGCATGATCAGGCAGACCTGGGGATCCTGCCCGTAGCGCTCCTGGATGGTCCGCGCCACCAGCAGGTTGAACTTCTGGTCGGTCCCGCCCAGCTCCACGTCGGCGTTCAGCGCCACGGAGTCGTACGCCTGCATGAGGGGGTACATCAGCTCCATCATCGAGATGGGCCGGTTCTCCGCGAGGCGCTTCGCGAAGTCGTCCCGCTCCAGCATCCGCGCGACGGTGTACGCGGCGGTCAGCTGGAGGATGTCGGCGAGGGTGAGGGGTGCGAGCCAGCGTGAGTTGTACTCCAGGAGCACGCCCTTCGCATCGAGGATCCGGCCCACCTGGTCCGCGTAGGTGCGGGCGTTGGACTCGATGTCCGCCGGCGATAGGGTCGGACGCGTCTCGCTCCGGCCGGTCGGGTCCCCCACCCGCGCCGTATAGTCCCCCACCACGAACACGACGGTGTGTCCCAGCTCCTGGAAGGTACGGAGCTTCCGGATGGAGACCGCGTGTCCGATGTGCAGGTCCGGCCGCGTCGGGTCGAAGCCCTGCTTCACGACCAGGGGCGTGCCCGTCTCCAGGCTCCGCTCCAGCTTGCGGACCAGCTCGTCCTCCGGGATGATCTCCAGCGCCCCGCGCCGGATCTCATCCATCTGCTCCCGTACGCCCGGAAATTTCGCCACGCCCCGCGTCCGCCCTGCGGCCCCGCGGCCGCCTCCGTGCTCCAGTGCCCGTGAACCGCGGAAGGTGCCGGACCGGGGCGGGAAGTGTCAACCGTCGGTCAGCGCACGAGCTGCCACGTGGCGTGGACGGTCGCCCGCACCACCGCCTCATCCGGCATCGGCCGCGCCCATCGCTCGTACCCGCCCCCGTACGGCATCATCATCTGGTACTGGAGGCGGGCGAAGTCCGGATAGGCGACCAGGGTCCGCAACGGGCCGAGGCGCGCCCCGGCCGCGGCCGCCATCGCTCTCGGGCTCGATATTTCGGCCTGCCGCCGGCGCGACCCGGACTCCGGGCCGACCGGCGGTCGTCAGTCCAGCGGCGCTGGCGCCCCGCTCCCCCGCAGCGCCGCGCTCGCGAGCCCCACCGCCACGGTGATGGCCGAGCCGATGAGGGCGAACCACAGCGTGTCCACCACTTTCTCGATGCCGCCGAAGGTCTGGAGCCCCCACAGCGTGGTCATGACGACCACGGCCACGGCGATCCCCGTCACCGCGTCCCGCTCGTCCGGGTGGCGGAACAGCGTCCCGAGCAGGAACCCGCCCAGGAGGGGGCCGAACGTGAAGGACGCGATCTGCAGCGCGATGACCACCACCGGCGTGCCCTGCTGGGCCAGGCGGAAGAGGATGGCGCCGCCGATGAGGATCGCCGCCCAGAGCAGCGTGAAGAGCCGCCCCACCCGCAGCAGGTGCTCCTCGTCGTGCTCGCGCCCGGCCGCGGGGGCGTACAGGTCGTGGGTGGCCGATGCCGCCAGCGAGTTCAGCGACGACGACACCGTCGACATCGCCGCCGCCAGCACGCCCGCCACGATCAGCCCGCTCAGTCCGGAGGGGAGCCCCTCGATGATGAAGAGGGGGAAGACCTCGTCGGGGGTGGCGAACGGTCGGCCGCCGTAGTGGGCCAGCAGGCCGGCACCGACGACCAGGAAGAGGGCGAACTGCACGATCACCAGCACGCCGCTCCCGATCACCGCCTTGCGCGCGCCCGCCAGCGAGGGCGCGGCCATGAGCCGCTGCACGGTGAGGTGGTCGACGCCGTGTGTGGCCATCGTCAGGAACGCCCCGCCCACCAGCCCGGTGACCAGCCACGTCGCGCTCGACGGGCCGCCCTCCAGATGGAAGATCCGGAACGTGTCCCGCGCCTCGCCGGCCGCGCGGATCCCTTCCCAGCCGCCGGGGACGACGTCCAGCAGCACCCAGAGCGCCGCCGTGCCACCGACCAGGTACAGGCAGAGCTGCACCACGTCCACCCAGACCACCGCGCGCAGGCCGCCGTACCAGGTGTAGATGAGCGTCGCGGCGCCCACGAGGAGGATCACCTGCCAGTACGGCCACCCGGTGATCAGCGCGATGGGGATGGCCGCGGCGAAGATGCGGACGCTGTCGGCGAACGCGCGCGTGACCATGAAGATGACGGACGCGAACCGGCGGGCCGTCAGGCCGAAGCGCTCCTCGAGCAGCGCGTACGCCGTCGTCAGCTCGCCGCGGAAGTAGCCAGGGAGCAGCACCCAGGCCACGACCACCCGTCCGAGCAGGTAGCCGAACGCGAGCTGGAGGATCCAGAACCCTCCCGTGTAGGCGGTGGCCGGAACGCTGATGAACGTCAGCGCGCTGGTCTCCGTGGCCACCACCGAGAAGCAGATGGCCCACCACGGCATGGAGTGCCCCGCCAGGAAGTAGTCGCGGGCGCCCCGCTGCGAGCGACCCAGGTAGGTGCCCAGCGTGACCACGCCGCCGAGGTAGGCGACCAGGACGACGATGTCGAGGGTGGTGAAGGTCATGCCCGCAAAGGACTAGAGAGTGGGGCGTCACACAACTCCGGGGGCGCAGCGACGGCTCACGCGAAGATCGCGAAAATCGCGAAGATCGCGAAGATCGCACACCCCGGCCGTTCTCGTCCGCGGACTACAGCAGACAACCGGGCAACAAAAAAGAAATAAAAATGATCGCCCGGAGACCAGCCGGCGCCGTGCGGCTCGCCCTGCCCGTCCATCCCTTCGCGCCCTTCGCGCCCTTCGCCCCCTTCGCGTTCTTCGCGTGAAAAAAACAGAGACGCGTCCCTTCCGTGCCCCATCCTACCGCACCACGAACGCCTCCGCCGCATGGAACTCCGGGAGCCCGAGCTTGTCCAGCTCTTCCGCGGTGCCGCGGTTCCGGGCCGCGACGCGCTGCCAGAACTCCCGGTCGTCGTGGCCGCCGGGGAACGGGGCGGTGTCCTTCTGGGACTGGTGCTTGAAGATGGCGAAGATCTTCCGGCGCAGGTCCTCGCGGGTGAGCGGGACGAAGACGTCGGCCTCGTGGACGGCCCACTCCTGCCAGGCGCCGCGGTAGAGCCAGACCTCGGGCCGGACGCCGCCATACTCCACCAGGGCGCGGTCGATGGCCTGCTTGCACTGCCGGTGGGTGCCGTGGGGGTCGCTCAGGTCACCGGCGACGTAGATCACCTCCGGCTTCACCTCCTCCAGCAGCGCCCGGACGATGGCCACGTCCTTCGGTCCGGTCTCGTTCTTCCTCACCATGCCGGTCCGATAGAAGGGGAGGTTCAGGAACCGGCAGGCGTTGCGGGAGAGCCCGAGCGCCTCCACGCCGCTCACCGCCTCGGCCTCGCGGATGTGCCGTTTCATGTCCTGCACCTCGGGGATGTCCACTTCCCCCGGCGACTTGGTCCCGAGGGACGCCTCGATGCGCGAGACCAGGTCGTCGAGCTCCCGGACCGTGTCGCCCAGGACATCGTGCTCGAACCGCTGGATGAAGTCCAGGTAGCGGCGCACCTCGTGGTCGAACACCGCGATGTTCCCGGACGTCATGTACGCCACGTTGATGTCGTTCCGGTTCTCGTGGAGCTTGCGGAGCATCCCGCCCATGCTGATGACGTCATCGTCGGGGTGGGGGCTGAAGACGATGATGGGCTGGTCCATGGGCAGGCGCGGATTGTCCCGGATCCGGGTCTCCAGCCGCGCGAAGACCGCCAGGTTCAGCACGTCCGCGGACTGGTGCTGGGCCAGGAGCGAGGCCAGGTGGTGCTCGTGGTAGTCGGCCCCGGACAGCCGGAGGATGGCGTGCCCCGCCGTCTTCGCCAGCCATACGACGGCCCTCAGCGCCAGCTCGTCGTCCCATTCCACCTCGCGGATGAGCCAGGGCGTCTTGATCCGCGTGAGCTCCTGGGCGGCGGCGGCATCCACGTAGAAGGTGGTGTTCGGGTGGTCCTGGAGGTACGTGGCCGCGACGTCCGGAGAGACCTCCCCCTCCACGGCGCGCCGGACGATGGCGGCCTTGTGCTCGCCGGTGGCGATCAGCGCGATCTCCCGGGCCTCCATGATGGTGGCGACGCCCATGGTCAGCGCCTCCCGCGGGACGTTCTCCTCGCCGAAGAAGTCCGCCGCGGCGTCCTTGCGGGTGATGCTGTCCAGGTGGATGAGCCGGGTCCGGGAATCCCGGCCGGAGCCCGGCTCGTTGAAGCCGACGTGACCGGTCTTCCCGATGCCCAGGATCTGGAAGTCGATCCCGCCCGCGTCGCGGATCGCCTCCTCGTACGCCGCCGTGTGCGGCTCGATCTGCGACCTGGGCAGGTCGCCCCGGGGGATGTGGATGTTCTCCTCGGGGATATCCAGGTGCTCGAACAGGTTCTCCCGCATGAACCGGTGGTAGCTGTGGATGCTCGACGGGGCCATCGGGTAGTACTCGTCCAGGTTGAACGTGACGACGTTCTCGAAGCTCAACCCTTCCTCCCGGTGGAGCCGGATCAGCTCACGGTACACGCCGATGGGCGTCGACCCGGTGGCGAGCCCCAGCACCGCCGTCTTCCCGGCCTTCGCCCGCGCCCCGATCACCTCGGCGATACGGGCGGCCACTTCCCGCACGATCTCATCGTACTCCCCGAAAACGACGACCCCGATCTTCTCCGGCTTCATTCCCCGTCCCCTCCGCTCCCGGCCGCCCCGGCCGCCCGCGCCACCAGCGCGTGCACCGTGCGGCGCAGCTCGGTGATTCCGCCCCGTTCCCGGCTGGGGTTCACCCGGTTCGTCAGCAGGACCACGAACAGGCCGGACCCCGGATCGACCCACAGGCTGGTGCCCGTGAAGCCGGTATGGCCGAACGCCGCGTCGGTGAAGGCGGCGCCGATCCCCTCGGGAGACCGGCGATCCCACCCCAGCGCCCGGTCGGCGCCGGGCTGGCGCGCGGTGAACCGGGCGAGCGTCTCCGCGCGCAGGAGCCGTACCTCCCCGACGGCGCCGCCGCCGAGGAGCATGGCCGCGTACCTGGCCAGGTCCCGCGCGCTGGAGAAGAGCCCGGCATGGCCGGCCACGCCGCCCATCGCATACGCGTTCTCGTCGTGGACGACGCCGCGCACGTGGATCCCCCGGTAGACCGTGTCCAGCTCCGTGGGGGCGATCCGCGCCAGCGGAGCGCCGGCCTGCAGGGGGCGGAACCCCGTGTCGGGCATGCCGAGCGGCCCCCAGACCTCCTCGGCGAGCCAATCGTCCAGGCCGCGCCCGCTGACCGCTTCCACCGTCGCGCCCAGCAGGATGAACCCCAGGTCGCTGTAGACCGTCCGGCTCCCGGGATCGTACGCGGACGGGAGCGCCGCGATGGCGGCCACCACGGCGTCCGGGCCGCGGAGCGCGCCCGCGGAGGGGTGCCAGAAGCGGACGAAGGGCGGGAGCCCGGCCCGGTGGAGCAGGAGCCGCCGGATCGTCACGCCATCCCGCCAGCCGCCCGCGGGCCACTCCGGCAGATGGCGGGAGAGCGGCGCGTCCAGGTCGATCCGGCCGCGCTCAGCCAGCACCATCAGCGCGGTGGTCGTCGCGACCACCTTGGTGAGGGAAGCGACGTCGTAGAGCGTGCTGTCCGTCACCGGCCCGGCGTCCCCGTCCCAGTCCAGCGCGCCGTAGCCGCGGAGACGGACGAGCCCCGCCCCCGTCCCCACCGCCAGCGCCGCCCCCGGCGTGACTCCCGCCGCGATGGCCGCGGCGATCGCCCGGTCCAGCGAATCCAGCACCGCGCCGTCGAGGGCTGGCACGGGGCGCGGCGGCGCGGCCGGGCCGGAATCCGGCGCCCCCCGCGCAGCTCGCGTCGCATCCCTCGTGATCCCTGTCCCCAGCGGATGGAAGGGCGGGATGCCGATGGGCAACCTGCCGGTGATCGGCGCCCCCCCCAGGAGCGCCCGGGCCGCGGCCTCGTGGCTCCAGCGGTCCCGACCCCAGCCCAGGAGATAGCTCCCGACGTCGGGCACCTGGCGCAGCACGTAGGGGCTGCCGAAAGAGACCAGGACGGTGGGCTTCGACGCGGCGACCCGGCGGAACAGCGCCGCCACCGGCTCCTCGATGGCCACGCTCCCCTTGCTCGCCCGGACCCGCACCTCCGAGACCAGCACGACCAGCTCCGCCGCGGCCGCGCGCCGCGCCACCGAGTCCAGCACCGCCGCCGGCGTGCCCGGCCCCAGCAGGACGCGCTGGAGGGCCGGCACGCCGGCGCCCAGGGCGGTGTTGAACGCCCGGCCGGCGAAGGGATCGACGTCGTCCGTGTACGTGATGGAGAGGACCCGCCGGGCGCGGGGAGCCGCCAGCGGCACCAGCCCGCCGCGGTCCCGGACCAGCGTGATCCCCCGCTCCGCGATCCGCCGGGCCACGGCCTCGTGGGCGCGCCCGCCGACGCGCCCGGCCACGCCCGCGAGGTCGACCGTGCGATGGAGGTGGAGCCCGGCCCGCGCCTTCGCCTCGAGGATCTTCCGGACGGAGCGGTCGAGGCGCGCCTCCGGGATCCGCCCCGCCGCCACCGCCCCGGCCACGGCGTCGACCGCGCGGGCGGGGTCCTGCGGCTGGAGGAGGATGTCGGCGCCGGCCTCCACGGCGAGCAGGGCCGCGTCCTGGGCGCCGAACGCCTCCACGATGGCGCCCATGTTGAGGGCGTCCGTGACCACGAGGCCGTCGAATCCGAGCCGGCGCACCAGCAGGTCGTCCAGCATGCGCGGCGAGAGCGTGGCGGGGCGGACGGAGTCTCCGGCCAGGGCGGGGAAGGCGATGTGGGCGGTCATGACCGCGGCGACCCCCTCCGCGATGGCGGCCCGGAAGGGCACCAGCTCCACGGAGTCCGCCCGGGCGGCGTCGATGCGGAGGATGAGCGGCGTCAGGTGGGAGTCACCGGCGACGTCCCCATGGCCGGGGAAGTGCTTGGCCGTGGCCAGCATCCCGTTCTCCTGGAGCCCCCGGATATGGGCGGTCCCCAGCCGCGCCACCGCCCCGGGATCCTCACCATAGCTGCGGGTGTTGATGATCGGGTTGGCCGGGTTGTTGTTCACGTCCAGCACCGGCGCGAAGTCCAGGTGGATCCCCACCGCGCGACCTTCCCGCGCCGTCACCCGTCCCAGCTCGTACGCCAGCGACGGGTCCCCCGCCGCGCCGATGGCCATTACCGGTGGGAATTCGGTGCCGCCCCCGAGGTCCGTGCCCCACGGCAGCAGCACGCCGCCCGCCAGACGCTGGCCGGGCCCATGCTCCATGTCCGTCGCCACCAGGAGCGGCACCGCGGCCATGCCCTGGAGCCGGTTCAGCTTCTCCGCCAGCGCCAGCGGCTGCCCGATGGAGACGATCACGCCGCCCACCCCCGCGTCCCGGATCCACCGTTCCGCCTGCTCCCGGCTGTCGCTGTCCACGGGCATGTACTGCCCGCTGAACCAGGCCATGACCATCTGGCCGGCCTTTCCTTTCGCGTCCAGGGAGGCGAGCGTGGAATCCACCCACCGCCGCGCGGGAGCATCCAGCGGGAGCAGACGGTCCGGCGGATGCGCGGCGGATGGCGCCGCCGCGGACTGCACCGGGGCGGTGCGGGAAGGACCGCACGCCGCGGCCGCCGCCGTGGCGATCAAGACGAGGACGGAGGTTGGTAGACGCATGGTGCCCACGAAAGTATCCCGGCCCCGGACGCACGGGCAATTCACCACGGCGCTGGCCATCGGGCTGACCCTCCCCCTCGGCGCTTGCGCCACCCCGACCACTGACACCGGCCGCGCGGCCGGGGGACGCGCCCCGGCCGGTGAAGCGGCCGCGGCCGCGCCCGAGGGGGGCGTCGCCAGCGCCACCTCACGCGTGATGGTGGGTGCGGAAGTGCTCCTGCGGGACAGCCTGCACCTGGTGCGCGGCCGCCGGGTCGGGCTGATCACGAACCACACCGGCATCTATCCCTCTGGCGACGACGGGGCACCGGCCAGCACCATCGACATGCTCCACGCCGCGCCCGGGCTCGACCTGGTGGCGCTGTACAGCCCCGAGCACGGGCTCCAGGGGCGGGCGGAGGCCGGCGAGGAGGTCGCGAGCGGCCACGACCCCGCCACGGGGCTCCCCATCCATTCGCTCTACACCTCCGGGCGCAGGCCCACGCCCGCCATGCTCGAGGGAGTGGACGTCCTGGTCTTCGACATCCAGGACATCGGGACGCGCTACTACACGTACGTCTGGACCATGGCGCTGGCGATGCAGGCCGCGGGAGAGGCCGGGCTGCCCTTCATCGTCCTGGACCGGCCCAACCCCATCGGCGGCCACCTCGTGCAGGGCAACGTCCTGGACCCCGCGTTCGCCACGTTCGTCGGGCTCTACCCGGTCCCCATGCGTCACGGCCTCACCGCGGGCGAGCTCGCCCGCCTGCTGGTGGGCGAGCACGGCATCGACGTGGACCTCACGGTGATCCCCGCCGTGGGGTGGTACCGATCGGAATGGTTCGATGAGACGGGGCTCCACTGGGTCGCTCCCTCGCCCAACATGCCGTCCCTCGCCAGCGCCACCCACTACCCCGGCACCTGCCTCTTCGAGGGGACCAACCTCTCCGTCGGACGCGGCACCGCCAGCGCGTTCCAGCACATCGGCGCGCCGTGGCTGGATGCTCCCGGCATCGTGGTCCGCCTCGAGGCCCTCGCCCTGCCCGGGGTCCGCTTCGAGGCGGTGACCTTCACGCCCGAGGCCCCGGGCGACGGGAAGTTCGCCGGGCAGCGCGTGCGCGCGATCCGGTTCGTGGCCACCGACCGTGACCGTTACGACCCCACCCGGGCCGCCATCGCGGCCCTGATCGAGATCCGGCGGACGCACCCCGCGGAGCTCCAGTGGAACGTCTCCCACTTCGACCGCCTCGCGGGAACGGACCGGGTACGGAACGCGGTGCTGGCCGGCGCGTCGCTGGAGGAGGTGGCAGGGTCGTGGGCGGCGGAGGTGCGGGCGTTCGAGGCGCTGCGGCGGCCTTACCTGCTGTATCCGTAGGAACAGCCGGGGCACGCCGCACGCCAGACGGTCCAGGCCAGCCGAAGGAGCTCTCAGCTCTCCAGCAGCGCCGGGATCGAGGTTTCCTGCGAAGCGGGGTGGACCAGCACGGCCACGTCCCCGGGCAGCCGGACCTCGACCGGCTGGTCGCGTACGGCGCGCCGGAACCCCTTCCCTTCCAGCACCCGGTGCACGTAGATCCGCCGCACGATCACCAGCGCCGTGGCGAGGACCGGCACCGCGACGAGCAGCCCGATGATCTCCATGAGGTGGGCCATCACCAGGACGCTCAGGAGCGTCAGCACGGGGGGCAGCGAGACCTGCCGCTCCATGATCATGGGGGCGATCACGTTGGCCTCCACGATGTGGACCACCACGCCCAGCAGCGCCACCAGGAGCGCCTTCACGAGGAAGCCCTGGCCCAGGACGAACAGCGCGGGGAGCAGGGTCGAGACCAGCGTGCCGAAGAACGGTACGATGGCGACGACGCCCGTGAACACGCCGAACGCCAGGGCGAAGGGCACGCCCAGGAGGATGAGGCCGATCCAGGTCAGCACCCCCAGCGAGAACATGGCCAGGAGCTGGCCCACGATCCACGCGCGGAGCGTGATCGCCAGCTCCGTCAGGATGTCCCGCACGAGCTCGCGGTGCACGGGCGGGGCGAGGGCGATGAGGCCTTCCCGGTACATGGCGGGGCGCAGCGTCATGTAGATCCCCATCACCAGCACCGAGATGATGTGGATCAGGAACGTCATCCCGCTGAAGACGTACGGCACCACGCCGCGGAAGTAGCTGCCGATCTCCGCCACGATGTTGCCGACGTAGCTCTCCCCTTCCTGCACGTTGCCGAAGAAGTTGGCGACGATCGGGTTCTTCTCCGCGAGGTCGATGATCTGGTCCTCCCACGCCTCGAGCTGATCCGGGAGCTGCGTGATCAGCTCCGCCGTCTGCTCCGCCACGGGGGGGACGATCAGGTACGTCGTCCCCGTGACGCCGGCGATGGTGAGGAGGATGGCGAGGGTGAGCCCCAGCGGCCGCGGGATGGCGAACCGGCGCTGAAGCGTGTCGGTGATGGCGCCCAGGTACAGCGAGAAGAGCACCGCGATGAACAGCAGGAGCAGGATCTCGGCAATGCTGTAGATGAACAGCAGCAGGAGCAGGAAGAAGACCGTCGAAACGACGGCACCGATGCCCTTGCGGTTCATCTCGGTGCTGGCCACGGGTCTAGAGGAGCGTCCCCACGGCCACGGCGTGGCAGAGGCTGCCGGCGATCACGAAGAGGTGCCAGAAGGCGTGCGCGTACGGAAGCCGCTCGTTGTGATAGAAGGCCGTGCCGCCCGTGTAGGCGATCCCGCCCGCCACCAGCCACACCAGCGTCGCCGGGTCGAGGTGTCGGATCATGGGGCCGACGGCTATGAGGACGAGCCACCCCATGGCGACGTACACGACGGTCGAGAGGACCGGGAACCGTCCGATGAAGAGCAGCTTCATCCCGATCCCGACCACCGCGAGGCCCCAGATGACGCCAAAGAGCGTCCACCCCCACGGCCCGCGGAGCGCGTCGATGGTGAACGGGGTGTAGGTCCCGGCGATCAGGAGGTAGATGGCGGCGTGGTCCACCACCTTGAGGCGAGCCTTCAGCCCCGGGTCCCGCGCGGCGTGGTAGAGCGTCGATGCGGTGTAGAGGGCGATCAGGGTCGTCGCGAAGACCGACACGCCCACGACCCGCCACGCGTCGCCTCCGACAGCGGCGAGGATGATCAGGACGGACCCGGCCGCGAGGCTCGCCACCGCGCCCATGCCGTGGGTCAGGGCGTTGGCCAGCTCCTCGCGGCTCCGCTCGGGCCGGGTCACTTCCCGTACGACGCCCCTCATTCCTCCTCGAGCTGCCCCTCCTGCACATCACCCTCATCGTCTACCGGCCCGGAGCCGCTGGTCAGCGCCGCCTGCTTGGCGTTGTTCCCCGAGGGGAGTCCCATCTGCTGCTTCAGCGCCGCGAGCCGCTGGTCCACGTCGTCGGAGCCCTGGAGCCGCTTGAACTCCGTCTCGAGGGTGTCACCCGACAGCGTGTGGGTGACCTCCGCGGCCGCCAGCGCGCGCCGCTCCGACTCCTCGATCTTCTCCGCCACCCGCTCGAACGCCTCGAAGGCCGACTTGTCGCTCATGCCGGCCATGGTCTCGTGGATCCGGCGCTGGGCCTGCGCCCGCTTCTGCTTCGCGACCAGGAGGTTCTTCTTCCGCTTCGCCTCCTCGATCTTGTCGTTCAGCTCGCGCAACGACGCCTTGACCTTCTCCGTCTCCTGCGCCTGCCGCTGCCACGTCTGCTCCATCGATGTCGCGCGGCCGGCGTGCTCCTGCTGACGCACCAGCGCCTGCTTCGCCAGGTCGTCGCGGTTCTCCCGGACCGCCAGCATCGCCCGCTTCTCCCACTCCTTCGCCTGCCGCGCTTCCTCCTCGACCTGGCTCCGGAGCTTCTGCTCGTCGGCGATCGCCACGGCGACTTCCTGCTTGGCCCGGCTCAGCTGCTCGCGCATGTCCGCGATCAGCTGGTTCAGCACCTTCTCCGGGTTCTCCGCCCGCGCAATGGCGTCGTTGATGTTCGATCGGAGGAGCAGCGACAGCTTCTGGAATATGCCCATGATTACGTCAGCCCTTCTGTGCGACCGGGACCAGCTCCGCCAGGTCCGGCATGTGGCTGGAGGCGGCGAACACGATGCTCTCGTACGACGCCCGCAGCTCCTGGAAGTCCAGTGTCTCGAGCTCGAGCGCGTCGGACAGCGCGACCGACCCCTCCTCGATGCCGTAGCTGCCGTGCACCAGGTCGCTCGCGTTCAGCTCGAGGAGCTTACGGAAGAGCCCGGCCAGCGCCGTGTCGTTCGCATCCTGCGGCAGGTCCATCACCTTGATCCGCATCAGGAGCACGGGCGGCGCGTACGTGACCACCACGGCCGCCGAGCCCTCCTCGCCCTTCAGGACCCACATGTTCTCGTCGACCTCCTCGGCCTCCACATCCATGCGGATGAAGAAGCTTTCGAGGTCCTCGCGGTTGATCATCTCGCGTCTCCGGCTCGGGATATCCGGCGTTCCGTACGGTAGGGCGAACAGTGTGGTTTCGCCAGCGTCGCGGGGGCGTCGCGGATCGCTGCGGCCAGCCGGTTCACCGCGGAATGCGCGGAAGACGCGGAATGCCGCGTGCATGCCACCGACCGGGCCCGGGAACGTGCTCGGCCGGGGGGCCGGCCCGGGGGGCCGGCCGGGGGGCGCTATCCGACCGGCGCCATCCCCAGGATGTCCGCCAGGAACCGCCCCGTATGCGACACCGGGTTGGCGGCCACCTCCTCCGGCGTCCCCTCGGCCACGATCTCGCCGCCGGCCGCGCCGCCCTCCGGCCCCAGGTCGACGACCCAGTCGGCGGTCTTGATGACGTCGAGGTTGTGCTCGATGACGATGACCGTGTTCCCCTTGTCGACGAGCCGGTGGAGGACCTCGAGGAGGAGGCGGACGTCCTCGAAGTGGAGACCCGTGGTGGGCTCATCGAGGATGTAGAGCGTCTGCCCCGTGTCCCGCTTGGCCAGCTCCGTCGACAGCTTCACCCGCTGCGCCTCGCCGCCGGACAGCGTGGTGGCGGACTGGCCGAGGTGGATATAGCCGAGCCCGACGTCGTTGAGCGTCTCGAGGCGCCGCTTGATGGATGGGACGGCGTCGAAGAACTCGAGCGCCTGCTCCACGGTCATCTCCAGCACGTCGGCGATGCTCTTCCCCTTGTAGAGCACCTCGAGGGTCTCGCGGTTGTAGCGCTTCCCGCGGCACACCTCGCAGGGGATGTAGACGTCCGGGAGGAAGTGCATCTCGATCTTCACGAGCCCATCGCCGGCGCACGCCTCGCAGCGGCCGCCCTTCACGTTGAAGGAGAAACGTCCGGGCGAGTAGCCGCGGATCTTCGACTCGGGCAACTCCGCGAACAGGGAGCGGATGGGGGTGAAGAGTCCCGTGTAGGTGGCCGGGTTGGAGCGCGGGGTCCGGCCGATGGGTGACTGGTCGATGTCGATGACCTTGTCGATGCGGTCCACGCCATCGATCGCATCGTGCGCGCCGGGGATCGAGCGCCGGCGGTAGAAGTGGCGGGCGAGGGCCTCGTAGAGGATCTCGTTGACGAGGGTGCTCTTCCCCGACCCGCTCACGCCCGTCACGCCCGTGAAGGTGCCGAGCGGGAAATGCACGTCGATGTCCTTCAGGTTGTTGGCCCGGGCGCCGCGGACCGTGAGGACGTCGGCCTTCCTCCTGGGCGAGCGGCGCTTCTTCGGTGTGGGGATCGAGCGGTCGCCGCGGAGGTAGGCGCCCGTGAGGGAGTCGCGTGCGGCGAGGACGTCGTCGACGGTGCCTTCGGCCACGACGCGGCCGCCGTAGCGCCCCGCGCCGGGCCCGAGATCGATGACGTGGTCCGCGGAGCGGATCGTCTCCTCGTCGTGCTCCACGATGATGACGGTGTTGCCGAGGTCGCGGAGCTGTCGGAGCGTTTCCAGGAGCCGCTCGTTGTCCCGCTGGTGGAGCCCGATGCTGGGCTCGTCCAGGATGTAAAGCACGCCCACGAGCCGGCTGCCGATCTGCGTGGCCAGCCGGATCCGCTGCGCCTCCCCGCCGGACAGCGTTTCGGCGCTGCGGCCCAGCGTCAGGTACTCCAGGCCGACGTTCGCCAGGAACCGCAGCCTCTCGGTCACCTCCTTGAGGATGGGCCGGGCGATCTGCGCCGGGAGGGCATCGGGATCGTTCGGGGCCCGGTCCGAGACGGGGAGCGCGGAAAAGTGCTCGAGCGCGCCGGAGATGCTGAGGTCGGCGATCTCGCCGAGCGACCGCCCGGAGACGGTGACGGCGAGGCTCTCGGGGCGGAGCCGGTGGCCAAGGCAGGCGCGGCAGGGCTGGGCGAGCATGTAATCCCGGAGCTGATCCCGGACGGTCTCCGACCCGGTCTCCTCGTAGCGCCGCATCACGTTGGCGAGGATCCCCTCCCACTCCTCGCTGTAGCTCCCCTTCTTCCCGCCCGTGCGGTACGGGAACGCGATCGTGCGGCCGGCGGACCCGAGCAGCAGCGCGTCACGGACCTCCTCGGGGAGCCGTCCCCACGGGGTGTTGGCATCGAAGCCGTAATGGTTCTCGAGGCCGGCGATGACCGAGCGCCGCAGGTGCCCGGTGGGCGCGCCCCAGGGCAGGACCACGCCCTCGAGGATGGAGATGGAGGGGTCGCCGATGACCAGCTCGGGGGACGGCTCGAGGCGGGTGCCCAGACCGCCGCACGCCTCGCACGCGCCATACGGGCTGTTGAAGCTGAACTGCCGGGGCTCCAGCTCGGGGATCGAGGTGCCGCAATGCACGCAGGCGAAGCGCTCCGAGAAGACGTGCAGCGCCGCGCCGCCATCGCCGTGGAGCAGGACTTCCACGATGCCGTCCGCCGTCTTCAGGGCGGTCTCGATGGAGTCCGTGAGCCGGCCGCGGTCCTCCGCGCGGACGACCAGCCGGTCCACCACCACGGCGATGTCGTGGTTCTCGTAGCGGTTCAGCGCGGGCGGGGCCTCGAGGTCGCAGGTCTCGCCGTCCACGCGGACGCGTACGAAGCCCTTCTTGCGGGCGTCGTCGAACAGGTCCCGGAACTCGCCCTTGCGTCCCCGGACCAGCGGCGCGAGCACCTCGATGCGGGCGCCGTCGGTCCAGGTGAGGACCCGGTCGGCGATCTGGCCGGCCGTCTGCGGCTGCACGGGCCGGCCGCAGGTGTGGCAGTGGGGGGTGCCGACGCGCGCCCAGAGCAGGCGCAGATAGTCGTAGATCTCGGTGACCGTCCCCACGGTCGAACGGGGGTTGCGGCCGGTGGTCTTCTGCTCGATGGAGATGGCCGGCGAGAGCCCCTCGATCACGTCGACGTCCGGCTTTTCCATCACACCCAGGAACTGGCGGGCGTACGCCGACAGCGACTCCACGTACCGGCGCTGCCCCTCGGCATAGATGGTGTCGAAGGCCAGCGAGCTCTTCCCGGACCCGCTGATCCCCGTGATCACCACGAGGCGGTCGCGGGGGATGGTGACGTCGATGTTCCGGAGGTTGTGCTCGCGCGCGCCGCGAACGATCAGCTTCTCGTCTCGCATAGCCTGTGAGGGTGCCGGACGGGGTGGCTTCTGGTCAAGGGTCCGTGCTACACCCCTGGGGAGATGCCGGTCCACCCCGGCCGGCGGACGGGCGACTGCGCTACGGCCGGCTGTCCGGGCTCTCGCCGCACGTGCCGCGGAGCCGCACGACGGGAGACAGGGGAGCGTACGGAACTTCTGCGCGCTCCCCTGTCATGCCGCTCGCTGCACGGCGGCGAGAGACCCGGGGGGGGCCGGCAAGGCCTCCCCCGGGCCCATCCGCCGGTCTCCCCCCGGCCCATCCGCCGGTCTCCCCCCGGCGCCTAGCCTGTCCTCATTCCGAGTTGACGCGACAGTAGGAACGGTCCGGGAGCCTGATCGTGGCTCGCGAGCCGTCGATCCGCGGGGCCCCGGCTCCCTGCGGCGGCGTGAGTCGAGAATTCCTTCCCCTCGTACTCCCTCTGTTCTCGATCCACGGCGCTGAGCGACGTCGGGGCTGCACGCGCCGCCGATCCTTCGCATTCTGTGTCGCTCCGACGCCGAATCCCGACGTGAAAGGAGAACGAGCGGCGTCGGCAGTGCCAGACTTCAGCCGGGACGTCGCCCGCCGGCGGAAATGCGTCGGCCGCTCACCCGTCGGGTCGCGGCTACTCGGGAA
>DATKBW010000013.1:0-4983 GCA_035513575.1 Longimicrobiales bacterium | reverse complement strand
GCCGAACGGCGGCATCCAGCCCATCGGGGGCGGCCACCGGCTCGAATTCGCCCCGAACGCGGTATCGGGTCTGTCGAATTACTACGTCAGGAGAGGTCCGACCGCCGGCCGGGCCGAGATCGACATCGTGCCCCAGGGGGCCGCCGACACCGAGTTCGGGGCCGATGTCTTTCTCGAGCTGAGCTACGCGGGCTGTCCCGATCTGGCGAACGATACGCTGGTGATCGTGATGACCCACCCGGCGCAGAAGTCCCTGGGCGGCCGGAACGATCGGCAGCGGCGGGTGGTGCGGGCGCTGATCCCGCACCTCACGATGTTCGCGATTGCGCGCTGAGGTCATGGCCAGGGCGGCGCAGCGACTCCGGCGGTTCTATGGGGAGCTGAAGCGCCGGCACGTCCTCCGTGTGGTGCTCACCTATGCCGCGGTCGCGTGGCTCGTGATGCAGATCGGGGAGACGACCTTCGAGGCGGTGGGGCTTCCGCCGGGTGCGCTCACGTTCGTGGTGGTCGTCTCGCTCCTCGGGTTCCCCATCGCGGCGGTGCTGGCGTGGTCGCTACAGGTGGTCCGCGAGGCCCCGCCCACGGAGACGCCCGCGCCCGGAGCGCATGCGGCGGTGCGGGATCACGCGCCCATCGTCCTGTCGAACCTGCCCGCGCCCGCCACGCCCCTGGTCGGCCGCGAGGCCGAGCTGGCCGACGCCGAGCGGCTCATCCGGGACGGAGACGCCCGGGTCGTCACCATCCTCGGCTCCGCCGGCGTGGGCAAGACGCGGCTGACGCTGGAGCTCGGGAGGCGGCTGGCGCCGAGCTTTCCGAACGGCGTCTGCTTCGCCGCGGTGGGTCGCCTGGGCGCGCCGGAGTCGCTGCCCTTCCTGCTGGCGGAGCGGCTGGGTGTGGGGTTCGCTTCCGGCGAGGACCCGTGGGCGGCCACGCTCGGGTTCCTGCGGGAGAAGCGGCTGCTCCTGATCATCGACAACTTCGAGCAGCTGGTGGAAGCCAGCGGTGCGCTAGCCGAGATCGTGAGGGGGGCGCCGGGCGTGGTCCTGTTGGTCACGTCCCGCGAGCGGCTCGAGCTCCAGGGGGAAACCGTGCTGCGGCTCCAGGGGCTCGCGTGTCCGCCGCCGGACGCGAACGGCACGGCCGCGGACTACGACGGGGTGCGGCTCTTCGTCCGCAGCGCGCGAAGGGTGGACCGGACCTTCGAGCTCCGCTCGGCCAACGCGGCGGACGTCGGCCGGATCTGCCGGCTCGTGGAGGGGCTGCCGCTGGCGCTCGAGCTGGCGGCCGCGTGTGTCGGCGTCCTGTCCCCCGCGGAGATCGCCCGCGAGATCGAGCTGCGCCACGACTTCCCGCTGGGCCCGGCTCGCGACGCCCCGCCCCGCCACCGCAGCCTGCGGGCCGCCTTCGAGTCGTCCTGGACGCTGCTGGATCCGCGCGAGCGGCAAGTGTTCCGCCGCCTGAGCGTCTTCCACGGCGGGTTCGGGCGGGCGGAGGCGGAGACGGTGGCGCAGGCCGACCTGCCGGTCCTGGCCGCGCTGGTGAACAAGTCGCTGCTCCGCCACCACGACTCCGGCCGCTTCGACATGCTCGAGATCGTCCGGCAGTTCGGGCGGGAGAAGCTGGGCGAAGACCCCGGGGAGGAGCGGGCGGTTCGCGAGCTGCACGCCGAGCAGTCCGTGCGCGTCCTGGAGGAGCTGGTGCGGCGCTCCGATGCCGGGGAGGTCGAGACGGCGGTCGCCGAGGCGGCGCGGGATGCCGACAACATCCGGGACGGCTGGGCGTGGGCCGTGGATCAGCGCGACACGGACCGGCTCGGCCGCGCGGCCGATGGCCTGTTCCGGCTCTGGGAGTCCCAGGGGTGGATCGCGGAAGGCCGCGAGCTCTTCCGGCGCGCGGTGCGGGCGGTGGAAGACCCCGACTCGCCGCAGGCCGGGGATCCGCCCCGACGCACGATCGAGGGGCGCCTGCTCGCCCGTGAAGGCGCCTTCGCACACCTGTGCGGGGCCTACGAGCAGGCCGGTGACCTGAGCGAACGGGCCCGGACGCTCCTTGCGGGATCGGACGACCCGCGCGAGCTCGCCTTCGTTCTCCAGTCTCTCAGCTTCGTCGCGCGGGCCCGCGGCGATTTCGAGGAAGGGCGCAGCCGCGCCCGCGAAAGCCTGTCCCTCTTCGAGCGGGCCGGCGACAACGCCGGGATGGCCGCTGCCCTGAACAGCCTGGGCGCCCATTCGTACTACCTCGGCGAGTACGAAGAAGCCAAGCGTCTCTACCGTGACAGCATCGTCCGGTACCGGCAGGCCGGCGACCAGATCGGCGCCCTGAAGCCCCTCAACAACCTCGCCGGTGTGGCCATGGCCGACGGCGACTACGAAGAGGCCCGGCGGCTCCTGCGCGAGACGCTCGAGCAGCACCGCCGCCGGAAGAACCGGCTCGGCGCCTCGAGGGTCCTCGGGAACCTCGGTCTCGTCGCGTACACGGCCGGTGAGCACGACGAGGCCGAGGCGCTGCTCGAGGAAGGGATCGCCACCTCCCGCGAGGTCGGCGCACAGGAGACCGCCGCGCAGGGTCTGACCGTGCTCGGGAATGTGCGCGTCGCCCGCGGCGATGGCGTGGGCGCGCTGGCCGCCTATCGTCAGGCCATGGATGCCGCCACCGAGCTGCGCGACCTGCCGCTCGCGCTCACCATCCTGGTCGGCCTCGCCCGGCTGCAACGCCGGGACGGCGAGATGGAGATCGCGCAGCGGTTCCTGCACCTCGTCCGGCGGCACCCGGCGGCCGATGAAGACACGCGCCGGGAAGCCGGCGTGCTGCTGGAGGAGCTGGGGCCCGGCGAGGCGCCCCCCGTTGCGCCAGGGGAAGCGGCGCCGGACGCCGCGGCCGTCCGCGACCTGGCCCTGGCGGTCCTCGAGGGCGGGACCGCCGCGGGGCGCACGACGGGATAGCCCGACCCGCCGGTCGCCGCGCGGCCGATCGGATCGAGGTGCACGAAGTGCGACAAGCCGGCATTTTGTGTTCGCGGCGGGCCGGACCGGGGCAGACCTTTCAAGGCCGTAACTCATTGTGGGATGGCGCGTTGCGGATTCCCTGACGTCGGCGGCTCCGGCCTTGCCCTTTCGCGCGACATTCCTGGCAGGGGGAGCGGGTCGGCGACTGACGAGGGTTGCCGGCCCGCTTTCTCATCGGCCCCGGGGTGACCGTGACAGAATCCCCGGTCCTCACCCGTTTCTACGCCGGAGCGTCCCGGGAGGGGCGCCGTGCAACCTCGACCCACGGACCATGCGACCCACCGATCGGCAAGGGCACGCCGCCCGACGGCGGCCCGCCGCACCGCCCCGCCGCGGGCTCCTCTCCGTCCTGGCCGCCCTCGCGTTCGCCGCCGCCTGCGGGGACGCGACCGGTCCGGCCGTCTTCCCGCCCCCGGACGGACCGCCCACGCCGCTCCGCATCGCCCGCGTCGTCTCCTCGCTGAGCGCGGTGGAGGGCCAGCAGGCGGCCGAATTCACCTGGGAGGGCGATCGCCTCGTCGCCTACCGGTTCGACGCGCTCCTGGGCGACGCCATCGATGCGACCATCCGCAAGGAGTTCCTCTACCATCCGGACGGCCGCCCCTTCGGCCACGACAGCTACCGCCGACAGGAGGACGGCAGCTGGCGGCAGGACGGCGCGGTCCGCTACTCCTACGGCGCCACGCCGGGGCTCCCCATCGAGGCGCACCGTGAGACGCTCCGTGAGGACGGCAGCATCCTCGTTTCCAGCGTGGGCTTCGGCTACGACGAATACGGCCGCATCGTCGAGATCCGCGATGGCCCCGAGACCACCACGTTCCGTTACGACCGCAACGGCGACATCGCGGCGATCCGCGGCGACGACATCCGCTTCGGCGTGCAGGTCAAGACGCTCGACTACGGCGAGGCGTGGAATCCGTTCGCCGCCTTCCCGCCCCTCGCCGGCACCGACCGCGGGATCTTCGCCCCCGAAGCGGCCAGCCTGCACCTGGCGACGCGCTGGGAAAACGCGGTGGAGGGCGAGGCGCCGGCCGCGGTCGGCACCGCGGTCATCGTGACGAACGAGCTCGGCTACCCCACGCGCCGCGAATGGCAGCTCCGGAACACGTCCGATCCGGATGTGATCACGACCGTCGTCGCGGAGTACGAGTACAACGAGTACCTCGATCCCTGAAAGACCCGGCGGCCCCCTTGACCGGGAGGGGAAGCCAGATCAGCGTGTCCAGCCTCCGCGAGAAGTGAAGGAGGGGCTCACTGGCCGGGAGCGGGACGTTCTCCGCGGCCGCCAGCGCCGCGCCATCGACCTCCCCTTCGGCGGGCTGGAGCGCCCAGGGCCGGTGGTGGATGTCGCCCTTCAGGACCCTTCCGTCCCGCAGGACGGTGAACAGGACGTAGCGCTCCGTCAGAAAGTGCTCCAGGGTGCTCGGTCCCGCCTCGAACGCGTGTTCCGTGGGTCGGTACGACGCCCGGAACGCGGCCGCACCGTCGGGGCGGGCGCTGCGGAAGGAGATCAGGCCGTCGTCGTCCCGGATCTCCATGCCGGCCTTGCGGTAGGGGAGCCGGAAGAGGGTGCGGGCGCCGACCACGGCTGCGGCGCTGCCGGCGTCCAGGCTGAAGAAGAAGACCCCGCTCTGCCCCCCGGCGCGCACGTAGGTCCGGAGGTTGAGCTCCGGGAAGGCGGACAGTGGCCCCAGCGACGGGAGCCCGCGCGGCCGGAACCCCTCGATCCGGAAGGGCGCGATGCCGATCCAGGCGCGGCCGTCGTGGAGATCCAGCTCCAGCGCCGGCGGCACGCGCGGGCGGAGTAGCTCCGGCTCCACCGCCCAGTGGGCGAAAAGGAGGTCCCGCCAGCTCTGGAAGAGGACCCAGGGACCGCGGGGGAGCGGCCACGGCCGGTGCGCAACGGTGCCCAGGATCGCCTCCGTGTCGGTCATGGGGTCGTGCCCGGCAAGGGACGTTCCCGAGCGTGGCCTTCCCT
>DATKBW010000012.1:0-7182 GCA_035513575.1 Longimicrobiales bacterium | reverse complement strand
GCCGGCGGATCCCAGTGATGGTGTTGTCCGCCACCCGGTTGCGTGAGGCACGATGGAGCATGATCCCCAGTCCCTCCGCGCCGATGATCCGGTTGCCCTCGATGACGTTGTTCTCGATGACGCCCCGGCTCTCCGTGCTGTACTTCTCGCTCCAGTCCGCCAGCACGAGGGGGATGCCGACGAGCGTGGAATCGGTCTCGTGCCGAATGCGGCCAGGACGATCCGCGAAGAACCTCGCCCGCCGGACAATGATCGTGTTGTCGCGGATCACGTTGTTGCGGCAACTGCCTTCGCGGCCGATGTACATCACGATCGCGTCCGGATGGCCGTCGTACCGGTTGCCGGCGATGACGTTCTCCTCGCAGTCCACGACTACGGATAGCCCAACATCCCCCGGTACCGGAGTGAGCGGGGTGATCTGGGTTGCGCCCCCGACGTGACGAAAGGGGGCCAGCCGGGCGGGATCCGGTGCGGAGATGTCGTTGTCCAGGAAGTGCACGCGCCTGCCGACGACGTCTCCCGCGTGATAGGTGTTGACGAACCTGTTCGCGCGCACCACCACAGGGCTCGGCCAATCCCCCGCCACCCGCACGCCGTTGAAGGAGTCACGGAAAGTGTTCCCCTCGATGAGATGCCCTCCCTCGCCGGCGTGAAAGACGCCCTCACCGCTGCCGCGGATCACGGCGCCGACCGTGAGTCCCTAGGACATGTAGTCGAAGGTCAGGTTCCGGACGACCTGCTGGCTTCCGACCAGCGCCAGCGTGTTGCACCGCGCGCGACTGTCGGGGGCCGAGCGCCCGGCCGGGTCGCAGCCGCGCAACGTGGTCCCGTTGCGATGGCCGAGGAGCGTCACGCCAGAGACGGATACGGGGATAAATCCGCCCAGGAGATACGTCCCCGGCGCGAACTGCACCGTTCCGCCGGGCCGGACCCGCTCCAGCGCTGCCAGGATGCTGGCGCGGTCGGTCTGCATGTCTCCCGTGGGCGGGGCGACGTGGACCACCCTGGGACCGCGCGCCGGATCCACGGCGGGCGCGGTTTGGGCAGCAACGCATCCCGCAGCCCAGACCAGAACCAGAACGGCGAGTGCCGCAGTGAGAGGCTTACTCATAGTTGTCCTCTCTGGTGGAGCCCCCCGGCGGGAGCGGCGCGCGCGGCCTCGCGCCGCGCCGCCTCCTCGAGGAAGGTCCGGATGTGGGGGTGGTACGGCTCGGGATCGGTGCGATAATTGGCGGGCTGCTCAAGCCTGATGATCCGCAGGTTCGGTCCGAACGCCCGCTCGAACGCATCCGCGTATCGCTTCCTCTCCTCCCTCGTGGGCACGAGTGGCCGGACTTCCGCGAGCCGTTCGGGATCGTTCGCCAGCGCCGTCAGGTAGTCGACGCTCGTCCGAATGGCCGCCGGGTCGCAGTATCCTCCACCGGGATCGACGCCCGTCGCCAGCTGGAGCGTCAGGTCCAGGAACTCGATGTCGCCTGCGCCTGCGGCGAAGTCCCGCGGGTGTGTGAACGAGATCGCAGGCACCTGGATCCGCAGCTCGGGATCGTCGATGTAATGCGGCCGGTAGAGCAGTCGCGGCGCCGAGCGGTGGTATGCCTCCTCTCCCATCCAGCAGCCACCGTAGCGCACCATCATCTCTGCGAACGTCCGGTCCCGCAGCATGCGGCCTTCACCGGGCGACGGCGCGATGGCGTGGTAGAGGTAGACCAGCCCGGCCAGGCGCTTGGGTGATGCTCCGCGATCCACGTCATGTCCTGCGTCGTGGGGTGCCTGCCCACCAGCACGGCCCGCTCGATCCCGAGCGCGTCCATGAAGCCGAGGATGTCCTCGGACTGCGTGGCCACGTCGTAGCCCCAGCCCACGTCATCCGACTCCCCGTAGCCACGCCGGGTCATGGCCAGGACGCGGTAGGCGTCGGCAAAGAGCGGCGCGAAGCTCGTCCAGGTGTGGGCATCCTCGTACCAGTCGTGGACGAAGATCACCGGCAGGCCCGTGCCGCCGAAATCGAGGTAGTGAAGACGGACGCCGCGTCCCTCCACGAACTTGCTCTCGTACGCGGGCGGGGAGGTCGTGGTATCGGGGCCGCTCACCCGATTGCCCGTCCCGAGGTCGCGCACGGCGTCGGCGGGGTCGGTCAAGTCCACGCGGTTGCCGTCCCCCTCTACGACGACGGCGAAAGCAGCGATGTCCTCGAACTCGTTTCCGGCGATCTCGTTGCCGTCGCTCCCGGGCGAGATCCAGATTGCCGAGCCGTTCGCCTGGCGCCAGGGAGTAGGCTGCCCCAGGGGCGTGGTCATCGTATTTCCCGGGAACGGAGTCCGCAGGGCAATCCCCGTGATCGTGTTATTCACGAACCGGTTACCGGACGCGTGCAGAACCTCGATCCCGAGGCCTTCCGCTCCGATGATCCGATTCCCCTCGATCAGGTTGTCTTCGATGGCGCTCTCCTGCCCACGTTCGTTCTGCCCGAACGCCTCCGGGAAGTTCAGCAGGGAGAGGGGGTTGCCGACGAAGGTCGAATCGGATTCGTCGACCAGCGTGAACCATTCGGGTGAGGGGACTCTTGCCCGGCGCACCGTGATCGTGTTGTCGCGGATGACGTTGCCGCGACAGCTTGTCCCCGGCGCCCATAGCATGATGCTGATGCCGTTGTGGGACCCATCGATGGTGTTACCTGCAACGACGTTGTGTTCGCATGTTCTGGCCCGCGTCTCCTCCGCCCCCTGGAACGGTAGCGGTGCACCGATCTGGACCGCGTCGTTGGGGAAGCCGTAGAACGGCACCTTCTCCGGCTCCGGCACGGAGAAGTCATTGTTCAGCAGGTGGACCGTGTTTCCATTGATGGAGACGGAGTGCCAGTTATCGACAAAGCGATTGCCCCGGACGACGGCCGGCTCCGACCAGTCGCCGTTCATCCGGATTCCGGTCGCCGATCTCCTGAAAGTGTTGCCCTCGACGAGGTGTCCGCCGTCCGTGCGGTAAATCGCAGGTCCCTCGACGAGGGTGCCATCGGGTGCGCGGAGCATGGCCCGCTCTCCGAAGCAGCACCCGAGGTGCAGCGCCCAGTAGGCGTATTCGAATGTGAGATCGCGGACGGTCTGGTGCCTCCCCGCAAGCTCGATCCCGTTGCAACGGGCCATCGCATACTCGCGGGTCCCCATGCCGTCCGGATCGCAGCCGCGGAGCGTCGTGCCATCGGGGTGACCCACGAGCGTCACCCGTGGGACGGTCACGGTGATGATCTCTCCGATCAGATAGGTCCCCGCCGCGAATTGCACCGTGCCGCTCGGCGGGACCTGCTCCAGGGCGGTCAGGATGCTGGCGTGGTCGATTTCCTTCTCCCCCGTAGGCGGGGCGACATGGACGACTTCGATGTTTCCCGTCGATTGCCCGCCCGGTGAAGGCATGCGGGAGAGCACCCACCGGATCGCCTCGACCACCAGCTCCGGCTCGTCCTGTTGGATGTCGTGGCCGCTGAAGGGGGTGGCGATGAGCTTGCCGCGCGGCACTTCCAACGCCATCGAGGAGAGGCAGGGCACCTTGAGCTCCCTCAGCGCCGCAAGGATTTCGTCCGGATCGATCCCCCGCTCGACCATCCATTCCCTCGCGCCTGGCGGAGGTGGTCCCTCTGTCAGGCCGACCATGAGCACTACGGGAATATCGGGCGGCGCGCCGCTTCCCAACTCTCGATCCATCCGGAGATGGAGAGGGTCCGGTACGGGACCCGGCCGCTGTCCCAGGAAGTCCGTGAACTCGGCCACCAGGGGACCGAAGCCCGCAATCTCGAAAGCCCGCTCCAGCGCGCAGGGCGCGTACGGATCGACGTAGACCAGTCCCGCGACCGCGTCCGGGTGAAGCGCGGCATGCTCACGGACCAGGTTCGCTCCCCACGAATGGCCGACCAGGAGATACGGCGGCGAGAGATCGAGCACGTCGAGCAGGTCGCGCAGGCGACGGGCGACGTGCTCCGGCGTGGGCGGCTCACCGTCCCACTCCGACAGGCCACGCCCCCCGCGATTATACGCCAGGAACGGGGCGAAGGAGCCCACTTCCTCGGCGACCTCCGCCCAGGTGCCGGCGGTGCCGGCGTCGCCGTTCTCGAAGACGACCAGGGGCGGCCCGCCCTCCGAAGGTTGGGGACCTCCAGTCCACACCTGCATCTGGAAACCGCCCACGTCGACGAGTCGTTCGGTGATGGTGCGGGGCTGCTGCGCTACCGGCTGGGGGGCGGCCGATGTGGCGGCACCAGTAATGACCCGGTTCCCCGCCCCGAGGTCCCGAACCCCGTCTGACCCCTTTGAGGTGATGACGAGGTTGCTGTCGCCCTCGAGGACGACGGCGGCGCCGGCGATGTCCTCGAACACGTTGCCGACGATCTCGTTCCTGTCGCTGCCGGGTGAGAGCCAGATGCCCGAGCCGTTGGCGTCGCGCCAGGCCTCCGGATCACCGCCGACCACGGGCAGGGCGACGATGGCATTTCCGGGGAACGGCTCCCGTCGTGCGACCCCGCTAATCGTGTTGTTCACGATCCGATTGCGAGAGGCGCGGCGGATCTCGATGCCCAGACCCTCGGCACCCTGGATGACATTGCCTTCGATCAGGTTGTCCTCGGGGCCACCGCGCAGCGCCAGGGGAACGCCGACGACAGTGGAGTCCGCCTCATCGTGGACGCGGATGAAACCGGGCACCGCGGGAGGACGGGCGCGGCGGATGATGATCGTGTTGTCGCGGATTATGTTGTTCCGACAGATGATCTGGGGATCATCGGCGGTTATCATGATGCCTTCGGTGACGCCGTCGATCCGGTTGCCTGAAACCACGTTGTTGTCGCAGGTGCGCGTCACACCCTCCGCGCTTTCAGGCAGGCTCGGCGGCCAAGCGATAAAAATGCCGTCGGCGGGGAACCCCACGCCCGGCACCGCCTCCGGCTCCGGTGCGGAGATGTCGTTGTCGATCAGATGCACCGTGTTGCCGTAGATCGCGACCGAGTGCCAGTTGTTGAGGATGCGGTTATTCCGGATGACCGTCGGTTCTGACCAGTAGCCATGAACCCGCACGGCACTGGAGTTACTCCTGAAGGTGTTGCCCTCGATGAGGTGGCCGCCTTCGCCGGGCATCATGTGCGGGGAACTGTCCCAGCAACACCCGACATGCAGCGCCCAGAACGCGTGCTCGATGGTGAGATTACGGACCGTCTGCCATCCCCCGGCCAGCTCAATTCCGTTGCAGTTATTTCCGAACTCAGCGGTATTCTCCATCGAGAACTCGTCCGGGTAGCACCCCCGCAGCGTGGTGCCTTCCGCATGGCCAGCGAGCGTAACCCGTGGGATCGTGATGCGGATGATCTGACCACCCATCAGATACGTGCCCGGTGCGAACTGAACCGTGCCGCCCGGCTCGACGTCACCGAGCGCGGCGAGAATGCTCGCACGGTCGGTCTCCCGGTCGCCCGTGGGCGGGGCGACGTGGACCACGCCAGCATCGCCGCCAGGGGCGGTCGCTGGTGAACGGGCCACCTCGTCGACGAACCTTCGGATGTGGGCGTACACGAAATCGTGAATGTGGTCCCAGCCGCCGGGATCGACCACCGTGCGCAGGTTGGGGCCGAATGCCCGCACCATTGCCGAGTCCATCGCCAGGGATGGGTCGGACTCGGTGAGCGCCTGCCGGAGCGCGGCCAGCCGCTCCTGATCCGCCGCCAGCGCGATGAAATACTCCCGGGCTGCCGCCTCACCGTCGCAGGAAGGCTCGGCTGCTGCCAACTGAGGGACGCGGTCCAGACGCCGAACGTCCATGCTGCGGGAAGCGGACGCTGGCCAGATGAAGCGGAGAGCAGGGACGTCGATTCGGACAGTTTCGTCGTCCAGGAAATGCGGCCGCCACGGCACGCGGGGGCCAATGCGAGGGACAGCGGTTTCTCCGAGGTCACATGACCCGCGCCAGTTGTTCTCCACGAACGCGCGAATCTCCGGATTACGGAAGTCCGATTCGACGTGAGGTGCCGCGAGATACACGAGCCCGGCCACCCGCTCCGGGTGGTGTTCCGCGATCCAGGTCATCTCCTGTGGGGCGGGAGGCCCGCCGACCAGAATGGCCCGCCGGATCCCGAGCGCGTCCATGAATCCGACGACGTCCTCCGCCTGGGTTGCCACGTCGTAGCCCCAGCCGGTGTCGTCCGAATCACCGTATCCCCGGCGCACGGGGGCGAGGACCCGGAAGCCGTCCGTCAGGCGCGCGAGCAAGCTCATTTCGGACCGCTCCTCCAGACTCCAGTCATGGATGTTCTGGATGAAGATGATCGGCAGCCCGGAGCCTCCGAAGTCCGCGTACTGAAGGCGGACGCCCCGCGTCTCGACGAACCTGCTCTCGTAGAGCGGCTCCGTTGGGGGAGCAACATGCACGAGATTCCGCTCGTTCTCCGCGGCGGTGGGAGGCAAGGAGGCCGCGATAGGCTCGTCCGGGCGATCCGCTTCCGTCCGCGCCACCTCCTCGAGGAAGCGCCGCATGTGTGGTTCGTAGAACTCATGCGTCGCGCCCCAACCGTCCCTCTTGGGCAGGTCGTCCACCTCGGTCCGCAGATTGCCACCGAACGCGCGCTCCATCGCGCGATCGAGAGCCGGGAACAGATCCGCTTCCTCGAGGGCCTGACGGATTGCGGCGACTTGCGCCTCATCCGCCGCCAGTGCGGCGAAATACTCCCGTCGCGGCTCGTCATCGCACCGGCTATTCACACCTGTCGCGGCAATCTGGGGGAGGACCCGCAGGGCCACGGTGCGGGTGTCCCAGGGGCTCACGAAGCGTAGCGCGGGCATGTCGATCCGGGCATGCTCGTCGTGCAGAAAATCGGGCCGCCAAGCCGCGCGCGGGCCTACGATCGGCACCGACCGCTCACCGAGATCGCACGACCGCCAGGTCATCTCCTCAAAGGTGCGGACCAGAGGGTTTCGCATGTCGGGGAAGACCAGCGGGTTTCCCATGTATACCAGTCCGGCCACGCGCTCCGGATGGTGCTCGGCGATCCAGGTCATGTCCTGATTGGCCGGTTGCCTTCCGACCAGGACCGCCCGCCGGATGCCGAGCGCATCCATCAGACCGAGCAGGTCCTCGGACTGTGTCGCCACGTCGTAGCCCCAGCCCGTGTCGTCCGACTCACCGTAGCCCCGGCGGATCGGGGCGAGCACG
>DATKBW010000011.1:0-6911 GCA_035513575.1 Longimicrobiales bacterium | reverse complement strand
GATGGCGGAAGGTGGTCCGTTGACGTTGATCGGGCCCGGCATGGCTGCCTCGGCGCTGATTACCGCCGTCGAATCCTCCGAGGCCCAATCCGCCGTGACCCACCTGGAGGGGGATCCCGCGGTTGTAGCGGCCCGCGGCGCTCGTCCGACCCGTCGATCCGACCGGCTCCTGTCGCTCGTCCCTGTTCATCGCCGCGCCGCGGTGGAGCGGCGCTCGCGCCGTTTTGCTCGGGGAATGTGGGCGGCGGCGGCAGCCCTCTTGATCGCGGCCGGACTCCTGGAGCTCTGGGGCCTGGGGCGTGAGCTGGAGGCCGTCCGGGCGGAACGAACGGCTCTGGCCGACCGCGTCGCCGAAGTCATGGCACAGCGGGACGCGCTGCGCGGACTTCAGGGCGCAATCACCGCGCTGGACTCTCTGGAAATGACGATTCCCGTCTGGTCGGGGCTCGTCACCGAGGTGGCGCGGCACCTCCCCGACGACGCCCACCTGGCCGCGCTCCGCGGGGAACGGGACAGCGTGGCCATCGAGGGCGTCGCGCTCGAGGCGGCGCGGGTCTTCGCCGCGCTGCGCGACGTGCCGGGCGTTTCGCGGGTGGTGGCGCGGGCGCCGATCCGGCGGGAGCAGGAGGGTCCGCGGGCGGTGGAGCGTTTCAGCCTGGCCGCCCGGGTCCGGCAGGTCGAGGAAGGGGGGGGCGAATGATCGCCCTCGCCGCGCGTGATCGCCGCGCCGTTCGTATCGGGCTGCTCGTGCTGACTGCCGCTCTGGCCATCGTGTTCGGCATCCGGCCGTACCTGAGTGCTCTCGAGGACGCGCGCGATCGGCTGACGGCCGAGCGGTCGCTGCTGGCACGGGAGCGCGCGCTGGTGGACGCGGCCGACGCATTCGGGTCGGGGGCGGCGGTGGTGGAGGCTGGCATGGCCATCCGCGCCCCGCGGCTCTTCACGGGCGACCCCACGCTCGCCGCTGGGGCGTTGGTCCGCTATGTCGCCCAGGGCGCTGCCAGGAGCTCGGTGCTCCTTGAGGCCACGGAAACGCGTGCCGCCGGGGAGGCCGGGGACGGGCTCACGACCGTTCGCGTCCAGATCCGGGCGGTTGGCGATGTCGAGGGGGTGCTCCGCTTCCTTCGGGAGATGGAGGACGGGTCGCGACTGGTGCACGTCGAAAGGCTGTCACTGGAGAGTCGGAACAGCTATCGATCGGACGGCGACGACGTGCAGCTCGTGGCCCTCGGCGCGACCATCGCCGGGTACGCGCTGGCCGCGCCCGGGGCGGGGGAATGAGCCGGATCGCGGGGGTCCGCATGGCGGTGGCCGCCACCGTGTTCGCCGCGGCCGTGCTCGCCGTGGCGCTCGCCCGCGCCCTCCACGTGGACGCGACGGTCCCGGTCGTCGCATCGCTGGCCGTCCTCGAGCTCGGGCCGCCGTTCCCTGCAGGGGCCGCCATCCCGGACGACGCCGTATTGACGCTGGCCGCGGATCGGAACCCGTTCCATCCCGAGCGGCGCCGCGGTGGGATCTACCGGTTGCCGGGATCTCAGATTGCGCCGGCAGCGCCCGAAGAAGCCCTTTCCGCCGCGCTCGGGCCGGTCACGCTCGTCGGCACTGCCGTGAGCGAAGGCGGGCGAGGCTTCGTCGTGTGTCGGGTCGGACGCGAGTCGCCCCGCATCGTACGACTCGATGGGAGCTGTGGCGATCTGGTGCTGGAGACGGTGGAGCAGGGGAGGGCGTCGTTCAGGGATGCGGCAGGGGAGCGGGTCGTACTCGAGGTACCGAAGGCGGGGACAGATTGAAGATATGCGCACTCGTGCTGGTGCTGGCGCTGCCGCTGTTCGCGGCGCCCTCCGTTGCCCAGGAGCCTGTCGTCCAGACGGCCGAGGGCATCCTGCTCGACTTCCAGAACGCCGACCTGCGCGTCGTCGTCGCCGCGCTCGCGGAGGCGGGCGGCTTCAACGTCGTGTACGGCGACCTCCCGAGCCGCACGGTCACGCTGCGCATGAGCCGGCCGGTCCCACGCTCGGAGCTCCTGGCGCTCCTGCGCAGCCTGGCCCAGGCCAACGGGCTGCGGATCGAGGAGGACGGCGACCTGGTCCGCGTGGTCGCGGACCCGCGCGGCGGAGCGCCATCGGGGATGCAGCCCGAACAGGAGACCGCCCCAGATCGGCGGCTGTTCGTGTACCGGCTGCGCCACGCCCAGGCGCCCCGGCTCGCCCAGACGCTGGGTGCGCTGTTCGGCGGCGCCAGGCTACCCTCGGCTCAGGCCGGACCCCGACCGGGGCGTGAGGTCCGGACGCAGCGGATTCAGCCCATCGAGCTCGAGCGGGAGCCGGACGTGAGCGTCGAGATCGGCCCCGTGCGGCCGCCATCGCTGCCGGGTGAGGTCGCCGGCGACGTGCAGATCGTCCCGGACGAACTGACCAACTCGATCCTGATCCGGGCATCGGAAGAGGATTACACCGTGATCCGACAGGCCATCGACGCGCTGGACCTGCGCCCGCTCCAGGCGATGATCGAAGTCCTCATCGTCGAGGTCCGACGCGACCGCGACCAGGAGGTAGGCGTCTCGCTCGGTCGCATCGATTCGCTTTCGGGCCGCGTCAGCGACCGCGTCGATGCCACGCTCCGGAGCTCCGCCGGAGGCGATTTCACCCTCACCGTCCGTGACCTCGGGCATCTCGGGATCGATGCCGCCGTCTCCCTCCTGTCCGCCAGCGGCGACGTGCGGATCCTGTCACGGCCGGTCATCGTGGCACAGAACAACCAGGAGGCGCGGATCATGGTCGGCGCCGAGCGCCCGTTCGTGCAGGTCTTCCGCTCCCTGCCCACCGAATCCGCCATCCGCGACCAGATCGTGCAGTACCGCGACGTCGGCACCACGCTGACCATCACGCCCACGATCAACCCCGACGGCTACGTGAACCTGGACGTGCTCCAGGAGGTCAGCACCGCGACGGCCGAGACGCAGTTCGGCGCCCCGGTGATCAGCAGCCGCGAAGCCTCCACGCGGCTCTTCGTCCGCGACGGACAGAGCGTCGTCATCGGCGGCCTGATAGACGAGCAGCGCGACCGGAGCCGTTCCGGAATCCCGCTTCTCAAGGACATCCCGATCCTCGGGTATCTCTTCGGCACCACCCGGGACCGCCGGATCCAGAGCGAGCTGTTCCTTTTCCTCACGCCGCACATCGTGGAGACCGATGGCGACGCGGACCGGATCCGCGACGCCATCGAGGGGCGGACGGAGCTGCTCCCCGCCATCCCGGACCCCCTCCTCCCGCCGATCGTACCCGTACCGGATACGATCCCGCCGGACGGCAGGCCTCGATGAGCGCCCTCGCATCTGCGGACCTGCGAGACCTGGCCCCGCTCAACGACGGGCTGAGCGCGGACTACCTCGAGCACAACGCCGTGCTCCCCGTCCGCATCGAGGACGGACAGGTCCTGGTCGCCACCTGGCGCGATGCACTCGAGGACCGCGTCCTCGACGATCTCCGCCTCATGCTCGCCGCCGAGCCCGTCCCGGTCCAGCTCCCGGAGGATGACATACGCGCGGCCATCCGCCGGGTCTATGGCGGCGAAGCCACCACGGCCGAGGCGCTCATCGAGGGGATGGCGTCCGATGGCGTCGGTCCAGCGTCCGGTAGGGTGGCCGGCGCGCCTGCCGGCACCGCGAACGTGGCGGATGTCGCGCTGGACGACCTCGTAAGCCAGGCCAACGAAGCGCCCGTGGTCCGGCTGGTCAACATGCTGCTCCTCGAAGCGCTTGATGCCCGGGCGTCCGACGTGCATCTCGAGCAGCACGCCACGGGGCTCGACGTCCGCTATCGCATCGATGGCGTGCTCCAGGGCGCCCCCCTGCCGCCTCGGCAGCACGCATCGGCCGTCGTGAGCCGGCTCAAGATCATGGCCGAGCTGGACATCGCCGAGCGGCGGCTACCGCAGGATGGCCGCATCCGCCTCCGCCTCAAGGAGCGGGACGTCGATGTACGCGTCAGCACGATCCCTACACTGCACGGCGAGAGTGTAGTCCTGCGGCTGCTGGACAAGAAGGAAGGTCGGATCGGACTCGAGGAGCTCGGCATGGCGCCGGACACCTTGAGCGCCTTCAGCGAGGTGATCGCGCGGCCGAACGGCATCGTCCTCGCTACAGGGCCCACCGGGTCGGGCAAGACCACCACCCTGTACGCCGCCCTGGATCGGGTGAAAACGGGGCGCGAGAAGGTCCTCACCGTAGAAGACCCCGTGGAGTACGAGCTGGCTGGCGTGGCCCAGGTCCCCGTGAACACCCGGGTGGGGCTGACGTTCGCCCGGGCTCTGCGGGCCCTGCTCCGGCAGGACCCCGACATTCTGCTCGTCGGAGAGATACGGGACCCCGAAACGGCCGAGATCGCGACGCACGCGGCCCTCACCGGCCACCTGGTGCTGTCGACCCTGCACACGAACAACGCGGCCAGCGCGCTCACCCGTCTCCTTGACCTCGGGCTGGATTCCTACCTCGTCGCCAGCACGGTCGAAGCGGTGCTCGCGCAGCGCCTGCTGCGGCGGGTCTGCGACGCCTGCGCTCGGGAGCGCCCGATCACCACCGAGGAGTTGCATGCGTTCGGTGGTTCCGCATCGGCCTCCGACGGGGTGACCGCCCCGCAGCGCTTCCCCGACGTCGTCCGCGAGGGCACGGGATGCGAAGCGTGCCGGAATACCGGCTTCGTCGGCCGGACCGGGATCTACGAGCTCCTGCGCATCTCGGAACGGATCCGGGCGGAGATCTACCGGCGCTCCGGGTCCGGGATCATCGGCCGGCTCGCCACAGAGGCCGGGATGCGCACGCTCCGAGGCGATGGCCTCCGCCTGGTGGCGGAAGGGGTGACTACTCCGGCGGAAGTGCTTCGGGTGGTCGTTTAGATTTTAGACCGGGCTGTCTCGGCTCGGCATGCTGCTCGACGACACGCCAGGCGAGCTGCCCAGGTGGACGTCGAAACCCCCCGCCGCTACCTTCACCCGTCTCATCCAGTCGCCGGCCCCGCAAGCTGAAGACTGAAGACTGGAGACTGAAGACCACCTCGGGGCGTAGCGCAGTCCGGTAGCGCACCTGCTTTGGGAGCAGGGGGTCCCCGGTTCGAATCCGGGCGCCCCGACTGGCGAAACAGAAACGGCCCGACCGCGCGTCCAGTGCCCGGTCGGGCCGTCTCTTCGCCGCGCCGCGCCGCGCTCAGTCGATGGTGACCTCGATCGTGTAGCTCGAAGCTTCGTCCGACCAGCTGTCCACCCACAGCTTCCGCTGCTGGTTGGTTGTGACCGATCCATTCACCGTTTCCTGAGTCCCCGTGAAGGCGTCGGAGGAATCGAGCAGCTCGCAATCCGAGGGCGGGTAGCCGGTGCAGGTGGCCTCCGTCAGGTACAGATCCAGGTCCACCTGACCGTCCGGCCACGTGAGCACGCCGCGCAGTGTGCCCCCGCGGGGCGCCGTCACCGTGTGGCTGGTCGTACCCAGGGCGGTAATGTTTCCGGTAAAGGTCTGCTCGAACGGCTCCTCGGTGCCCGAGGGATCGTCACCGCAGGCGAGGGCCATGACGGCAAGCAGGAGGGGCAGAAGGCGTGTCATACGGATGCTCCGAGGAAGTGAACCCGCAACGATGGGCCGCCGATGTGAGGGTGGTCGGGCGGCGCGTCCGGGAGCGCAAACATTAGTTTGTCGGAACCCTCCGTTCAAGGGGACCGGGAGTGGCACCACCGGAACTGTCCTTTCCTAACCCTCGATGATGGGCACCGGCGCCGCGACCGGCGCGCGTTCGGTCCGCAGCTCCTCTTCCGTCTTCCCGGCCACGGCCACGATCCGGTCCACCGATGCCCTGAGCGCCGCCAGCGTCTCTTCCCGGGACTCCCTCGCCGCTGGGCTGGCTTCCGCGCCCGCGCCGGTCGAGGCGTGATGCAGGGCGACGGCGAGGCTGGTGAACCGCTGCACCTCGCGGCGCAGCGGGAGGTAGCGCCGCTCGTGGACCAGCCGGCTCCCCAGCCGCCACACGCCGGCCTCGACCAGCAGGAGCCCGGCCACGGCCATCCAGATCGGACCCCAGCCGCCGCCGCCCCAGAGCACCGCCGCCATCACGGTCGCCACGCCCACCACCGGCAGGCCGGAATCGAGGATCCGGGCCATCCGGTCGCGCCACATCCACCGAGACCCCGTCGATGTGCTCATTGCGATCTCCTCAGCTGCAGTCATCGGCACCGATCGCCTCCTCCGTCACCGTGCCCCAGGACGGATACTGCGCCACCAGGTGGAGGTTGGACCCGCGGTGCGTCGCGACCACGCGCAGGTCCGCCGGCGGACCTGCCTCCCGCGCGAATTCGCAGTAGTTGATGTTCGGCGACTTCTGGTGGTACCCGCGATCGACGAGCTGGTCCAGTGTCTCCGGCAGCATTCCCTCCACCGAGTGGTACCATTCGATCGCCGTCATGAGGTTGCGAAGCTCCGAACGCGTCACGGCTGTCATGCCCCGCTCCCTCAGCCCCGAATACGTCGCCAGCATTATCGTCGACAGGATGCCGATGAGCACCGTGACGATCATGAGCTCCAAGAGTGTAAAGCCTTCGCGATTGCGCATCGGCCATGGCTCCTCTGCAGGAAGATGGCCGGGGAGAGATTGCGTTGCGGCCGGGGGAGGGGGCGGCCGGCGGGTCTTGCTTCTCCCCTCATTTTGGCGCGCCGGGCGCTCGCGCGCAAGGGCGGATGCGGGCAGGAACCTTCGCACGCGCACGCGGCACGCGCACGCGCACGCGGATACGTACCCGGGCCGCCCCCCGCTTGCCCGCCGGCCACCTCCTCGACAATTTTATACCGAGTGGTCCGACGTAACGGTTCAACCGGATGGTCTCTTTTGGCCCGCAGCCGATTTCACAACCTCGATGAAGACCGCCGCGAG
>DATKBW010000010.1:0-4026 GCA_035513575.1 Longimicrobiales bacterium | reverse complement strand
TCCCCCAGTCCCCCAGTCGCGATCGCCGCGGCCGGGCTGCCTTCATCCTTGGCCTCGAGGAGGAAGCGGCCTTCCTTGAAGAGATCGATGCGTCCCGAGGACTCGGTGCCGTCGCGGTGGACCATGCGGACGGGGTACTCGAACTCGTAGCCGGTGCCGGCGGGGCGGGGCTTCTCGACGCCGAGGGCGTCGCAGAGCTCGATGAGGTAGGACTGGGCGTTCGCTAGCTCGGCGGGGCGAGCGTCGCGCCAGCGGTCGGCGAGAGCGGCGAGGGCGGCGTCGCGGGGCATGGATGGATTTCGAGGGATTCGATCAGGGGGGACTAACATGGTAGGCCGATCCGGGCGGGTGGCGCAAGGAGACAGCTTCTCGTCCCACGCTGCCATGGTGCCCGGTCCGGACCGCGAGTACGTTACATGTAACCAGTAGTGAAGGAAGGGCGATCATGGCGTCATCGGGCGAGAGACCCTCGAGAGATCGCGTGCGGGCGCACCGTGAGCGGCTGCGGGAGCAAGGCCTGCGACCGATCCAGATCTGGGTGCCGGACGTGCGGACGGCCGAGTTCCGGGCGGAGGCTCATCGGCAATCACTGATCGTGGCGGAGAGCGGGCGGGAACCCGATGACCAGGCATTCATCGACGCGGTGTCGCTGGGGCCGGATGAATGAAGCGGGGCACCGGGCGATGCTGGTGTTCCTGGGGCTGGCGGTGCCGCAGGGCGGCTGAACACGTCCGCTACTCCTGCCGTTCGAAACGCAGGTCGCGGACTCTCCCGGCCGAACCCCGCATGCCGGTGACCGCGCCGGCGCGGTCGCGCTCGAACGTCACCTGGTCGAGGAACCACCGCCGGGCGCGGAACGTGTCCCTCTCGGTGGGGGTCAGCGGGATGTCGCCGTGGCGCCGATGGCGGGCGACGAGGGCGCCGTCCACCATCGCGATGGTGTAGGCGGTCTCGAGCTCGGGGCTGTAGTAGCGGCCGGCGTACGCCGCCAGCTCGGTGGCGTCCGGGGTCCAGCGCTCCAGGACCTCGCGGGCGACGGGGACGCCCGTCGCGTCGGCCGTGTCAGCCATGTCGGCCGACTGGGGCTCCGCGGCCGCCATCTCCCCGCCGAAGAACGCCTCGGCCACTTCGGTGGCGACCTCACCGGTGTTGAACGACGCCGTATTGGCGAGGACGATCACGCCGGCGTCGATGTCCGGGTAGTAGGCGAGCAGGGTGCGGTAGCCGGCGTCGGCGCCGCCGTGCTGGATGCGGCGCAGGCCGCGGTAGTCCCCGACGCCGATCCCGAGCGCGTAGCCGAGGGTGTCGCCCGTCGTCAGCACGCCGCGTTCCTGGAGCCGCGCCATCACTCCAGCCCCGCCCACCTCGCCCGTGCGGAAGTTGCGCAGCCACCGGGCGAGGTCGTGCGCGGTGGTGAAGAGGCTGGTGGCGCCGGCGTTGGCGTAGCTGAGGACGGCCTTGGCGAGCCCGTCGTCGCCCTCCCGGTACGAGTAGGCGCGGCCGGGGACGATGCGCTGGTGGTCGTCGTAGATCTGGGTCGAGCGCATGCCGAGCGGCTCGAACACGTTGGCGCGCATCCAGGCGCCGAAGTCCTCGCCCGTGACCCGCTCGACGACCTCGGCCAGCAGCGTGTAGCCCGTGTTGCTGTAGAGGAACTCGGAGCCGGGCGGGAAGTTGAGCGCGCGCTGGAGCAGGATCAGGCCGAGGAGGTCCTCCTGCCGGATCACGTCGTCCATCCGCCCGCCGCTCATGGCCCAGAGCGTCCACTGGTCGCGCAGGCCGCTGGTGTGGGTGAGGAGGTGGCGGAGCGTGATGGTCTCGCCGAAGTCGGCCAGCTCCGGGATGTGGGCCCGGACGTCGTCGTCCAGCGAGAGCCGGCCCTCGTCGGCCAGCATGGCGATGGCGAAGGCGGTGAACTGCTTCGAGACCGACGCCATGTGGTACGGCGTCGTCGGCGTGTTCGGGATGCCGTACTCGACGTTCGCGAGGCCGTAGCCCCTGGCGAAGACGATCTCGCCGGTCCGCATCACCGCGACCACACCGCCCGGCGTATCGCCGCGGTAGTCGGCCATGATCTCGTCGACCCGCTGCCCGGGCGTGGACGCGAGGGACTCGGCGCGGCGGTCCGGCCGGGGCTCCTGCGCATGGGCGGCGGGGGCGGCCAGGAAGACGGCCGCCGCGAGCGCGAGGGTGAGGAGGCACAGCAGGCGTCGCGTCATGATGCTCTCAGTGGTTCCATGCGTTCGCGCCAGCGGTCGGCGCGTGCGTTCACTCCTGCTCGAGCCAATCTACCGCGCTGGCCAGGTTGAGGCTCAGTCCCCAGATGAACTCGCCGCGGCCGTAGTAACGCTCGACTTCACCGTTCACGAGCCGGTCCCGTTTCACCCACACGAGACCCGCGAAGGGCGAGACGACGTCGAACACGACGATACGGTCGAGGAGCGGCAGGTTCCCGCGGGTGCCAACCAGGAGAGCGAACTGATCCATCGGCCTGCGGTCCGCCTCGACGAGAGCGCCGAAGTAGAGGCCCTGGAAGATATTCCCGGGCTTCTTCTCCAGGTCCCGCACCGCGTAGTTGGCTCCCAGGTAGAAGGATGCCGGCCGCTCCGGTTCGTAACGCATTGCCTCGGTGTTGTACCTGGAGCCGAGCGCGTCGGACGAGCCCGCGTTCGCGGACAGGAAGAAGTGCTCCGGCCCGCCGGTGATGAGCGTAATCGTGTGCGCGTTCGCGGCCTGGGCAGTCGGATCGTTTCCTTCGGATTTCGCGATCGAATCCAGGCGCGCCGTGATCGACAGGTTGGCACGCTCTTCTTTCAGCCTGTACTCCCCGACAGCGAGGCTCAACGATGGGGCTCGCTCGGTGACGTCCATGCGAAGCATGGGGAGGAGCCGGGCCAGGACCAGGGCGTCGGTCTCGAGCCGGCTCTTCCGACTCGTTTCGGTATGCTCGAGCGTGGGCTGCAAGCTCTCCGCCCTGTAGAAGACATAGGTGCGGATCACCGCGCCCGCGCCCACCATGGCTCGGCTCCGGCTTTCCGGCTCCAGGCGCGCCTCTATTCTCTGCAGGAGGGCCGCGCGATCTGGTCCCCCGGCCGGGGCGGTCCCCACGGCCAGATCCAGCGAACTGATGAGGTCCCCATGCTTAGAGGGGTCGAGGATCACGTAGGTGATCGCGCTCGGCTGGGCCGTGCGGAGCACCTCGGCCTCCGGGCCCGCGCCCGGGTCCGGGATGTCGAATATGGCCACGACGTCGGGCAGTACCGGCGCGGGGCCCTGTGGGCGGTGGCCGCAGCCCGTGGTCAGGAGGAGGATGGTCAGTCCGGGTGCAAGGAACCGTCGCATGATCATTGGGTCACTCCTCCGCGGTCAGCGGATGCTTTCGCGTTCATCGAACCACACACCCCCGCACCAGCCCCAGGTCCTGCAGGATGCACCGCAGCAGGTCCGCGCTGACCACGACGCGATCGCCGCCCGCGTCGGGAAAGCGCATCCAGCCGATGGACACGGCCGCGTTGCCGTACAGCAGCCCCCACCGCGTCACGACGCCGTACCCTTCCGGCGCCAGCGACCCCTGCGCCGCCAGCCCGACGCGGCCGAGCGTCAGGGGGCCGTCGCTGGTGAGGCGGCGGACCACGCCGAGCTGCCCCAGGCCCGACAGGCCGCCGGTTCCCGCGCCGTCCGTGTCGAAGCTCCAGCCGCCGGAGGCCAGGACGTGGGCGTACCAGCGGGGCGGGTGGACGGTGGGCACGCCGAACTCGTCCACATCGGTCCGGCTCCGGGCCAGCGAGGACTGGAGGAGGTAGCCGCCGTGGAGCGCCGGCCGGATCCCGGTGAGGAACGCGACGTTGCCGATGGCCATGTGGCGGTGGCTGCGGAGCTCGGGGACGTCCTGCGCGGCGAGTCCGGCGGCGTGGGCGGCCAGGAGCGTCGTCGCCAGGAGGACCAGCGGGAGCGGTGCGGCGCGGTCGATCATGTGAGCCTCGCGCGAAGCTGGGTGACGATCGTCGGGTCGTTGAGCATGTAGGC
>DATKBW010000009.1:0-2224 GCA_035513575.1 Longimicrobiales bacterium | reverse complement strand
CCCGGAGGACCCGTTCGAGATCGCGTATTTCGACCGCGGGCCGGTCAGCGCCGACGAGCTCCTCCTCGGCGGCGTCTGGTCCGCTTACTGGTACAACGGCCGGATCTACGGCTCCGAGATCGGACGCGGCCTGGACGTCTTGCAGCTCACGCCGAGCGAGCACCTGTCACGGAACGAGATCGAGGCGGCGCAGCTCGTCCACGACGACGTCTTCAACCCGCAGACACAGGCCCGCATCACCTGGCCGGCCGACTTCGTCGTCGCCCGGGCCTACCTCGACCAGCTGCGGCGGACGGGCGCACTGGCGCCGCGCGTGGCGGAGATCGCCAGCGGGCTCGAACGCGCGGAAGGGCTGTCCGACGCGGGGGCGAGAGGACGCGCGCTCCGGGAGCTCGCGGGGACGGCGGAAGGCCTCGTGGCCGGGGCGTCGGCTGCGGATCGGCGGCGCCTGGAAGGGCTGGCCGAGACGCTCAGGGCGCTGGCGGGAGGTAGCTGAACAGCTCTGCCCGCGGCTATTTCACCAGCCGGTGCAGCCGGATGTGCTCGGTGTCGAGCTCGTCCAGCCACTGCCCCAGCACGAAATCGGGGCCGATCTGGAGCACCCTGATACCGCGCGGCATGACGACGGAGCCAAGGAGCTGGCCCTCCGGGGAGAACACCTTCCAGGTCCCCGGCTCCTCCGGACCCGCGCGATAGTCCGCCACCCAAACATGCCCCTCGGCGTCCACCGCGAGCGCCTCGTACGGCGGCATCACGTCCGGAAACGGCATCTGCGCCAGCATCCGCTCCATGGACGGCCGCGACCCTTCGCGCTCGGCGCGCTCGAGTCGGTCCCGTCTGAACCGCTCGATGTCCTCCGACTCCACCGAGCGCTGCGTGGAAGCCACGCGGACCACCCGCTCCAGCGCACCCGCCGCGGTGTAGGTCTGGATCTCATAGCCATCGGCCGGTCCGAAGTGGAACCGGTCTCCGGCCACCGCGCTCACAGGCAAGCGAGGGAACGGGAGGCTCGTGAGGCGCCAGTCGTCGCCGGTCACCACCCTGTAGACTTCCATCGAGGGGAAGGGGCCGAGCGTCGCATCGAGCACGCCCTCCGGGCCGTAGCGGTAGTACGGAACCGAGTCTCGCACGATGCCCGTCGTCGATCCCGCCGCCGCCCAGATCGGGGCGCCCCAGGCCAGCAGCGAGCCGTCCTCCAGCGGCCCCAGGACCACAACCTGACGGCCGTCGGGAGCGATCACCCGGAGCGAGCGGGCGAACTCGCCGGTGGGCGAGAACACGGACAGGCGGGCGGGAAAGAAGTCGTACGCCAGCAGCGAATCCCCGCGCAGCTGCCACACGCGCTGGAGGTCCCGGAACTCCCCCGGCCCCTCCCCTTCCCGCCCGACCGACCGCAGGTGACGGCCGGTCGCGTCGTAGAAGCGCAGCTCGTTCGTGCCGCCGTTCGCGACGACGATCCGTCCATCCGACAGCCGCACCGCCGATGCGGCCCGATATAGCTGGTATTCCGGCGCGCCCTCCACGACCCCGATGTCGAGCATCGCCGGCTCGGTCACCCTCCAGGCTTCCTCCGGACTCCAGGCCGGCCCCTCGTTCTCGACGATGACGACGCCCGCGCTGTCACGTACCGTCGCGGCCGTGTCCCGCGTCGGATCCCCCGCACACGCGAGGAGCGGCAGGATCGCAGGAACGAACATCGGCGGCACCCTGCCCATGGCTACTCCTGCTCCGCCGCGCGTGTCCGCGTCTCCGCATCCACGATCGCCCGCAGCTTCACGATCAGCGGGTCGTCCGCCGTGTAGCGCGTCCCGTAGCCGAGATTGAACGCGTAGTCGAAGTCCGGCGGGTTGGTGCCCTGGTTGTGCTGCAGGATCGTCTCGATCTTGTCCAGCGCCTTCGCCAGTCGCGCTTCGGGCGACGACGCCGCCTCGTATTCGTCCCACAGCTTCACGATCTCGGCACGCACCGCCGCCGGCAGCGGCTCCAGGATCACCAGCAGGTCTTCCCGCTCCTGCGCCGCCTTCGACCCCCTCTGCAGCTTCGCCGAAATATCTCCCCCGATCGCCTCCCCCAGGTCGTGGATGATGCAGATCTTCACCAGGCGCGCGAAGTCCACGTCCGGGAACGCCCCTTCCAGGACCAGCGCCATCAGGCACAGCCGCCACGTGTGCTCCGCCACGCTCTCACGGCGACCCTCCGACGTCCAGGCCGTCCGCGTCACGTT
>DATKBW010000008.1:0-3053 GCA_035513575.1 Longimicrobiales bacterium | reverse complement strand
GGCGCGCCCGCCACGCTCAGCAGACCCTCGGCGTAGCTCATCGGCACCGCCAGGTTCAGGTTCTGGCCGTCCGCCAGCGTCGCCGTGGCCATCCCCACGACCTCCCCCGCCGCGTTCAGCACCGGCCCGCCCGACGAGCCGGTCGAGATCGGCGCCGAGATCTGCAGGTAGGCGACGCCGTCCAGAACCCGCCGCGCGCTCACCAGTCCGTCGCTGAACGTCCGCTCCAGGCCCATCGGGTTCCCCATCACGAACACGGCATCACCCACCGCCAGCGCGTTCGCGTCCCCCGGCTCCAGCGCTGGCAGCCGCGCCGTCGGCAGCTTCAGCAAGGCGATATCGCGCCGATCGTCGGTCCCCAGCACGTACACGTCGGTGAACGTCTCGCCCGTCGCCAGCTCCACTTCCAGCGACGCGGCGTCCTCCACCACGTGCAGGTTCGTCACGATCACACCATCCGCCCGCATCACGAACCCGCTCCCGCTCGCCACCTCGATCCCATCCGCCAGCGCTCGGATGCTCACCACCGCCGGCGCGGTCCCCGCGGCGATCTGCGCGGGCGTCGGCTGCTGCGCGGACGCGGGGAGCGCTACGGTCACGAGCGCGAGCGCGCTGAGGATGGGCGTCGTCGCCATCATCGGTCTGGTCATGGGATGTCGCTGGGATTTCGAGGGAGGGGAGTGTCGAAAAAATACACGAAGGCGGGCGCACGGACAATGGTCGCGGCGGGGGAGCACCAGGCGGCCCTATCGATCGCGGGCATGGTGGCGTCAATCCTGATCGACTGCTCACGGCGGGCGCACTCTTCAGCCCTGACGCCGCGTTGTGCCGTCAGGGCTGAAGAAGTTGGCCCTGAACGGAACGAGTGTCGCCCTGACGGCGATATACGGCGTCAAGTCTGAACAACTCCCCGGAAGGTCGGAGTAGTTCAGGGTTGACGCCATCGGTCCAAGCTGTACTGACGCCTGGCTGCCCCGTACGATGGAGCGTGGCGGGCCACCGCAAGGCATTCACATACGCTCCGAGCGACACATGGGACTGATCTCCAGGCTCCTCTCGCGAATCCTTCCCACACCACCCCGCATCGAGCCGGGGGAGGACGTGGTTTTCCTCGACGTCAGGACAGCCCCCGAGTTCGCCGCGGGCCACGCCGCGGGCGCCGTACACGTGCCCATGGGACAGGTACAACGGCGGCTGGACGAGCTCCAACCGCACAAGGACCGCCGGATCCTCGTCTACTGCCTCTCCGGTCACCGCGCCGGCGCGGCGACCCGGGCGCTCAGGGAGCGCGGCTTCGCGAAGGCGGAGAACGCGGGCAGCCTCGGGGCGCTGAAGAGGGCCGGGGTCCAGGTCGAGCGCTGAACGTCAGTTGAACGAGCACGCCTCCAGCGCGCCGGGCTGCCCGGCACCGCCCGGATTCGCCAGCGATGCGCCGCCGGCACCCCCGGGGCCCGCGACGCCGCCCGATACCTGGTTGGCCGTGCAGTAGCTCGGCGTGCCGATTCCCGAAGTGTAGATGCCGAAGCTACCACCGCCGCTGCCACCCCCGCCCCCGGCGCCGTAGCCGCCGATACCTCCATCGCCGCCCTGACCGCCGGCCCCGGCGCAGAACATCCCCTCGCCGCCAACGGCACCCGCGCCGCCGCTCCCGGGGGGCGCTCCGTTCCCTCCCTGGCCGCCGGTTCCACCTTCACCGCGTACGATCACGTTCCCCTGGATGTCCGGCGCCGCGAGTCCGACCACGAATACGCCGAATGCGCCCCCGCCCGCCCCGCCACCGGCGCCTCCGCCGCCGCCCTGCCCGCCCGCGCCACCGCCACCGCCATGACCGCCCAGCCGATCCTTGTTCTCCGCGCAGGACAGGCAGTAAGCGCCTCCGCCCCCACCACCCCCGCCGCCCCCGCCCCCGTTCGCGCCGACCGTCCCCGCTGAGCTCGGCAGACCCGTCCAGTGCGCCGAGACGACGGTTCCGCCGCCCCCGGCCCCACCCGCCCCTCCGCCGCCGCCCGCGCCCGCGGAGCCCGCGCCCCCTTCCACGCCGTACATGGGGACGGCGGGAACGACGCATATGCCACCGCCGGACTCCAACCGGGCCTCGGAGCCGCCCTGCCCCCCCGCTCCATTCACCCCTCCGCCCACGCCGGCCCCCGCCTGTCCGGCGAGGCCGTTGGTGGCGCTCAGCTGTTCGAGCGTAGTGGACACCGGGCACCCGTTTCCGCCACCGTTGCCGCCGCTCACGTTGTCTCCCCCGAACGAGGAGACCCCGCCGTTGGAGAACTGCCGGTTGTTGGCCGTGTTACAGGCCCCGTCGCCGGAAGTGACCTTCGCGTCGTAGGCGGCCGGATCCGAGGCCCGTCCGGTGCCGCTGGAACCCGCGGCACCGGCCGCCCCACCGCTCCCACCCGCGCCGGGGCCGCCCCGCCCCGCGTAAATGGTGTTGTTCCGGATCAGGAGGTCGCCGTCGGAGTTGGCGACATAGATCGCGTACGAGTTCCCGCCAGCGCGGGCATTGAGCGAGCCGCGGACGACGAACCCTTCGAACGTCGTGGGCGCCGTGATTCCGACGGCCGTTACCGTCCGATCGTGCGCGCCCGCGGCCGCCGCGCCCTGGATGATGGTCGCGCTGGTCTCCGTATGCCGCTCCCACGACTCCGCGTCATACCCCCCCAGCACACTGATCCCGTTGGCGAGCGTCACGGCCTCATCGTAAATGCCATCGGCAACGACAACCATCCCGCGGCCGGTGGCCACCGCACGCGCGACGCCCTGGGCGATCCCGCGGCACGGATATCGTCCCGTCCCCGTGCCGGTCGGCCCCAGGCCGCACGTCCCATCATCCGCGGCCGACGGGTCGCTCACGGATACGTAGATCGCGCTGGGCAGCACACGCACGCGGACCCCGACCCACACCGTGCCATCCGCCACGGGAGATGTGACCGTAACGGTCGCGTAATGCACTCCGAGCGGCAGCGTCTCCGTGGTGGCGGCGATCGTGAGCGTGCTCGGTGCGGTCGGACTGCTCAGCTCGGCGTCCAGCCAGCCGATGGATCCGC
>DATKBW010000007.1:0-2858 GCA_035513575.1 Longimicrobiales bacterium | reverse complement strand
AGGGCAAGCGTGGGACCACGCCGCCGCGACGGCCGGAAAATGGCGTGGTTCCGCGAAAAAACGCGGTTCGAGCGTCGCCGTGGGGCAGCCGGGATCGGATACGGAATGAAGGGTTCGGAACGTTATTGCGGACCGCTCGTGGGACAGGAGCCGCCGGCCGTAAGCTCCCGGCGCCTGGCTCCGACCCGGGGCGTCGGACCGCGTCGCCGTACGCTTGCCGCTCCTATGTCGTGGGCGTGGCCGTGTGCGTGGAAGGCGGAGGACGCCGCTCCATGAGGCCCCAGTCCCGGCGGCCGCGGAGGAAGCTGATGAGGCCCTCCACCCTCCATGCGACGGTGAGCTGGCGATAGCCCATGCTGTCGATGAGGGAGAGGCCGAGAAGGGCGAGCCGCTGGGGGAGGCTGTCGTAGCGCTGGAAGTTCATCTCATCCAGGAGCACGGTCAGGGCGTTGAGGACCACGCCGAAGCCGTAGGCCACGAGGAAGAAGAGGAGCGCGAAGCGTGCGTCCAGGGCGCCGATCCAGAGGCCCGCGCAGAGTCCGGCGAGACCCACCAACTCGATGACCGGCGCGATCAGCTCCACGAACACGAAGTAGGGGAACACGAAGAGGCCGAGCACGCCGTAGCGCGGGTTCAGGGTGACGGCCCGATGGCGCCACAGGGTGTCGGCGAGGCCGCGGTGCCAGCGGTCGCGCTGCTGGCGCAGCACCCGGAGGGACTCGGGGACCTCCGTCCATGCCACGGGGTCGGGAATGAACGCCACGCGGTCCGGCCCGCCCAGGTCGCGGGCGGTCTTTCGTAGCCGGGCCACCAGCTCCACGTCCTCGCCCACGGTGTCATGGAGGTAGCCGCCGGCGGCGATGACCTCGTCCCTGCGGAAGATGCCGAAGGCGCCGGAGATGATGAGGTTCCCGCCGAGCCGGTTCCAGCCCAGGCGACCGAACAGGAACGCGCGCATGTATTCGACGACCTGGAGGGCGGCGACGAAGCGGCGTGGCAGGTGGACCTCCGTCACCCGGCCGTTGCGGACGGTGCAGCCGTTGACCACGCGGATGGTGCCGCCGGCGGCCAGGGTGCGATCGTCCAGGAGGAAGGGGCGGACCATGCGGAGCAGCGCGTCGGGCTCGATGAGGGTGTCGGCATCGATGGCGCAAACCAGGCCGCCGCTGGCCATGTCGACGCCGGCGTTGAGGGCGTCGGCCTTGCCCCCGTTCTCCTTGTCCGCCACCACCAGGTTCGCGTAGATCCGGGAGCGGAAGAGCTGGCGGACGGGGCGGGTCGGGATGCGCCGCCGGTAGATGGTGTGGACGGGCTCGAGCTCGAAGCGGTCCCGGAGCACGTCGAGGGTGGCGTCGCTGGAGCCGTCGTTGATCACGACGATCTCGAGGTCGGGGTATTCGAGCGCCAGGAGGGCGCGCAGGCTGGTCTCGATGGTCGCGGCCTCGTTGTGGGCGGGGGCCAGGACGCTGATCCGGGGCGCCACGGCCGAGCTGAGAACCTGGCGGCGGCTCTCGCCCCGGGAAGCCAGGACGTGACGGCGCATCTCCCGGGCGGCGCTGGCCAGGAGGAGGAGATAGAAGCTGTTGACCATCAGGAAGTAGGCGAGCACCGCCCACTCGAACCACTCCAGGCCGACGGCGAGGAAGTGGGCGTCCATCAGGCGGGCGCGGGCCGGGTACGTTCGACCCGCGCCCGGTCCAGGACGTGCCGGGCCATGTCCGCGGCGAAGGCGTTGGGCGCGTCGAGCATTTTCCGCAGCGTGATCTCACCGGGCGGGCCCAGCTTTGCCAGGGCGCGCCCCGCCGCGAGCCGGACGTCCCACGCGGTGTGGCCGAGCTGACGTGCCAGGACCGGCGCCGCCTGCCAGTGCCCCATGCGCCCAAGGGCGGTGGCCGCTTCGGCCCGGGCCCTGGGGTCCGCGTCCTCCAGCGCAGCGACCAGCCGCCTGCCCGCTTCCTCCCCGCCGATCGCGCCCAGGGCCGCGAACGCCGCCCGCCGCACCTCCGGGTTCTCGCGATCGCAGTGGGTCAGGATGGAGGGGAGAAGGCGCGGATCGCCCAGTCCGCCGGCGGCCCGGAGGCCGGTGATGGAGGGGATCGGCCCGCGGACGTGGGCGAGCCGCTCGGCCAGCGGCTCGACGGCCGGTCCTCCCAGCCGGACCAGCGCATCCTCGACGCTGTAGCGGCTTGCACGGCTGCGGTCGCCCAGCATGTCCCCCAGCGTCCGGATGCCCGCGGGTGTGCCGTAGGCGCCCGCCCATTCGGCGACCTGGCTGCGGACCAGCGGGTTCCGGTCGTGGGCCAGTGCCAGGATCGCCTCCTCCCCGCCGCCCACGAGGGTGATGAGCCGCGCGCCGTGGAGCCGGCGCCACCAGAGCCGGCTGCGGCAGAGACGGCGGGCCCGCGCCACCAGGCCCAGTTCCAGCGCGATGCCGCCCAGCCACTCCTGTTCCGCCCCGCGGAGGTGGGGCGTGAACGTGGCGAAGAGCTCGGCCGCCTCGCCGGCGTCCAGCCGGCGCAGGGCGGTGCGGGCATCGTCGTCCAGCGCGCGGTCCGGGAGGCCGGCGGCCAGGAGGCGGCGGGCGCGCTCGAGGCGCGGGCGCCGCCGGCGACGGACGCCGGTGAAGACGCCGTGGCCCATGATCAGCAGCCAGGCTGCGACGAACACCCCGGCCTCCAGCTGGGTGGCGGCGATGAGGAGGGGCTCGGGGATCAAGGCGCGCGGTCTCCGGACTCGAGGGCGCGCCGGACCCGGTGGAGCAGCTCGGCAACGCTGAAGGGTTTGGGCACGTGGTCGAATGCGCCCAGCTCGAGGGCGCGCAGCACCTCCGCCTCGCCGGACCGGGCCGTCAGCATGAC
>DATKBW010000006.1:0-2649 GCA_035513575.1 Longimicrobiales bacterium | reverse complement strand
GGACACGAAGAGCGCCAGGAACGGCTTGCCCAGCGTGCTCGGGCCCATGTCCACGACCTCGACGCGGGGGCTCGCGGCGGCAAGGAGGCGGTAGTAGGCGGCGAGCTCCGCCCAGTCGGCGAGGCGGCCCTCGGCGCCCATCGGGTAGCCGAAGTGCTGCTGGGGGGAGGGGAGCTCGACGGTTGCGGGCTCCTGCGCGGCGACCGGGGCGGGGCCCGGCGGCACGCCGGGAATCGACACGACCAGGGCGACGACGAGGGAAGCGGGAAGGGCGTGACGGGCTCGCATGAGGCTCTCCGGATGGCTTGCGGGAACGGCGGGAGCGGACTTCAGGTCAGCATAGGACGGCGTGCTGCGGTCGTCAACGCGACACCACCACCTCGACAACCGCCCCGTGACCGGGCACGTCCGCCAGCTTCCGGTCCGCAGTGACCAGCGGCGCGTCCAGCGCTTCCGCCAGCGCCAGGTACGCGGCGTCGTACGCGGTGACGTTCTCCCGCAGCGCCCAGATCCGGCCCAGGAACGGGTGATGCGGGTAGCGCTCGATCCGGAGGTCCTGGAAGTCCCGGAGCGCTCCTTCTCCACGAGACGCGCCCACGACCCCGCGGCGGGTGTGGCGTCGCAGCACCTGGGCCACGTCGAGATCCAGCAGGTGCGGCGCGTTCAGCACCTCCCCGCCGAACAGCCGTCCCTCCAGCGCCCGGCCCCGCTCCGTCTGGAGCAGGACCTCGAGCACCGCGGAGGCATCCACCACGATCACCGTGACTCGCGCTCCGCCCGTACCGACTCCGCCGGCGACTCGCCCAGGTAGGCGGGGCCCCGCTCCCGGATCCGCGCCAGCAGCTCGTGTGGCTCCGGCCGCTCCACCGCCTGCCGGACCATCTCCAGCAGGTAGTCCGACAGCGTCTTCCCCGCCCGCGCCGCCCGCGCCTTCAGTTCCCGGTGCAGCGGGTCGGGCACATTCCGTATCTGGATCATTCCCATGCGTGAAGCATGTAAACATGCTCCACGCATGTCAAGGCTGCCGGAGCCTCCGCTACCACGCGGGCCGGAACGCGATCCCGAATCCCGAGATGATTGCCCGGTAGTCCTTCCGAACGCCGGTGTCGAACGATACGGCGGCCGACTGGATCCCGGCCTCGGCGAACACCGCCCATCGTCTGAACACATCGTACCGGGCGGCGGCCCGCATATCGAGAGCGAGGCCGCTCCCGGTCTTGTCGGCGGTCGTGTAGCTGTCGACGACGGGGGTCATCGCCAGGAGGCCGAGCATGGCCTTGAGGTCGAGCGCCGCCCTGGCACCGAGAGGATGGGAATACATCGGGCCGATCACGAGGCCGGCGACCTGCCACCAGTCGTCGTCCTCCTCATCGCGCATGTCGTACTCGCTGTACGAAAACGCCCCCGCCACGCCGACCCGCCGCCCGAAGCGATATCCGACATTGACGAACGTGTCGGTGTAGCCGGGCGTAGCACGTCCGGCTCGCGGATTGTCCGGCGACGCGTCGGCGAAGCTGCCGAAGGGGGCGGATGGCCCGATGCCCAGGCCGAGGAAGCCGCGTCGCTCCTCCTCCTGGGCTAGGGCCGGCCCGGCGGCGAGCAACATGATCACGGGCAGGGCGAGTCTGACGGGCCACATCACGCGCATGGGTCACGCCTCCCACGTCGGTCCAGGGCTCCTGCGGGTTCCAGGACGGGAAAGATGCGTCTCCCCCTCACCGGATAACAACGGGTATGCCGGCTCCGACATTCCGGCGCCGCCCGTCGAGGAACCGTGGGGCGGTACGGTCCGGTTGGATCAATGGAGAGCAACGCATTCCACGAGGTGTCCGATGTTGGCCGCTCAAAAGCAGAGCCCGGTAATCGGTGAGGACCATACATAGCATCGCGAGGGCGCTCGGCGGTGACCTCACGATGCGCAGCGACCCCGGCGCCGGGTCCGCCTTCACGGTCTCGCCACTGCGCCCCCTCCCTCTCAATTACAAATTCCCCAATTTGAATTTGAATTGAAGGTTACCCCGGCGGCGGGGCGGAAGAATGGCCGGACGGGACGAGTCGATCGGCCAGCGGAGCGTTGCGCCCCGGCGCCCGCGCCGGGATATTCGCCCGATGCCGAATCGCACTCCATCGCGCCTCCTCCTGGCGCTCGCGGCCGCGCTCCTCCTCGCACCCGCGTCCGCTGCGCCCCAGTCCCTCGCCTCTCAGGCCGGCGACCTCGTCGTCCTCGGTGGTCGACTCTGGGAGGGCACGGGCGACGCGGCCCGTCCGAATCCCGGCAGCCTCATCCGCAACGGGACGCTCCTCGGCGTTGGATCCTTCGCTCCGCCGCACGCGGCCGCGACGGTCGTGACGCTGGCCCCCGCGGACTTCATCATGCCCGGCCTCTTCGACCTGCACGCGCATTACGCCGTCGATCTCTTCGGTGCCGGGCGGGTGGATGAGTACACGGTGAATCCCGTGCTCTTCCTGGCGAACGGCGTCACGTCGACGTTCCCGGCCGGGGAGGTGGACCCGGAGGAGGCGCGGCGGGGGCGGGAGCGGATCGCGGCCGGAACGATCGCCGGCCCCCGGATCTACAGCTCCGGCCCGTACTGGGGCACGGCACGGCCGGGGTGGCGCCATGAAGCGATGACGCCGGACTCGATCCGG
>DATKBW010000005.1:0-3189 GCA_035513575.1 Longimicrobiales bacterium | reverse complement strand
CGGCATGCTCAGGTAGCCGCCCAGGCCGGTCCCGTTCAGGTCGCCCGCCAGGGCGTCCAGGTGGTCGATGTCCCGCGACGCCTGCCACAGCATGAAGTCGCTGTCCCCGCGCGTGCCGACGGTCGAGTAGGCGTAGACCATGAAGTCGCGACCGTGGCGGCCGATGACGTCCATGAACTCGGCCTTGTGGCGCTCCTTCTCCTCGGGGGCCACCCGCCGCCACGCGGGATCGACCCGATAGAACGCGAAGCGAACGCATTCGCGGTCCCTGGTCTTCTCCTGCTCGGCCTGGATCTTCGCCCAGGCGTCCTCCTCGAGCGCCGGGCGTTGGACGTGCCCGGGGCGGACGCCGCGGGGGGTGTTGGCCATCTGGTCGGTGGTGGACATCGGCCTGCCGGTTTCAGGGGGTGCTGCGCGAACGCCGTCCCGGATCGCGTCGCGGAACGGGGCAGCGAAAGTTCCTCGATGTGGGGGGCGGGGGCAAGCGGGGAAGGCCCGGCGGCGCCCGGTCGGGCGGGGGCGGGGAGGGCGGGCCATGGGGAGCAGCACGGGCAGGCCGCGGCGGCGCCGCAGGGCGGTGGGACCGGGCCCGTGCGGGGCGGGCCCGGGCCCGAAGGCCGTCTCTCCGCTAGTTGTTCTTGGTCCGGCCTTCCTTCTTGCCGCGACTCTCCTTCGTGCGGCCTTCCTTGCCGCGTTGCTTGTTCACGGTGGCCGCGGCGATCTCCTTGGCCCGCTCATCGGACCGCCCGCTCTCCTTCTCGCTCTTCTTGACGTGCTCGTACTGCCGTTCGTCCTTCTTGCTCCATTCGTCCGGCATGGTGGCCTCCTCCTGGAAACGAACCGGGGGCCCGTCCCGGCGCGCGGCCGGTGGACCCCCTTCAGCGCCAGATGTTTCCAGCAACCTCCGTGCCCCGCGGCCCGCCGTCTCGGGCCGCGGGAGGGAAGCCCTCCGCGGTCCCCGCGGTGGGCTTCAGGGAGCGACGGGTGGCCAGGCCACGCCGTCGAAGCGCGTCCCGGAGTCGGGCTTCATGCCCAGGCAGTGGGCGGCGCGCGCGAGCGCCGCGCCTTCGGCCGCGCTCGTGGGGTCCCCGAGGCCCAGAAAGCCGCCGGACGCCGACGCGATGGCCTGGCCGATCGCGTACAACCCGCTCCTGAACGCTTCGCCCACCTCCGGCGGCCAGTTCAGGTCGAGCACCGCGGCGACGCGACGCAGGCCTTCCTCGGCAGTGCGCCCGTCGGCCGCGTACTCGCCCAGGATGCGGCCGCCGCCGTCGGCGAGCTCGGACAGCACCGCGTCCAGGAGGGGCCCGCCGTCCGGGCGCGCCCGCTCGACGACGGCGGCCAGCCGGTCGACCTCGCGCTCATCGACGGCCCCGTCGGAGCCGGCGACGAGCGAGAACATCCAGAGCGGCCCGAACGCGAGGGTCCGGCGATCGGCCGGAGACAGGGAGTCGAGGCCCTGCGGGGCGTCGGTCATGGTGGCGTGCCTCCATCGAGGGAAAGCCCGGGAACGAGCGACCGGCGGGCCACCGCGGGCGGCGACTCCCGACCGGCATGAGAGTTCATGGCGTGCGCGCTGCCGGCGGGCGGATCGGAGGTCCGGTGGGCGGGGGCGGCGTCTGGCCGAAGTGGCGCCGGGCCGCGGGGCGGCCGAGGGCCCGAGGATTCCTCCCACGAAGCCCGCGACGGATGCGAGGAGGAAGGTCCACGCCGCTACCCGGACGCTACCCGGAACCGGGTGATCCGACGGCGCCGCGACCGTGTGGGAGGCATCCTCGCGCATGGTCAACTAGTAAGGCGGCAGGGATACGAAGCGCCACGCGGACGACGGACGCGCCCATGGTCTTGAGCGGGTCGGCGCCCCGGCCTCCGGGCACCCGCCCCGCATCGCGCGAGGAAATCGTTGACAAGTGATAAAAGTATCACATATTGGCCTGACGCGCGCAGTCGAGACCATTCCGACGACGGAGGATCCCACGATGGGACGTAGCGTGCTGGCGGTTCTCGCGGGGGCGGTCGTGTGGGCGGTCCTGTGGCTGGCCGTGACGTCCGGGCTGGCGGCGCTGTTCCCGGAGCACACCGGGCCCGGCGAGCCGCTGACCCACGTCGGCATCATGTTGTTCCTGATCGCCTTCAGCGCGGCACTCTCCGTCCTGGCCGGCTGGACCACGGGCCGGATCTCGGCCGCACGCCCGGTCCGCGACGCGACCATCCTGGCGGTGCTCCAGCTCGCGCTGGGTATCGGCTTCCAGGCCTCGGCATGGGGCCTGTTCCCGCTCTGGTACCACCTCGTCTTCCTGGCCCTGATCGTTCCCGCGACGGTCTACGGCGGCCGGCTCGCGGAGCAACCCGCTCGATGACGGGGAGCGGGCCCGCCTCCGCCAAGCCGCAGGACCCCGAGGACCTGGACCCGGTCTGGAAGGCCCTGGCGAATCCGATCCGGCGCCGCATTCTGGATCTGCTGCGCGAGGGCCCGCTGACGACCACCGACCTCTCGGACGCATTCGCGGACCTGTCCCGCTTCGCCGTCATGCAGCACCTGCGTGTGCTGGTCGATGCGGAGCTGGTCACGATCCGGAGATCGGGGCGGCGGAGGTACAATCACCTCAACCCGGTGCCCATCCAGCGCATCCACGATCGCTGGGTCAGCCGCTACCGCCGCCACTGGGCGGAGGCGCTGGTGGACCTCAAGGAAGAGCTCGAACGACACCAGGCCGATCCGGGGTCGGGTCGCGCCGCGCAACCAGGGAGTGGCCCATGACCGACGCAGCGCCGCCGCGCGAACACGTCGCCTCGATCGTCATCGACGCGCCGATCCAGAAGGTGTGGGACGAGATCACGAAGACGGGCACGGTCCAGAAGGCGCTGTACAACACCGTCCTGGACTCGACGCTGCGGCCAGGGGACCGGCTGCGCTACTACAGCCCGGACCGCAAGCGGGTCTTCGTCGTCGGGGAGATCGTCGAGGTCGAGCCCCCGACGAAGTTCGTGCATACCTACATCTTCACGATGAAGCCGGGGCCCCCTACCCTGGTGACGTGGGATCTGGACGAGACCGCCGAGGGCTGCCGCGTCACCATCACCCACTCGGGCTGGACGGCGGCGCACGAGGACGTCGAGAAGCAGGCGGCCGGCTGGAGGGAGATCCTCGGGCTGCTCAAGGCGGAGGTCGAGACCGGCACGATCCCG
>DATKBW010000004.1:0-3495 GCA_035513575.1 Longimicrobiales bacterium | reverse complement strand
CGATCCAGCAGCGCGGACAGGTGGGTCTTGGCCTCGTATGCGCCCACGTTCAACAGGCACCTCCTCGTCGGGCAGACCAGTCTACGACCAGTCTAATATCTGGTCCTCACCCTGGGCGCGTCAAGACGCGCGCGCGGGGGGGCCGCCGCGATCATGCCACTTGCGGGACGGCTGACGCCGAAAACCAGGGCTTGCTTTTCTTATCCATACCGGATATATCTGTGACGGATAGTTCACCCGCGCCCCTTGATGCCATGCCACAGACGACCCTCACTCCCGCGGCCTTCCACATCCTCCTGGCCCTCACGGCCCGGGACCTCCACGGCCTCGGGATCGCCGACTGGGTGGAGGAGGCGACCGGGGGCGCGGTGGAGCTGGGTCCGGGCACGCTGTACCGGTCGCTGAAGGAGCTGCTGGACGCGGGGCTGGTCCGGCAGGCGGCGGCGCCGGACGCGGAAGCCGATCCGCGTCGCAAGTACTACGGGATCACGCCGAGTGGTCGGGCGGCCGTGTCGCGGGACGCGGCCCGGCTGCAGCGGCTGGTGGAGCTGGCTCGGGAGCGGGACCTGCTGCCAGAGCGGGCCTGATGCCTGAGCACCTCGGTCCCGGGCGTGGTCACGCGCGCGTCTTCCGCCTCCTCCTCCGCTTCTACCCTCCCGCCTTCCGGGCGACGTACGGCGAGGAGATGACGCGGTTCTTCCTGGCGCGGCTGGCGCGGGCGCGCCTAGGGGGCCGGACGCGGGTGGCGCGGCTCTGGGCCCGCACGTTCGCGGACGTGCTGAGGACGGCGCTGGCCGAGCGGCGAGCGCGCCAGGCACCCCGGCCGGAGCCGGGGATCCCCACGAAAGGAGATGGAATGATGACGTCGTTCGTCCACGACGTGCGGTACGCGTTCCGTCGCCTGCGCGCGACGCCCCTCTTCTCCCTCTCGGCCGTGGCGATCCTGGCCATCGGCATCGGCCTGAACGCGGCGGTGTTCAACGTGGTCGACACCGTCCTGTTCCGGCCGCCGCCGTTCGAGGACCCGGAGCGCGTCGTCCACATCTATCAGCACGGCGACGACGGCGCCCCGAGCTCGACGTCCTTCCCCGCGTTCCGGGACATGGCGGCGATGGACCACGTGTTCGCCGGGGTGGCGGCCACGTCCTCGAGCGGCGCGACGTGGGAGGCGGCCGACGGTCCCGCCGGGGCCTCGGTCGAATACGCCAGCGCCAGCTACCTCCCGGTGCTGGGCCTCCGCCCGTCGCTGGGCCGCTGGTTCGATCCCGCGCACGACCGCGTGGGGGAGGAGATGGCCGCGGTGGTGAGCCACCGGACCTGGCGGACGCGGCTGGGCGGCGACCCCGCCGTCGTGGGGCGGGTGGTGCGGCTGAACAACCAGCCGGTGACGGTCATCGGCGTGGGCCCGGCCGGCTTCAACGGCGACGCGGGCGCGCTGGTCACGGACTTCTGGCTGTCCATCTCCAGCACGCCCGTGGGCGGGCCCTTCCGCGTGGCGAACCTGGAGCGGCGGCAGGACCACTGGTACCAGGTGAAGGCGCGCCTGGCGCCCGGCGTCACCCTCGAGCGCGCCCGGGCCGCCATGGACGGTTTGGCCCGGCGCCTGGCCGAGGCGTACCCGGCCCTGAACGAGGGACGGGGCATCACCGTCTTCGCATACGACGAGGTCCGCTTCCACCCCGACGCCGACGCCGGCCTCGTCGCGGCCAACCTCGGCCTCATGGCCGCGGCCGCGCTGGTGCTGCTGCTCGCGTGCAGCAGCCTGGCGAACCTGCTGCTGGTGCGGGGGATCTCACGCGGCCCCGAGATGGCCGTCCGGGAGGCGCTCGGGGCGGGACGGCGGCGCGTCGTGCGCCTGCTCCTCCTCGAAGGGCTCCTCCTCGCCCTCGCCGGCGGTGCCGCGGGGCTCGCGGTGGCCCGCTGGTCCATCGACCTGGTCCCCGCCCTGCCGCTCCCGCTCCCGGGTGGCGCCCTCGACGTCGGCTTCGGCCATCGCGTCGTCCTGTTCGGCCTCGGGCTGGCCCTGGCGACGGGGCTGATCTTCGGCCTCGTCCCGGCGCTGCGGTCCGCCCGGGGCGGGGTCGCGGCCGCGCTGAGGAACGAGTCGCGGGGGCAGTCGGCGGGGCGTCGCGTGTCGCTGCTCCGGGGCGGCCTGGTCACCGCGCAGGTGGTGCTGTCGCTGGTGCTGGTGGTCGGCGCGGGGCTGCTGACCCGCAGCCTCGCCAACACCGAGCGTGTGGACCCCGGCGTGGACGCCGACCGCATCGCGGTCCTGGGGACGAACCTCCGGCAGGGCGGCGTGACGGACGACGGGATGCCCGTCGTCACGGAGCGCCTGCTCGAGCGCGTGCGGGCCATCCCGGGCGTGACGGCCGCGGCCGTCACCAGCCGCCTCCCCGTCCAGGGCGGGTCCAGCACGACGCAGGTGGTGGAGGGCTACACGCCGCCGTCGGGGACCGGGTCCGTCGAGCTGCCGCTGGCCGTGGTCAGCCGCGACTACTTCGACGCGATGGGCATACCCGTCCTCGCCGGCCGGGGCTTCGGACCCGAGGACCGCCCCGGCTCCGAAGTCGCGGTCGTCGTGAACCGGGCGGCCGCCCGCGCGTTCTGGGGCGATGATGGCAGCGGCGGCGCCGCGATCGGCCGCCAGATCCGCCCGGAGTCGGACGAGACGGCGTGGCGGGGCGTGGTCGGCGTCGTCGGGGATGTAAAGGTCTCGGCGCTCCAGGAGCCGCCGCGGCCCATGCTCTTCTACTCGGCCGAGCAGACCGGGCTGGGCGCGTTCGACCTCGTCGCCCGCACGCCCGGCGACCCGGCCGCGCTGGCCGGCCCGCTCCGCGACGCACTGCGCGACGTGCGCCCGACCCTCCCCGTCACCCGCCTGACGACGCTCGAGGCCCACTTCGGCGACGCCCTGGCCGGCCCCCGCGCCGCCGCCGCGTTCATGGGCGCGTTCTCGCTCCTGGGCCTGCTACTCGCCAGCCTGGGCGTGTACGCCGTCGTCGCGTTCACGGTCGAGGCCCGGACGCGGGAGCTCGGGATCCGGGCCGCCATGGGCGCGTCGCGGACCGGCCTCGTGGCCATGGTCATCCGCCACTCCCTCGCGCTGGTCGCGCTGGGCGTCGCGCTCGGTCTGGGAGTGGCCGTTCTCGGGGCGCGTGCCCTCGAAAGCATGCTCTTCGGCGTCACGCCCGGCGACGTCGCCACGTTCGCCGGCGCCGCGGTCCTGCTGCTGGCGGCCGCCGGCGTGGCGGCGTTCATTCCCGCGCGGCGGGCCGCCCGGGCGAATCCGGTGGAAGCGCTGCGGGCGCAGTAGGGGGGCAGGAACCGAGACGAAAGTCGCATTGGCGGGGGCGCCGCGCATCGATTGCGAGATCTCGCTCGCTATTCGAGCGAAAAATCGTACGCGAGCCTCCCGCCGGCCGTCGCCTACGATATTTCGCCCGATATCCGAGACGAATCTCGCAGCCGGTGTCGGGGGTCGCTTCCATGACG
>DATKBW010000003.1:0-11925 GCA_035513575.1 Longimicrobiales bacterium | reverse complement strand
CCCGCCATCGGTGTTCTGGATCTGCGTGTCCGCCATTCGCCACCTCCGCTCAGGAAGGCGCCGCGCCGATTCGTCGTCCGCGGCCGCGCGCGGATACGCAGGAAACGAGCCCCGGCATTCCGCGCGTTCCGCCCCTTCGCGGCGGATATCGGGCCGCCCGGAACCGCGAGACCCTCTCAGATCTCGCACACCCCCCGGCGCCGCTCCGCCGGCAGGCAGTCGAACCCGCTCCCGGCCCACAGCCCCCGCCCCTCCCGCATCGCCTCCTCCGCCGCGGCCCGGAACCGCTCGACGTAGCGCACGTTCGGCGGGTAGACGGCCACCACGGCGTACCCCTGGCGCACCATCTCCTCGGTGACGCGGACCCCGTCCGGGGTGTACAGGTGGGCGAGGATGCGGCCGTAGCGATCGCCGTGCTGGACATCCAGCTCCACGACCGCCGCCGTGCCGGGGGGGAGGAGCGCCTGGAGGGCCTGGCGGGAGCGGAGCCCGAACGGCGCCTGGCTCAGCTCGGGGGCGTCGATCAGGAGCAGCCGGATGCGCTCGCCCGTGACGCACGTGACCGTATCGCCATCGACGATCCGCGCGATGACGCAGGTGCCGGCGAAGCGCGCGGCGTCGGGCGCGCGGCGCGGGGCGTCGGGCGCGCGGCGCCCGGCGAGGGGTAGCCGGACCGCGGGCGTCGGGACGGACTCGGGCTTGCGGCCGCACCCCTGGGAGCGGGAGGGGGTGTACCCGGCCCCCTCGGCCGCGTCCGCGGTGAGGAAGAAGATGATGTTGCGGGGGCTCAGCCGCCCCCACCGGCTCGTGCACCCGATCCAGTAGTAGACGCGCCCCTGCGCGGAGGCGGCGTAGCGGGCGTCGGCCGGGGGCGCGGGAGCCTGCGCGCGGAGCGTCGTCGGAAGGAGCGTCGCCAGCGAAACGACGACGGCGAGCAGGTACGCGAGCGCGGAAGCCGCCCGGTGGCCGCGGTCCCTTCTGCGCATCCCGCGCGGCCCGCGCCCTACCTGGTGGAACGAGCCGGTCCCGGCCGATCCCTCACGCACCGCCCGGCACCCGGTCCCGCGCCCACCCCGGCCCCGGCAGCGGTTCCGCCCGGTCCCGCTCCGTCCATTCCCGTTCCAGGAAGCGCGTGATGGCGTTCGCCAGGTGCACCCGGTGCGCCGCCGCGGCAGGGGTCCCCCCCGCCCCGGCCCGCGCCCGCTCCAGCGCGCGCCGAAGCCCCCACTCCGCGGCCGCCCTGGCCTCGACCGTCGCGTCCTCGTCCGCGGCCAGCGCCATCAGCTCGTCCACGACCACGCCCCGGACCACGCGGGCCAGCGCGGCGTGCTCCCCCGCGTCGGGGCGGCGCCAGGCGTCGTCGACCAGCCGGGCGACCACGTCCTCCAGCGCTGGCAGGCGCGGGTCCCGGGCGTGGAACGCCACCACCCGGGCGGCGCGCGCCGGGTGCAGGATCCCGCCCACGACCTCGCTCGCCAGCGTCCGGGCCGCCCCGACCTGGTCGAACGCCGGGTCGGCCGCGGTCCGGAGCTCCGTCCGACCGCCGATCCAGCCGTACGACGACGGCGCCATCAGCCGGAGGATCCGCTCGGGGATGGCCAGCGCGGCGGGCTCCAGCGTGCGCGAGACCACGTCGAGCGCGCGCCGCACCCGCTCCGGGCCGATCAGCGTCGTGACCGGCTCGGGGTCGCCCCGGACCCCGTAGCGGTACTCCATCCCGCCGATGGTCTTGATCGCCGCCTCGTAGCTGGCGCGGTGGTGGAAGTAGACGGGGGCGAAGCGCTGCCAGAGCTTGTGCATCGGCTCGCCCGGCTCGATGGCCCGCTCGTCGAACCGCTCCATCACGAAGGCCCGCACGTCCAGCACCCGCGCCAGCTCGTCCACCGCGTCCGACCCGTTCACCCACCAGCTCGCGGCCGGGTAGGAGTTGTCCGCGCCCGCGTCGGGGTTCGTGATGAAATGCCAGCCGCGCTCCTGCGCCTCCATCAGGAGGCCGTTCAGGAACTCCACCTCGCTCATCCCCGCCGGCGGCTCCTGGTAGGCGTAGCGGATCGCCAGGGTGTCGTACGCGCCACCGCCCGGGGCGTACGCCTGCGACAGGTCCAGCCGGCCGTCCACCACCCGCACCACCGGCGCCGGGTAGTCCATCACCGACGCGTGGCCGTAGCTGATGGCGATGAAGTTGTGCGCCAGACCCAGCGTGTGGCCGATCTCGTGGGCGGCGTGCTGGCGGCGTCGCATGATGATGAACTCCTCGCCCGTCACCCCCGGCGGCGAGCCCGCGTACCAGTGGCCGTCCACCCCCGCGAGCCCGGCGTAGGTGTTGTAGTTGGCCAGGGAGCGGTAGGAGTCCATGCGCACCGCGGCCTTGATGATCTCGCCCGTGCGCGGGTCGCGGAACGAGGGCCCGATGGACGACCCCGCCTCCGTGCGGTGGACCCACTGGATCACGTTGTAGCGCGCGTCCATGGGGTCCATGTCGGCGGGCATGTCCTCGATGCGGAACGCGTCGAGGAACCCGGCGGCCTCGAACACCTCGTTCCACCACGCGCCGCCGTGGCGGAAGGCGGAGCGGTAGGGTTCGGGGATGGCGGGGTCCAGGTAGTAGACGATGGGCTCCACCGGCTCGCTCATGGCCGCGCCGGGGTCCTTCCGGATCAGCCGGTGGCGGCTGGCGAGGCGGGTGACGAAGTCGTCGTCGAAGGGCTTGCCGAAGTCGTAGAACGACACGCCCGAGACCCCGACCCGGGGATCGAACGGCCGCGGCGCGTAGCCGGGCCCCGGCAGCTTCACCAGGGAGTGGTGCTGCCGGATGGTGAGCGCCCGGGGGTCCGGCGTGTGGCGGCGCACTTCGGCGCCCCCGCGCTCCCCCGCGAACGTCAGCGCCGCCTCCACCTCGGTGTTCTCGGGAAACGCCCTGGTACGCGCGAGGTGCAGCGCGCTCCGCTCCCGGTCCAGCCGCAGGCTCCCCTGGTCCATGCGCTGGAGCATTCCGGCGAAATCGATGGCGTCCCGCAGGAAGAACGACGTCGCGTCCACCAGCGCCCGCCCGTCCTCTTCCGCCACCACGTCGAACCCGCCCACCACGGACGTGGGGAAGCTCTCCTCCACCGACCGCGTCAGCGCCGGGGTCCCGCCGGTGGCCGCGCGGAACGCGGGGTTGCGGAGCTCGAGCAGGACGCGGGGCCCCACGCGCCGGAACGCGGCGATGTGCTCGTCCATGATCTCGCCGCGGTCCAGCCCCAGGGCGTTGGAGCCGAGCCCCGTGGCCAGCGACGTGAGGTAGAGGAACTCCTCCCCGGCGCGGGGCACCTCCAGCAGCAGCCGCCCCTTCGCGACGTCCCAGTAGAGCGGGAAATAGCCGGGCATGGCCTCGAGCCCGGCCGTGTAGCGGGCGATGGAGGGCAGCGCCCCGGCCGCGCCCCGGGCGGGGGCCGGGGTGCCGGCGTCTTCACCGGTGTTCGCGGCGGCGCAGCCGGCCACGGCGGCGCAGCCGGCCACGGAGAGGAGCAGGAGCGCGCCGGCGCGTACGGCGCGCGGTCGCGTGGCGGGTCCGATCATGAATGACCTCCGTAGGCTGGTGCGTCGGGCGGAATGGCCGGGGTCGACGCTCAGCCGCCGGCCGCGGCCGTGGCGGCCGCCTTTTCCGCCTCGGGCGCCGTCTCCCAGACGTACTCGCGGCCCATCACCCAGCGCTCGAACCAGTCGAGCTCGACGTTGGCCTTGTACAGCCGGTGGCGCAGCTCGCGCCAGCCGTGGGGCTCGCGCGGCGCGACGTACAGGTGCGTCGGGACGCCGTTCGCGCGCAGGGCCCTGAACATCTCCACCGACTGCGGCATGGGCACCCGCACATCCTCCTGCCCGACGAGGAAGATGGTGGGCGTCCTGACCTTCCAGACGTCCTTCAGCGGGGAGTGATCCCAGTACATCTCGATGGGGGCGTCCTCCTGCCAGGGCGTGCCGCCGAACCAGGGCGTGCGGTAGAAGCGCACGTCGCTCTGCCCGTACATCGACACCCAGTTCGCCGCGCCGGCCCCCGACGAAGCGGCCTTGAAGCGGTCCGTGTAGGTGATGATCTTGTTGGTCATGTGCCCGCCGCCGGACCACCCCATCTTGGCCATGCGCTCGCCATCGACCAGCCCGCGGGCGATCAGGTAGTCCACGCCCGTCATCACGTCCTTGTGGGCCTGGTTGAAGTAGCCGGGCACCATGTCGCGCAGGAAGGGATCGCCGTAGCCCGTGCTGCCGCGGTAGTTCGGCTGGAACACGAAGTAGCCGAGGTCCGCGAGCTTCTGCACGTAGTCGCTGGAGCCCGGGAAGGCGAACTTGTCCGACGCGGCGGGGCCGCCGTGCGTCTGCACCACGAGCGGGTAGCGCCGCCCCTCCGCGTAGTCCAGCGGGTACCACAGCAGCCCCTCCACGCGGACGCCGTCCTCGCCCGGCCACGTGACGGCCTCCACCCGCGGCAGTCGGAAATCGCGCTGGAGGTACGCGTAGACGTTGGTGACCTGGCGCGGGCGTCCGCCGTCCGCGGCAATGGTCCACACGTCGCCCCGGTTGGTGGGCGTTTCCAGCGTGAAGACGATCCGCCCCTGGCGCGGCTCGTACATCCAGGAGCCGACGGCGTGGTCCCCTTCCGTGAGCCGCCGCACGCGCCGGTCGGCCACGCCCACGCGGAAGAGGTCCTGCCGCACGCCCGTATTCGCCCGGAACAGGATCGCGCGGCCGTCGCGGGACCATTCCGCGCCGTTCACCTCGTGGGGGAGGTCGGGCAGCAGGACCCGCGCGGCGCCACCCTCGACGGGGGCGAGGAAGATCTTGTCGTTGTAGTAGGAGTCGAAGTCCTCGTTCGAGTCCGCCAGGAACAGGACCTGGCGGTTGTCGGGGGAGAGCCGCGGGTTGGACTCCGGGACGTCGTTGCTGGTGACCCGCCGCATCTCGGCGCCCGGGCGCGCGGCCATGACGTGGACCTCGCGCTGCCGCAGGTCGTCCAGGATGGGCGTGGGGGCCCGCACCAGCGCCACCATGGCGCCGTCGCCGGAGAGGCTGAAATCCAGGACCGAGTAGTCCCCCTCCGTCAGCCGCTCCGTGGCTCCGCTCGCCGCGTCCGCGCGCCAGAGGTGGCGGTGCCGCCAGTCCTCGTCATAGGCGAACACGTCGTCGCGGGCGTCCTCCCGCTCCTTCTGCTCCGCGGTCTTCGGCTCCTGCGCGGTGAAATAGAGCCAGCGCCCATCGGACGACCAGGCGATCGACCCCACGGAGGCGTCGTGGTCGGTCAGGCGCCGCGCCTCCCCCCCGCGCGTGTCCAGCAGGTAGATCTGGCCATCCTCGTCATCGCCCCGCTCGGCGACGAAGGCGATCCACCGCCCGTCCGGGGACCACCGGGGCGAACCCTCCCCCTCCCCGCGCGTCAGCTGCATCGCCTCCGACCCATCGGCGCCGATCCGCCAGACGTGGCCGCGGGTGCGGTTGTCCTCCCAGTCGGCCTCGGAGCGCACGAACAGGACGTGGCGGCCGTCGGGCGAGAGCTGCGGGTCGCCGAGGCTCGGCACCTCGATCAGGTCGACGATGGTCATCCCGCGCTGGGCCGCGAGCCCGGCCGGCAGCACGCAGAGGAGCGCTACGATCGCGAGGCCGCGAACGGTTGGGGAACAGGTCGTTTGCATCGTGCCTCCAGGCGGCAGGGGACCGACCTGCGGCCAGGCCGGTCCGGTCGAGAATGGTTGGGCGGCGTGTGGCGCCAATATGCAGCGCCGCGCCCCGGTCCGCGAGCCGTCAGGGGCCCGCGCCCCGCCCCACCCGCGCCCCTGCGCGCAGCCCCTCCAGGAAATTCCGCGCGTTGACGCCGAGCGTACGGGTCCGGTAGCCGCCCTCCTGGACGACGAGGGTGGGCAGCCCGAGGGCGCCGATGGCGCGGCCGTTCTCGCGGAAGTCCGCGGCGCCCAGCGTCCACGTGCCCGTGGGGTCGTTCTTGGCGGGGTCGAGCCCGAGGGCTACGACGAGGAACCGGGGGTCGAAGCCCGCGACCCGCTCCAGCGCCCCCCGCAGCGCCCGGAGGTAGCCCGCCCCGTCCAGGCGCTCGGGCAGCGCGATGTTCACGTTCGCGCCCGCGCCCGCGCCCGCCCCGACCTCGTCCTCGAAGCCGCTGAAGTAGGGGTAGGCGAAGCGGGGGTGGCCGTGGAGCGACACGGTCAGCACGTCCCCGCGCCGCCAGAAGATGTCCTGCTGGCCGTTGCCGTGGTGGTAGTCGATGTCCAGGATCGCCACCGTGCCGTGGCGCGCCAGGAGCTCCGCGGCGACGGCGGCGCTGTTCAGGTAGCAGAAGCCGCCGAAGGAGCGGTGCTCGGCGTGGTGCCCGGGCGGGCGCACGAGCGCGTACGCCAGCCATGCCCCGGCCAGCACCTCGTCGGCGGCGGTGAGGGCGCAGTCGACGGCGGCGCGGGCGGCGCGCCACGCGTTGCGGTTCAGCGGCGTGAACGTGTCGATGCAGTAGTAGCCGGCGCGCGTGGCCAGGTCCTGCGGCGGACGCGCGGCGTTCCGGATCGGGAAGACGTAGGGGTAGACGGAGCGGTCGGGCGGCGTCGCCTCGCAGACCGCCCGCAGGTAGCGCACGTACTCGGCCTCGTGCACCGCGAGGACGTGGCGGTCCGGGAACGCGCGGGGCTCGACCCGGCGGAACACCGTCGTCCGCTCCAGCTCCCGCAGGATGGACCCGACGCGCGCCGGCGCCTCCACGTAGCCGCGCTCCCGGACGTGGTGGATCTCGTGGCCCTCGTTCACCACCAGCGGGATCAGCGACGCCGTCCCCGCCTCCGCCTCCGCGGCGGCCTCCGCGGCGGCCAGCGCCGGCCCGCCCGCAGGCGGCACGTCGCGGAGAACGACCGGGTCCGCGGTCACGGACGCGACCACGGCATCGACGTAGCTCGGCGGACAGTACTCGGGGTAGCGTCGCTCGAGGATGGCGCGGATGGCGCGCCGCACCAGCGCGGCCGGGGGCGGCTCCGCCCGGTCGAGCCCGTCCAGGACCAGGATCGGCGCGGGGTCGCCCACGCCCACGGGGGTTGCATACGTCGTCCCCTCCACGGGCCGCGCACCCCACGCGGCGTAGAAGCGCAGCCGGGCCCGGTTCTCCCGGCGACGCTCCGGGTCCGGCTCCAGCGCCGGGTCGTCGGAGAACGTTTCCAGGAAGAGCGCCTCGCACCCCAGCGCGCGGGACTCCTCCCGGACGCGGCCGTACAGGGCGCCCCCCACGCCCCCGGTCTCCCCCCGGGCGGCGGCGACGAAGTCGAGGAAGCAGATCCGGGCGTCCGGCGCGTGCCGCAGCAGGGCGAACCCGCGCACCCGCCCCGCCGACGTCTCGGCCACGAACAGGATGGGCCGGAAGGCGGGATCCGGGTGCCGCAGCTCGGCGGGGAGGCCCTCGACCAGCCGGGGCGAGATCCCGGGGAACCGGTTGCGCAGGATGGCCTGCGTTTCCTCGACGGCCTCGCGGTCGCGGTCGGCGACGGTGTCGTACACACGGCGGATCCGGATCACCCGTGAGTGTACGCGGGCAGGGAGCCACGGAACAGCAGCGCGCGAGAAGCCGGCCCGGATGCTGCGCGCTCACTTCCGCATGACCATCGTAGACCCCGTGACCACCAGATCGCGCGAGGACACCGAGCCCGAGGGCACCGGCATCTCCCGCCCCCTCTCCGAGGACGTCAACCTCCTGGGCGCGCTCCTGGGGGATGCGATCCGGGCGCGGGCCGGCGAGGCGGTGTTCCGGCGCGTGGAAGAGCTGCGCCTCCTCTGCAAGCGGGCCGCCGAGGAGAACGATCCCGCACACCGGGACGAGGCCGCCGCGCGCATCCGCGAGCTCGGCGACGACGAGCTGGCCTGGCTCCTCCGCGCCTACGCCGCCTTCTTCCACCTGGTGAACCAGGCCGAGAAGCGGGAGATCCTGCGGGTCAACCGCGAGCGGTCGCGCGCCGCGGCCGAGGGCGGGCCGCAGCGGCCGGAGTCCATCGGGGACGCCATCGCGCGGCTGAAGGCGGACGGCCGGAGCCTGGACGAGGTCGTCGCCGCGCTGGGGCGGCTCGACATCCAGCCCACGCTGACCGCCCACCCGACGGAGGCGCGCCGGCGGACGCTGCTTCAGGCGCAGCGTCGGATCGCGGAGCTGCTGGCGGAGCTGCGTCGTCCGGATGCGACGCCGGGCGAGACCGACGAAGCGGCGGGCGCACTCCGGGACCACGTCACGCTCCTGCTGGCCACCGCGGAGATCCGCGCGGAGCGGCCGTCGGTGCGGGACGAGGTCGAGCAGGGGCTCTACTTCCTCGAGTCCACGATCTGGGAGACCGCGCCGCGCATCCACCGGGACGTGGAGCGGGCGCTCCGGCGGGAGTTCGGCGCAGCGGCGGAGGGGGTGGACGCGCCGGTGTTCCTGCGCTGGCGGTCGTGGATCGGCAGCGACCGGGACGGCAACCCGAACGTGACGCCCGAGGTGACCCGCTGGACGTTCGGCCGGCAGCGGCGGGCGGCCGTGGCGCTCCACCGCCGCGAGCTGGAGGCGCTCCTGGAGGAGCTGAGCATCTCGGACCGGCTCGCGCCCATCCCCGACCGGCTGTGGCGCCGGCTGGCGGAGGGCGATGCCGCGGCCGGCGAGGACCGCTTCCCGGGCGAGCCCTACCGGCAGCTGGTGACGCGCATGATCGACGCCCTGGACGAGATCGGGACCGACGCGCTCCTGGCCGACCTGGACCTCATGCGCTCCTGCCTGGAGGAGACCGGCTTCGGCTCCATCGCGCGGAACGGCCGACTCCAGCGCGCCCGCGTCCTGGTCCGCACCTTCGGGCTCCACCTGGCCGCCCTCGACGTGCGCCAGCACAGCGCGGTCCACGAGGCCGCCGTGGCGGCGCTCCTCGCCGCGGCCGGCGTCGAGGACGGGTACACCGAGCTGGCGGAGGCGGAGCGGGTCGCGCTACTCCGTCGCGAGCTCGAGAACCCGCGCCCCCTGCTGGCCACCGGGGCGGAGCTCGACGACGCGGCCAGGGACGCGCTCGAGACGTTCGCGGCCATCCGGGAGATCGCGGCGGAGTCGCCGGGCGCCGTGGGGGCGTACATCGTGAGCATGACCCACACCGTGAGCGACCTGCTGGAGCCCATGCTCCTGGCGAAGGAAGCGGGGCTCTGGCGGCTGCGGGACGGCCGGGTCGAGACGCCGCTGGACTTCGTTCCCCTCTTCGAGACCATCGACGACCTCGCCGACGCCGCCGACCGCATGGCCGCCCTCTTCGACGACCCCGTCTACCGCCTCCAGCTCGAGGCGCGGGGTCGGTTCCAGGAGGTGATGCTCGGCTACTCGGACAGCAACAAGGATGGCGGCTACTGGATGGCCAACTGGGCGCTCCACCGCGCGCAGGAAGCGCTGGGGACCGTGTGCCGGGAGCACGGCGTGGATTTCCGCCTGTTCCACGGGCGCGGCGGCACGGTGGGCAGGGGGGGCGGGCGGGCGAACCAGGCCATTGCCGCCATGCCGGCCGCGGGCCAGAACGGCCGCATCCGGCTGACCGAGCAGGGGGAGGTGATCTCGTTCCGCTACGCGCTGCCGGGGATCGCCCACCGCCACGCCGAGCAGCTGGTCAGCGCCATGCTCCTCTCCGCCCCGACGGCGGGCGGCCGGGAGCCGGCCTCCGGATCCCTCCCCGATGACGGGGCCATCCGGCTCATGGACCGGATCGCCGAAGCCTCCATGCGGGCCTACCGCGCCCTCATCGACGACCCGGAGTTCTGGGCCTGGTACGTCGCCGCGACGCCCATCGAGCAGATCAGCCGCCTGCCCATCGCCTCCCGACCCGTGTCCCGGCGCGCGGCCACCGAGGTGGATTTCGAAGGGCTCCGGGCGATCCCCTGGGTCTTCGCCTGGACGCAGATCCGCGCCATCGCGCCGGGGTGGTACGGCGTGGGGGCCGGGCTTTCCGCCGCAGGGGAGGAGGATCGGCTCGCCGCGCTCTACCGGGAATGGCCCTTCTTCCGCGCCGTCGTCGACAACGCCCGGCGGGAGATGGCCCGGGCCCGGCTCGAGATCGCCCGCCGCTACGACGCCGCCGCCCCCGCTCGCGGCTTCTTCGACCGCATCGCCGCCGACTTCGACCGCGCCCGGGACGCCATCCTCGCCCTCACCGGCGACTCCGCGCTGCTGGAGAACAGCCCCGTCATCCAGAAGTCCATCGCGCTGCGGAACCCGTACACGGACGTGCTGAACCTGGTGCAGCTCGAGCTGCTGCGGCGCTACCGGGCGGCCGACGAGCGGGACCGGGACACACTCCGGGAGCTGCTCTTCCTCAGCATCAACGGCATCGCCGCGGCCATGCAGAGCACGGGCTGACGCGCGGCGCCGCTCCCCCGCGCCGCCGCACCGGGGATCTTGTTCGCTCCGCGCTCCCGGAATATCCTTCGGTTACCGTACGGCCCGGCGGATCCCGGCCGCGGTCCCCAGCATCAACCCGCCCGGAGGCAGTCATGCCACGGCTCCGCTCGCCCTGGCCCACGGCCGTCGCCCTGTGTTCCCTGGCGTGGCTCGCGTGCGACGACCCGATCGACCCGACCTCTCGCGTGGCCGAGGTGGTGGTCGAGCCGGAGACGGGGTCGCTCGACATCGCCGACACCCTCCGGCTCAGCGCCACCGCCTTCAGCGCGGCCGGCGAGCCCATCGACGACCCGGGCCTCACGTGGCGGAGCGCCTCGGCGGATGCCACCGTCGACGCGGCCGGTCTGGTCACCGGCGTGGGGCCGGGCTCCGTCCTGGTCGAGGCGGTGTCCTCGAACGGGACCATCGGCTCGGCCCTGGTCCGCATCACCCCGGTCACGGCCATCGAGCCGGACTCGGGTCGTTTCGGTCAGGTGGTCACCATCCGGGGCGTCGGGCTCCACCCGGCCACGACGGTCTTCTTCACCGGCGCCACCGGACGGGTCCCCGCGTTCACGCGCCAGGGCGCGGCGGACGCGCTGGAGGTCTGGGTGCCCGTGGGCGCCCGGACCGGCACCCTCGAGCTGGCCTGGCCGGGCGACGCCGTGGTGACCAGCCGGGCGTTCCGGCTCACGGCGGAGCAGGACGTCTACGCCGGGACGCCCGAGCCGGCGGAGATCCCGTTCCCCTTCGCCAACCCGTCGCTCCTCGCCGGCGGCGGCGCGACCCACGCGTTCCGCTTCACCATCGCCGAGGCGACGCCGTTCGCCCTCCACCTCGCCGACCACGGCGCGGCCTTCCCCGAGACCGCCGCCCGGGCGTGGCTGTTCCGCGTGGACCCCCAGCCGTCCACCCTCGTGTCGTTCCTGATGACGCGGGAGCACCTGAACACCGGGGCGCGCCTGGACAGCGTCGCCTACTCCCGGACGAGCCTTCCGGCCGGCGACTACGTCCTCATGGTGGCCGCCCTCGACCTCGTCGACGCCGGGAACACCGACGTCCAGCGCCCCTTCGGGATCCGCCTGGCCGCCGCCGAGGCCTTCGCCCGGGCGCCCGATCCCCACGAGCCCAACGACTTCCCCGCCGAGGCGCCCGTCGTGTCCCTCCCCTTCGCCGCGGCCGGCCTCGGCGCCGAGAACCCGTACGCCATGGACCACTACGCCTTCGAGGTGGCGGACTCCGGCACGGTGACCATCACCGCGACCGCCGCGTCCCCCCTCTTGCTCCTCTACCTCCTCCCCGACGGCCCACAGGACATCCTGGCGGCCTGGGAGAGCGACGCGGTGCTCGCCGGAGCCGACGGCGCCCTGGCCGCGCAGCAGGTCCAGGCCACCGTACCCGCCGGCCGCTACACCGCGCTGGTCTGGGACTGGGCCGGCCACGCCCGGCCGTACGACCTGGAGATCACCGCCGCCGCGGCCGCCGCGGCCACCGCCGGGGACCCGGACGCCGGGGTCGTCGGGCCGGCGCGGGCC
>DATKBW010000002.1:0-4545 GCA_035513575.1 Longimicrobiales bacterium | reverse complement strand
GCCACCGTGAACACCCACGACCGGGGGTCGTCGGGCTCCCGGTCCAGCGACCGGGCGAACGCCTCCTGGGCCAGGTCCCGGGCCCGGTCCGCGTCCCACACCTTGCGGTAGAGGTAGCGGACCAGGTCCGGGAAGCAGCTCCTGTACACGTTTGCCCAGTCGACGGCCATGGCTCCAGTCTAGCGGCCCCGGAACTCGGCGACGAGCCGCCTCGCCCGATCGGGGGACAGCGTCGACTCACCCGCGTCGCCGAACTCCAGCGCCACGCCGGCCCCGGCGATGCGCACCGCCCCCAGCTGCGTCACGATCGGCCGCAGCTCGGGCGCCTCCCGGAGCAGGGCGAAATACGCATCGCTGAAGCTCTCGATGCGGACCACGCGGGCGGAGTCGGCGAGGGTCACCTCCGTCCAGACCGCCTCCCGCAGCCGGAACGTCCGCCCCGCGACGACCCGCACGCCGGCGGCCGCCTGGTTCCGGACCAGCTCCTGCTCGGCCTCGTCCAGCGCCGCGGCGGACGCCACCTCGCGCCGGGCGCGCGACGCCTCCGACGCCTTCACGGCGGCCTCGCCCGTGGCCGCGGCCGGAGCGGGCGCACCTGTGATCACGAGGGATTCCAGCCGGACGCCGCCACTCCCGAGCTGCCCCCGCTGCGCCGCGTCCGCCAGCACCCCCGGTTCCTGGACCAGGTACGACGTGTACTCGCTCAGGAGGCCGTACCGCAGCGCGGTCTGGCGGATCTCCTCCACGAGCTCCGGGTTGGCGCCGTTCAGGCGGACCTGGCGGCTCAGCTCACCGAGCTTCCGCGACGCCCAGAGCCGCGGGATGAAGTCGTTGGTCCGGGCCCGCGCCGGGAAGGACGCGGTCGTCCCGAACCGCTCGGTGCGGCCGGTCCGCCGCCCGCTCAGCCGGAGCGTCCCCTCGCCCTGGCCCCGGTAGCGGCCGAACAGCACCAGCTCCTCGCCCGCGAACAGGTCCGGCAGGTCGCCCGGGTACAGCTCCGTGAGCCGCACCGGCGCGCCCTCGATCTCCAGGTCCGTCAGCACCGGGTGCGTGATCTTGGCCGCGAGCGTGCCCAGCGCGCGCTCCACGTCCTCGCCGGGCTCCACGTACTCCGTGCTCCCCTTCCCCGCCTGTCCCAGCCGGTCGAGGAGGTACGTGTTGACGTCGTAGCCCACGCCGAACGCGAACACCCGCGCCCGGCCGCTGCGCCGCTCCGCCGCCGCCGCGATCCGCTCCGGGTCCTGCTCCCCGACGGTGGGCAGCCCATCCGTCAGGAAGACGACGATGGGCAGCCGGCCCTCCGGGGAGCCCAGCCGGAACGCCTCCTCCAGCGCCGCGGCGATCGCGGTCCCGCCGTTGGCGCGCAGCCCGTCCACCCACCGCCGGGCCTCGCGGATGCCTTCCGCATCCGCCCGCGTCCACTCATCGGCGCTGGTGGCGACGCGGCTGCTGAAGGAGACCAGCCGGAAGCGGTCGTCCGGGGAGAGGCTCCCGAGGAGCTGGTGCAGCGCCTCCCGCGTCTGCTCCATCTTCTCCCCCGACATCGACCCGGACACGTCCACGACGGCGGTGATGTCGCGGGGCGTGCCCCTGCCCTCGACGGTGCCCGGCGAGAGGGTGAGCATGAAATAGCCATCCTCACCGGACGGCCGGTGTGTGGCGAGCGTCAGCCCCACCAGCCCGCGGGCGAGGGGGAGGAACACGCTGAAGTCGCCCCGCAGGTCCGCGGCGGGCCGCACGCGCAGCTCCCCGCGACGACGCTCCACCTCCAGCTCGTGCGTGGGGGAGAAGGGGTCGCGGAACAGCTCTGCATCCGCCGTCAGGGTGAAACCGACCGGCACGCTGCCGTCGTTGATGACTCGCGGCGTCTGACCGGCGCCCTCCCGATCCGGGACCGGGCGCGGCATCGGCCGGGGCAGCGGCATCGGGCGCGGCATGGGGCCCATGGTGCCGGGGCCGCTCACCGTGCTGCCGGCGGCGTAGCGGAACTGCAGCGCGTCGCCGGCACGGTCCAGCATCTGGGTGTAACGCAGTGTGATCTTGCGACGCTGCCCGGGCTCGATGGGGAACACGCGTGCGCGGATCAGGCCGTGGCCGATGAGCTCGATCAGCGCCGGGTCCTTCTGGCGCCGCACGATCTCCTCGTAGATCCCGCGCGCGGTGCTCGCGTCCATGGTCTCGCCGCGCAGCTCCTGGTCGCCCTGGTACAGCGAGAAGTTCGAGAAGACCGCCTCGCCCGGCAGCGGGTAGTGGTAGTCTCCCTCGCCCAGGCCGCCGCCCCGGTTCTCGAACCACTCCTCCACTTCCACCTCCGCCACGCGCCCGCTGACGCGGACACGCACGTCCGTGCTCAGCTTGACCACGCCCCAGTCCCGGGCCCGGGGAAGCGGGTCGATCCACCCCTGCGCCGCGGCGGGGGCGGAGCCCGCCAGCGACGCCGCAACGGCCAGCGTCGCGGCGACCAGCCGCAGCCGCGGGCGAATCCGCGGCCCCTCTCCCGGTCGCGCCCTGCCGGCGCCCTGCCTCCGGGCGGTTCCCGGGGTCCGTTCCAGCGTGTCTCGCGTCCTCATCGTCGTCTCCTGGGTTTCGGGTCTCCGGGGATGAGGGACGAACGACGCCGGTGGCCTTGCACACTCCGGCCCCCACCGGGTGGAACGGCGGGGCGGGTCCGGGGTGGCAGACAGGGCCGCAATGCGCGATCATCCGGGACCGGCAACACGGGGGAGGACATGCGGATCGGCGGGATCGAGCGACGGCGGACGCTCCGGCGGGGCGCCGCCCCACTGGGGCTGCTGCTGGGCCTCGCGGGGGCCGCCGCGGCGCCGGTCCTCCCGGCCGTGCTACAGGTCCAGGACTCGAGCCCCCACAGCGAAGCACGCCTCATCAGCGAGATGGCCGCGGTGGTGCCCGGGGAGCCGTTCACCCTGGGGATCCACGTCGCGCTGGACCCGGGGTGGCACACGTACTGGAAGAACGCGGGGGATGCCGGGAACGGGATCAACGCCATCTGGTCCCTCCCCGAGGGCTTCGCGATGGACTCGGTGGAATACCCCTACCCCCAGCGCATCCCCTACCCGCCGCTGGTCAATTACGGCTATTACGACGAGGTGGTGTTCCTCGCGCGCGGCCACGCCCCCGCGACGCTGCGGCCGGGTGGCACCGTGCGTCTGGACGCGGACCTCGAGTTCCTCGTGTGCGAGGACGTCTGCATCCCCGCACAGGCCCGGGTGTCGCTGGAGCTGCCGGTCGTCGCGGCTGCGGCCGACGCGCGCCCATCGATCGACGCCGCGCTGATCGCCCGGTACCGGGACCGGCTGCCGGTCCGCTCCGATGCGTGGGCGGTCCGCGCGGCCCGCACCACGGATGGCTTCATCCTGGCCGCCCGCTCCCCCGAGGGCTGGGCGGGGACGCTCGGCGGCGCGCACTTCTTCCCCCTGCATCCGGCGGCGCTGGACCACACGGCCCCGCAGCCGGCGGGGCTCACGGCCGATGGAGAGGGCCGGATCCGGCTGACCGAGTCACCGTACCTCGAGAGCGGGCTGGAGCGGCTCGACGGCATCCTGGTCCTCGCGGAGGGCTCCGCGTTCGACGTGGCCGGCCACCGCGCGCTGGAGGTCTCGGCGCCCGTGGAGCCCCTCGCCGTGGCCTGGGCGCAGGAGCCGACGACGCCGGTCGCCGCACCCACCCGGGCGGGGATGGACGGGACGGGCGGGCTCTCCCTCGCCGCCGCGCTCCTGTTCGCGCTGATCGGGGGTGTGATCCTGAACCTCATGCCCTGCGTGTTCCCGATCCTGTCCCTGAAGGCGCTGGGTTTCGCCAGCCGGGCCGGCGATCGGGCGGGGATGCGGCGCGATGGCGTGGCGTTCGGGGCGGGCGTCGTCCTGTCCTTCCTGGCCGTGGCCGCGGTGCTCATGGCGGTACGGGCCACCGGGTCGGAGGTGGGGTGGGGCTATCAGCTCCAGAGCCCCGGCATCGTGGCGGCGCTCGCGGCGCTGATGTTCGGGATCGGCCTGGTGCTGCTCGGAGCGGTGGAGGTGGGGACGTCCCTCACGCGGCTGGGCGGGCTCGGCGGGGGCGAGGGCCCTGGCTCGGCCTTCCTGACCGGCGTCCTCGCCACGGTGGTGGCGACGCCGTGCACCGCCCCGTTCATGGGCGCCGCCATCGGGGCGGCGCTGGTCCGCCCGCCCGTGGAGGGGCTGACGGTGTTCGCCGGCCTGGGGCTCGGCATGGCCGCGCCGTACGTGCTCCTGGCGTTCTGGCCCGGGCTGGCCCGGCGGCTCCCGCGGCCGGGCCGGTGGATGGAGACGTTCAAGGAGGCCCTGGCCTTCCCCATGTTCGCGGTGGCCATCTGGCTGGTATGGGTGTTCGGTCTCCAGGTCGGGATGGGCGGCGCCGCACGGCTGCTGTTCGCGCTCCTGCTGCTCGCCCTCGCGGTCTGGATGCTCGGCCGCTGGCCGGCTACCGCGACGCCCCGGGCCCGCCGCCTGAGCCGCGCCGCGGCGGCGGCGGTGCTGGCGATCGCCGTGCTGGCCGGCGTGGCCGCGA
>DATKBW010000001.1:0-36739 GCA_035513575.1 Longimicrobiales bacterium | reverse complement strand
GGCGGTGGATGACGGCGGCTGGATCTACACGAGCCACCCGCAGGAGAGCGTGGTCCTGGTGCACGATGCCCGGGGCGCGAGGGTGGCGACGATCGGCGGTGCGGGCGAGGGCCCGGGCGAGTTCCGGACCGTGGACGGGATCGGGCTGGTGGGCGACACGCTCTGGGCCCTGGACCGGCGCCTCTACCGGATCACGTACTTCTCGCCGGCCGGCGAGCTGCTGCGCTCGGTGCGCGTGCCCATCGACCTGGGCACCGACCCCGTCCAGTTCTTCGGCCGGGCTTTCCGCTGCGGCGTCCGAAGAGTACGCAAATCCGCATTATCGTACTCTGCCGAGGAGGTCCGCTACGGCAGGGGAGCCACCGCATCGCCCCAGGCCCCTCCGCGATGAGGTGTTCCCCGTCTGGCCCCGACATCTCCGCGCGCACACGTGCCCGCACGTGTGGCCAGGAGTTGCAGCCGCCGCACGAGGGCATCGCCCCCCCAGGGCCCTTGGGTCCCTTGGCGGGGCGCCGGCGGGCGGGTGCGCGTCCCTATGCGGCGCGAGCTCCGCCGCATCGTGATGAACGACAGGTTGCCTGTGGAGCCGGTACACTCGGTGTGACGGGCGCTCACCTTTCGTCCGGAACGAAAGTCACAGCCGCGCCCCGATCCAGCCACGTCTTCAGTTGTCGACTGCCCATCAGTCTAAGAAGAATCACATCCTTCCCGACGCGAAGTCCTGATCCTTGCGAAGTGACACGTCTTTGCAGCACGATGACTTGGGGAACTGCGCTAATCGGTGGCCCTGTACCATCGAGGGAATCCGCCCTCCAAATTCGTTCTACGACGACTTCGTTCAGCCAGTTGCGACCCGTGTGGACGGCGTCCCACGACCCGAAATCCTGGTCCCGATAAGCATCGGAACGTCCTTGCAAGAGGTATCTAGCTCCCACCATGGGGTCCCAATCAATCGACACACCCACCGCGGCGAACGCGTACCCCGCGTCGTGCGCCGAAGCGGCCACAGCCTCTTTGGCCTGACGAACAAGCTCCCCAAACTCGGTGTTCGCATTTGCAGGCAAGTGGCTTGCTGAGATTAGGATGAGAACAACCTCCCTTACGGCTTCTCCACTTTGGGGCTGCCAATGCCACGGGGTGGGTGCTACTTGCGCGGACGTAGTTGCGCCGGAAACCACAAGCAGTGCACCTGCGAGAAGCACCCTGAGCGCTGCACTATTCTGCACTGAAACCGAAAAGTGCCACCATTTCTTGGTCATATTCTCCCCGCAGATGTGCTAGGGCCCAGTCGCTTCCGATCTGCCAAGTATGAATGGTTCCCGGAAGGAGGACTTCGCGCATCAGCGTTCCCTCCTGGTCCACGACGGCCCAACGAGCCAGCTTGTCTGGGCTGGCGGAGAATTCCCGGACCCATACGGAACCGGCGGAGTCCACTCTCATTTGATCAAAGATCGGGTAACGCTCGGGTTGGGGAAAACGCTCGAGATATCGCCGGATCGCGGGACGCCGCTTTCGCTCGACGCGATCGAGCGCCAATATGATGGATCGTTCTACAGCGTCACTTCCACGTGCATAGCTCTTCAGCGGGACCTTTATTTCTCTTATCGCTCGCCCCGTGGAGTCGAACACGATTATCCTCCCCACGTCTGGAAGACCTACGAAAACCTGATCCTTCGCTGCGGTTACGACTGTCACGGCGCCGTCGGGCAAGGGAACGGCCATTCTCCCGCCGCCGAAATCCCCCGCATCCGCTGCTACCATCTTCCTGTGGGGGAACACCCCTAGGGAATGCTGCCCGAGCCGCCCCAAGTCCAAGATTACGAGTTCAAGGGAATCCGAGTACACGTCCCAAGGCACCCGTGTTGACGAACGGATGCGGTGTGGAAGCGAGAACACGTATTTCGTTCCTCCTAGGTAACCTTCCAACTGAGGAGCGAACCCAACGTCTAGAGGCACCGTTCGCCCGAATTCCCCGGTCGTCGACCAGATTGACATGCGTACAGTCGCCGGGTCCCAAACGACCAGGGAATCACTGCCTAACGGGAAGACCGCCGAGGCCGACAGGAACTCGCCCGGTCCAGCCCCGGTTCCGCCCACCTCTGCCACTAGTGATCCGGCAAGATCGTAAATCAGAATCTGATTGGTTCCGTCGTTGGCCACTACCAGCCTGTCATATCCTGCTCGAAAGGCCCCGGAAACCTGGTGGAGGAGGTGCCCGGGAAGGCTGTCCTCTTCACCAATAATCACAGTAGGAGCCCATTGGCTCCGAGGTATCTCTCCGGAACCCTTGTCACTTCTAGGAGCGGCCTGATCACATCCGACTATGCCCCCCAATACCAAAGCGTTAGTCAGCCATTTCCATGACCACAGCCGAGGGCATGTCATTGCTCGCTGCTTGACAAATATTCTTGGAGCCACGAGACCACATCTCTCGCCCCCATAGCTGCTACCTGCACCTCGCGCTTCTTCTCAACCACCGTCCGGCCATCGGCATCAAGCTGCCGCTCCAGCACTACGAGCTGAGGAACTGCCCAGACGGCGATCGAATCGCCCCAGAGGAGATCCGAAAAGGCGAGATTGCTCCAGCCGCCTCCGACGTTCATTTCGTCGAATCGACCCATGCGGCTAAGCAGTTCGTACCCATCACGAGGTGAAGGATCGACTGCTATTCCTATCACCTTGAGGCGACCAGCAGAGGCGACCTGCGCCTTACGCAGAAGAGCGCCCAGCTGCTCGACAAGGGCCGGATCGGAACAGACACTACACTGAGACGAAACAATAAGGACCAGGGCGCTATCCGTTCCGGTCTGGAGCGGCATACTTGGCGTAGCAGGGCCGATAGATCTGGCAGGAATTCCCAACAGGGCAGCAGCGGCACCGAGCGCCATGGCCGCCCCAACGAGAGGGAGGACTTCGAGAAACCTTCGGCGAGCCGGTTTCATAGCCATAACCTACATGCTCACGCTAATGGTCAGCAGTCGCCCGTGCAGCAACTCGCCCAAGGACAGAATCCCGGGTCCGTATAGCACGCGCTGTTGCTCGTGTGTACGCAGACATCATCGTCCGAGCGCCAACAAGCGGCACTGGGACACAGTACACATTCTGGGCACGCGGCGGAATCAGCAGCCGCTGGTCGCGCTGCCGTACTGAATCCGAAGACAACCAGGGCTGCGACCAGCAAATACAATCTGCGCCGGATCAATGGGATATTCATCTCCTACCTCCCTTTCATCTCTTCGAAATTAGCCATGAAACCGGCCGCCGGTGTTTCAAGCATTGGGAGACACTTCGTTAGACGCCACACCCGCGAATCCGCACGCCCCCCCACCAAAAAACCGCACGCACGCGCCCACAAATCGCATCCACGGTGAGGCGCATGATTGCCCCGGCACCTTGGAATTTCACAGCCCTTCGGATCCGCCATACGCGCCGCTAACGAAGCGCGCCAGCGAACTGTCCGCTTCACGGACTCGATGTAGCACTCTGCGGTAGTATTCTCGGTCATGCCAGCCGCAAGACTCTAGGGCCGCCTGTCCGGCCGCTCCATTCTGGACGCGCAACTGGAAGGCTCTGACGCGAACGGCACTCGCCAATCTTCCCGCCGAGAAACCCAAGTGAGCCAGGTGCCGCTCCAAGGTGTCCACCGAACAGCCGCAGTGGCGGGCTGTGCTCTGCACGGTTTTTCCGGCTACAGCATGTGAAATCAAGGCTTGGATCCGGAATCGCCCGTGGAGGATTGCCCGGCCGTACAGGTGCGTGAGTTCATCAAGGATCTGCCCTTCCAGTGAACGCTCTTGGAGTTCGGCGAATACCGCTGGCGGCAAAGTCCCTCCGACTAGCTCCTCAGGCGTCAGAGACGGCTCGACGGGGTGTGGACAGCTGGCGAGGGAACGAGCGCAGACCTCCGGGGTCCCGATCAGCCCAAGACGGACAGTGGGTCGGTCGGTACGGACCGCAATCAACCAGTTCAGCGCGGCCTCGACATCCGGGGTGGTAAACGTGCGTGCGACGCAGGCGGCATATCCCGATGCGGGTAACGCTGGCAGGCTCTCGAGTGCCGCGGTGCCTCCGATGCCCGGTGGCGGGGGCAAACGAACGAACGCAATCACGGCGTACCCCCATGACAGCCAGCAGGAAAGCCGGGCTCCGGTAGACCGGCGAACTCCGGGCTTGACACGGCGGGCCATTGCCAGCGTTGGTGGCCGCACCCAAGGCACATAAAACCCCCTTCCGCCTCAGGGCCAAATTCGGCCGCGGAAGCAGAATGACGGGGGTTCGTCTCTGTTCAGGATGCCCCTTGATGCAAGTCTCTGGCCGGTCTTCGGCCGACCGCCTCTTGGCGCCGTGGCTTCAGCCGGAGGCCTAGCAGGTCCCTGAAGAACGAAGCCGAAATGCCATATTCATCGATAATCGGGTGAGATTCAGCGGTTATTCGCCGCGAGGCGACCTGTTTCGGGCTTCGGTTCGGCCGCTGAAGGCCGATTTCCGGCCTCCGGCGGGGCGCTCAGGCACACTGCGCCCTCGAAGCCATGCGCGAGAGCCTGAGCAGGTTGTAGGCGGCGGCGACCACAAGGCCGTTCTGCCCGATCTTCCACCGGCCCACATGGCGGCTCCTGCGCATCCCGCCCGTGGTCTTGCTCCAGCCGAAGATCTCCTCAGCTCTCTTACGATTGCGTTGCGCCTCCTGATAGCGCTTCGTGCACTGACGGCGCCGCGCTCGCTTGCGCGCTTCGGCGGCCGGGGAGCTGCCGCGGATGACCCCCTTCCGGGTCGGGACCAGCGGCACGATGCGCTCCTCGCTCTCGAGCTCGTGCAGGAACGGGCCGGCATCGTAGCCCTTGTCCGCCGCCAGCGTCCGGGGCTTCAGACCGTGCCGCTCTTTGCTCCGGCGGATCATGACCAGCGCCTCCTCGCGCTCTGCGGTGCCATTCGCCTCGCTCACGGCTACGTCCATGATCAAGCCGTTGCGGTTCTCCATGAGCACGTGGAAGCCATGGGCGAGCCGGGCCTCCTGGCCTTGAGACTTCCGAGCCAGCCGCGCCTCCGGATCCGTGAGGGAGCGGTGGGTGGCGTTGCTGCGCCGCTCCCCGCGGAAGCTCACGGTCGGATTGTCCGGGTCTTCGTCCTCCGAGCCATCCACCACCCGCTGATCGGCGCTGCCCTTCGGCCGCAGGCTCTTCATCGACGCGTAGCTCTCGATCAGGGTGCCATCCACGGTGAAGTGCTCGTCGCTCGCCCACCTCTCCACCAGCGCCTGGTCCACCACCTGGTCGAAAAACTTCCGAAGCAGCCCGTGCGCCTCGAACCGCTCCCGGTTCTTCGTGAATGTCGTCGGGTGCCACACGCCGGCGTCCAGCGAGAGATCCAGGAACCACCGGTAGAGCAGGTTCATCTGGATGTGCTCCACCAGCTGCTCCTCCGAGCGAATCGAGTACAGCGCCTGAAGCAGCAGCGCCTTCAGCAGCATCTCCGGCGGGATCGAGCGCCGGCCCACCCTCCCGTACGCCCGGTCCATATCCTTGCGCATGGCCGCAAGCACCGCCTCCGCCCGGGCTTTCACCCCACGAAGAGGGTGATCCTCCGGAATCCACGCCTCGATGTCGATCGAGTAATAGATCTGCGACTGGTAGTCGGGCTTGCCGCGCATCGGGCCTCCAGGCAGAAGAGCGAACCACCTCCTGCCCGGAAATCTACCCATCCGCGCATCAGCCCGACATCCCTTTTTTCAGCGACCTGCTAGTGGAAGAATGGGGGACGTCGTGAGAAATGGCTTTGGGGCTCGTCTTGCTCACTCTACGATCGCGGCGTGCTCTCAGCACACACGCCCCCGGCGCGCTGGCCCCTTGGCCGCGTGATTCACTTCGGCACCCTGGCGCGCCCGCCCGCACGTGCGCTCCCTGTGAGAGGATCGGCGGGTCTTTAGGGGGTTCGGTGCAACGGCAGCGCAGGGGCAGCCGCCCCGTGGTACGCGACGTCTTCCTGTATGACGGTCGTTCATGTGGAGCTAGCGTTTCCGCGGCTGGTCGAAGCGGAGGAAGCGAACCGGCATGCGCTCGCCATTAAATCCGAACTCCTTCACCGCGCACGACAATCTCGCCTTCGTGCTCTTCGACCTTCATCGGATGTCGGAAGCGCTCGCCCATTGGGAAGCAGCTCTCGCAATCCGTCCGGACGAACCGGACGCGCTTGCGGGGAAGGCGATCGCCCTGCAATCGCTAAATCGCGGTGCCGAGGCCGTGCTGTTCTACCAGAGGGCGGTCGCGGCAAACCCCACCTATCTTGATTGCGAGGCCTTGGGGAGGGAGTTCTTCTGGTCAAGGATCGCGTGTAACGCAGCGGCGCCGCTGATCAGGCAGGTTCGGTAGTGGCCGGTCAAGCTTGAACATGACCTCGGCGCGTATGGGAGTTGGGGCCGGCACCACAGGTCCAGCGGGCGCGACAAAACGCCGACACTTCCGTGCGTCACGCGGAGCCGCCGAGGTGCGTGGGCCGACTGCGCCTATTGGCCCGCCAAGCCCCATGGTCCCTTGGCGGGTGCGCGCCGCCTACTGCTGGGGGTCCGGAACTTATGGTCAGCTCGGTGACGAGACAGGCCTTGATTCCTCAAGCCCTGTACGCGTGCAGAGCGACTCGAGCTTCACTTCGGTTACGGCCGGCGCCTACCACACATGCGCCTTGTCCAGCGCCAGTGCGGCGTATTGCTGGGGCTCAAACAACCACGGTCAGTTGGGCGATGGTTCGCAGACAAGCTCTCTTGCGCCTGTGGCTGTCGGCGGGGGCATTCAGTTCCAGTTCATACATGCAGGTCTCGAGCACACCTGTGAGATATGTATGGACGCCGAGCTGTACTGCTGGGGCGACAATGACTGGGGTGAACTAGGCGACGGCACCCGCGTCGATAAACTGGATCCCACACGAGTGCTCGATCCCTAAATGGGCGCAACCCCTTGGATTCCCGGCGCAGCTTGCTCAGCCAACTTGGGTGCCTGGGCCGGGCGCGTCCGACCTGGGGGGTGAGCTGAGCCGATTCATCCGTAAGTCCCCGCGGGTCTTACGTGAACAGGACCCGAGACCTGCGCGCGCACGCGTGCCCACGCTTTGCGGGGCCGTGGCAGCAGCCTCCGCGGCTGGCGCCCGGGGTCCGGGTTACGGCGTGCGGACATGAGGCGCTCGGCACTGGTCCAGCTGACGCATCGCCCCCAAGACTTTGGGGTTCCTTAGCGGGCGCGCCGTTGCGCGGAGTCATCACGGGGCAACTACGACCCGACACCCTCGCGCGCACGTGCTCGCACGGGGAAAGCGGCCAGCTAATCGCTCGTCGTCAATCGGGCGCTCGCGTCGTGTGTGCGAACGCGACGCTGAATGCGGCGCTCGTCCATGCGATCGCCGATCGGAGCTCCCGTAACGCACCTCGACCCGCAACGCGGATCGTGTACGCCACGCGGGCGAACGACGCAGGACTGACGGCACCCCCCGGTCGGTCGTCCGTCTCCCGTTCGGCCGGAGGCGTGGCTCCTCCCTCGCTCCGGTGAGGCCCGGGATTCGCCCCTGAAGTCGTCGCGCCGTACTTTCACGGCCAGGCCGAACGCCCGCATCCCGTACCGCGCACGCCCATGCCCCGACCCCCGCGCCGCGCCCTCCTCGCCTCGCTGCTGGTCATCGGTCCGGCCGGCTGCGAGGCGGGCGGCCCGGGTCTCGCCGGCGCGCCGCCGCTCGAGGCGCGGCGGGAGCTGCGCATCGGCAGCGTCGACGACCCCGCCACCCTGCTCACCCGCGTCGGCCGGATGGCGGTGGATGACGGCGGCTGGATCTACACGAGCCACCCGCAGGAGAGCGTGGTCCTGGTGCACGATGCCCGGGGCGCGAGGGTGGCGACGATCGGCGGTGCGGGCGAGGGCCCGGGCGAGTTCCGGGCCGTGGACGGGATCGGGCTGGTGGGCGACACGCTCTGGGCCCTGGACCGGCGCCTCTACCGGATCACGTACTTCTCGCCGGCCGGCGAGCTGCAGCGCTCGGTGCGCGTGCCCATCGACCTGGGCACCGACCCCGTCCACTCGCCGCCGCGGCCCACCGGGCTGCTCGCCGACGGCCGGCTGGTCGGGACGCCGGCGGCGTGGTCGCACGCCGTCGCGTCGGGCGACCTGGCCGAAACGCCGCTGCTGCTGATGGACACGGCGGGCGTCGCGGGTGACACGCTGTGCGTGGTGCCGCACACGATATGGGCGATCCAGGACCCGTCGGGCGCCATGCGGTTCGGCACCTACCGCGCCCAGCCCTTCGCGGACCAGCCCCTCGTCGCGCTCGACCCGGCCGGCCCGGCCTGCGTGGTCCTGGACCGGGAGGTCGCGCCCGCCGGGGAGCCGGCGGTGTTCCGCGTCTCCCGCGTCCGCTCCGGCGGCGACACCGTGTTCAGCCGCGCCTTCGCCTACGACGCCGTCCCCATCGACCCCGCCGTCCCCGACAGCCTGGTGGCCGACTGGGCGGAGCGGTTCCGGGAGCGGCCGCTCGGCGGGCTGACGGTGGCCGAGGCGGCGGCGCTGGCCCGGGCCGACCTCCACGTCCCCGCGCACCACCCGCCGGTCGGCGCCGTCGTCGTGGGGCGCGATGGCGCGATCTGGCTCAGGGGGCCGCAGCCCGATCCCGGCCGCGCCGCGTGGCTCGTCCTCGACCGCGACGGCGGGGTCATCGGCCGGGTCGAGCTCCCGGGCCGCCTCCAGGTCGAGGTCGCGGAGCGGGGTCGCGTCTGGGGGGTGGAGCAGGACGAGCTGGACGTGCCCTGGATCGTGCGCTACGCCGTGGGCGGCGGCGACGCGGACCCCTGAGGGGCGGCGCCATCGCCGGGGAGCGGAATTTGCGCCTCCTGCATACCGGCCACAGGTCGACGTGGCCGCGGCGCGCAGTCGCCGCGGGGTCCGGGCAACGCCACCGATCGATGGGACGACGCGTGACACCAAAGGATCGGCTCTCCGGGGGCACCGGCGGCGCGGGGCGGTTGGGTGAGCCGCGGAGCCCGGTCCGCCCTGGGCCGCCTGGCCCGGGGGCGGAGGAGTCCCCCGCGGACCGCCTGGACCGCCTCATGGCGGCGCCCGTGCTCCAGCCGCTGCCCCCGCGCTGGAAGCGCCCCCACGCGTCCGCACCGCCGGTCAGCCTCCGGGCCGGCGGCCGGTGGCCGACGGAGTCGGTGTGGGCGCGCGCCCGCCCGCCGCGCGCGCTCCAGTGGCTCTCGTCGCGCTACCTGCCGCTGGACCCGCTGACGCCGGAGACCCGCCCCCCCGGCAGGACCCGGCTCCGGCCGGCGGAGTTCGGGCGGCCGCAGCGGCCGCCCCCCCGGCTCAGGGGCCGCTGAGCGCCGCCACGTCCACGTCGCCGGGCCGCTTCAGCGCCGCCCCGACGGCGCGGCGCCAGCTGGTGCGCCGGGCGACGGCGGCGGTGCCGCGGTCCACGCGGTCGCCGAGGTCCTCGCGGCCGGCCTGGCGCAGCGCGTCGGCGAGGATCCGGCGCATGGCGGGGTCGGCGGTGGCGGAGGCCAGCTCGAGGAGCGAAGGGACGGCCATGGCCGTGGCCTCGGCCCGGGCGGCGGCCGCGAGGTAGTCCGCCACGCGCTCCCGTCCCTCCCGCACCCGCCGCCGCCCCACCGCGATGGCCGCCAGCGTGAAGCGCGTCCGGATCACGTTCGGCTCCATCCCGATCACGCGCCGGCAGACCGTCTCCGCCTGGTGGTGGAGCCCGCGCTGGAGGTACGCGTCGATGGCCCGGCCCCAGAGCCCCAGCGCCTCCTGCCGCTGGCCGGCCTCGCGGGCGATGTCGCCGGCGCGGACCAGGCTGGACGGGCCCATGGCGGCGTCATCGGCGGCCCAGCGCCGCGCCAGGGGTGCCAGCACCGTGCCGCGCAGGCCGTCCAGGAACCGGGGCCAGAGACCGGGCATGCTTCCCTTCGCGATGGTGGACGGCGGGCGCGTGGACGGGTGAGGCCCGACGGATCCGGGCCGCCCGCCGGGACCGCAGGAGTGTAGCGTCGCGACCGCCGGCGCGGCCAGAGGCTACGGCACGAGGCCCGGCGCCGCCGCGGCCACCGCCCCGTCCACCGCCGCCTCCGCCGCCGTCACCTCCGCCAGCAGCGTCTCGTAGCGCAGGAACGCGTCCGGACCGGGCTTCTGCGGCGTCCGGGCGACCATGCCGTACAGGTACCCGACCTGGTCCACCAGCATGGGCCGCGGGTAGGCGATGCCCTCCGCCGTGGCCAGCAGCGCCAGCACCTCCCGCAGGCGACGCAGCCGCTCCCCCGCTTCCACCCCCGCCGCGGCGCCGGTCTCCCCCGTCCGCCGGAGCGCGGCCTCGGCCTTCCCGATCTCCTCCACGACCCGCTCCTCCAGCCGGCGGGCCCGGCTCACCAGGTCGCGGACGGACAGGGCCAGCGACTCCTGCTCCGCCAGCTCCGCGGCCGTCACGCCGATGGCGGCGACGTTGGGGTCCATCTCGACGCGCAGCGGCGCGGTGGCGGTCCACGTCCCGGCGCTCACCCGCACGCGGTACGACCCCGGCGCCAGCGCCGGGCCGCCGCCGCCCAGCCCCTGGGGCTCCCCGCGGGACGCGGCCTCCCACGCGCCGGGGTGCTGGAGCGGCATCACCCAGCGCGTGTGCCCGGCCGCCGCGGGGACGCGGAGGCCGCCCACGCGGAGGGTCTCCGGCTCGCGCATCCCCTGCACCGTCCGGAGCGCGTAGCCGCCGGACTCGCTGGTCCAGCCGTTCAGCACGCGACCGGCGTCGTCCAGGAGCTCGACCGTGACGGGCCCCGCGGACTCGTCCGCGAGCCACCAGTCCAGCGCCGCGCCGGGCCGGGGGTACTCCGGCTCGACGGCGCCGTCGCCCTCGCTCGGCCGGTAGTCGAGGAGCGTGGCGGTGCCGGGCGTGTACAGGTGCGCCCGCGCCGCCGCGATGTCGGAGGACACCTGCCGCAGCGGCTGGACGCCGCGCAGGACCCAGAAGCCGCGGCCCATGGTGGAGACCACGATGTCGTCGTCCTTGAGGGCGATGTCGGTGACGGGGGTGACGGGCAGGTCGAGCTGGAGCGGCTGCCAGCGCCCGCCGTCGTCGAACGAGACGTACATGCCGAACTCGGCGCCCGCGTACAGCAGCCCCGGCCGCACGCGGTCCTCGCGCACCACGCGCACCGGGTAGTCCGCGGGGATGCCGTTGTCGCCGGTGGTCAGCCGGGTCCAGGTCCGGCCGTAGTCCCGGGTCCGGAACGCCCAGGGTCGCCAGTCGTCGTGCATCCAGCGCAGCACCGCGTAGTAGGCGGTCGCGGCGTCGTGCTCGGACGCGTGGATGGCCTGGACGCGCCCGCCCGCCGGCAGCGTCGGCGGCGTCACGTCGGTCCACGTGGCCCCGCCGTCCCGGGTGACGTGGAAGAGCCCGTCGTAGGACCCGACCCAGACGACCCCCTCCACGAGGGGGCTCTCCTCGATGGCGTACAGCGTGGAATAGACCTCCTCGCCCGTGATGTCGCGCGTGATGGGCTCGCCGCTGATCCCCTGCGTCCCGGCGGGCGTGGCGGTGAGGTCCGGGCTGATGGTCTCCCACGTGACGCCGCCATCGCGGCTCCGGTGCACGAACTGCGAGCCGTGGTACACCGTGTTCGGGTCGTGGGGGCTCACCTCCACGGGCGACACGCGCTGGAACCGCCACGGCAGGTCGCGCGCCGCGTGGCCGTACATGAAGACCCCGCCGACGTAGTAGTGGCGGAGCCGGCCGGTGGTCCAGTCGTAGACCATGAACCGGCCCTTGCACGCGTTGTAGATCCGGTCCGGGTCGTCCGGCTTCGGCACCGCCGGGCCCGTCTCGCACGTCCCGCCGCCGTAGTGGACGAAGTCGTCCGCGGCGCCCAGGTGCGTGGGGAGGCTCGGCACGCCCAGGATGTCCCAGTCCTGCTGGCCGCCCCAGACCCAGTAGGGGGTGCGGTCGTCCACCCGGACCTGGTACATCTCCGCCTGCGGCTGGTTGTACAGCGACGTCCAGGTGCGCCCGCCGTCCCGCGACACGTTGGCGCCGCCGTCGTTGCCCTGGACCATGAGGTCCGGGTTCCCCGGGTCGATCCAGATGTCGTGGTTGTCGCCGTGCGGCGTGCGCACCCGGCTCCAGCTCCGCCCGCCGTCCGTGCTCTTCCACAGCGCCAGGTTGTTGACCCACACCGTGTTCGGGTCCGTCGGGTCCACGTCCACGTTGATGTAGTAGAACGGCCGCCCCGTCAGGGCGTCCTCCGACGACACGTGCTCCCACGTCGCCCCGCCGTCGCCGCTCCGGTACAGGCCGTCCCGCCCCTCGGGCGCCTCGTACAGCGCGTAGACCACGCGCGGGTCGCTGGCCGCCACCGCCAGGTCGATCTTCCCGATCAGCCCCTCCGGCAGCCCGCCCGCCAGCTTCCGCCACGTGTCCCCGCCATCCGTGGACTTGTAGACCCCGCCCTCGTACCCGCCGCTGATGATGGTCCACGGCCGCCGCTCGCCGCGCCAGCTCGACGCGTACACCACGTCCGGGTCCCGCGGGTCGATCTCCACGTCCACGATCCCCGTGCTGTCGCTGATGAACAGCACCTTCTCCCAGCTCTCCCCGCCGTCCCGGGTCCGGAACACGCCCCGCTCCGGGTTCGGCCCGAACGGGTGCCCGATGGCCGCCACGTACGCGCGGTTCGGGTCCCGCGGATCGATCTCGATGGCCCCCGTGTTCCCGATGTCGCGCAGCCCCAGGAACCGCCAGGTCGACCCCGCGTCCAGCGACCGGTACACGCCCAGCCCCGTGATCACGTTGCTCCGGTAGCCGTCGCTCCCCGTCGCCACCCACACCACGTCCGGGTCCGATGGCGCCACCCGGATCGCCCCGATGGACGGCGTCTCGAACCACCCGTCGCTGATGTTCTGCCAGCTCTCCCCGAAGTCGCTCGTCCGGAACACGCCCCCGCCCGTCGAGCCCATGTAGTACGTCCCCGGCTCCCACGGCACCCCCGCCACCGCCGTCACGCGGCCCCCGCGCGCGGGCCCGATCCAGTCCCAGTCCAGCCCGCCGAACAGCGCCGGGTCGTGGACGACGTTCCGCGGGTCCGGCGTCCTCCGCTCCGCCAGCGGCGTGGGCGGCGCGGCGAGCGGCGGCCTGGGCTCGAACGTCCGTTCGCCGATGCGCTCCGGCGGCAGCGGCCGGGGCGCGTCGGGCGCCGCGGGTCCGCCCGCGCACGCGGAAGCGGCCCCGGCGAGGAGGAGAGTGGCGAGGAGGGAAGAGGGTCGCGTCGTCATCATGGCTGGGTCCTGTGTCGATTCGGCTCGTAGGAGGCGGACAACATGGGCCGATGGGCCGCCCGGGGCCAGGCGCCGGTCCCAATCAGCGCCGGGGCGACCGGCACGCTGGTTTTGGTGCGCATGGCGCGCGCCGTGTGCGAGGCGCTGCCCCCGAGCCGGTGCGTCGGCGGTGGCAAAGTGCACGATGGGGCCGCCGCGGGCGGCCGGTCGTGCACTTGTCCCCCCATACGGTGGCAAGTCGCACGAACCGGCGTCCGGCGGCAGGTCTTTCGTGCGGTTCGCCACCGTGGCGGTGGCAAAGTGCACGATCCTCGCCGGAACCGACGGTCATCGTGCAGTTTGCCCCCCGCGCCCGTCCCGTGCCGTTCCTCAAGGGTCATTGACCCCCCGCCCGGGGCGAGGCAACGTGGACCATGCGCACCGCCTCGAGCCGCACCGCCTCGAGCCTCGCCATGCTCCTCACGGCCCTGGCCCATGCGCTGATCGCCGCGCCGGCCGCGGGCCAGTCGTTGCGCGGCGTCGTCGTGGACGCCGATTCCCTGCGCCCCCTCGGCGGCACCCTCGTGCTGGTCCTGGACACGGCGGGTGAGCGGGTCTCCACCGCCGAGACCGACGACCGGGGGCGGTTCCTCTTCCGGCTCCCCGACCCCGGCTCCTACAAGCTCGCGACGGTGCGGCTCGACTACGGCCCCGCGTCCAGCGAGCTGCTGCCGGTGGCCGCCGGCGAGGTGGTGGAGGTGGAGTTCCGGCTGTCCCGGGCGCCGGTCGCCCTCGCGCCCATCGAGGTCCGAGTGGAGCGCCGGATCGCCAGCCTGGAGCGCGTCGGGTTCTACCGCCGGCAGGCCATGGGGATCGGCCGGTTCGTCATGGCGGACGCCATCGAGAGACGCGCCACCTGGCGGCTCACCGACGCGCTGCGCGAGGAGCCGTCCGTCCGGATCCTCGACGACACGCTCATCGCGTTCCGCGGCGCCCACACCATGTACTTCCGCAATCGCCACGATGCCTGCCTGCCGGTGGTCGTCCTGGACGGCACGCGCCTTTCGAGTCCGGGCACGGTCAATCTCGTGCACCCGTACAACGTCGAGGCCGTCGAGCTCTACCCCAGCGGCAACGGTGCACCGCCGCAGTTCGGCGGGCTGGGGGCGCCGTGCGGCGTGGTCCTGATCTGGACGAAGCGCCGCTGAGGCCGCCCGGCCCACCCGTCCTGTTCCGCCATTGACCCCTCGCCGCGGGCGAGGCTACGGTAGTCGCATGACGACGAGGGAGCGGAACGCGCCCGACCGGCTGACGCTCGCGGAGTTCGAGGCCCTGCCGCCGCCCGGGACCGAGCGGTGGGAGCTGAGCGCCGGGCTCCTGGTCCGGGAGCCGCTGCCGGGAAACGCCCACGGCGCCGTCGTGGCGAACATCACCGCCGCGCTGCACGCATGGGCCGCTGGTGCCGGCGGGATGGTCGTGGCGGAGAGCGGCTTCGTGCTGTCCGCCGACGAACGCGAGGACGGCCCGACGGTCCGCGGCCCCGACGTCGCCTGGGTCGCCCCGGATCGCGCCGGCTACGGCGTGCCGGAGGGATTCTTCCGCGGCGCTCCCGACCTGGCCGTCGAGGTGGTCTCGCCGTCGAACAGCGCAGCCGACATCCAGGAGAAGGTGCTCCAGTACATGGAGGCCGGGTCGCGCCAGGTCTGGGTGGCCTACCCCCGGACGCGCACGCTGGTCGTCCACGAGCGCGGCGCGTCCGCCCGGATCCTCGGAGCGGCGCAGACCCTCGAGGGTGGCGATCTCCTGCCGGGCTTCTCCGTGCCCGTGGCCGACCTCTTCCCCCTCTAGCTCAGCGGCGCCCGATCGATCGCTGACTGCTGATCGCTGACGCTGATCGCTGAAAGCTGATCGCTGAAGGCTGACTGCTGAGATCCGGGCTCCCGCTGGACGCCCCCGAAGCCCCGCCGTTAGCTTCCCGCCTGACCAAAGTCCCAGCCCTCGAAAGGCCGAATGGTCTACGCCGACAGAGTCTACGGCGAGCGCGTCCGCCGCTTCAGCCACCGCATCGAGACCGTCCTCTACGACGCCTACCGCCGCATGGACGCGGAGCGGGAGGCGGCGGAGCTGGGCCCTCCGCGGCCGGAGCTCGTCAACGTCTTCTCCTGGCCACAGGAGTGGCCCGACTGGTCGTGCGGCTTCGGGGGCGAGGCGCGGGAGGAGCCGTGCGTCGACCAGACCCACGTCGTCACCGACGACGAGCGGGGCGTCGCCTACGTCTACCACGCCGCCCGCTTCGTCCGCCGCCTCGAGAAGCCTGGCAAGGCCTTCTGGGTGGCCGTCCGCAAGCACGGGCTCCCCGCCGCCACGGACGAGGCCGAGTGGAGCAAGCTCGAGGCACGGGACTGACGCGGTCGTCCACCGTCGTCACGGCCGTCATCCCGGCCGTCGTCACGGGCCGCCCTCCGCGGGCGTTCCTGTCTGGCCGCCGACGGGGCGGCGGACCGCAGGCGCCCCCGCCACACGTCGTGGCCGGGCATCACCTCTGAAGAAGAGAGCCGTGCCGACCCGACCGATCCTGCTGCTCGCCGCGCTCGCCGCCGGCTGCACCGACGCGATGCCCCCGGTCGGCCCCGCGCCGGATCCCGCCACGTGCAGCCAGTCGGGCGCCGGCGCCTACGGCTGCGACGGCATCGAGCTCCTCGCCCTCCTCTCCGTCCCCGCCCTGGGCGGCGGGCCGGGCGCGGCGGTCAACGACGTGTGGGGCTGGACCGACCGGGAGACCGGCCGGGAGTACGCGCTGGTCGGCCGCACCGATGCCACCGTGTTCGTGGACATCACCGCGCCCGCCACGCCCCGGGTCGTCGGCGAGCTGCCCCTGACGGATGGGGCCCGGCCCAGCTCCTGGCGTGACATGAAGGTCCACGCCGACCATGTCTTCGTCGTCTCCGACGGCGCGGGCGCCCACGGGATGCAGGTCTTCGACCTCCGCCGCCTGCGGGGCGAGGAGGGCGCCCCCGTGACGTTCGGCGCCGACGCGCTGTACGAGGGGATCGCCAGCGCCCACAACCTGGCCATCGACACGGTGGCGGGGATGGCCGTGGCGGTCGGCGCGAACGGCGGCGGCGAGACCTGCGGCGGCGGGCTCCACATGGTGGACATCACGGCGCCCCTGGCCCCCGCCTTCGCCGGCTGCTTCAACGACCCCGCCACCGGCTGGGGCTCCGGCTACACCCACGACGCCCAGTGCGTCACCTACCAGGGCCCCGACACCCGCTTCACCGGCCGCCGCATCTGCTTCGGCGCCAACGTCGACGTCCTCAGCATCGCCGATGTCACCGACCCCGCCAACCCCATCGCCCTCGCCGCCGCCGGCTACCCCGCGGCCGGCTACCTCCACCAGGGCTGGCTCACCGACGACCGCCGCTATTTCTTCATGGACGACGAGGCCGACGAGTTCCGCGGCATCGGGAATACCCGGACGCTGGTCTGGGACGTGGCCCGGCTCGACGACCCCATCCTCGTGAAGGAGCACTCCGGCACCACCCGCTCCACCGACCACAACCTCTACATCCGCCGCGACCGCCTCTACCAGGCCAACTACACCAGCGGGCTCCGTGTCCTCGACATCTCCGACCCCCGGAACCCCGTCGAGGTCGGCTGGTTCGACACCGTCCCCGGCGCCGACGGCCCCGGCTTCCAGGGCGCCTGGAGCGTCTACCCCTTCTTCGAGAGCGGCACGCTCATCGTCACCAGCATCGACGAGGGACTCTTCATCCTGCGTCCCGAGCCGGGCTCCGGCATCTAGCGTATCGCGCCGGGCGCCGCCAGCCGCCAGAACAGCGCGATGAGCCCGACGAACAGCGCCAGCGCGAGCCACGGCCCCGCCGCGCCCGCCCACTCCTCGCCGATGGACCAGGGCTGACTCCCCCGGGTGACGGCGTACCCGGCCGCCCCCGCGATCAGCACCCCGATCAGCCCCTCGCCCCCCACCAGCCCCGAGCCGAAGAGGATCCCGCGGTCGCGGGTCGCCGTCTTCTCTTCCGGGGTCGGCGCGCGCCGCTGGAGCGTCCAGCGGAGCAGCCCGCCCAGGAAGACCGGGACCATGGTGGAGACCGGCAGGTAGACGCCCACGGCGAAGGGGAGGGACGGGATCCGCGCCAGCTCCGCGAGCAGCGCGATGGCCGCGCCGATGGCCACGAGCACCCACGGCAGGCTCTGCGTCAGGACGCCATCGATCACCAGCGTCATCAGCGTGGCCTGCGGCGCCGGCAGCTCCTGGCCGCCGAAGCCGTAGGCGCGGGCGAGGAGCAGGACCGTCAGCGCGACGAACGCCGCCGACGTCAGCACGCCGAGGATCTCCCCCATCTGCTGCCGCCGGGGCGTCGCCCCCAGCAGGAACCCGGTCTTGAGGTCCTGCGACGTGTCCCCCGCGATGCTCGCGGCGATGGCCACCACGGCGCCCACGGTGAGCGCCGCGACCTTCCCGGCGTCGTCGGTCCAGCCCAGCAGGAGGAAGACGGAGGCGGTGCCCAGGAGCGTGGCGATGGTCATCCCGCTGGTGGGGTTGGACGTCACGCCCACCAGCCCCACGATCCGGGAGCTCACCGTCACGAAGAAGAAGGCGAAGACCACGACCAGCACCGCCGCCAGCGCCCTGCCGGGCGTGAACGTGATGGTGCTGAACGCCTGCGGGACCAGCGCCAGGACGGCGAAGATCACCAGCGCGCCGATGCCCACGACCCGCAGCGGCAGATCGTCCTCCGTCCGCACCACCGCCGCCGCGCCCTCCGCGCCCAGCCGCTCGCGGATCTGACGGGCGCCGATCCGGAAGCTCTCCAGCATCGTGGGGATGCTCCGGATCAGCGTGACCAGCCCGCCCGTCGCCACCGCACCCGCCCCGATGTAGCGCACGTAGCGAGTCCAGATCAGCGACGGGGACATCTCCGGGATCGGCAGCGTCGTCTCGGGGAAGAGCGGCGCGGTCCGGCCCGCCCCCCACCAGTCGATGGACGGGATGATCACCAGCGACGAGAGCAGGCCGCCGCCCACCATGATCGTGGCGATGCGCGGACCCAGGATGTAGCCGACACCGAACAGCGCCGCGCTCACGTCGCTCCCCAGGTTCCCCTTCCGCAGGAACGGGATGTTCGCGCCGATCCCGTCCGGCACCACCCGGGCCCACCCCGTGATCCCCTTGACCAGCGCGCCGATCCCGAGCCCCAGGAACACGTTCCGCGCCCGCGAGCCGCCCGTCTCGCTCGCCTTCAGCACCTCCGCGCACGCCGTCCCCTCCGGGTACGGCAGGCTGTCGTGCTCCCGCACGATCAGGAACTGCCGCAGGGGGATCATGAAGAGCACGCCCAGCAGACCGCCGCTCATCGCCAGCAGCGTGATCTGCACCAGGTCCGTGTCGAAGCCCCACAGGAACAGCGCCGGGAGCGTGAAGATCACACCGCTCGCCACCGAGCTCGACGCCGAACCCACCGTCTGCGACAGGTTCGCCTCCAGGATCGAGCTCCGCACGCCACCCGCCCGCAGCGCCCGGAACAGCGCCACCGTCATCACCGCCACCGGGATCGACGTCGAGATCGTCAGCCCCGCCCGAAGTCCCAGGTACGCGTTCGCCGAGCCGAACAGGATCCCGAACAGGATCCCCGCCACCACCGCCTTGAACGTCGACTCCGGCGGCGAATCCCCGGCCGCCACGTACGGCGCCGGGGGTCCCGCCGTCGGCCCCGTGGGGCTTGCTGCCGGGGGAAGCTCCCTTCGTTCGGCCACGTCGCTCGCTCCGCGCTCGGGTGCGATACCCTTCCGGAAAGGTGCCCGCCAAGCTAGGCCGACCCGCCCCACCCCGCCATCCCTCCCACCGCGTCCGCACCTTCTTTCCCCAAGCCGGAAATAAGTACCGGCTTTCCTTGTGCGAACGGGGCCAATCGGAGGCATCGGAGGGGCCAAAGATGGTCGTAACTCCTTGTCCCGCACCATGTTCGGCTCGGCAGACCGCGGCGCGGCCCGGATCTTTCCATCTGCACGCGCCCCGAACCGCATCATTCCGAACCCGGGACAGCATTCCATAATCGACCGGCACGCGGCCGCGACCCGACCGCCCCGGCCTCACTTGCTTCCGACGGAGGAAACGAGCGATGCACGACACGAAGCGCGGTCTCATGCTGCGGAGCGTCCTGGGTCTCGCCCTGGGCGTTCTGCTGGCCGCCCCGGCCGGTGCGCAGGACCACCGGACGGCCATCACGGTGGGTGGCGGCTGGTCGCAACCGGGGGACATCACCCCCGGCATGGCGACGTCCACGACGCTGGAGGCCGGCTGGCTCGCCGGGCTCCAGTTCGAGAGCTGGACCGGTTCCGGACGGATCGGCCTGCGGCTGGGCGGCAGCTACCTGCCCAGTGACCTGGAGGAGGATCCCAACAGCCGGTATCGCGTCTATTCGGGCGACCTGTCCCTCCTCGTGCGGCTCCTTCCCGCCGGGCGGGGGCGCTGGGTCGCCCCGTACATCGCGCTCGGCGGTGGCGGGTCGGTGTATCGCGCCCGGGACGGCTCCGCTCCCATCGGCGGCGTGTTCGGCGACGAGCCGGTGATCCGTGCCGTCGCCCTGGCGGGCGGCGGCCTCGACCTCCTGCCGTCGCGCCACATCGGCGTGCGGCTCGAGGCCGTGGACCGGATCGTCCTCCCGTCCATCGGCGAGGGCCCGGACTTGGAGGGGATGCCCATGGTGCACGGTCCCCAGCTGCTGGCGGCGCTCCAGCTCCGGGGACGCCGCATCAGCACGCCCGCACCAGTGGTCCTCGCCGCCGCCCCGCGGCCCACGCAGGCCGCGCCGCAGGCGCCCGCCCGGGTCGTCGCGAGCGCGCCTTCGGACGCGGACGCCAGGGCGCTCCGGGAGCGGCTGGACGAGTGGGACCGCCGGATCGGCGTGCTGACGCAGCGGGTGGACTCCCTCGAGCGGGCGGTGGGTGACGTGCGCCTGGCCGCCGCCGACGACCGCGCGGCGCTCGCCCGGCTCGCGGCACAGCCGGCCGGGCGGCCGGTCGGGCAGCCGGTCAGGCAGCCGGCGGGGCAGCCGGTGGCCACGCCGGCCGCGTCCTTCGGCGCTCGCCTGTTCACGGTCCAGGTGGGGGCGTTCGTCGAGGAGCCCACGGCGAACCGCTGGGCGCAGCAGCTCGCGCGGCGCGGGCTCCCCGTATGGGTGACGCCCGCGACCGTGAAGGGGCAGCGCTACACCCGCGTCCGGATCGGCGCGCTGCCGTCGCTGGCCGAGGCGGAGGGTCTCGCCCGGGTGCTCCGGCAGGACTACGGCTGGCCGGTGTGGGTGGACCGGGTCGGCGATCCCGCCCGGCTCCCCGACGACGCCGTCAGCGCCACGCGCTGGTTCCTCCGCAGCAACTGAGGCCGCGGGGATGACGAAAGGGGCGGCGGGCTTCCGGGCCCGCCGCCCCTTTCGTCATCGGAGCGGCCCCGTCGCCGGAGCCGTCCGCTCAGATCCCGCCCGCTTCGTTTCCGGCGCCACCGCCGGCGCCGGCCCCTCCGCTCCCGGCGCCCTCGCCCGTGCGCGGCAGGGCCGCCCGGGCCTCCGGGTCGTCCTTCGGCGTGGCCCGCTCCTCGAGGTCGCGGCGCAGCTCGCCGATCCGCGCCTCGATCCTCTCGAGGGCGGCGTCCAGCCGGGGCTGGAGCTCCGCGACGAACCGGTCGATCCGGGGCCTCACGTCCTCCATCGCCGAGTCGATGCGCGGCCGCAGCTCCTTCACCGCCGCGTCCACCCGGGTGTCCAGCTCCTCGAGGGCCCGCTTCACCTTCGGGCGGACCTCCTCGATGGCCCGATCGATCCGCGCTTCCAGATCGCTGAGTGCGTCCCGCTTCTGCTCCCTGTCGCCGCTGTCTTCCACGTTGGCCTCCCTGGTTCTGCCCCGGCGCTCCTTCGTCCGCATCCACCCTACGCGGTCCGCCGCCGGGGGTTTCGTCCATCCCACGCTCTACGCGCAAGGGTCGCACCGTCTTTGCGCTGCCACGTCTCTTGCATGGTGCGTCGCGCGAAAAATGACCGACAGCGGGAGGCCCTGCTGATGGAACTGAAGGAGCTGTGCGACCGGATCAGCGAGGAGGCGGCGGACATCACGGAGCAGGTCCTCCACCGGTGGGGGGAGATCGCGGAGAGCGAGCCGTGGCTGGCCCTGCCCGCGGACCTGGACTTCGACCACCTCCCCGCCCTCATCAGGCGGATGGCCGTGGCATCCCTCTGCACCACGTTCGACCGGGGCGCCTGCCGCGACATGCTCGCCGCCGCCGCCACCCACGGCGAGCACCGCGCGCGGCAGGGCTTCGACGAGAGCCTCATCTACCGGGAGTACCACCTGCTCCGGCGGGCGCTGTGGGCGCGCATGAAGAGCGACCACGGCGAGAGCGCGAACGTCTACTACGCGAGCATCCGCATGGACGCGATCTCCACCCTTGCCACCGCCGGCGCGCTCCACGGGATGCACCGCACGGAGCTGGAGGAGCAGGGACGGTGGCCGGCCGTGCTCGAGGAGATCATGACCGAGTGGTCCCTCCCAGTGGCGTGAGATCGAGCCCCGCCAGCGCCGTCCGGTAGGTCCCGAGGTCCGCGTCGGAGAAGAGCACCATGCGCACCTCCGCGAACCGGCCCGGACGCGCCTCCAGCTCCGCACGTACCGCCCCGAGCGCCACCCGCGCCGCCGCGTCCGTCGGATACCCGTACACGCCCGTCGAGATGGACGGGAACGCCACCGTGCGCCAGCCGCGCTCCGCCGCCACCGCCAGCGCGCTGCGGTACGCCGACGCCAGGACCACGGCCTCCCGCGCACTCCCCCAGGATGGCCGGGCCGCCGCCCCGGTGGATCGCGCCGTCCACCCCCCCGCCCCCGAGGAGCGAGGGGTTGGCGGCGTTCACGATGGCGTCCACCGCCTGCGCGGTGATGTCCCCCCGGACCAGCGTCAGGCGCGTGCCGGCGATGTCCGCGGCCACGCCCCCGGCGCCCGCTTCCGCTCCGTCCATCCGGCCTCCCGGCGCAGCCCTCGAACGCGGCCCGCTCCCGGCGATCCTACACTAGCGTCTGCCGCGCACCCGCGTGTGGATCAGGGCGCGCGGCGTGCACCCCACCCGCTCGGCGATGGCGCGCCACACGGATCCGTGCCCCCGGTGACCGTGCCGCAGCCACGCCTCGGCGTGCGCCATCTCGTGGAGCAGTGTGTCCTCGAGGATCGCGACGTTCGCCGGGACGAGCAGGTCGGCCGATATCGCGATCTCCCGGACCCGCCGATCCGCGCCGCGCCCGCCGTACGAGATCGTCCCGAGGGAGCGGCGCATCCGGCGGCTGATCCGGATCGGGACCTCCGGCAGGTGACCGCCGAACCGCGTGCGGTTGAACCGCCGGTACACCCGCCCCACCGCCGCGGCCTCCGGCGTCGGCGGTCCCGCCAGGATCCGGGCGGCGTGGCGCGCCCCACGCCGGCGGGCCCGCTCCAGCCCCTTCCGCGCGCCGTCCCACCCCCGGATGCGCGCGAGCGCCCGCCGGTAGTCCTCGCTCCCGCGGCGGGACCGGACGAACAGCGCGATGGCGTCGATGATCCGGGCCGGCGCCGCCTGGAACGCGGCGTGGCAGTTGAGGGTCCGCCCATCGCGGGAGAGGGAGAGGAGCACCGTCCGGTTCTCCCGGTAGCGGATCTTCCGGATGGACGCGCCGCGGGCCCGGAGGGCGGCGAGGAGGCGGTCGAGCTCGGTCGTGGCGGCCATGAGGCCCGAAACATAAGGAGGGCCCCGGGCGGGGTCCATGGCGGCGCGGGTCCGCGGCGTCGTCGCGTGGGCTAACTCCAAGTCTCGCAGGCATATGAGTTGCACCTGCCGACCGTACGCGTACAGACGCACCCGTAACACGGAGGCAGGCGATGACGGACGAAACGAAGGGCAAGGCGCGGCATCTCGGCGGGAAGATCAAGGAAGAGGCCGGCGAGCTGCTGGGCGACCGCGAGATGGAGCGGGAAGGGCGCCTGGACCAGGCCGAGGGGCGCGCCGAGCAGGATGAGGCCCGGGCCGTCGAGGAGGCGCGCGAGGCGCGGGAGCGGAAGCGGGCGTCGAAGGCGGCGAAGCGGTCCGAGCGGTAGTCGGTGCGGCCGCGGGCACCCCTGTACGCCGCCGGCCCGGACGGGTCGGCGGCGTCGTGCATCCGGCCGCTCCCGGCCGCCGGTTGCCCCGTGGGGACGCCGCCCTTACGCTGAACCGCCGATTCACCCGCGCGGGAACTGAAAGTCGATGACGCCCTGGGTCCTCCGGCTGCTGCTCGCCAATGTCGTGGTGTACGTGCTGGCGCAGCCGGGCACGATGCTGTACCACCTCTTCATGTTCGTCCCGGCATGGGTGCTCCAGCGGCCCTGGACGCCCGTGACCTACATGTTCCTGCACGCCAACCTCTGGCACATCCTCTTCAACATGCTGGGCCTGTACTTCTTCGGGCCGCGCCTCGAGGCCCGCATCGGCGCCCGCGACTTCGTCCTGCTCTACGTCACCGCGGGGCTCACCGGCGCGCTGCTCTCCTTCTTTTTCGAGTTCGGCGCCCCCATCGTGGGGGCATCGGGCGCGATCTTCGGGGTGCTCCTGGGCTTCGCCCACTTCTGGCCGCACGAGCGGATCTACATCTGGGGCATCCTCCCCGTCCCGGCGCGGCTCATGGTCATCGGGTTCGCCATGCTGTCCATCTACAGCGGCCTGTCCGGCTCCGGCGCGGGCATCGCCCATTTCGCCCACCTGGGCGGCTTCGCCGGCGCGTGGGCCTACCTCCGGATCCGGGACCGCCGCAAGTCGGCGTTCCGCAGGAAGGCCACGCCCGACGCCGATCCGTCGCCCCTCGACCGGATCTCCGGCAGGGCGAGCCGGGACGAGAAGCGCTGGGAGGCCATCGACGTGGCCGCCCTCCACGAGATCAACCGCCACGAGGTGGAGCGGATCCGGGAGAAGATCCGGGAGCGGGGGAGCGGCAGCCTGAGCGCGGACGAGCGCGCCTTCATGAACCGGATGCTGTCCTGAGCGCGACCGGCTACCCCTTCCATTCCCGGTAGACCGATTCCGCGCCCTCCCGGAACGGCGGGTGGAGCGGCGACCAGCCCAGCGACTCCGACCGGCGGCACCCCATGACCTGGTCCACCGTGAGGGCATCCGCGAACGACCCCAGCCGCCGCCGCGCGTCCTCCACCCGCAGACGCCGCGTGGCCCCGCCGGCACCCGCGGCCCGGCTCGCCGCCATGGCCAGCTCCCCCACGCGCGCGGCGGGCTCGGCGCAGTGGAAGATCCCTCGCGCGCGGGCTTCCACCACCATCCGGTAGAGCCGCCCCACGTCCGAGCGGTGCACGGGCGACCACCGGTTCGCGCCGTCCCCGATGAACTCCGCCGCGCCCTCCCGCTCCGCGCTGCCGAAGAACGCCGAGAACGCCCCCTCCTTGCCGCCATAGACCATTCCCGGCCGGATCACCGCCGTCGCCACCCGCGGCGTGTCCGCCTCGAGCACCAGCCGCTCGTGCGGCACCCGCCACGCCGCATAGGGGATCGGCTCGGCCGTGGACGCATCCTCCTGCGCCGGCTCGCTCCCCGTCTCGCCCAGCACGAAGCACCCCGACGTGTACACCAGCTGCCGCGCCTCCCCCTCCCGCGCGAACGACAGCAGCGCTTCCACCGCCAGCCGGTCCACCGCCGCGCGCATCCCGGACTCCTCCGCCGCCACGTGCACCAGCACGTCCGCCGACCGCGCCGCCTCCTCGAAGCCCCCCGCATCCCGCAGGTCACCCAGCACCGCGTGCGCGCCGAGACCCTCCAGGTACGCCGCGTTCTCCGCCAGCCGCGTCAGCCCCGTCACGTGCTGCTCCGCCGCCACCAGCTCGCGCACCACGGCGCTCCCCACGTACCCGGTCCCCCCCGTCACGAAGATCCTCACGCATCCTCCTCCGCTTCGTCCCCGAGCTCCGCCCGGGCACGGCGCAGCCGCTCCGGGTCGCCGATCTCCAGCCAGAGCGCTCCGCCCATGTCGAACGGGAGGATGCGCCGCCCTTCACCGGCCAGGCGGAGGTAGGGCACGAGGATGGAGTACGCGCCCTGCTCCCGGAGCAGCCCGAAGATCTCGGGCGAGATCACGTGCACCCCCGCGAAGGCGCGGTCTCGCGTCGCTCCGGTGGCCGGCCGCGCCTCCTCCACGGCGCCGGTGCGCAGGTCCACGCGACCCTGGAGTCCGGCGGCGTCGAAGCGGAGGAGGCGGCTGGACTCGCGCCCGCTGACGGCCAGCGTCGCCAGGGGAGCCGCCTCGGTGTGGGCGCCGTAGATCGCCCCGAGGTCCAGCCCGGTGATGATGTCCACGTTGTGCAGGAAGAAGGGCGCGTCCCGGCGGAAGTGGGAGGCCGCCCGGGCGAGCCCGCCCCCGGTCTCGAGCGGCGCGTCGGGCTCTTCCGAGACCCGGACCTCCACGCCGAACCCGTCCCGCTCGGCGAGGAACCGGCGGATCCGGTCGGCGTGGTGGTGGACATTGACGATGAGGCGGTCGGCGCCGGCCGCGATGAGGCGGCGGGCGGTCCGCTCGAGCATGGTGATGCCGCCCACGTCCACGAGCGCCTTCGGGACGCGGTCGGTCAGGGGCCGGAGCCGGCGACCGAGGCCGGCGGCGAGGATCATCGCGTCCAGGTCCGCCTCACGTCGTCCGGACCTCCTCCTCGTCCGGCTCGACCCGCGCATCCGCCGGCATCACGGGCCAGCTGCTCTCCTCGCGGTGCGCCACGACCACGCGGACGTCGGGGAAGGTCTCCCGGAGGTGGCGCGCGAGGCGCTCGGACATGAAGACCGACCGGTGCTGCCCCCCGGTGCAGCCGAAGGAGACCGCCAGGCTCGTGAAGGCGCGCCGGAGGTACTCCTCCACCTGCGCGTCCACGAGGGAGCGGACGTGCTTCCAGAACAGCGTCGACTCCTGCTGCGCCTCGAGGTAGCGGATGACGGGCTCGTCGCGACCGCACTGGTCCCGGTACGCCACCTCGCGCCCCGGGTTCGGCAGCGCCCGGCAGTCGAAGACGAACCCGCCGCCGTGACCCCCCGGGTCCTCGGGGTAGCCCTTCCGGTAGCTGAAGCTGTTGATCCGCACCGTGAGCCCGGCCTCCTCGCCCGGGTCCTGCTCCGACGCCCAGCGGTCCACGATGCGCTGGAGCACCCGCCGCAGCTCCGGGGTCTTCACGGGGAGCCCGCGCTCCAGGATGGCCTGGAGGTTCCGGGCCGCGTAGGGTACGCTCTGGAGAAAGCGCGGCTTCCGCTCGTAGAAGCCGCGGTAGCCGTAAGCGCCGAGCGCCTGGAGCACCCGCACCACCACGTAGGCCCGGTAGTGCCGCACGAACTCCTCCGGCTCCACCTCGGCATGGACCGCGAGCGCGCCCATGTAGTGCTCCAGCAGCCGCTCCCGCACCGGCTCCGGGATCCCCGCCTTGGCATCGTAGAGCAGGGACGCCACATCGTAGTGGAGCGCACCCCGCCGCCCGCCCTGGTAGTCGATGAACCAGGGCTCCCCCTCCCGCAGCATGATGTTCCGGGACTGGAAGTCGCGGTACAGGAAGTGCTCCGTGGTGGCCTGGAGGAGGAACCACGTGAGCGTCCCGAAGTCCTGCTCCAGCCGCTGCTCGCTGAACGGCACGTGGGCCAGCTTCAGGAAGTGGTACTTGAAGTAGTTCAGGTCCCACCGGATGGACTGCTTGTCGAACGCCGACCGGGGGTATGCCACGCCGAAATCGATGATCCGTCCCCCTTCCACCTGCATGCGCGGCAGCTCCTTCAGCACCCGCTCGTACACGCGGACCATCGACTCCGGGAACCATTCCTCCTCCCGCTGCCGCGCGGCCACCAGTGCGTCGAACAGCGTGGTGTCCCCCAGGTCCTCCTGGAGCCACACGCCCGCCTCCTCGTCCTCGCCGTAGATCTCCGGGACGTTGAACCCGGCGCCGCGGAACGTGCGGGAGAACGAGAGGAACGCGCGGTTCTCCTCACGGTCCGGCCCGATGGAGCCGATGGCCGTCTCCATGGCCGGACCGACGAGCCGGAAATAGCTCCGGGCCGAGCCGTCGGCCCCGACCTCCAGGACGGCGGTCGGCTCCGTGCCGAAGTGCTGCTCGAACAGCCTGATGATGCGCTGCTGCATGGCTTCCAAGATCGATGGTTCCTCGCCCCGATACAACGCCACGCGAACTCCGGACCTGAAACCCCGGCGGGGCCGGCCGCGTAGGGGACCGCGGGCACCAACCGCGAGAGGAGGAGTCAGATGGGGGAGACGAAGTCGCTGCTCGGCAGGATCGTGACCTGGACGATCATCGGCGTCCTGGCCGTGCTCGCGTTCAGGATCGCCCTGCGGCTGCTCGCGTTCGTGATGGGGCTGGCGGGGATGGTCCTCGGCATGGTCGCGTTCGCCGTGTTCACGCTGGGCCCGCTCGTCCTGCTGGGCTGGCTGGCCGTGAAGGCGTGGAACGCCCTCGCGCGCCGCGAGGAAGCGATCTAGCCCGAAAAGAGACACCGGCGGCCGTGGCCGCCGGTGCGTGCTCGGAACGATTCTATTTCAGACACGGAGGGGGCGCGTCCGCGGGGGCGAGCCCCCTCCGCTCATCGGCCTCCCGGCGGGGTCTCCGGCCCCGTCACGCGCGTCCTCCGGACGCTGGTCGCTCGCGGCTCCGCCGCACGACCGGGAGGCCCGGTCCAGCACCGGAAAGGTGCGACGGCCGCGGCGCCCCGTCAGTCGGGCGGAGGAGGATAATGGGGTGGGGGTTGCCCCTACAGGGGCCGCTCAGTACCGGGTCTCGAGCCCCAGGACCAGCCGCACGGTGTCCCGGGCGATCAGGAGCTCCTCGTTCGTCGGGATCATCCACGCCTCCAGCCGCGCGCCTGCCCGGGAGATCCGACCTGCCGAATCACCCGTGGCGGCCTCGTTCGCCGCCGCGTCCAGCTCCAGCCCGGCCCACTCCAGCCCCTGGAGGATGCGGGCGCGGATCCGCGGCGCGTTCTGGCCGATCCCTCCGGTGAACACCACCGCATCCGCGCCGCCCATGGCGGCGAGATACGCGCCGATGTACTTGCGGGCGCGATAGCAGAAGATCTCGATGGCGAGCCTGGCGCGGCGGTCGTCGTGCTCGTCGGCCTCGGCCTGGAGCTCGCGCATGTCGTTGGTGAGCCCGGAGATCCCCAGCAGCCCCGACTGCTTGTTCAGGAGGTTCTCCACCCCGCGCAGGTCGACCCCCTCCTTGACCGACACGTAGTCGAGGATCGCGGCGTCCACGTCCCCCGACCGCGTCCCCATCACGAGCCCCTCCAGCGGCGTGAAGCCCATGGATGTATCCACGCTGTTCCCGCCGCGGATGGCGCACGCCGAGCAGCCGTTCCCGAGGTGGAGGGTGACCAGGTTGGTGGCCTCCCGGCTCCGGCCCGTGAGCTTCCGGTAGCGGTAGGCCACGTAGCGGTGGGAGGTGCCGTGGAAGCCGTAGCGCCGGATCCGGTAGCGCCGGTACAGCGAGTAGGGGATGGCGTAGAGATACGCGTGCTCGGGGAGCGTGTGGTGGAACGCCGTGTCGAAGACGGCGGCCTGCGGCACCGCGCCCAGCGTGTCCCGCACCGCCCGGATCCCGGCGAGGTTGTAGGGCATGTGGAGGGGCGCGAGGTCGATGGTGTCCTCCAGCCGCTTCAGGACCCCATCCTCCACCAGGACGGAGTGCGGGAACTGCTCCCCGCCGTGGACCACGCGGTGCCCCACCGCCTCGATCTGGGCCAGGCTGTCGATGTCGACGCCGCTCCCCGCCGACGCCAGCCACTTCAGGATCCAGTCGATGGCCGCCCGGATGTCCCGGACCGGGGCGGTGGTCCGTGAGTCCCCGCTCCCGTGGCTCCAGAGGGACAGGACCGCCTCGCCGCCGATCCGTTCCACCAGCCCCTTTGCCAGCATCTCGTCCCGGTCCTGGTCGATCCGCTCCGCGTCCGTGCGGATGAGCTGGAACTTGACGGTCGACGAGCCGACGTTCAGCACGAGGACGTTCATGGGTCCTGTGCGGCGTCCAGGTCGTTCCAGTTCAGGATCGCGTTCCACACCAGCCCGTAGGTCATGAAGGTCTGGTGCCGGTTGAGCGGGTTGAAGCCGAACAGCACGTAGTGCCCGTCGCCGGCGGGGACGCTCAGGACCGCGGGCTCGCCGGCGAGCGCGGACCCGCCCTGGGCGAGTCCGCTCAGCCGGATGTCGCCGTCGCCGTACCGGACCACCACGGTGGGCTCGCGGTCGTCATCCACGGCCAGGTAGGGGCCGAAGCGGTGGTGCAGCGCGAGGTCGGAACCGAAGCCGTAGGCGATCGGGTGCCCCGGCCGCTCCACGCGGCCCCGCACGAGCGACCCGGGGACGAAGAGCCCCGTGGGCGTCGCCGTCACGTCCACGCCGCGGACCAGGCCGAACGCCGCGGGGACCGCGCTGGCGCCCCGCAGCGTGATCAGGGTCCCGCCCCGCTCCACGAAGTCCCGCAGCGCGATGAGCCCCTCGTAGCGCATCCCCCCGGTCATGTCGTCGGTCTCATCGGGGAAGCCGAGGCTCGGGTGGTCCCGGGTGCGCCGGTAGGGGAGCGGCCCCTGCGCCGGGTCGAGCCCCTCGAAGATGGCTTTCGCATCCCCGCCCTGATCGGGGAAGAGGATCACGTCGAAGCGCCGTCGGAGGTCGCCCAGGGAGCGGAGCTCCGTCTCGGCGATGTAGGTGTAGGGCACGCCGAAGGCGTCGAGGGTGTAGCGCGCCCACCCCTCCGACTGGGTCGAGCGCCACGTGTGCAGCACGGCCACGCGCGGGAGGTCGAGCTCGTGACGGGCCGCGTCGCCCACCGCCGCGTCATCCGCGCCCACGGCGCTCAGCCCGAACTCCGCGGCCCAGCGCCGCGCCCGCTCCGCCGGCAGGTCCCGGCTCCGGATGAGCCACGCCCCCGCGGGGATGGAGTCCCCCGCGACGACGACGGGCCCCTCGAGGGCCTGGACCCGCGTCCGGCCGAGGGCGATGCGGGCGGGCAGGGTGAACGCGGACGCGGACGGGGGGACCACCCACCAGGGCCCCGCCCCGGTCACGGATCCCTCGAACGCCACCGCGGCGGTCACGGGGACCATCGCGTGATCGAGCGCGGCCGGGTCGGTGACGGCCCGGGCCTCGACGGCGAACATCAGCGGGAAGGTCCACGCGACGTCGTCGTACGGCCGGGGGGCGTCGGCGGGGAAGTCCTGCACCTGCATGAGCGTGAGGACCAGGCTGCGGTACGGCTGGTCCATCCGGATCACCAGGTCGCCCGGCGCGACGGCCACCGAATCGCCGCTCTCCGCCTCCGCGGCGGAGGGCGCGGGGTCCGCCGCGAAGGCGCCGTCCGCGGTGGCCACGTGGACCTCCACCCCCTGCCGGCGGAGCAGGGCCACCATCTCCGCCGCGTCACGGCGCCGCTCCTGCGCGGCGGGTATGATGTACGCGTACGGCGCGCTGGTGCGTCCGAGCCGGAGGGCGTTCTCCGCCTTGGTGCGGTACTGGCGCAGCAGCCGCGCGCGGTTGCGGGCCGCGAGGGAGAGGGCCGTGAGCACGCCGGTCTGCATGTAGTTGGTGTTGTTGCGGAGCGACCAGAGGGTGGTGTCCCGGGGCGGGTTGGGGCGGTACCACTCCACGCTCGTCTGGCTCCCCACCGTGCGCTCGATGGTCCAGGGGATGGCGTTGCCGTACGTCTCGTAGAAGCGCCCCATGCCGTTCCGCGTGTTGGCGGCCCAGATCAGGTAGGTGGGGTTCCAGCCGTCGTAGAATCCGTGGGTCCAGACGCCGGGCATCCCGAGGGCGGTGAGCGCCGTGACCTCGTAGTTCGCGAACCAGGTCCACTCGGCCACCGTGATGGGATCGACGACCGGGTTGTACGGCCCGGTCCCGGTGGAGGTATAGAGGTAGGGCACCGACTCGTGCAGGTCGTGGGCGAAGGGGATCGCCCAGTCCCGGATCAGCCCGACCACCTCCTGCGTCAGGCGCGCGGTCAGCTGGAGCCCGTCCCGGTTGTTGTCGTGGAAGATGTACTTCCCCCAGTAGGGTGGACCGGGCACGCGGTCCTTCGTCGTGTCCGGCGCGGGGTAGTGCAGCCGGTACCAGTCCACGACCCGGTTGCGGCCGTCCGGCTCCGTCACCGGCACGATCAGCGTCACCACGCTGTCGCGGATCTCCCGGACGACGGGGTCGTCGCTGGCCGCGAGGCGGTACGCCAGCTCCATCACCATCTCGGGCGGCCCGGTCTCCGGGGAATGCAGCCCGGCCGTCAGCAGGTACAGCACGGGCAGCTCCGCCACGAGCCGGTCCGCCTCCGCGCGATCGGAGACCCGCGGGTCCGCCAGCCGGCGGTAGGCGCGGCGGATCTCGTCCAGCCGGCCCAGGTTCGCCGCGGAGCCCACCTGCACCAGGCCCAGCCGGTTCCCTTCCTCCGTCTCGCCCAGCTCCGTGAAGCGTACCCGCTCGGAGCTCGCGCCCAGCGCCCGGAGATAGCCGTGGATCTCCTCGGTCCGGTGCAGCACGCCCGGCATCCCCACGGGGTGGCCGAAGTGGTCGGTGGGGGAGACCACCGTCGCGGACAGCGGCAGGTGGTCCACCAGGGGAGAGGTGTACTCGGGCGCCGTGGTCCAGGAGAGGATCTGCCGCGTGCTCGCCGTGTCCACCGGCTGGCCCCAGGGCGTCGTGGCCGGGATCGCGCCGTCGTGCCAGGCGAACGTCTGGGGCGGCGCCACCTCCTGCGCGAGCGCGGGGACCCCACCGGCCGCCAGGACGACGGCCGGAAGGAGCAGGGCCATCGGGCGGCGACAGCGCATTCGACCTCCTGAGCCGACGGAGTGGAGCGGGAAGGAGAAGATGCAGGGGCGCTCCGGGGCCGGCAAGCACGCCGGACCGGGACCGCGCCCGCTCGCTTGCCGCCCCGGCGGCGCCCCCGTAACATCCCCATCCCCTGTCTTCCCCGAACCCGGTCGGTCGATGCTCGTTCGTGGCCGCATGACCCGGGACGTCGTCACCGTGGAGCCGGCGACGCCCCTCCAGGACGCGCTGACGCGCGCCCGGTCCCACGGGATCCGCCACCTCCCCGTGCTGGACGGCGGTCGGCTCGCGGGCGTGGTCACCGACAAGGACCTGCGGCTCGCCCTCCGCACCGAAGGCACCCCCGCCGACGCGGCGGTCAGGGACGTGATGACCGTCCCCGCCATCACGACGTCCCCCGATACGCCGGTGGAGAGCGCGGCCCAGCTCCTCATCCGGCACCACATCGGCTGCCTCCCCGTGGTCGAGGACGACGCCCTGGTGGGCATCCTCACGGAGTCCGACCTCCTGCGCGCGTTCGTCGAGCTCATGGTGGGACGCGAGCGCCACAGCCGCATCGAGATCCTCGCCCCGGACCGACCCGGCGAGCTCGCGCGCATCGTCCGCGTTGTCGGGATCGATCACCGCATCAACATCACCGGCGTGGTGGTGCCCGCCTCGGATGGGGACCGCGCGCTGATCGTCCTGCACCTGGAGTGCGAGGACACCGAGTCGCTCGTGACGAACCTGCGCCAGCTGGGCTACGAGGCGGGAGCGCCCGCGCTCCCCAGCCGTCCCGAATAGGCCCCGTGGTCACGGCCCTGGTCTGGACCGATGCCCTCGCCGGGTACCGGTTCCGTCCCGGCCACCCGCTGAACCCGCGCCGCCTCGAGCTCACCGCCGCCCTCATCCGCGCCATGGAGCTGGCGGGCGGGCCGGACCGCCCCATCGTCGAGCCCCGGGAGGCCACCGACGAGGAGCTCCTCACCGTCCACGACCCCGCCTACGTCGACGCGGTTCGCGCCGTCTCCGCGCATCCCCGGACCCGGGTTGACCCGCGCTTCGGGCTCGGGACCGACGACGTCCCCGTGGTCGCGCGGATGCACGAGATGGCCCGCCACGCGGTGGGCGCGACGCTGACCGCCGCGGAGCTGGTCGCGTCCGGCCGGGCGACCCGCGCCTACACGCTCGCGGGCGGGCTCCACCATGCCCATGCCGCGGCCGCCTCCGGCTTCTGCGTGTACAACGACCTGGCCGTGGCCATCCGCTGGCTTCAGCGCGCCCACGGCATGCGCGTGCTCTACGTCGACTACGATGCCCACCACGGCGACGGCGTGCAGGCGCTCTTCTACGACGACCCCGATGTGCTCACGGTCTCGCTGCACGAGAGCGGCCTCTATCTGTTCCCCGCCTCCGGGTTCGTCGACGAGCTGGGGGAAGGGGATGGCTACGGCTACTCCGCCAACGTCCCGCTCGAGGCCCAGACCGAGGACGCTTCCTTCCTCGCGGCGTTCGACGCGGTGGTCCCCGCCCTCGCGGACGCGTTCCGGCCGGACATCCTGGTGGTGCAGACCGGGTGCGACGCCCACGCGGCCGACCCCCTCACCCACCTCCGCTGCAGCACCGGTCTCTTCGAGACCCTCGCGGAGCGCGTGGTCGCCATCGCCGAAAGACACTGCGGCGGGCGCCTCGTGGCGACCGGCGGCGGCGGGTACGCCATCCACGAGGTGGTCCCGCGGGCCTGGACCCTCACGTGGGCGGCGCTGTGCGGCGAACCCGCCCCGGACCGGATCCCCGACGGCTGGCTCCGGGACGTCCGAGCCGAGACCGCCGCCCCGCCGCCCCCCACGCTCCGCGACCCGCCCGGATCCATCCCGCCATCGCCCCGGCGGGAGGAGATCGAGCGGGCGAACGACCTGACGGTGAGAGCGCTGCGCCAGCGGATCCTGCCGCTGATCACCGGCTGGGGGCTCGGGTTCTGAGCCCGGCCATGGCGGCGATGGCGACGGACAAGCTGGGCGGGTCGTTCCTGATCCGCCCCTGCCATCCCGCCGATCGCGCCCGCCTCGAGGCCATGTACGACGACTTCGCACCGAGGCGTGCGGCGCAGGGGCTGCCTCCCGGGGACGACCGGCTGCGCGCGCGCTGGCTGGACCAGGTGCTCGGCCAGGGACACCACCTGCTGGTGGAGGTCGACGGCGTCGTCCGCGGCCACGGGATGATCATCCCCTTCGGCATCCGCCGCGCCGAGCTGGCGAACTTCCTGCACCAGTCGGTGCGCAACCGCGGCATCGGCACCGCCCTCAACCGCGCCCTCCTCGACGTCGCCCGCGCCCACGGGATCCGCAACGTCTGGCTCTCCGTCGAGCCCTCCAACCGCCCGGCCGTGCGCTCCTACGAGAAGGCCGGTTTCCGCCGCCGCGCCGTCACCGCGTGGTCCCCCGAGCTCGAGATGGAGGTCGACCTGACGCCCCCGGACGAGTGACCCGGCACCCGCCCCACTTTTTTACCTTGTTATTCCGCCAGGCGCCGCAATATCTTTCCCAGTCCACGGTGGGCACTCACACTCGGAGGAGCGATCCATGGCCACCAAGAAGACTGCGACGACGAAGTCGAAGTCCACCGCGAAGAAGCCGGCGAAGAAGGCGGCAGCGAAGTCCACTGCCAGGAAGTCGACGGCGAAGGCCACCGCGAAGAAGCCGGCCGCCAGGAAGACCGCGGCGAAGAAGACCGCGGCGAAGAAGCCTGGCGCGAAGAAGACGGCCGCGAAGAAGACCGGCGCGAAGAAGAAGACCGGCGCGAAGAAGAAGACCGGCGCGAAGAAGACCGGCGCGAAGAAGACGGCCGCGAAGAAGAGGCCGGCGAAGTCGGCGAGCGCCAAGGCCAAGACGGGTGCGGCCAAGGTGAAGGGCGCGGCCAGCTCGGCCATGGGGAAGGCGAAAGCGAAGATGTCCAGGAACCGCTGAGAAGCGGCTTACACCTATGAGAGCGGGGCGCCGAAAGGCGCCCCGCTTTCACATCTGCCCGCGCCCCGCCGTCACCCCGCGGCGGATACCGCGCCGAAGATCCCCGCGGCGGCGTGGTCCTCGTCCACCGCCTGCGCCAGCAGCAGGTGCATGATGGAGGTCGTGATCGTCTGCTCCTTCGGGCGGGCGTCCGGCTGGACCGTGAAGCGCCCCTTCTTCCAGTGAAGCATCTGCCGCAGCGCCGTCTCGCCCGACGCGCCCCCCCGGATCTGCGCGTGCACGGCGTCCCCCGTCCGCAGATAGATCGCCCCCTCGCCCCGCGCGCCGCGGATCCCGATGGCGGCCGTCCGGGAGTCGTACTTCATCACCTGGAGCAGCCACGTGAGCGGGAAATCCTGGATGTCCCCCTGCAGGGCGAGCCACGGCGCGTCGGGACTCGACGCCCCCCCGTCACCCGTCGGAGCCGGCCGCAGCGTCCGGCGGACCAGCGCCCCGATGGTGCCCTGGAGCTCGGCATGCCGCACCCCGGGCGGAAAGCAGACGTCGGCGCCGGTCTCCAGGAGCCGGACCCGGAGCGCCACGCCCGCCGCCTCCGACACGACGATGGGGATCCCGGCCAGCTGCGGGTCCACGCGCAGCTCGCGGATCAGCGCGGCCGTGGCATCCGCCCCGCACGCCGCGGAGATGATCAGCGCCGCGACGGGGATCCGCCGCAGCCGCTCCCGTGCGGTGGAGGCATCGACCGCCACCTCGGCCAGGTAGCCGGCGGAGCAGAGCTTGGCGGCGGAGATCAGCGCGCCCGGCTGATCGGGATTCACCATCACGATGTGGTGCCGCTGGACGAACCCGAGGTGCGGCTGCTCCCGCCTGGCCAGCACGCGGATCAGCGCGTTCACGACCTCCGGGTCGTAGCGCGTACCGGCCTCCTCCTGCAGCTCGGCGGCGGCCTCCGGCACCTTCCGGGGCAGCCGGTACGGCCGCGGCGAGACCATCGCTGCGAAGGAGTCCACCACCGCCAGGATGCGCGCCAGCATCGGGATCTTCTCTCCCGACAGCGCGTCGGGGTAGCCCGCGCCGTCCCACCGCTCGTGGTGATGCCGGACCGCGAGCCGCACCGCCTTGGGCAGATCGATCCCCTCCATGAGATGCAGCGCGAGGTCCACGTGACGCTCGATCCGGCGCCGGGCCTCCCCCGACGGCGGGATCCGGCTCGAAGCGACCAGCTTGCCCCCCAGCGCCACACGGCCCAGGTCCCGCAGCACGGCGGCCAGCGCCAGGTCGACCCGCTGCTCCGTGCTCAGACCCATCTCCTCCGCCACGCTCGTGGCGAGCAGACGCGTCAGGCTGCTGCTCCCCCGGAAAAACGGGTCCCGGTACTCCAGGAGCCCGACCAGCATGTCCGTCAGCGCGATCAGCGACTTCGTGTGCGCCGGCGCATCCGCCAGCGGGTCGGCCGCCGCCAGCCACTGCTCCTCCGCCGCCCCGGCGCGCCCGGCGCCGCCCACCGCCCCGGACTCGGCCGCCCCGGGGGCACCGCGGTCGGGAGGCTGCGGCTCGTACGCCCGCGGCGTCGGCGCACGGGGCTCCCAGCCCCGGGGCCGCGAGGGACGGGGCTCGGGAGCGCGGGGCCGCGGCGCAGCGGCCGCCGGCGCGCTCCGCGGA